>JBCDJN010000013.1:0-67420 GCA_039414355.1 Planctomycetota bacterium | reverse complement strand
TGCAGCGACGAGGCGCCATCGTTCAAGCGGATCTGCAAAAACGTTCCGTCGGGGCTAAACGAAAGCCATTTCGTCCCCGTGCTGTTATCGATGATCCTTGTACTGTCTTCCCCGGGTGGCGAACTCCCTCCGGAGAAAAGACTGGCGTTTGCAAAGAAGTCGTCCTCGGGGTTCGTCAAGTCGCCGCCGAGAAGGCTCGGCACCACAATGCCGTTCTGACCCCAAGCCGGTTGCGTATCGAAGCCGGCGAAAACGGCCAGGGATAAGAGCATTCCACTGCCGATCACCAAGGGTCTAAGCATGCGATCGCGTTGGATTCAGGGAGTTGCAACGGCGCGGAGGTTGGCGGGCTTATCGCGCAGATCGGCGCCGCACGAGTTCCCGGCGATGCCTGAGCGTTGGGACAGAAGAAAACCCTCTTGAGCTACCGTGTAACTCAAGAGGGTTTGTTTTTTCCGATACGAAACTTCTCGGATGGCAGGTCAGGCGGCCTTGCGTCGACGCGACACAGCGCCGAAGCCCGCTACGGCGCCCGCTAGAAGCGCGGCCGAGGCCGGCTCGGGGACCGCATCCGGAGCGAGCAGCTCAATCTCACCAACCTGGAAGATACCGTTGCCCGGTAGGCGTAGCTCTGGGAAGAGCAGACGGTAGGCCGAGTAGGCGGTGGTGTTGGTGAACGCGGTTGCCGAGCGGTTAAACGGCGCCTCGTCGGTAAACGCCAACCGCGAGTTGATCGCGTCGAAGAACGTGTCGGTGATCTCGGCCATGCCGGTTCGACCGGCGGGGCCCGCAGAACCGCCGACGATCGCCGTCCACTCGCTGGCGTCGCTGATCAGTTCGGGGGCGGCCCCGATGACTCCCGGAATCACCTCGCCCGTGGTCATGAAGGACGCAAGGCTGACGGTGTTTGAGCCTTCTAGCGTAAAGGCACCCGCATCACGCTCGGGGCCGTCGTTCGCAAATCCAAACCGGATCTCTTGGATCGTGACCGGCCGTGGGAACAGAAGGAGTATGCCGGTGTCGGTCGCGTCGCCATCGTCTGTGGCGCCCGCGAAGCTCAAGAACTTGGTCGACGTGGTGCCGTCAAAGGCCAAGGTGGGGTTTTCGCCCCCGGGGAAGCTGAGCTGAGACTGCGAGTCACCGCCGGCTACCGTTTCGGACAAAGCGATGGCCGCCACGATGCCATCGTTTGTGTTCATCAGGGCTGCGTGACTACTGTGCGTCACCGCAAACGCGCCGGCGAGGACGCCGGTGAAGCAAACAAACCAATGTCTTTTCATGAGACTGTACCCACCAAGTTGAAGAAAACAGACATTCAGGGTTCAACGTTAAACAGCCGGCAACTAGCCGGTAAAACAATCGTAATCCCGAGTCGTGAACCGATTCCTCACCGCTACTCACAAGCCCGCCAACGAGGTGGGCCCCGCGCCGTCGCGGCGTTCAGATGAGAAACGCTCGGTCACGCTAGTGTTTCTTGCGGATCTGCCCTCCAAGTACGAGAAGCACGGCGCCAATCGCCGCGGCGTGCGGCTCGGGGATCGCCGCTGCTCCTGGCGTTACGTCAACAACCGTTGCGACATTCAGCAGGCCGGAGAAGCTGTTGCTTGTTCCGTATCGCGCCACAAGGTCCAGGGTTCCGCCGGCGAAAGCTTCTCCCAGATCGTAAGATCCGCCGGCCGGGAGCACCGAGGTGTTGGCGAAGTTCGACTCGATCAAACTCGTGGTCTCCGCGGAGTTCTCGAGCCAAGCCTCGCCACCGCCTCCGGCTTGACCGAAGTTGTCGGCCCACAGCGTGTAGTCGTCGATGTCGACCTCGCCGTCGTTGTCCCCGTCTGCCCTCAGATCAACCGTTGATCCCAAGGTGTCACGGAAGACCGTGTAGTCGGCTGCCGTCACGCTGCCGTCTCCATTGTAGTCGCCGACGACCCCCTCATCGACGCCTTGATCGTCAAGGCTGTTCCAGCCGGTCGGGTCGAGCGAGCCACTCTCGGAGGTGATCTGATAGAACGAGAGGTCGACGTCCTGCGAAGTGTTGTTCACCAGTTTGACGTTGCCAGAGGTTTGATTGACCTCCAGCGTAAGGCGTGGCACGGCAACGCTTTGGACCGATTCGAATGTGGTGCCGATCGCCACGTCGTCGAAGTAGTGCTCTCGCTGGAGGAAGGTTGGCGTCACCGCCGTATCGATCGTCATCAGTGTGGCGAACAATCCCACGGATGCGTCGTCCCAGCCGGTGAGGATGTCGGCCTCGGTGACGATTGTGCTACCGGCGCTGGTCTCGACACCCACAGGATCGATCCAAGCCGTCAGCACCTCGTTGGCGCCGTTGGCGTTCACTTCGAGACGGCCCACAACCCGATGGAAACCGCCGTCGTTGATGAAGTCGTTGGCGTCGGACGCGACGTCACCTGTCGCCGTTTGGCCACCAAGCTGGGCGAAGAAGGTCGAGGTCCCTCCGCCGGCCACCGTGTCAGCATCACCCTGAGGCCCTGTAACGCCGATCGAAATCAATGGCGTCTGCACCAGAGCGGCGCCGGTTCCGGGGCTCACAATTCCGAAGTGAGAGTTGGCGGCGCCGAACGGGTCGCGATTGACAAGGTCGACCGCGAAACTTGCCGCAAAGTAGAGCGTCTGCTCGGCTTCGATGTCCCCGTCCAGGGTGTAGTCTCGACCGAGCCCGGAAAAGGCCGAGAGCATGTTGGAAACGCCGGTGAAGGGGTTGTCTCGGATTCCCGCCCGTGTGTTGTCCGTGTCGGTCGAGATGGTCGACGAGCCGCCAGAAGTCCACCGCGTTTCCCATTGGCCCCCCGGACCGTCCTGCCCGCCTGCGAACGACGTGTTGCCGCCAAAGCCGCCGAGGTTGTCGATGATCAGCGTCGGCTGGCCGGGGTAGAAAAAGTCTTCGGCAACAACAACGTCTGCGGCTGCTGGGTGCGCCGTCGCGATGAGAGCGGCAACTGCTGCGATCAGGACGCGGACGCCGGGCACAGAACGCGGCGGAACCGTCGTTCTGCTAGTCTCGCAGGAGTCTTGGCGCCGCCGGCGCCGAAGGGCCGCGGCTGCCCCGAGGATCATCAGCACCGATGCGGTGGCGGGCTCGGGGACAACGAAGAGGTTGTTGCCGGCCGCGGTTGCTTCGCGTTGGATGATGCGGAAGTCAAAGAAGTCGATGGCGCCGTTTTGATCGACGTCGCCGAGGACCCGCGTCCCGAGGTCTCCGATGTTCAGGTCGTTGTTAAAGCCGGCGTTGGCGGACCAGATCAGGTAGTCGTCGCGGTCAACAACGTCGTCGCCGTTCACGTCGCCGGCGACCGTTGGCGGGGCCTCAACGCCGGTGTCGCTGAAGAAGTCGATATCGTCGAATTGTGAAAACCCGGCGCCGTTGGCGGGGCCGGCGATGTTGAAGTTGTCAATCAAACCGTCGAAGTTCGCGTCGCTGCCGAAGATGTCCTGGTCGTCGGTGCCGATCGTGACGAACTCACCGTAGTTGTTGAAGAAGCCGACCCCGGTGGGTGGCTGCGACGCGGCGAGCGAACCGTTGATGTAGAGCAGAGAAGTGTTCGCCGCCCTAAGGATGGCGACGTGCGCCCACTCGTCGAACTCGACTTCCACATTGGACGTGATCGATCCCGAGCCCTGGGGGTCACCCGCTGGGCCCAGGGCCAACGCCTCCCAGAACCCACTGGCGGAGATCCCGACCCCGCCGGTCTCGTCGCCCATGTTGAAGACGATTTGCCGAGTTCCGTCTGAGGCAGAATCGGGCCGCACCCACGCCTGGGTGAGAAACGTGAACCCGCGAAAGACGTTGCTGCCGTTGAAGGCGACGAAGCCGAAGTCTTGGTTGACGTCGTAGTTTTGGTGACCTACCGACTGAAGCACGTCGCCCGCGTTGAACTCCAGAGCGGTGGTCCCGGTTAGGTTGATTGCCCTGGTGTTCTCCAGGCCGGAGCCCGGGGAAATGTCGATGAAGTTTGGCGAGCCGCCCGCCAGAGTGAGCGGTGGCGCCACTTGAGCACGCGTGTTTTGGATCGCGCTCAGCAAGTCGCCGTTGCGGACCCCGACCTTCGCGGAGAGCCCCAAGATCGGGGCAATCTCAGAGACATCGACGACGCCCGTGACGGTGGTCAGTCCGTTGGCGCTCGTGATGGTCTGTGTGACCGTGCCCGCAATGAAGGGGTCAACAAGAACGTCGGCCGTTGAGTTCGCCGTCGCCCCGGGCGTTCCGTCTTCGAAGTCGTACAGGCGGAACTTGGCGTATTGGGCAGAGGCTGTGGAGGGCCCGGCCAAGATGACCGCGATCAGGATGAGAATCGATGAGGTGGCGCAATCACGCCTGAGCCATTCGAGCACAGTAGCACCTTCTAGTCGTCGGCTTTATTGCTTCACTAAGTCGAACCGATACCTTGTGTCGCCGTCTTGTCTGAACCGCCGCTTGCTTCTGGCTCTCTAGTTGCTTGGGATTACCTGCCCGTCCTGCCGGTTGGCTTGGAAGGCGTGCACAACCGGATCGATCTCGAATTCTACCAATCTAACCGAACCGTCGCAAAATACCATATGTGCCCCGCCGGCATGAGCGGAGCCGAAATTGTAGCGGGCTTCGCCGTCAGCAACGTCATCATTGTCGGAGAGGATTCTCTGTGGTGGAAACTGCTCGACTCGTGTGGGCTGGAGGGTAACAGGATCCAACAGGACGAAGGCCGAGCGTCCTGTATCGTCCTGCATGCCCGCATACATCGACCAGTCGTTTGATATCGACGCCCCGCCCTCGAAACTGCCGGGAGCAATGTAGCGTTCACCGGCGGCGTAGGTGTTGCTTGTGCCGTCTGTGATATCGCCGTAGTCGACCTCGGATCCGCAGAAGCAGGTTCCGGTGATTGTCCGCTGGTCGAGACTTGTCAGGGCACGGGCGTAGATTTGGCGGAAGGTGCTGTTGAGCGTTCGTCGGACGCTCCCGTTCCGGTAGAGCTCCTGCCAGTTGCCGGACGGGAAGATATCAGAAGGGCCGGTGCCGCAGAGGCTCTCAAAGTTCCGTACATCCCCAACGCTCCCGGCGTAGTCACTCCGCCCCTGCACCTGATTTTGCCCACCGTTGGCGGGGTACTTGAACTGGCTGTTTGGCACCACGCCAGGGGCGCGTCTCGAGGGGCAAGTGAGCACTGGCAAGGGGGTTTCGTCACGCTGGACCGCGGCCGCGGCGTGTTCGGGCGTGCCCAGTTCGAGTCCAGAGCCCAAGTCAAACAGTGCTTGCTGCTCGATGAACGGCAGGCAGCTGTAGATCCACCCGCCGGGCTGCGTTCGCCCGAAGCCCAGATTCGGATCTCCCGTGAAGGCCCCGTTCCACCCGCCGGACGGCAGCGAGCCATGAATATCGTGATGGTTCACGAACGCAAGGCCGAGGTTCTTGAGGTTGACCTTGCACTGCGAGCGTCGCGCCGCCTCTCGCGCCGATTGGACGGCAGGCAGCAGCAGAGCGATGAGGATGCCGATGATCGCAATCACGACCAAGAGCTCGACGAGGGTGAAGCCTGAGCTCCTGCCGACGGCGCCACTTCCCGGCACGTTAACTCGCGTTAACTTTCGCATGAAGAAGTCCTTCCCTACGGGAGTGGACGCGGCCCCGATTCTCGACCTTTGACAAGCTCGCAGGTCGTTGAACTCGGCTGCCACAACCCTTACGGACCGCGGCGCGGAGACCGGCCAGGGCCAAGTCACCAACGCTATTGGTTCGCCGTGGTGCCCCACTTTGGTTTTGCCCGGCACCGCCGACCGGCCTAAGCAGGGCAAGCACCAAGTGCCATGCCGATGCGAAAGCGGTACTAACGGGTGGTTGCCGGGCCACTGAAACTTGGCCGACGCCCTGTCATCGGCTCTCCGAGCCGACGCTTCTAAAGTAGTTTAGAAGCTTCCCGACAGTCCATAACTTCGCGAACCTTAACCATCGTTTCGAGCCCTGTCAAGATTTTGCCCGCAGTTCTCTCGCAAATTCTTCACGCCACGGCAGAGCAACTCCAGGACTGCAGCCACGATGCGAACGACTAGGGAGACGCCCGACGATCTCCGGGGATCGTCAATTACCCGCGAGCTGCAGGCGGTTCGCTGGTTGATTCTCGCACGACAAGCTCTACCGGGATCCGTTGCACTTGCGACTGCTCGGTTGCCGCGCCCCGCTTTAGGCGGCCGAGGATCGACTCGGCCGCCGCCATCCCGATCTTGTCGGGCTGCTGCCGGATCGTCGTTAACCCGGGGGATAATTCGGACGCGAAGTCGAGGTCGGCGTAGCCCAAGACCGAGAGGTCGTCTGGTACTCGGACGCCCTCTTGTGCCGCGGCGCGGTACAGCAGCCGCGCTTGGTGGTCGGTGACGGCGAAGACAGCCGTCGGCCGGCTGCGGATGATCTCGCTAGCGACCTCGGGGCCATCGGTCCCCTCGGCATTGGTGGTCCAGCTGGTGACTTCCAGCGAAGCCTTCTCCTTGACGGCCTTCTCAAAAAGCGTGCGTCGCCGCACCGCCCACGCCTGCCAAGTCGTTTCACGGGCGGAGAAACACGCGATACGCCGGTGCCCTAGCCCGAGGAGGTGGTCGGCGGCAATGCTCGCTCCCAGCGACTCGTCGGTTTCGATCGAGTCGGCCAAGTCTTCGTCGGATCGTTCGTGGTCGATCACCACGACCGGGATACGTTTCTCGACGAGTTCCCGGTAGTGCTGATAGAACGCCGCCGCGAAACCGGGCCAGAGGATCAAGCCGTCGACTCGGCGATCGAGGAGACGATTGATCTGCTCGACCCCGTCGGCCGCGTCTTTCCCAAAGTCGGGGGTCTCTCGGCCATCCCCAATCCATACCGTGATGGGCAGGTAGTCTTCTCGGGTCAAGCAAAGGTGAATCCCTGCGATCACGCCGACCCAAAACGAGTCGTGCGGCGGGATCATCACGCCGATTGTCTTCGTGGCGCCCTGCTGGATGCTCTTAACCAGCAGGTTTCTCCGCCAGCCCAGCTTGCGGGCCGTTTCGATCACGCGCTGGCAGGTCGCCTCGGCAAACTCCGAATCGTCGCCGCTGAGGATGCGTGAAGCGGCTGCTGGCGAGACTTTCGCCGCGGCGGCAACGTCCTTGAGCCGCGGCAGCTTCTTCTTGGCATTCGCCATCGACGCAGTAGCCTCCCGCACCCGCTGGCGCCTCGACGCCGCCGGGCTCGCGTTTCGTTGGGATGGATTTTCCTTTCGTCGGCGCCACTTGCAGCCGACAACGGCGCTAGTCTAGGTCAAGGCCGGTGCGGTCCAAAGAGATGCCCTCGCCGCCAGGCCTGGGGGGCTGCCCCGTAGTGAAAACGTGCAGTGGCCGCGGTCGGCGCCGAGCGGCGATGCCCCGAGACGCGTGGGTCTGGCGGCTCGGTTTCGCTCCGAACCGGCCTGCCAGGCGCCTTTTGAGACAGTGTCTGGTAGAATTGGACTATCTGACGTACTTTAGATGAAGGATAGCTGGAGCAGGTTGAGTCCCGAGCTTCGATCCGACTTTGAGACAGCGCAAGCGCCAACTCGATTATCGTGTGGGGCTTCCTTCCGCGACCTGAAGCGGGCGTCGCGCCGTGGCGTCCATGGCAGTGGTGCCCTGTTGTAGATCACACGCTGACCTTGAGACGGGTCTCTGAGCCCTACGAGAAAGCAATCGCTATGTCCGCGCCGCCTGCCACCAACGGCCAACAAGAAGGGCCGATTTCGGTTGCCACGACGACTCACGGCGGCGCCAGTGTGCCCTGGCAGGCTCGGCCGCCGCGGTGTTGCGATGTTGTATGGCGATACGACGCCAACCCCGTCATCAAACCCTCGGAATATCCGGGCTTCCTCGGAGTGTTCAACTCGGCGATCGTGCCGTTCGAGGGTAGGTTCGTCGGAGTATTCCGCGTCGAGAAGAAGACTCGGTTCCCAAGGCTGCACTTCGGTTCAAGCACCGACGGCTTGTCGTGGCAAATTGAGACCGAGCCGATCACGTTCGCCACGGACGTAACGGCGCGGCCGGACCAGGAGTACGCCTACGATCCACGCGTGTGCGAAGTCGACGGCGAGTTCTACATCACGTGGTGCGCGGGAGACGCGGGCCCCACAATCGGGATGGCGAAGACGACCGACTTCAAGCAGTTTCACCGCCTTGAAAACGCGTTCTTGCCTTCGAACCGCAACGGCGTGCTGTTCCCGGAGAAGATCGGCGGCTTCTACTGGATGCTCAGCCGCCCGAGCGATCTGGGGCATACCCCGTTTGGCGACATCCACATCAGCCGCAGCCCCGACCTCGAGCATTGGGGCGGGCATCGGCTCTTGATGCGCAGCGGAGGTCTCGAGCACGGGATCTGGTGGCAGGTCACGAAGATCGGCGCCGGCCCCAACCCGATCAAGACGCCGGACGGCTGGCTGATTCTCTATCACGGGGTGATGGACACCTGCAACGGTTTTGAGTACTCGATGGGCGGCGCGCTTCTCGACCTGAATGATCCGACCAAGGTGCTCTACCGCAAGCGTGACCTGCTGCTCACGCCAGAGATGGATTACGAGCGTGGCGGCCACGTTAACAACGTCGTGTTCCCGTGCGCCGCTTTGCACGATGAAGCGAGTGGTCGGCTTGCGGTTTACTACGGCGCCGCCGACACCTCGACCTGCCTGGCCTTCGCCGACACGGGGCAACTCATCGAGTCGATCAAGTCGGACTCTCTCGTCTACTAGCCGACGGCAGCAGCCCGTCGCCGTTGGCTATGAACAAACTTCACCCCGTCGACGCGGCGATCTTGGTGGTCTACTTGATCGCCACGCTGGTAGCCGGGGCCTTGCTGTCGAGAAGGGCCTCGAAGGACTTCGACAGCTACTTCTTGGGGGGGCGAAAGATCCCGTGGTACGCGCTGGGCGTCTCCAACGCATCCGGCATGTTTGACGCAACGGGCACCATGGTCATGGTGGCGTGGATGCTCGTCTACGGCGTCAAGAGCCTGTGGATCCCGTGGCTTTGGCCCACGTTCAACCAGGTGGTGATGATGGTTTTCCTCGCCGCGTTCATCCGACGAACGGGCGCCGTGACCGGGGCGGACCTGTTGCGCACGCGATTCGGTAAAGGGATTGGATTGGAGCTGGCTCACCTGGGGGTCGTCGCGTTCGCCCTGGTCGCCGTCGTCGCCTTCATCGCCTACGCGTTCCTCGGTGTCGGAAAGTTCGCCGAGCTGATCTTGCCGTGGGATTACTCGGCGAACACGTACGCGCTGACGCTGATGCTGATCACGACGGTGTACGTCATGCTGGGCGGCATGCACAGCGTTGTGCTGACCGATGTCATTCAGTTCGCGTTGCTCACCGTTGCTTCGGTCGCCGTCGGCCTGATCGCCATGAGCCGAACAACCGCGGAGTCGATTGCTTCGGCCACGCCAGCGGGCTGGGGTGATATCGGCTTCGGCTGGCGGCTCGACCTTGACTGGACGGGCAAGATCGACCACTTGAACACCGTGGTCGCGAACGACATCTATGCGAGCTTCGCTCCCTTCGTGCTCATGGCCTTCGCCAACGGCGTGCTCAAGAGCGTCGCAGGCCCGACGCCCGGCTACGACATGCAACGCGTGTTGGCCGCGAGGAATGAGCGCGAGGCTTCGCTGATGAGTGCGATTGTCTCACCGGTTCTCTTCCTCCCCCGCTACCTGTTGATCACCGGCATTTCGGTCTTGGCGTTGGTCTATTACTCCGACGCGATTCAGGCGCAGGGCGCCGACGCAGACTTTGAGCAGGTGCTCCCGTGGGTCATTGCCGAGTTCATCCCCGTCGGGCTTTCGGGCCTGCTCCTCGCCGGTTTGTTCGCCGCGTTCATGAGCACCTTCGACTCGAACTTGAACGCCGGGGCGGCGTACATGACCAACGACTTGTACCGCCGATACGTCAATCCAGGCGCCCGACCTGTTGAGCTTGCCGTAGTCAGCTACGCGTCGTGCGCACTGATTGTCGTCGCCGGGATCTGGATCGGGTTCAAGGCGAGCACCATCAACGACTCCATGCAGTGGATCGCCGGCGCGCTGTTCGGTGGGTACGCGGCGCCCAACGTCTTGAAATGGGTGTGGTGGCGACTCAACGCGCCCGGCTACATGGCGGGGATGACGAGTGGCGTGCTACTTGCGTTGTGGTTGCATGACCAGAGCTTCTTTGTCGTTGCGCCGACACTCGTCGCAGCCAGCGGCTTGGTGTCGGTTGTCGTCAGCTTGTTGACGCCGGCAGACGACCCCGCGGTGCTCGACCGCTTTTATCGACTAGTTCGCCCGTGGGGGTATTGGGGTCCCGTAAGAGAACGAGTTGTAAGCAGCGCGGACGGCTTTATTCCGAACGACAGCTTCGCCCGCGATATGTTCAACTGCGGGGTGGGCATCGTTTGGCAACTCTCGTTGTGCGCAGCGCCGGTCTTCCTAGTCTTGCACCGATACGGGGCCGCGGCGATAGCCGCAGCCTTGGCGGTCGTGACGACGACGCTTCTTAAGAGGTGCTGGTACGATTGCTTGCCATCGAGCGAGGCTTGTTCAACCGACTGATGCTCTGCCCGGAGCCGATTCAAGATCGAGCAGTTCGAGGGCGTGCTATGGCTTTGCTGAGAGTGCGTAGTGCGGCGGCGCTTGACGACCTCGAGGTTATGAGAGCTACCTCTAACGAGCCTTCGTCAAGGCAGCCGAGGATCGTGGGGGCGACGGGTTCCGTGAGAGTGCCCGGGCGTTGGCCCCGCCTCTCGGAGTACAGATGAACCCGGCAACGGCCGGGTACCCGGCCCGAGCAGGTGCTCGTCGATCCACTCGGTGCGGTATCCCTTGCTGCCGCCGAGCGTGAACGGCCAAGGGGAACGCTCGCCCTCATCGTCCGACAAGCACGATTCCTGACGCAAATCTGACACAGATGGGGCCACGCGAAGCCCATTTGGGTGCGATCCCAACCCAACGACGAACAGTCGCGGATCGTGGAATCCCCCGACGATTCAACGCGATTGTCCAACAAGTCCAACACGAATGCGGCATCGAATCTTCGGATTGTGATTCCGGAGGCCGGGGGTTCGAATCCCCTCAGCCACCCCTTCTCTGGGAACGACTTACGTCGATTGCATCCCGGCGCGTTCTCGCCGCGTGACACGTTTCTGACACGGTTTGGCGGTCGTGTGGCACTCGCGTCGCTGGCCCTCCGGCCCGAGACCGCGAAGGATTGATGGCGCCCCTAGCCTCGAACCTCTCGGGGACGCCGATCGAGCCAAGCTCTCGGCGAGCGGCGCGTTGCGTGGCCGTGTGGTTCGCTTGGATTATTTCGCAGGAAGGCTCCGATGGAGGCCGGACGCCCGCCGTCCAGCATTGGTCTTGCTCCCTAGTTCGCAAGTGCGATCTCACGGCGAATCACGGGCCCGAATGGTTGAGAGGCGAGCGATCCGTTTGGGAGATGAGGCGCGAGAAGAGATCCCGACTGTGCCTGCCGGCCCAGAGAAACTGCTCACTCCTGCGTCCCAAGACTTCGAGTGCTGACTCATGAGGACAGAGGCGGGATGAAGACCGGCAGGCCTCGGCCCCGGGGCGCCCACGTTGGTCGCGTTGTTTCCGCCGAGTCCCTGCCGAGTGACTCGCAAGTCGCGGCGCCTCGTGCAGAGCCAAGGAGTTGGCGTCTCTCTCGAAGTGGATCCTCCGACCCCGTAGCCCTTCGCCGATTCCTCGCGCAGGAAACGGCTCAACCGGTCTGCCGACTCGTCGGTGGCTTGTTGGGACTTTCATTGCAACGCGTTCGAAGACTGTTTGCAACGATCGGGGCTCTATTGGGGGATCGCCCCTCTCAACAAGCCCTGCGTGTGCGACTCGCACGCAGCCGCTCGGCCCAGGCGGCGCCAATTCCTTCGCCCCGACGCGAACCCGCTTTTCTGGAGTTTGCAGGGCCTCGTGCTTGGACCAAACGACCTTCCGCGTTGACCTCGACCGTCGCCCGCCGCCCCTTGTAGGAGACCGACAGGATATGTGTTTGGCCGCTGAGAATCAGCTGCATGTACGAAGCGGAGCAGTGACGCATCTCTCGGCCTTCCTCGACGATCTCCGTCGCCGTGCGAAGCAGACGGACGCCGGGATAGCAGCGCGGCGGAACCGGTGGGCTTGGCTCCGGGCCTCGGAACCCGCTCTTGCGAACAAGGGTTCTGAGTGGTCCGCAATGGTCGATCGCGGCAGCGGCAACGACGCCGAGAGCGTGCTTCAGGTCGAGCGCCCGGCGGGCGGAGAGCGGGTGGACGACGAGCGGCGCCACGCCGGCGACCAGGTCGGCCGGCTGCTCATCCGTCGCGTGCATAAGCTTGCCGACGGCGGCCCGCTGGCCTTGTCCAACCGAGGCGCAGCCCTCCAGGACATCGGGGTCGGCCATCGCCGAAACGGCGGCGATCGAGAGCCTGCTCGTCAGCGGCCGCTCCAGACGCACCGACCTCAGCCCGGCGACCAGGGACGAGGGCAGCCCGGTCGGGAGGCGGGCGAGCGTCCTCGACAGGCTTCGGTAAGGCGTCCCGGGCGTCGGGTAGTCCGCGTCCGGCGCGCACAGCCCGCGCCAGCCCTCGACGGCCGCGAGCGCTGGCGCATGCGACGGGGGCAAGGATTTGACCCAGCGCTGCCCTTGGTACTCGCCCAAGAGAGAATCCCCCCGTTCGTCGTCGTTGTGGACGTCGTAGGGGCGCCACGGGCGGCACTCCTCGATGACGTACTCAACGACGCCCACCATCGCGGCGGCGCCGGGGATCGACACGATGTCTTTGGCGAGGTGGCCCTCGTACAACTCGGGGTGCGAGAGCAGCCCATCCCGCCTGGCCCTGCCCATTCGCTTCACGACCCGCTGCAGCGTCAGCAACCGCTTCGACGCCTCGGCTTTGGATCGGTTCCAGATCTGCTTGGCTTGCTCCATCGCTCGCCGATTGATCTGAGAGGGGAAGGCCACGCCTTCCCCGTGTCTTCCTTTTGCTGTTCGTGAGCCGGTTAGTCTTTAGTCTGGTCGGAACCGCTTGGTTGTTGAGGAGCGTCCCGGCGGTGGTCGACGTCTTCGTTCACGCGCACCTGGTAGCCCAATACGGCCATCGAGTGGCCCGGGTCAGGGAGTTAATTGCCTCCAATACCGTCGCCCTGTTGTGCCTTGCAATCGTCGGCGCCCCGCCGTTCCGCTCACCGGCCGCGCTTGACGCTCTGCTGATGCTCTTCTGGCTTCGGATGACCCACGAACCAGAGGCAATCGCGACCTACCTCCAACGCATGGGACAGCTCAGGTGGAGTCACGGGTTGGCCAGCCGTGCGCGGGTGCTGGTTGGCATCTCAGATTGCAGCAACGCGTTTCGCTTGTGCCCGAGGCGCAACAGCACAGCGGCGGGTTGGCTCACACGCCGGAAACAAGTGGAGGAACGTTACGCGACTCACTAGAACGGCAAGCCCCGACGGCGGAACCGCGTCTGCACGCAGCTCACAGCGGAGCATCCATTCTGCCGCGTCTGCGGCGCAAGGGTGCACGATATGCGATTGCTCAAGAGCCGAGGTTTCCTGGTTCTGCGTATCGAGGCCAATGGGCATGTCGTTTGGTCTGACGGGTCTAGCCAGGAGCGGCGAGGACTGCTCGCGACGGCTCACCACCTCGAGAGCAGGCCTCAGTACCGACTCAAGAACAAGCCAAATCCTCACCGGAGAGACAACCCTCTAGTTGTCTGTGCGCCCTGTCATCGACAACTGCACTCGGTAGGTGGCCGGCGCCTCGGTTAACAGCATCGCGGCCGGTTGGGTTGCTGGGGACGTAGACAGAAATAAGCCGGCCGGGTCGTCTCGGGGGCGGTGGGCCTGAGCATCACCGAGGCGCTTCGTCGCCGCAGCGGGCGGGTCAATCACAAGCGGGGCGAACGCCTGTGGTAGGACGAAGGGATGGAGGTCCCCAGCCCCCGCTAGTTTGAATGCTCGAGCGAGCGGGTCTACAGCAACTCGGTAAGCAAGTCGTCCGACGCCCGGCCCAACGTGTCGAAGAACGAGTCGGTCGCTTCGTTCACCGGCTCCTCGGAGTCCCGTTCGGCAGTCCCCGCCAGGCCGCGGATCGGCACCGACACTTCAGTCAATGCGACATCGTGGCTCTGCTCCAACAGCAGGAGGTCGTTCGTAGCCGGGCTCTTGGCGTAGACGATCTTGGCGTCAACGGAACGATCGCCGCTCACGAGGTCCGCTGGAACAAGGTTCACCGGGACAAGAGACACTGGAGCGATCAATGAAGGAGCGATTGCCGCATCGAAACGGCTACTTGCGGGCGCGGAGGATTCGGCGACACGTTTGGTATGCGTCACGAGAATCGATTCAACTCGATGCGTGGTGCTCGGGTCGGAAGCGGGGGAGGACAGCCCCGAAGCAGCGGATGAGCCGGTGGCGGGAGACGGCTGCTGCAATGCGCTGATCACGGTCGCCGAAGCGCCCAGGTTGTCTCGCCACACCGTGAAGTCCGCCGCGTCGACCTTCCCGTCCTGATTGCCATCGGCCGCCAAGCCCACGCCCGCCTGGCCAAAGCTCGCCTTCCAGACCGCGTAGTCGCTCGCCGTTACCTCGCCGCTGCCGTCGTAGTCGCCCGGCAGGGGGTTGCCGGTCGGCGAAGGCTCGAACTCCAGCACATAGTCCGTGGCGCCGCCTGCCGCGGCGACGCTCAGCTCGTAGCGCAGCGCGGTCTGGCTGTCGTAGAAGAGCCGGAGCGTTGTGTCGGGGCCGTAGGCGGTGGCCGCTCCGCCGGCGGACCCGAGGGTTGCCGAGAGTGGTTCACCGGTTATGGAGCGAATGACAATCACCCCCACCGCTGCCGCGTTGGGCTGCTGGTTGCGTGGGGTCTGGAACGAGAACCAATCTCCGACGCCATCGGCAGCTAGGCCAGAGAAGACTGACCGACGCGCCACAACACCGAGTTCGAAAGCCTTCTTCGGTGAGCGATTGGCGCCGGCCCAATCGCCCGCCGCGGCGCCGCTGGGAGCGTCGACGGCGAGTGTGTAGCGGGGCGTCAGTTCGCTGGGGCCTGCGACCCGCGCCCAGTACTCGCCCTTCGGCAGCCGGGCGAGCGAGATCGTGAGCGAGTCCGCAGAGGAGGTCCTGCCGCTCACGCGTTGCCGGTTCGCGTCATAGAGTTCGAGTGTCCAGGCGCCGGCCGCGCGATCGCGTTGAACGGTAACCGCGTCGCCGGAGACGCCGGTTGCTGCGGTGTCAAACCGAAACCAATCGCGGTCCGATCGGGTGTGCAAGCTCAGCCCCGCGAAACGGTTGCCCTCGCCGCGCAGTGTGCGGAGGTTGTGGGCGCGGGCGAAGTGGTCGTTTGATTCAGCCCAGTCGGCTTCGAGCGAACTCGGCCGCTGCGTCGCGCCGCCGGTGAACTCTTGCAAGAAGTTGAGCCAACTGGTTGACGCCAGGAACGACGAGAACTCGGCAGTGTACTCCGGGCGGAGCGTCTGGCCGTGAGCCGGCAGGTAGATGGAGACGCCACTCGTGTCGCGGGCGTCGCTGGTCTTGGCGACCACGCTTTGGTCGATGGCGTTGCGGAGGGCAACGGCGGCGCCCGCCACCGCCGCCGGCACGCCGGGAGCGGTGGAGACAAAGGACGCGAACTGCCCCAGGTCGCGGAACTCGGGGTGGTCGATAAAGCTCGCCGCCGCGTCCCGCGCGTCCCGCAGCACGTCGAACAGGGCGGTCGAGGCGTTGCTGAGGGCCGACGAGGCGAACGCCGCCAACGACTGCCGCACCGACGGTGAAGCGGTGACGGCGGAAAGGGTGTCGGCGCCCAGGCTGTCGCCGGCGTAGCGCGCCTCGAAGCTCTCCACGATGCCCGCTGCCAAGTCGGCGGCGCCCGCTTCGGCGCCGAGCAGCGGCGTGAACATCGTGTCGTAGGTAAACCCGCTGCCGGCGATATTCTCCTGCGACGCGACGATCACCTCGGCGTAGTCGCCGAAGGCGTCGGTGAGCTCCAGCATCGCCATGTTGCACGAGTCGAACGCCAGCAGATCGAACTGCACGCCCTGCGCGTCGAGCGTTGCGAGCGCAGCCGCCAGCTCGGAGGCGGTGGCGGCGTCGGCGGGGGCGTTGTCGGCGTTGTCGAAGTTGAAGCCCTCCACGCCCTGGCCGTGGTTCCACATGCCCAGGCCGTAGTTCTCCGCCGGCGCCACGCCGGCGCCCCAGGTGACAAAGTCCACCAGGGCGGTCTCGGGGTCGCCCGTGTTCTGCTCCGGCAGGATCTCAAACGGCGTGGCGATCACGTCGGGGTTGGTGTCCGGGCGGATCACCGCCCGGCCGGTGGTTCCCCACGCGGCCTGCGCGCCGCCGCCGGTGGCGTACTGCGTGCCGATCTGGCTCTGGTCCCACAGCACAACCAGGCTCACCCCTGATGGCAACGCGGCGGCCGCCTCCTCCAACTCGTTCACGTCTTCGAAGGCAAACTCCGCCAGGTCGCTGGCGGTCATGTAGACGAAGACCGTCCAGTCGTTCACCGCCTGGTCTGCGGTGCGCGGCAGCGTGTGGTGCAGCGTGTACCGCGTTTCCGGCGAGCCGGCCGGCAAAGAGACCCCCAAGGTGTGCTCGCCGGCGGTTCGGCCCGCGAGGTCGTAGATCAGGCTGCGGTAGGTGGGGTTCTCAAACTCGAACACCACGCTGTGGGCGTCAGTGAGCGTCACCCCATCGGGCACGGTGAACCGGAAGTAGTCCGCGTCGCCGGTGGTGAGCGTCAACCCGCCCAGGTGGTTCTGCGGGCCGAAGTCTTCGAGCACCATGGCCGAATCCGGCGTGTTGTTGGGCTCGGTGAAGTCCGGCAGGATGTCGGTGCGGACGCCGCTGATCGCGAGGCTGTACTCGGGGCTGGTGGCGCCGTCGAAGCCGAAGACCCGCACAAAGTACTCGCCCGCCGGCATGAGCCCGCCCCCGGCCCCCGCCAGCGAGACTTCTTCCCGGTCGCCATTGCCCCGCGAAGCGGCCAGCGGCGCCGATCCCCCGGCGGCGTACAGCTCCAGGTCGAGGTCGCCCAGGCGGTGGTCGAAGTCAATCTCGACGTTGGGCGTCGCCGTAGCGACGGCGCCGACCGGGATCTCGAAGCGGAACCAGTCGTCGTCGCCCGACTCGTGGATCGACAGGCCGGCGATCACGCGGTCGTCTTCGATCGTCCGCAGGTCGAAGGCGGACTGGCGGTTGTTGTTGAACTCGGCGAGGTCACCCAGCGACGTGTCGCCGCCCGCGACGCTGGCGAAGAGGGCGTAGTCCGGGTTGGTAACGCCGGGCGTCTGCCCCTCCACCACCAGGTAGTAGTCCCCCGCGGCGAGGCCGGCGAGGCTGACCCGCTCGATCGGCGACCCGCCGTCCGACGAGCCGACCACCACCGCAACGCCGGTCGCCGGGTCGTCGGCAAGCAGTTGCATACGCAGGGCGCCTCGGTTGGCGTCAGTCACCACGCTGAGGAAGTCGTCTGGGCTGCTGTCGCTGTCGAGCGTGAATTGGTAGACGTCCCGATCGCCCAACCCCACCGACGCCACAACCAGCGGGGTGAGCGTGCTCGCCGATCGCCCGAAGGCTTTACCCGGATTGAGAAACCCGTTGAGGTTTGCCCCAAGGCTGTTGTTGAAAGGCAGCCCAAACCCAAAGGTTGAGTTGCCACTAAAGGGCGAGAACGACGGCTGTGTCGGGAAAGAGCCGAAACCGCCGCCGAAGCCGGTGTTGGTGAAGAGTCGATTCAACGCGTTGCTGGCGTCCGGGGAAGCGAAGGTTTGCTGCGGGCGTGGCGTCGGGTTGAAACCCAGTGGCTGCTGGAAGGGGCTGAACGAAGTCCGCCGCGGCGCCAAGCCGGCCTGCCCCAGGAAGGGGTTAGGGAAACCGCCCGCGAACGGGGAAGGCGACTGCGGAAAGATCGGTTGGTTTGGAAGAAACGGGTTGAAAGTCGCTCCCTGCCCGGCGAGCAGCGTTTGCAGTTCCGTCCCGGGGGCGAACGGACTCGGCCGGGTGCCGTAGGTGCGACCGATCAGCCCGACAAGGCCGTCCTGAACCTGACCAACGACATTGCTGAAAGCGGGATTGGGAGCGTTGCCCAGGCCGGTAAGCCCGTTGACGAATCTCTGATCTTGCGCCGCGGGCGCTAAGGTCTGGTTGAAGCCTACGAGGAAGTCTCTGATGGCTGGACTGATGCGAGTCGTAGGTTGGGAAGCCGTCTCGAGTGTGCCCAACTCGTAAGCCGTAGCGACCGAGTCGTTCCCCTCATAACGATCCTCCAGCAGCGGTGGACGGCCGCTGATGGTCAGCGTGTACTCTGGATTCGTCCCGCCCGGCTCGGCGGCCAGCACTTCGATGCGGTGGTTGGCGAAGGCGCCCACGGTGTAGCTCTCACCAACCAGCGGGACCTCGATGAAGTCCTCGGTCGTCTGCGTCACCTCGGCTAGCAGCGTGTTGTTGCCCGACCGCAGCCGCAGCGTCAGCGGGCCGTCGTGCCGGCTGGTGTCGACCCGGATCGTGTCGCCCGGCGCCGGGTCGGCTTCCAGACGGAAGATGTAGTGATCCCGGTCACCGGGCGAGTCGATCGACAGGCCGCCGATGCTCAGCGTTCCGTCGATCCGGCGGAGGTCGTAGATTTCCTGCCCAACCGTTGGATCGAAAATAGTGCGGCCTTCTACGAAGTCCGGCTCGACCGGGATCGGGGTGTCGAGCACCAGCGTGTAGTCCGGGCTGGTGGCGCCGCCGACGCCGCGGACGATCACGTTAAAGATCGTGCCGGACACTCCGTCCAGCGACACCCGCTCGCGGTTGCCATCGGTTTGCGACGTGAAGTCTTGGCCGGCGAGCAGCGGCGTTGTCACTTCCAGCTCAAGGTCGCCCTGCTCGTGGTCAAACAGCAACTCAACGCTGTGCCCCTCGTTGCCGGCGCCGGTAGTGGCGAAGGTGAAGAAGTCGACGTCTCCGGGCTCGTCGATCGACAAGCCGGGGAGCGTGAGCAGCCCTTCGACTGTGCCGAGGTTGGTTCCCTCTTGCGACGAATCGTTCTCTTCAAAGACATCTGGAAGAAGGCGGTCGCCTGGGGCATCGAGGGAGAGCACGTACCGCGGGTTGGTCGCCCCCTCGTGGCCGCGGACCAGCAGGCGGTACTCGCCGGCGGTGAGCGGTGAGGCGAGGTCTTCGAAGCGGATTGCCTCGACGTCTTGCGCGGTCTGTGACGAGCCGAGCAGCGTTGTGTCCGTGGCGTCGTACAGCAGCAGGTCGAGGTCGCCGACGGCTGAGTCGAAGGCGATGGAGACGCCGTTGCCGGCCGCGGCGTCGGCCAGCAGCTCAAAGCGAAACCAGTCGTCGTCACCCGACTCGTGGATCGAGAACGGGTCGAACGACCTCAGCCCTTCGACGGCTCGCAGGTCGAAGGCGCCCGCCGCAGTGTTGTTGCCGGCGCCCTGCTCGCCGCGGTCGCCGCCGCTGCCCTCGGGGCCGTCGATCACCAGCGAGTAGCTCGGGCTGGTCGTGGCGGCGTCTCGGCCGAAGACCCGCACAAAGTAAACGCCCGCCGAGAGTTCGTTGAGCGGCAGGCTCTCAAGGTCCTGCACGGTGGTTGACGCGCGGACAGGCTGAGCCTGACCGCCCGCGTAGAGCTCCAGCTGCAGGTCGCCCAAGAAGTGATCGAACGCGATGGACACCGAGTGTCCGTTGACCGGCGGCTGGGCGAACTCGACGCGGAACCAGTCTTCGTCGCCCGCCTCCAGCGACAGGTTGGTCGGTGTAATGAGCCCGTCGTTGGTGTCGAGATCGGTTGCCGACGTTCGGCTATCGTTGCGGGCCACGGCGTCGAGCCAGTCGACCTCCGCCGGCCGCGGGTCGCTTACTAGCAGGTTGTACGAGGCGTTCTTGGCGCCGACGAAGCCGACGACACGGAGGTAATAGGCCCCGGCGTCGCCCAGCCCCGAGAGGTCCAGCGTGTGCGAGTTGGCGACGCCGGTCGACCGGCGCCGCGGGGTCGACTCGTTCTCGTAGTAGAGCTCGAAGTCGAGGTCGCCCTGCGTGTGATCAAACGCGATCGTCGCGAAGTGATCGACGCCCTCGTCCCCGCTCAAGTTGATGCGGTACCAGTCCTCATCGCCGGCGTGCAGGGTGAGCGGGTCGCGGCGATTGGCGATGACCACCAGCCCGTCGGCGCCCTCGCCGGCGACCGCGGTATCCGCCAAGTTGACCGCGCTGGCCCGACTGTTATTCGCCGAGCCGTTGCGGTCGAAGCGGTCGCGGCCGTTCTCAGCCGGGGCGTCGATCGCCAGCGTGTAGCTGGAGACTTCGGTCTGCAGGGTGCTTTCGCCAACAATCCGCACCAGGTACGTGCCGGCCGGCAGCGCGGTGTGCGGGCCCGTGCCGAAGTCGAGCCGCGTAAGGTCGATCGACTCGACGCCGGTCAGGCCGACACCCTCGGCCAGCATCTGCGTGCCGGTGTCGTTGTAGAGCTGCAGGCGGAGGGCGCCCTCTTGCCGGTCGTGGGCGACGGTGATCGCCTGCCCCGAGCCGGCGGCGGCGGTTGTCTCAAAGCGGAACCAGTCTTGGTCGCCCGAGTCGATGGAGAGCAGCGTTTCGTCGTAGCCGCCAGTCAGCCGGCCGAGGTTGGTCGCGGCCGCCGCGCTGTTGTTGCCGCCGGCGTCGTCGTACCGGTCGGCGCCCGGGCCGAGCAGCGTGAGTTCGTACTGCCCATTGGTCGCGCCCTGGTAGCCGAAGACGCGGACAAAGTACTCCCCGGCCGCGAGGTCATCGAAGCTGACAAATTCCTGGCTGGAGAGCGAGCGCGACGCGTCGATGGGCGAGACGGAGTCGCCGCGGTACAGCTCAACGTCGATGTCGCCGGCGTCGGCGTCAAAGGCGACCAGCACGCCGTCGCGGGCGGAGCCGCTGCCGGTCAGCTCAACGCGGTACCAATCCTCATCGCTGGCGTTGTCGATCGAGAGCCGCTGCGGCAAGGTTCGGGCGCCCGAGAGGGGGCCGAGGTCGGTGGCCGTGTTGCGGGAGTCGTTGCGGATGCCGCGGTCGTAGGCATCGATAGGCAACGCCCCGGCGCCGAGACCGAGCGAGAAGCGGTAGTTGGGGTTCGTCGCGCCATACGCCCCCCGGACCGAAGCGTAGTAAACGCCCGGCGGGAGCCCCGCGAGCGACAACGCCTCGGTGTCTCCGAAACCGTTTGACGCCGCAACAACCGACGAGAAGCCGAGCACCGGGTTGTAGGTCTCCAGGAACAGATCCAGGTCGCCCTCGTCGTGGTCGAAGTCGATCTGCACGAAGTCGGCCGGGCCGCCCGTTGAAGTCACCTCGAAGCGGAAGTAGTCGACATCGGCAAAGCCGCCGGGCAGTTGATGGATGGAGAGGGCGTCCCCCGCCGGCGCCGTATCGCCGACCACCGCGGCGGGGTCGATCCCCAACGTCACCAGCCCGCCGGGTGAGCCGAGATTGACCGCCCTCTGCGGCGTGTTGTTATCCGGCCCGTTAAGGGTCTCCAGCAAGTCCGCGGCCAGCTGCTGCGGCGCGTTCACGGAGAGCCAGTAGAGCGGGCTAGTGACACCGGGGGCTTCCGCCACAACCCGGGCGAAGTACGTCCCCGCCGGGAAGTTGGCCAGGCTAATCTCGTGGCGGTTGCTCGGCCCGGAGCTGACGCCAACCAGCTGGCCGGCGCCGTCAAACAGCTCCAGCCGGAGGTCGGTCCGCTGCGTGTGATTCAGATCAATCGCCACAAAGTGCTCGTCGCCGCCACGCCGCGTCAGGTCGAAGCGGTAGAAGTCTTGTTCGGATGTCGCGTGGATGGTCGCCGGGTAGTAGCTGAACCCCTGCAGCGGGCCGCCGCCCCGGGGCGGTCAGCGGCGTCGCCGTGGCGAAGGTTTCGTTGGACTCGAAGCCGTCCACCTGCACCGAGGGAGCGTCGATGCGGATGCCGTACGAAACGGCAAGCGGATTGGCGAGCGGGTTCGGCCGCGTCTCGATGAAGAACTCGGTCGCTGGGACATTCGCGATCGAGTAGTAGGTTGTCTGCGCCGGCAGTGCCTCGGGGAAACCGACAATCTGTGCCGACTCTACCGGGCGGACCTGGCCGTCGATCAGGCTGCGATAATGAAGCCGGTACACGAGCGGTTGTCCGGTCGTGGCCCACCCGAAGTCGTCAACGGCGACGCTGTCGAGCCGATCGCCGAAGCTCGTCGCCGGCGCGGTGGTGGTGAAGCGGAACCAGTCGACATCGGCCGCCGAATCGAACGTGGCCTGGAACGTTGGCGGCGGCAGGGCGAACTGGTTGTCTTCCCAAACGAGCCCCAGTTCGAACGCGGTCTGGATCGTGTCGTTGCGCGCGAACAGGTCCTCCGCCGAGAGCATCTGGCGTGATTCCAGCGACTCGTACTGCAGCCGCCGGCTGGAGCGGCGGGTGGCGGGCTTCTCCCTGCGTGTGGCGCGAGGGCTTCGTGGGGAACGCTTCATGTGCGGCTCAGCGTGGCGATGCCAAACGGATGCGAGGCTGCGACTTACGGCGAATCGAAGCTTCCGGCCGCGAGGGGCGGGAACGCGGCGTCACAAGCCGGACGCTATCTGTGAATCACCAAACGGCGCCGGACTCCGCCACCGGTTCGGCCGAAGCACTTCCATGCGAGCAGGGAGAGCATCATCAGCGGCGACGGCTCGGGCGCTGTGGCCGCTTTCCCGTGGGCTGCGGCAGGCAGGTTGTCTCGCCAGATCGTGTAGTCGGCGGCGTCGACGACGTGGTCGCCGTTGCCGTCGGCGGCAAGCGTGAGCCCCGTGGCGCCGAAGGTTGATCGCCACACCTCGTAGTCCTGAGCGTCCCGCAGGCCATCGCCGTTGTAGTCGCCCGAGGCGGCCGTGTCGGGCAGCTTGCCCAAGAAGCCCTGCAACCCGCCAGATGCGTTTTCAACGAAGCCGACAATCGCCTGGCTGTCGTTGAGGCCCTCGAGCGACGCGGCGCAGCTTTGCGTGCACCCCGCATCCGGCAGAGCGACATCGGTGTAAGAACCGGGCTCGGCGAGGTCGTACAAGAACCCCGAGTAGTCAATGGAAAGATCTAGGAAGTCGAGAATGCCGTGCCGACCGGCGACGATCCCGTTGTCGTTGATGGCGGTGGCCTCGGTGGTGTCGCGGCCGGGGAAGAACAGGTTGACATCGCCCGGCGTCACGAAGCCGATCGCCAAGAGCATCGTTGACGACCAGCCCGCCACTTGCTCGTTGTTGTTGATCCCCTGGTAGAAGCGGTCCCCGGCCGGCCCACCGCTGAACACCTCCGGCGGCTGGCCCGGGCGTTGGAGGAAGCCGGCGGTGGGCGTAAACCCGTCGACGGAGTTCACGCCAACAACCACGCCGTTATCGTTGATGTCAAAGGCGGTCGCCTGCGACCCTGTGATCGGCTGAATCGAATCGTAGTTCTGGCCATCGAAGCGGAACGCCCGCACCAGCCCGTCTGCCAGGACGTACTCGCCGACAATCTCCCCGGAGTTGTTGACGCCAATCGCTCGCGTGAACACGGAGCCCGGAAACTCAATCGTGCGGAACTCACGGCCGTCGTAGGCAAAGCCTTTGTTGCCCACGACGAAGGGTGCGGCGAAGCTGACGTTGCCGAACTCGCCAACCACCAGGCCATGGTCGTTCACGCCATACGCAACGGAGTCCGCGGCGCCGGGGACCTGGATCGGGCTGAAGCTGTAATTCGTTCTCAGGGGCTGCCCGCCGGCTTGGCCAAGAGCCCCGGTAACGGCGGCAATCACAATCGCCGCCTTGCAGTTCAGGCGTCTCATCATGTTGGCTACTCGTTGTGGTGTGAGTGTGGCGCTTGCTCGCGCAAACGCCTGAGACGAATTCACTCTGGCATCAAGCCATCGAGGTCCGCCGCCTTCTCTTCCAACTCAAGCTCTGAGGAGACGCCCGGCTCAGCGGTCGGGGCCTGCTCATCGTTGTCACCGCAGCCGGCGCCCGCAACAAGAACGCAGGCAACGGCGATCAGTCGGGGCCACCCTCGATTCAGAGGCCCGCGGTTGTGCGACGGTTTCATGGGGTTGCTCCTCCGATCTGGCCATCGCTAATCGCGGACAAGTTGATCAACGCCCAGCGGTCGATGTCGGTATCAACGGGCCGCACCGATCCGTCCGCGTAGCAGAAGTTGACCACGCCGGGGTGTTCGGAGCTGAACTGCGACCAGTCGGTCTTGAGCGGCGGTCCAAGCCCCCAAAAGGTTGGCAGCGCCCCGGCGCCCATCCAGGCGTAAGCGTTCGACCTGGCGCCGTCGCGCAGCCAGCCGCCGACCGCTTCGCCCCAGAGGAGCGTCCGGCTCGAGCCGTCAACGATCTGGCCTTGGCGAACCGCCGAGCGATTCCAAAACGCCCCTGCGTACCGGTCCCAGAAGCTTTCGCCGCGCTCGGGATGGGAGAGTTTGCCCAGGGCGCCCGCCACCGGCAGATAGTTGGTGCGGCCGATCGTCGCGGCTTCGTTGCGGTCCGGCCAAACGAGCCGCTGGAGGTTGCCGCAGGTTGGCCCGCAGTTCAGCACGTTCAAGATGACGATGACGTCGTTGGTCGCCGAGGGCTGCGCCGTTGAGGGGCAGCGAAGGCTCGGAACGTTCGCCTTGGCGGTTGCCCAAGTGTCGGGGTCTTGGAAGTAGGGAACCACCCGCGGCTGGCTCGGATCGTTGCGCGGCCAGTTCTCGCGCGAGGCATCCACCTTGATCGCATCGGCCAGGTCGCCCCTCTCCAGGTGACGCAGCAGGAAGGCGACGGCGCCAAGGTTCTGGGCGTACCCGCCGGGCGCCGCCCCCGCGGTGTCGCCGGTGCTTGGTGGCCCGAGGTGCCCCGGCGGCAGGCTCTGGGTTGCTTCATGGAACGAGAGGGCCGCCAACCCGATCTGGCGCAATCGGCTCATGCATTCGGTGCGGCGCGCCGACTCACGAGCCGATTGCACGGCGGGCAGCAGCAGGGCGACCAGCGTGGCGATGATGGCGATCACGACAAGCAACTCAACCAATGTGAATCCGAGAGCCAAGCGGCGGGGACTCGGCTCGTTAGTTCTGCGCTGGCTGTGTCGATCGGCGTCACTCATCGGCTTGCCTCCCAGCAGCAGACGCCTTCGCCAAGGTTGACGCCGACCCCCGAGGCGTACAGCGTATCGCCATCCAGCGAGAAGCAGGCGGCGGTCAATCGCCTGAGGGGCGACGGCAGATCGGCAAGCGGCAACAGTTCGGGAAAGGCCAGCAGCCGCACCCCATCCTCCAGTACCGCGGCGAGGGTCGTGCCGTCGGGCGAGAACGCCAACGCAGCTGGGCGTCGGGACTCAAATCGCCGCGAGGCGACAACTTTGCCAGACTCCGTGTTGAAGGCGACAATCGAGGTGGGCGTCACAAACGCCAAGTGATCACCGCTCGGCGAGAACGCAATGGCGGTTGGCGCGTCGGCCTCGATCGAATCGATGGCGTAGCGGACCACTTCCTCATCACCAGCAAGGTCGTACAGCAGGCAACCGCCCGCAACGCCGATCGCCAGCACGGCGCCGGATGGCGAGAACGCGATTGCAGACGCATCAACTCCCCGCAACGCGGCGGGAGCGTAGGGGGCAAGCCGGTGGCCTGGCGGTTCGATTCGGAACAGCCTCAACCTGCCCCTGCTGCGTTGTGATGGTTCGGCGCCGGGCAACAGGGCGGCCGCGAAGGCGCCGTCGTTGGAGATGCCCACTTCAATGACGGGCGCTCCGGCGGCGGTTGTGGCGTCGATCTCTTGATGACGATTGATGTCCCAAAGCGCAACGACACCTTCGCGGTCGCCGGTCACCGCCAACCCGGGCAGGGACTCCAGCGACGTGGCGACACACATCAACGCACTTTCGGTTATCCTGACCACTTCAGCTGAGGGCATCAGTTGGAGCGCGCCGGACTCCAGGCCCACGGAGTTCAGCGATCCGTGAAGCGCCTCGCCAACGTAGACACACCCCCGCTGCAGGTCGGTCGCCATCGCCACCCCGCCAACCACGCCGTAGTTGCGTTGCAGCACGAACGTGTCATCGCGTCGACGCCAAGCGCCAAGCTCCAGCCGTGCCCCCGGCTGTGCGGTGATCATGAGCAGTTCTTCCGGAGTGGCGCCTTGCCGGGTCGCCATGACGGGGCTGCCGACTCGATGCCGATGGAGCGCGGCTGGGCGATCGGTGCTCCACCAGCACAGCTCTCCATCCAGTGAAGCGGTGACGAACCGGTTGTCGGAAACTGGCGTGATCGAAGTCACGGGAAGTTCGTGCTGTCCAAGCTCGCGGGTCTCGCCCACGTCGGCGTTTAGCAAGAGCACGCTGCCGGGCTTTGCCAGGTTCTGCTCGTTGAAGGTGGCGTACGCGACCCGCCCCGGGCCGACAAACGATAAGGCCGAAACGCCTTCGCCGCTCGGGTTGGCAATCGGAGCGGGCGGCGTCTCGGCGGCCGAATCGAGGTCAAGCAACAGGGGCGCCGGTTCCCGGTAGGAAGCGATCACCAGCCCTCCGCCATCAGGCGAGAACGCCAAGTCGGAGACCACCCGGCCGGGGAGGGGGATATCGAGTTCAACGGCCGAGAGATCCGGCGCGAGCACAACGAGACGCGAATCGGCGTCCTGGCGTGGATTCGGCCCGCCTTCGACCGATCGCCCGCTTGCGACCGCTAGCCTCCCGGCGGGGCCGAAAGCGATTGAATGGGCAGAGCCGACGACATCCTCCCAGGCAACTCGGCGGCTCCGGGCTTCGAGGTCGATCACTTCAATCCTGCCGGGTGTCCAAGGGCTGCCCGCCGAGATCGCCAGCCACTTGCCGTCCGGCGACACCGCGGCGTCGCTGTACGACAGGGTCGGTTCCAACCTCCGATCGTCGCCGCGCGAGTTGCCCCATCGATTCAACGCCCCTTGCGATTGGGATCGCCCCGAATAGCCTGAGGGTGTGATGGAACTGGCCTCGGCCGAGACCAACTCGGTCGCCGAGATCGGAGCGACCCCGTGAACGACTGGCGCCAGGGCGTGGTGTAGCTTGCGTGCGCCGGAACCGGTTGCTGTATCCCAAAGAATCACGAGCCCGCCCGCATCGCCCGACACCAATCGCTGCCCCGACTGATCGAATGCCAGGCAAGTGACGCGCCGCCGATGGCCCACCAAGCCGATCGGCGGGCCGGCGCCGGGCGAGAGCACCGTGACCGCTCCGGTTCTTGCGCCAGCGGCGAGCAGTCGGCCGCGGCCCGACAACGCCAACGCCGTCAGCCCTTCAGCAGGGTTTGTGGCGATCGGCGCCAATCCGCCATCGGGATTCACCCGCAGCAGGCGGCCGTCGGTCGTTGCGGCCACGGCGAACGCGGCGCCGGGTGCGCTCGCAAACCGCCCCGCGACGGCCGCGTCGCCAGCGCGTGGCGCCGACACAAGCCGGCCCGCATCAAGGCTGACCACGTCGAGCCCCCCCGAGCCTTGCAGCAGGGCAACCCGCTCCTGGTCAAGCACGGCGGCGCCGAGCAGGGGCAGATCGCGCGGCAATCGCAACACCTGCTCGCCATCGGTCGCCTTCCAAACCCGCAGCTCCTGGCCGCCGATCACTGCATAGATGTGGCCGCCGCTGTTGGAGTAGCCGAGGTTTGTGATCGGAGCATCCAGCGGAACCTCGAACTCGTGGGCGGGTTCGGATTCGCCCGTGCCTATCCCCAGCAAGCGGCGGTCGGTTGCGATCACCGCCTGCGGCTCTTGAGGATGAAAGCACGCAAGCTCAATCGGTCCGGCCTTGCCGAGTCTCCAATCGCCGAGCCCCTCCCCGGTTTCGGCATCCCACTGCCGCAGGTGACCATCGGCCCCGATGGTGGACACCGCTCCCCCTTTAATGGTTGCTGCGAGCACGGCGCCCGTATGGGCTTCGATCGCCTGCAGCCCGGGCTTGGCTAGCCACACGTCGAGCAGCCGGTGTGCGAACGGCGGTCGGTCGGAGTTGGGCAGCTGCTGCGACGCGTCGGTCAGCAACCGTTCCGCCCGGCCGGCGTCGCCATCGCTGAAGGCTTGATGGGCTGAAGAAAGCGTCGATGCGTAACGCACAAGGTTGGACGCAACCCGCTCGGCCGCGGCTGCGGAGTTGGCCGACGAGATGTCCGCCGAGAGCGAACCCAAACGCCACGTCGATAGGAAGACCGCCGAAACGAGCAAGACCGCCAGGAACATGGTGGTGGCAACCAACCCGGCCGTCAACGGACGGGCTCGGCGCCACCGCGTTAGCCGTTCTCCCGGGCCGAGAGGCCGCGCGGTAATCGGTCGCCCGTCGAGATAGGCTTCCAGGTCGCTTGCCAAGGTTTCGGCCGTTGCGTAGCGATCGCCCGGGTCGGCTTCCAGGCACTTAAGACAGACGGTCTGCAGGTCGAGCGGCACGTCGGTGGTGAACTTCGGCGGCCGCTGCGTTGCCGGGCCACGCATCTGGCGAGCGAGCGCGTCGGTCTCGAACGGGAGAGCGCCCTCTAGCAGCTCGAATAACACAACGCCCAGCGAGTAGACGTCCGACCGCCCGTCCGCGTGCTGCCCCATCCCTCGGGCCTGTTCGGGAGGCATGTAGGCGAGCGTGCCAAACACCGCGCCTTCGGCGGTCGCCGAGTGGGCGAAGCCCTCGTGCCGGGCCAGGCCAAAGTCGGTGATCCTCGGGCGGCCGTCGGGCTCAATGAGGATGTTGGCTGGCTTGATGTCTCGGTGCACCACCCCTTGGCTGTGGGCGTGATGAAGGGCTTCGGCCAGTTGCGCCGCGGTGCTTGCGATAGCGTTCCAATCTCCCCGGAAGTTGATCTCCGACAAAGGCTTGCCATCGACGAGCTCCGAGACGATATACGGCGTATCGCCCGACACGCCCGACTCGAAGACAGGAACGATGTTGGGGTGCTTCAGCTGCGCGGCGGAACGCGACTCGGCCAAGAAGTACTTGACCTCCCGTGGCTCGAGATCGACCCGACGCGGCAGCTTGACCGCTACCTCGCGGCTGAGGCGGTCGTCCCACGCCCGCCAAACCGCACCGAACCCGCCGGCCGCGATCCGTTGGCGGAGCTCGAACTGGGCGATCCTCTGCCCTGGCTCGTAGGGTTGAACCGGCTTGCTGTGCGACGCGGTGTGATCGACCACCGACGACGCGTGTGCCGCCGCGAGCGTTGAGGCGAGATCGATCTCGTAGTCGACACTGTCGAGCGCTTTCAGCAGCGTCGCCTCATCGGTCCCGCGAAACCGGGTGGCGTGCGCCTGTTTGTCGATCGCCTCGCCCGCCATGCGGCGGACCCGGTACTCTTCCTTCACCAGGCTCGCGGGCAGCCTATGCACGGGGCATGCGGCGGGGTAGACGGCCGCGTAGGCTTCCAGCAGCGGCTTCGCCGGTAAACCGTCCGACTCCTCCCGAGCTGCCTCGGGCGACGCCCGCCATCGATGCCACAAGTCGATGGCGACAAACTCACAATAGAGCGCCACCGACTCCGCCGCGGCCGGGTCCCGCAGCCTTGCAATGACCTGCTGCAGCGAGGGGCGCTCGTCTTGCTGCCACCGGTACTCGAAGTCCTGCAGCGCTTGGTCAACCGAGTCGCCGCTCGCCTCGGTCAACCGAGTCGCCGCTCGCCTCGGTCGACTCGGCGTTCGGCAAGCCGTCTAACCATTGATGCGACATCGCGCCGTCACAAGCAGGGTTAGTTGTCCGGGTCGCGATCGGCCCACGCCCGGCGTATCGCTTCGAGCCGGCGCTCAACCGTTCGTGGTGAGCAGTTAAGCCGCTCGGCGATCTCTTGCGTGGTGTAACCTTCGAGCCTCATCGTTGCGACCTTGACGAGTTCCTCGTCGCCGAGGGAAGCGAGCCGGCGCCGGCACGACTCCGCGACTTCGACGGCAAACTCTGGCGTGGGGGGTCGGAGCTGCGACGGTGTTGATCCCCTGGCCTCCCTCGCCGGCGGCGGGATCGCCGAACGCCGATTCCCCTCGGTTCTTGCCGCCGCCTCGCTTCAGCGTCTGCTGTCCGCGCAACTGATTGACGGCCTTCCGAGCGGTCATCGTGACCAGCAGGGCCCACAGTTCATTGCGGTCGCTGAGGTTTGGAAACCTCCCCTGCTGCACCCCCGCGAAGAAGCTGTCCATCACGCTCAGGACAACGTCTTCCTCGTCGCCAACACGCTGGGGCGCACCACGCAGCTGCTTCCGGGCAAGCAAGATCAGCCGCTCGAAGTACGCTTGCCACAAATGCGCACACGCCGACTCGTCACGCCCATTCTGGACGCGGTTGAGCCAGACGGTGATTTGCTGGGCATGGGTTGGCTCGGCCGGCATCAGCAATACCAGGGTTAGAGTGGGCCCTGAGTATCGCTGACGCCGCGCGTTGCCGCAAGAATCGCGTGGCGCCGCATCCGCGTCGCTCCGCCGAGCGATCACGGCTGCGGCGCCGTCGCTTTGGCCCAACCTCGATCGCCGGCGCCTCAGCTTGGCCAGTTGCTGACGTCCGGGGTTCCGTCACCCCAATAGGGTTGCCCCCACCGGTCGATGGTGTAGCCAAACTTGACACTGCCTTCGGACTGATTCGTCGGGAGGTCCTCGGCCGACATCGCGTTGGTGACTTCCTCCAACAGTTCGTCGTCGACGCCCGGCACGATCTCCTCCGGCGTCATCTCACCACCGTCTACGAAATCGAAGAAATCGAAGTCCATCATTCCTGCTTCCCCTTTACTGAGGTTGAAGTAACACGCCGCTTGCCCTCGGCAAACCCCGCGGCGAAGACACGTTTGATCTCGGCCCGTTTCATCTTCGGGCTTTTCCGAAAGTAGGACTGTGCGGTGTATCCAATGGCGTAGGTTGTGGCGCCGCCAAGCGTGGCGTCGAGCGCCATGCCGGCGACCGTGGCGCCGCCCATCGTGATCACTCCGGCGCCCTTGAGCACCTCGGCGAAGAACTTAAGCCCAAGCGTGGTAGCGAAGAACGTGAAGCCTACGGACATGACAATGTGCCGGAGGACCTTCGCGGCCCCTTCGTGGCTGAGCTGCTGCCCGTAGTGCTTGCCAAGCATCGCGATCAGCGTTGTGTTGGCGGCAACAAAGAACCACGTGTTGATGCCAAACGGAACGGCGCCTAGCCCCGCGGTCACACAGACAGCGCTCCAGATCATGTTTTCCGCTTGCTCCTCGAAGTCGTCCGACGCCATCGCGGCTTCCTGGAGTTTCCGCGTGACGAGATCGGTCTTCTTGTCAGCCACTTCTACCGCCTCGTTACGGGATCAGGCTTCGGCAAGACGAGTGGGCCTTGGAGCGGCCGCCGGGGCTGTGAGTTATTCGCTCCTATCCTCTCAATCACGAAGAGTCGCACGGGCCCGCCAACGAAGCCGGCATTTTTCCGTCGTCGCCAAGGTCCGGGGCGACGGCGACTTTGCGATGCCCGATGCGGGCTTCGGTGACCGGGCGATCGACCCGGAACACGATGAGCGCCAGCGAGATGAGCTGCTCAACCGTGAGCTCTTCACCAGCCTCAAGGACGCCCGCGGAATCCTTCGACGATTCAACGCAACTGTCTTACAAGTTCAACGCACACGTGGCATCGAAGCTGAGGACGCGGATCAGCTGCTTTGAGATCGTGAAGAAGGGCGCCCTGTCGGTCTGCCGGTTCGTTTGGCTGCTGCCCGCTTCGGCCTCCGGGCTTCAAGAGTCATCGCCGCGCAAGCGCTGTTGCCGGGTGACCCACTCTTGTAGTCCGCGTGCGAGATCGCTTCGCCGCGGCGACTCAGAGCCGCCGCGGTCCTTCTCGTCTCAGGCGTTGAGTTCGCAGTGCAGGGTTCCGTCGTCTAGTACGACCGAGCCACACGTGGGTGGGGCGAGTTCTCCACGCCGCAACCCCGCGAGGGCACGCTCTCGGTCAGCGGCTCGCTCGTCTGATCGGTGGGCCGCATCCTTGTCTTGCTTCTCTGTCGCTTCTTTGATTCGCAACAGCCGAGGCTTGGCCGCGCGTCCCGCACGATAGCGTCTCACTTCCGGCCGTCGGCCTGAACTTACGTGCGTTTGTCAACATCCACGGCGTGCGGCTCTGCTGGCCAAGGGGTGCCGCGGCGCGACGAGAGGTGCCGCGGATCGTTTGGGGTAGTCGGCTCCTGTCACCGGAAGGGTCATCTCTCGTTGAGGTCCAGAGGTGTCGTGGCGTCAGACGACCGTCATGCTACGACTGTCGCGGGCCTCCGCAATTCGGTGCTTTTCTGTGATTGCGCGGCAGAAATGCGTTCTGTGGCGTATTCCATGGCACAGGTCGGTGCTGCCGGCACTGAGTTGGTCTCTTTTCTTCCGTGCTTGCTGGTTGGTGCATGCGACCCATGACCGGTCGCTCGTGCTTCTCTTTTCTTCATCTTGAGGTAGACCTAATGTCAGCGAAGTTGTCTTGTTTCCCGGGGCGTCGGCTCCGGGCACTCCTCGCGGTTGTGTGCGGGATTGCGACGGCCCATCAGGCGATGGCGGCGCAGATCTTCTCCGACGCCAACGATGGATTCCTCGAAGTCCGCGATAACCTGCCGCCGCAGAACCCGTGGCCGGTCGTTCACCCCGATACGTTCGGCGACTTCGACGCCCAGATTGGCGAGTGGTTCGGTCCGGGACTGACGTCGGTTGTCATCCCCTTCCAGCTGCCAAACCGCGGTGCGGTTGTCGACCCATTTCTGAGCGCCGACCTTGGCATCATGGTCTACAACATCGGCAACGACACGGTGACGGACATCGACCTCTACGGTGTACGGGTTGATCCCGATCCGGCGATCTCAGTCGACGACTTCTACGTCGGCGCGGCGTTCGACCCCTCGGCGACGCTGATTCAGGAGAGCTTCTTGACGCCGTCGAGTTCGGCCGGCTTTGTTGGCATGCCCAACAACAACACCGACGCGACGGGCGACGCCAACCTGCGCGACTTCCTCAACACGTCGTACGACGGCGGCGCCGGGGCCGGTCAGTACGTATTCCTGCGGCTGAGCTACGGGGCGGATGCGTTCGCCACCGGTTTCGATGCGTACCAGATGACGGTCCGCGAGGCTGGTCTGCAGGGCGAGTGGCCGGTGATCACGTTCACCGTCGTCCCGGAGCCGACCGGTGGCGTGCTGCTGGCCGCGTGCGGCTGCTTGGCCGCCGCGGTGCGGCGACGCGTGCGATAGTCGCGCTACTGATTGCCGGCGACGAGCAGTGGACTACGGGGTAGATGGTCCACTGCTCAGCCGGCCGCTAATGGCGGCCGAGCTTCAACGTTGGCGACGGCCACGCCTCGAGCCGCGGACGAAGCAGCCAAGGGCGGTCGCCGCAAGCCAGCCGGTTGCCGATGTGGGCTCGGGGATCGCAAGCGGCTCGGGCGCCGGGCCGTGCATCGCTTCGCGCCACCAGGCGTAGTCTTGCAGGTCGACGATGCCGTTCTCGTTGGCGTCGGCGCCGGTTCCGGGCTCCACTTGTGTGCCAACGGTGTCACGCCACACGGTGTAGTCCGCGACGTCGACCACGCCGTCGAGGTTGAAGTCGCCTTCGAGGGTCGCTTCAAACGTGACGCTGTCGATGAAGACCGAGCCGGAGTCGCTCGTTTCGGGCTGCAGAAAGACGAAGGCGATGCGTGCCTCGACCGTGCCGTAGGGCGCGGTGTCTTCGATCTGGAAGTAGGTCCAAGAGTCTTCGTCGACGATTCCGTCGGAGAGTGAGACGATCGACTCAGACAGAAAGGCTTCCGATTCCCGCGCTGCGCCCGCCTCGCTGTAGAACTCCAGCTTCATCAGGGCTTCATTCTCGGTTCCCAGGATCGAGTCGTCCGAACGGATCAACGCGTGCGCCCCGGCGACAATCCCTGCGCCCGGGGAAACGGCCAGGCTCTGATAGGCGCCGGAGATGTTGTCTTCGTCGTTGAACTGGCCGTACAGCTTGAGCGACCTCTCTCCATCGCGGGGCGTGCCGTAGTCGGAGGTGACGTTGTCGATGCTGTTGCCGAATCGGCCCCAGTCTTCCATCCCGCCGTCCGCCGCCTCAAAGCCGGGGTCGACAATCAAGGACGTCGGTGGCGCGGTCAGCTCTGGGCGTTGCCATACCCTCACGTAGTCGATGTCGAAGCTTGACGGGAACGGTGTCGACCAGCTGGGCGAACCGGGCCAGTCCCCGCCCACCGCGAGGTTGAGCGTGATACTCATCGGAGCCGGGTCCGGCTGGATGGGGTTATCGATCACGTGGTAGAGGTTGCCGTCCACATAGAACCGCATCTGATCCGCCTCCCACTCGACCGCGTAATCGTGGTAGCCGGCGGCGAAGTCTTCCCCGGTGATGTAATCCGCGTTGCTCGTGATCGGCCAACCCGGTTCCCAGTTGTAGTGGTACGAGCCCTTCACGAAACGCGTGTTGTTGCCGACGTTCTCCATGATGTCGATCTCGCCGCCCACCGGCCAAGCGGGACCACGGGGCAGCATCCAGATCGCCGGCCAGAAGCCCTGGCCCCACGGGATCTTTGCGCGGGCCTCAAACCGGCCGTAACGCCACCCTTGCCAGGTCCGCACCAGGCCGGAGTTGTAGTTGCGTCCGTAGGTCCAGTTGTCGTCGCGTTCTGCCCACAGGTGCAGCCCGCCGTCGTAAACCAGCACTTGGTCGGGGTGGTAGTACTGCTCTTCGTTGTTCGCCGCGTTCGGCCAATTGCCCACCTCCCACACGCCGGTGTTGATGCTGCTGCCGTCGAACTCGTCCCGAAAGACCGGGGCGCCCCAGCCGGGCACAATCACTGGCCCGCCCTGGCTGAGCCCGGAGACGGCGCCAAAGGCCAACGACAAGACAAGGGTGAGCGATCGAAGTGGCACGACTAGGCGGTTCCTTGAAGGGCGAGGACTCGTTGGATCACGGAAGCAAGGCGGCGTCTGCCACGAGGGTCGCGATCGAACGCTCCTCGAGCAGCAAGCGGGCGCGTTTCCCCGCCAGTCTGAGCGCGCACTGGACCGGGTAGTCGCGCTCATTGAGCAGGATCACTACGACCGACCCATCGGGATTCCGGAACGCGGTGCTCAGGACGTCGGTCCCGGTGTTCTTGCAGAACACCCGGTACGCCCCCGGCTTGATGAATCGGCTGAAATGGCCGATGTAGTGGTAAGAATTGCCGTAGATCAGGCGGTCTTCGTCCGTGTCGGCGATTACCGGCGCCGCGCAGTAGTTGCCAACGTGGTTCGGGCCGCCTTCGGTGTTGAGCAGCAGGTTCCAGTCGATCCAGCCTACGGCCCCGTGATTCAGATCGTTGATGATCGCTCGGGCGTAGGTTTCCCCGGTTGACCACTGGCCGATGTTGTGAGCCCCTTCTAGGCAACCCTCGGTAAAGAGCAGCTTCTTGTCGGGGTAGAGCTTGCTGACCATCTCCACGTGGTGGTACTCGTCGGAAACGTACCAGTGGAACCCAGCGCCCCACACGTACCGGGAGGCTTCGGGATCGTCAAAGACGCAGCTCGCCCGCTCGTAGAGGAGGTCGCGGTTGTGGTCCCAGACGAGGAGTTTGACGCCGCTGTGGCCGCCGCTAAGCAGCGCCGGGCCGAGGTGATCCCGGACGAAGTCTCGCTCCTCCTCCGCGGTGTAGCGGCACGATTCCCAACGCTGCGTCGCGGCGGGTTCATTTTGGACGGTCAGGCCCCAGATATTGATTCCGGCCTTCTTGTACTCCTCGATGTACCGACAGTAGTAGCGAGCCCAGACGTCACGGCACTCCGGTTTCAGCTTGCCGCCCTCGGTCATCTTGCCGTTGGTCTTCATCCAAGCCGGCGGGCTCCACGGCGACGCCAATAGCTTGATTCGGCCCTCACCTGCCGTTCGCTGTGCCGCGTGGATCAGTGGGATCAGGTTCTCGCGGTCATGGTCGATGGAAAAGTGCTCAAGGTCGAAGTCCCCATCGACCTCGGAGTAGGCGTAGTTGCCACTTGAGAAATCACAGCTGTTGATGTGCGTGCGGCAGAGCGTGTAACCGTGCCCCGCGTCGGGATCAAAGTACGCCTTGATTAACTCTTGCTGGCGTTGCGGGCTTAATGCCCGCCACACCGTTGCGGCGGATTCGGTGAACGCGCCGCCGAAGCCCTCGATCTGCTGGAACGAACGCGTTGCATCAACCGCCACCGCGACGGCGTCTGCCGGCGAGCTGTTCTCAAGGCGGAGGCTGCCTTGCGGCGCAAGCCGATCACCCCCGTGCCGCGAAGTCACGATGACACGGATCGGGCCGCCGGGGTCAGCTTGGTTCAAAGCGGCGCCACGGCTTAGGTGCACACCCTGAACCCGGACCGTTCTAACGTTGCCCATGACGCCGTTGGGCAGATCGATGGGTCGCAGCCGTACCCGATGGGTGCCCGCAGGAAGGTGGAGTTCGCCTAGTGAAGACCGCCGGTAGTCTTCCCAGCCCCCGGTGGGTTTCATCGTGCCAACGATCCTCTGGTCGCCAATGAGCACCTCGAAGCGGCTGCCGGCAAAGTCCTCGATGACCGCCGTATCGACCGCCACCGTCGCTTCGCACGACTGGTTGACCGTCAACGACCACTCGGCCGTGCACTCAGTGCTGTGCCAGTGGGTGATCTGCCCGCGCTGCTTTCGGATCTCGGGTCCGCTGATCTCTGCCGTGTAGCCGCTCAGGACCACGGTGACGCTGCCTGGATCCGGGTCGCTAGTCGACGCGAGCGAGGCCGTTGCGAGCGCGAAGCAGAGGCAATAAGCCAGCCAGGCTGTTCGCCGTCGGACGCTACTCATGGGTGTCAGCCTCCGACTCCGGGCCTACCACCGCCTGTCGGGGACTCGGCTGCGATGAACGATAGACGCGTATCGTGTCGATCCCGATCGGCGACCCCCAGCAGCTTTCGAAGCCGATAAGGCCAAGCGTCTTGTCGTGGGCCGCGACGGCGTCGATGGTCATTCGATCCTGGGGCTGACGTGGGTCGACCATGGTGAGCGACACCTCGTGTCCGTCGTCCGTGACACGGAAGACGTAGACCCGTGATGCGGGGTCGATTCGTGCCCCCTTCTTGGCCAGCAGCGAGACGGGGCCCGCTCCTGTCTTCTGATGGATTTCCAGGGTGTGACCGCGGTTCACAGACGCCGGCCAAAAGTTCGCACGCACCGCGCGGTCGACGATCGACGCTTCCCAGCCGTCGCCTGCTGCGTGCCGATCGACGGCGCGTGTCACGACCGCGAACGAGGCCCCGTAGCCGGCTAGGTAGTTGTCAGAGAACTCAATCTTGCCGAGGATCGTTAGCGTGCCCTGCCCCGGCTCAAGAGGCTCTCGAAGCAGCAGGTAGGGCCGTTTCCTCCAGGTGTCGATGTGCCGTTCGGGATTGATCAGCCCGAGCCATGCCGAGCCGTCTCGTGTCGCGACATCTCCTAGGGTAGTCCACCGCTCGGCGTCTAGCGTTGCGTTGCTGAAACGGTCTTCGAGCAGCAGGACGCCGTCCCTCGGCGCCAAGCGATCGAGCAACTCGTCCGTGGCGTCTCCGATCCCGTTCCGCCCCACTAGCGACACCACGTCGCCGTAGTCGTTGGCTCGGGCGGGGCGGCTGTCTTGTGTAATCTTGATGTTGTGCAACCGGGCGACGCCCCCTCTCGGGCCTTCGATCGCGACGTGGTTTCGGCGGCCCCGGAAGAGCGAGCGTGTCACCGTCCTGGCGACCGACATGCCGTCTAGCGTGCTTGCTGAGCACGAGAGGTTCACCCCGTCGTCGCGGACGACGAGGCGGTACACGGCGTCGGCGGTCGCTGGGCTGAGGTCGCGCTGCGCGTGGCTGTTCACTTCGCGATTGCTTTCGAGCTTGACGCCGGTCTCAACGTGCCCAGCGAGCGCGTTGATGCCACACCGTGCGCCCGACGCCAGCATGTCGTCCCACGGGGCGTGAGAGACCCCTTTGTCGCTTTGCGCTCTTGTGACAACAAAGAGCGACTTGGGGCCATCCCCCGCGAACGCTACTTCGCAGGTGATGGTTAGTGTGCCGTCCGCGGGATCAAACTGCTCGCGAGACACTAGGTAGGGGCGAGAGCCGAAGTCGCTGGGCGAACCCAACTCCAACACGCCGTCGCCAAGCCGCACGGGTCCGAGCGTCTGCCACGCTGCGCTATTGAAGCCGCCTTCACGAAAGTCGTTGACGATGCAAACCCTGCCGGAGTCGGCCAAAGGTGTGCTCTGCCACTCGTTAAGCGATCGGGCGTAGCGTCGAAGATCTGCCGCGACAGGCACGACAGACTTGCCCCCCCATTGCAGCCCTTTGCCTTCGCCGAGTTCGAACTTCATCGGCTCGTTGTCGGTCCGGTCGGGGTACGCCTCGACTTTGCCCTGGAACACACCAACTTCGGACAGGCCGAAGTCGTCCACCGCGACGCCGAACTCGGTTCCCAGATCGACGACCTTTCCGTTTGGGGTCTTAACGGTGAACCCGTGGCCGGCTTCGGTGACCGACGCGAGCAGTCGCCCCCGCCGCAGCACGCCGCCATGAGGCTCCGGCACAAACTCGGCGGGCCCAATCAGCGTGAGCCGCGTGCCGTGGTCGTACAGCAGTTCGACGTGTCCGTTGCCAACGGGGAGCGGGGCGTCGAAGGGCACGAGGTCTTCGCTCTGCAAACCCCGCGACCCGTCGAGCGACGCGTAGACAACGCGGAGTCCGGCCGCGAATTGGTCGGTCGACGCCCGCTGCTCTTGTCCGGAGCCGTCGCCGAACCATGGCGATGAAGCCAACGCCAGCAGGAGGGTGGCGGCGACTGAGAGGGCCACGGCGAAGCGTCTCTGTGCAACGCGAGCACGCAACCCGGGCGTCTTGGAGACTCCTTCTGGCATGGCCGCGGGGCTCTCCCGCATCGAGTCGGCCGTGACGTGGCCCCGCAAGAGCTCAACCTCGGAGACCTTGTGCGTTCCCGCGTCGGCAACCAGGGCCTGCTCGAGGGCGACGTGCCGCAGATAGATCGCCCTGGCGAGACTCGATTGACCGACGAGTTCCCCCAGCCGGATCGCCTCTGACTCGGTGAGCACATCGTCGAGAAGCCGGCTGCAAAGGCGATGCGCGGCCTCGGCGTCGGACGCTGAGAGGGCGATGCGGTCGGGTTCTTGCCGGGGCGAGTTATCCAAGGCGCTTGTCTGCTACCAGGGGCGGATCGTTGGCGGGGCCGAACCGTCTGAGACGGGGACTCAGCCCTGACTTGTTGCCGCGCGTTGCACGCACGCCAGCAGGATTTTGCGGATCCTAGTGAGGGATTTCGAGATCATGTTGGGGGTCACACCTATCTCGGCGGCCATGCCCTGGACTGATACTTCTCCATCGTAGCGTCTCCTGATCAGTGCCCGATCCGCGTCCGACAGGCGCTCAAGGCACTCGTTGAGCGCTCCGACAAGGGGCTCGTCCGCCCCGCCCGCCTTGTCCACCTGCAGGGCAATCTGCTCCAGCGTCTCGAGGCTGAAGAGCTTTGGCGACCGGGAGTTTTGCTCGTAGAACTTGAGGGTTTGCAGTCGCGCAATCGCGCTCGCCCACGCGTAGAAGTTGGTTCCCGACTCAAAGGTTGAGAACTTACTCCACAGGACGACGCTTGTCTCTTGCAGTACATCGGCCGCGTGGCTTCGGTTGGGCAGCAAAGCCATTAGGAGGAATTGGAGCCTGGGGTAAGCCTCGGCGTAAAGCTTGACAAACTCTGCGTTGCGGTCCGGCTCCCGCTCGACCGGGCGTCCTTCGGCGTTGCTGTTACTCGATGCGTCCAGGGTTCGCTCGGCGTTCACGGGCCCGGGTAGCGGACCGCGTCATCGTCTCGGCCCCCGTACTTGAAGAACACTTCCCCGTCAATTTCGTACTCGATCGATCGAACGGACCCGTCGCAGAACGCCATGTTCATCGCGCCGGCGTGAGCGGAGCCGAAGGACGGGCGGACGTCGCCGTTCTCCGCGGTGGGAACAAACCCCGGCCGGTCCGAGAACGGCAGCCAAACCACCGCCGCCCCGTCGCCGGCGAGGCGGAATCCGGTGTAGCGGAGCGTGTCCTGGTCGTGCCCCACGAAGACGTTTTGGTCGTCGGCGGGGTCCTCGCCGTTTTCGTAGAGATTGGGGTCCATGTACTTCTCGCCGATCAAGGCGGTATTGGAAGTCCCGTCGACGATCTGAGCGATCCTTACGCGGCTGCGCTGGAACATGACGCCGCTCTGGGTGTCGGTAATCCAGTTGCTGAAGGTCGCGACCGCGGCGGGCGTCTCGGGCCCGCCCTGGCCAACGGGCTCGGCGTTTCCGGCGTTCGCCGCGTAGTCGCCCCGCGCGACGCTGCAGGAACCGGCACGGCAGTTCAACAAGTTGAAGGCGAGGAAGTTGTTCCGCTCGATCGGATAGATTTGCGTTGCGCGGCGGCTCGGGCAGTTGAAGAGATCGATCGGCGTTTGCACGATCTGAAGCATCACCGCTTGCTTGTCCGCGGCGTTATCGATGCTGGACGCCAAGTCGCGGAGCGGGCCCTGTTCAACGTAAGCCAGCAGTTGGAAGGGCCACCCGCCGGGCTGATCACTGCCGTAACCAAGGTCGGGATCAGGCTGCCACCGCCAACCGAAGCCGGATGTTGGGAAGTGGCCGTGGACGCTCTCGTGATTGAGGCATGCCAGCCCCATCTGCTTGAGGTGGTTCTTGCACGTGTTCCGCCGGGCGGCCTCGCGTGCGGCTTGAACCGCCGGCAGCAAGAGCGCGATCAGGATGCCGATGATCGCGATGACGACCAACAGCTCGACGAGCGTAAAGCCTCTCCGTGCGGTCATGCTGCTTCCCTTCGTGATTGACGTGCTTCACGGTCTAAACTCTGGCGGCGGATGCCAAGAAGCCCCGCCAGGCAGCACGCTATGGCGAGGGCGCCTGGTTCAGGGACACTCGCCGGCAGCTGCGACGCTCCGGCGCTGGCGCCGAATTGCGATCGCCAGAGCAGGTAGTCCGCGATGACCACCAGCCCGCTGGGGTCTCCCGTGCCGTTGCCGTTCAGTGCGTCGCTGCTGCTGCCGAGATTGTCTCGCCAAACGGTGTAGTCCGCGGCGTCGACAAGGCCGTCGTCGTTGAAGTCTCCGTCCAAGCCCTGCGGCAGCACCGAGAGCTCATCGGCAAACACCACCTTGCCGAAGCGTGAGGTGGTGTCCGTCGGCAAGGAGAACTCGAACACCAAGTCTTCTTCAGCGCCGACGGCGTCGAAATCAAACAGCGACCCGAGAGACTGAGCGGCGCCCGAGCCGAGAGTCAGCTGGCTCAGCGGATTCAGTTCGGATACGGCGTCGGGGTCCGACTCGGCGACCTGCCAATCGCCACCGATTGCGTCGAACCCCCCCGCACCGACGTCGAGTGACCCCGATTCGGAAGTGACCGTGTAGGTGTCGATGGAGATAGAACTCCGGAAGCCGTTAATGATCTGGGCGTCGCCGGTCGTCCGGTCGATGTTGAGCGTAAGGGTGTCAGTCGGAATGCCCTCGTAGACGACGAGGCCATCCACCTCACCCTCGCCGAGCGGGGAGAACTTGAAGTCGAGGTCCTCGGTATCGACTCCAAACGGCATCGCGACAGGCTCGAAGACTTCGCCGAGCGCGGCGTCCGAACCCCCGTCAAACGACTCGGAGGATAACGCGTTGAGCTCGGAGAGGTTGTTTGCGCTCGGGTTGGCTTCCTGCCAGCCGGCGCTGGGGGCGAGGCTGGTCCAGTTGCCGACGTTCAGGCCGCCGCTTGCGGAGAGCACGTCGTAGGAGTCGATCGCAATGCTCGCCGCGGCGCCGGGGTTGCGGATGGAGACGGCGCCCGTTTGGCGATTGACCACCAGAACGGGCTGTTGCTCGACCACGACATTCGTCTCGACGCCGTTCACGCCGCCGCCGCTTTGAAACACACGCACCGCGACCCCTTGACCAAGACCCGGTACTGCCGAGGTATCGATGCTCGTGAACCCTTGGATCACACTTCCCGAGTCGGCGATGACCCAAGAATCGCCGACCGAAGGCGTTTCGCCGAGCGTATCGATGCTCAGCGTACCGTCGAGGCTCAACTCGCCTGCCACGGACATCACCGACGGGCCGGCGCCGGACGGCGAGAACGCCCACTCGTGCACGCCGAACTGCCCCAGGATCGCGTCATTGGCAACGGAGAAGGTGACGCCACCCCCCTCGAGCCGAAGGCGTCTCTCCGTGAACAAAGACGAAGCGGTTACCGCGGCCGAGTCGCTAAACGTCATCGAGCTGTCGCCACCGCTGCCGCCGTTGGCCGCGAGTTGGCCGTCGACCTGAAGGGCCCCCGATCCAGAGACGGCGAGCGTTCCAATGCCGCCGTTGTTGCCAACTTCAAGGTTGCCGTTGCCGCCGCCCACGCCCGGCTGAACGACGAGTTGTCCGCCCGACGAGATTGCGAGCGAGCCCTCGTAGGGGGTTCCGTCTTGTTGGGTCCCTTCTCCCAGCACGAGGCGAGACGAAGGCGTCAACGACAGATCGGCGGCCACGGTCGCCAGCGTATTGGTTGCGTCCGGCAAGCCCGGGACGTCGGCGCCGATGCGCGACTCGCTGAACAAGACCGGGTCTGGCGTAAAGAAGAAGTCCCAGTTATTGCCGTCGGAGAAGGCGTTGGTGGCGCCGTCGCCGGTCCATGTGTTGATTTGCGCCGTTGCGGTGGAGCCAGCCAGGGCCGTCGCAAGCGCGACAGCCGCGGCCAGGAGCGTACGGTTTGTCTTCATGGTGTCTCGCCCTGTCGGTATTGGGTCGCGAGAACGGAGCGTTGCGCGCGAGCTCCCGCGTTGCTGATGAGGAGGGTTCCGCCCGCGGTTTCACGACAGGGACCGTGCCATGCGGCCCCGAGAGATGAGCAGGCCGAGGACCGCAAAGGCGGCCGCGGCGGTTGACGGTTCCGGCACGCCGGTCAGGGCGTTGAGCGCGCCGGTCACCGCCGACGCGCTGCCGCCGTTTGCTAGGAACGCATCCTTCCACTCGCGGAAGTCGGCTACGTTGACCGCGCCGTCCAGGTTGAGGTCGCCGTCGGTCCGCGCCAGCGTGGCGCCGAAGGACTCATTGGTCTCCCGCCAGTTCCCAAGGATCTGGCCCGGGTCGTTGGGGTCGAAGAAGTCCTCAATCGTCACCTGCCCGTCGCCGTTCACATCGCCCGGGATTGCATTGACCGAGTACGTGATCACCGGCCACTCGCCGGTCTGGCCGGCCTCGCGGAGGGTGATGTTATAGTTGTCGAAAGACGAGGCGAACGTGTCGGAGCCATAGCTCAGTCGCAGGAAGACAAAGCTGTCGGCGTTGGCGCCGCCCGCGTACGATGCGTTCAAGAAGTTGACCAACTGCGTATCGCCGGCGGCGTCGGTGTTGTTGTTCGGGGCCCCGACAAATCCTTGCGGGCTCGAGGGGGTCAAGAAGCTCTCTTGGATCAGCGTCGCGCCTGGATCAAAGCTGGCGCCGCTGTACCAGTCGGCCGTCAGGATGGCCGGGTCGGTGTCGACGCGGGCCAAACCGTACAAGTCGATGTCGGTCGAGTTCGAGTCGCCGGTGTTCGGGTTGAGCATCACGCCCAGGTCGGCGGTCGCGAACGGATCGTTGACCGTCCCGAAGTTCGGAAGCTGGAAGGGCAGCACGATCGTCGCCAAGCCGTAGGCGTCCGGCCCGTCAGGCCCGGCCCCGAACCACTCGCCGACGGTCCCTTGGAAGGTGCCGAAGGTCTCAGGGTGAACCACGGGCCAGGGCGAGCTTGGGGGCAGGTCGGTGAGGGTGTCTCCCCGCGACTCCAGGAAGCCATCGTTGGCGTCCGAGAAGATCTGGAACGTCAGCTGACCAACCGCCTGATTAGCAACCAATAGCCCCGCGACGAGGGCAACCGCGCACCGCCTGGTGATGAGGATCATCGGTGATCTCCGTCTGGATGACTGTTTGCTCGGACCTGAGCTCGTGATGGCGTTGAAGAGAGAAGCTACTCTGCCGCGGCCGGCCGACACCCACAGGGTTCAGCGTCGGCCTTCCGTACCACTCGCCGCTGTCGCTCGGATCAAACGCAGCCGTCTTGCGTTGGGACGCTTACGGAAGTCAGCAAGCACGGCGCCGCTCGCCGAGGCTTGGGGGGCGTGAATACACGAGTAAGACGAGGGCGACGAAACGGTAATCGCTGATCACAATGCAGCTGTTCGGCTCGGAGAGCAAGTCGCAGAAGGCACCTGACTCCGATGACCGGCTGTTGCTAGATACGCCTCGCGGCGCGAATCTTCCCTCGAAACTGGTGGGTTTCCAGATTTGGCCTTGCGGGACGCCGCTCAAAACGGGGGGCGGCTGCGGTGATTGGACCGTTCGGGATGCCCTCCGCCGCACGAGCTGGGAGGCCACCAGTCCGGAGAAGACTGCGGCGGCGCAAACCAGCTCTCCCCTCGCTCTGCGGGAAGAGCGACCCGGCGTCAGGGTGGCGGCCGGTCCGATCGAACGCCTTGACCATCCGTAACACCCCCGCCCCGGGCGCGGCGTCGCCCCGGAAGTCACTATCGGAGCAGCTGCGACGGCCCACCGGCGCCGGAGCGATCGTGGCCGAAGCGCGAGCCGCGTTGACGGCCATCATCGTGATCGGTGGTGCCGTCGCCACCGATGCGAGTATGCGGAGCCGCCATCCGCGGTCGGGCGACGCATCCGACGCGAGATGGGCGATAGGCTGTTTGCCGAGTCACCTCTCTCGCTTAGGTCCATAGAGAGTCTCTACGAAGCGTGTCATCCCTGCTAAGATCCAACGCCTAGACGCCGTAGCCCCGCCTGCTACTGCCTCAACAAGGACAAGCAGCTTTGTCACGGCGAGCGCTCATTACCGGAAGCTCGGGGTTCATTGGTAGTGCGCTGGTGCGACGCCTGCGTGAGAACGGTTGGCTAACGGCCGGGATAGGACGACGTCCGCTTGCCGTTGATGGGTACCATTCCCACGATCTTGGCGAACCGTTGCCAGCTTCGTTCGACGGGGCCTACGACACCGTAGTCCACGCGGCAGCGAGATCGTCCCCGTGGGGCAGCCGCCGAGAGTTCGAGCGTGACAACGTCGCGGCGACGCAGAACGTTGTCGACTTCTGCCGACGAAACGGCGTTCCAAGGCTCGTCTACATCTCCTCCTCGAGCGTCTACTACCGCGCTGAGCACCAGTTTGAGATCACAGAGGCGACGCCGTTGGCCGATCGCGCCGTCAGTCTCTACGCGGAGACGAAACTCAAGGGTGAGGAAGTCGTACGGCGCTACGAAGGCTCGTGGACGATACTCCGACCGCGAGCCGTCTACGGCCCCGGCGACGTGGTGCTCCTGCCCAGGATTGTCCGAGCGGCACGCGCCGGGAGACTGCCCCTGATTACGCCCGCCGAAGGGCCGGTGGTCGGGGATCTCATCTACATCGAGAACCTACTAGATCAGATCGAAGCTGTTGTCGGCGACGCCAACGTGGCTGGGGACTTCAACCTTACGGACAATCGCCCTGTCCCCATCATCGATTTTCTGAGGGGTATCTTCGATCGGCTGGCGATTCCTCAGCCCAAGCGGAGGCTATCGGTGCGAACAGCGATGCTCGGAGCGTCCGTGCTGGAGACGGTTCATCGTCTCTTCTTGCCGGCACGTGAACCCGCGATCACTCGATTCGGCGTCCATGTATTCGCCTACTCGAAGACCTTTGATGTCCAGAGAATGCTGACGCGGCTTTCCCAGCCGCGGGTCTCTCTCGAGGAGAGCGTCGAGAGGACCGTTGAGTGGATGACGAACCGAGACGCGGAGGTCGACCGATGATCGCATGGGGCGGCGCCGTTTGCGTGACGCTCTACCTAGCCAGTCTTGCGACCAAGTATTGCCTCAGCCGGTACTACCTCGCGAGGAACCAAGACGATGGGGGTCGTGCAGAGTCGCCAGACGTCGCCGTGCTTCGGCCAATCCTGAGCGGCGATCCACTTCTCGAATCGACGCTCCGACGGAGCGTCTCTTCGAGCGAGTCGCCAACGCGATTTTGGCTGCTCGTTGATCGCGACGACCACGAGGGCCGGCGGGTCGCTCAGGCAATCGCGATGGAACTTGAGAGCGTTGTCCAAGTCGAGGTTTGCCCGCCCCCTGAGCAGGGGCAAAACCCGAAGGCCGCCAAGCTTGATCATGTGCTTCCGCTCGTCGACGCTCCGTACGTTGCGGTACTTGACGATGACACCTGGCTCTCTTGCGACAACCTCCGAAAGGCGATTGCGCGACTGGAGAGCGGCTGCGACTTATACACAGGTCTTCCGCTCTACTTTTCGGCCGCGGGGTTCTGGTCGCAACTAGTCACGCACTTCGTCAATAACAATAGCGTCATGACTTACCTGTCGTTGTTGCCGGTCACCGGACCGATCACGATTAACGGGATGTTCTATGTCGCTCAGACGTCAGTAATGCGAGAACTCGGCGGGTGGGGAGCTCTCGGCGAGCAACTGTGCGACGATCTTGCGATCGCACAGGCATTCTTGACATCCGGTCGACGGGTGTATCAGGGGGTTACCCCTCAGTTCCTGACGACAACCGTGGAAGACCGCGGCGCGTACATATCGCTGATGCAGCGGTGGTACCTGTTCGCCGAAGTCCTGCTCGATGCGCAGCCGGCGCCTCGCAAGCTGCTCATCGTCGCCTTGCTCGCGCTGCCACCGGTAATGCTCTGGGGCTCGATTCTCCTGCTTGCATCAAGTGCGTTCGGATTGGGGGCCCTGATGATCGCCCTAGTACTGCGAGACGCCGCCATCCGCGACTTGATGCGAAGGGTTTGCGATCATCCGCCGCGGCTTTCTTGGTGGCGATCGATTGTTGCCGAGCTGGTGCAGCCGCTGCACTGGGCTCACGCGAAGGTCTCCAAGCGGATCACTTGGCGAAACCGGCGTATCGTGGCTCACGCCGACGGTAGCTTCGACTACCTTGACCAACACGAATCGGCTGTCGAGACCCACTGATCGGCATCCGTCAATGCTCGTCAACTGCGATCCCGTCCGTCACTCGCCGTCGCCGCTGAAGATCGCGTTCGTATCGGGGCTCAGTGATCCGCAAACGTGCGCCCTGTCGCCGGAACAACAGTCGTTCTTGTCGCGAGTTTCTGCGCCGGACGATTTCAAGGTGTGGTCGAACTTCCCGTACGTCGCGACGACACGGCAGCCGGCGGCGCAAACGCCCCTGCTCAGAGCAAGCTGGAACAACGCCTCGCAGTTTTTGACTGCGGGGCGGCCGTGGTACCGAGACGCCGCACGCCGCCACTTGCAGTCGCTCGTGGCGTCGACTGACAGCTTGGTGCTGGTGACGATTAGCTGCGGGCTAGAGATTGTCGCCCGAGCGTTGCCGGGCTTGGTCTTTGAAGGTCAGCTGCGTGTTGTCGCGTTTGGGCCCGTGGCGCTCGTCTCGCCGGACGCCCCGGTCCTGTCCGCAAGGGGTGACAAGGACTATGTTTCAGGCTTGTTCGTCCGCGGCGTCGACCACGTGCTGCAAGGCGTCGGGCACATGGACTACATGGCGTCGCACGAAGCGCTTGAGTTGGTGAACCGATGCATCTCGAGCAGCACTTCCGTATCGCCGGAACCGGGCACTACCGCCCGCAGACCGTCCTGAGCTGCGAGGCGGTTGACCAGCGCCTTGGGAAGCCTCTCGGTTGGGCCGCCTCCAACTCGGGCGTGACCGACCGGAGAGAGTGCCTGCCTCACGAGTCGCTTGCCGGTATGGCACAAGCGGCGATCGATGCCGCGATGCGCGACGCGGGTGTGGGATGGGACTCAATCGATCTGCTGATTGATTGCAGCAACAGTCGCCAGCAGCCGGTTCCCTGCAACGCGGCCCTGGTTCAAGCAGCCATTGGGAAGGCCGCCGCGGGCGTGCCCTGCTTCGACGTTCAGTCAACGTGCCTCGGGTTCCTGGTTGCGCTACAGGTTGCGAACGGCTTGCTCGCAAGTCGGGGGTTCAAGACGATTCTCATCGTCTGCTCCGAAGCGCCGCTGTCAGGCGTCGATTGGAGCGAGCCGGAGAGCGCGAGTCTGATGAGCGACGCCGCTGCCGCAGTGGTGGTTGTCGCGCAGCAGCCGACGCCGACGCTGCTCTATGCTCACGAGACACACGCCCAGCACGCTGCCGTGTGCGAGGTGCGTGGGGGAGGCCACAACCTGCTCCCTTTCGACTACCGCAGCGAGATTGACGGGGCGTACCGATTCCATATGGATGGGCCTCGCCTGTTCCGCATCGCCAGGAAGCTGCTGCCGCCTATGGTCGAGGCTTTGATCCAGGAGTCGGGCGTTGAACGGAGTGACTTGTTCGTCATTCCTCATCAGGCTTCGCCACGTGCGGTCGAGGTAGTGCGCAGGGTGCTGAGGTTCAACGAAGAGCAGTATGTCAACCGAGTGCCCGAGTTCGGTAACACGGTCGCGGCTAGTGTGCCACTAACCTTAGACGTCTGCCGCCATGAGGGACGCATCGCGGATGGTGACTCGGTGCTGTTGCTCGGGACTTCAGCAGGGTATTCGCAGGCAGCGATGGTATTTCAAGCCTGACCACCAGCTTCTGTTCAGAGGAGGGTGACTCGCCTTGCTTGTTGACTTCGTTGCGCCGCCTTTTGCTGGACACCTCTTCCCTCTGCTGCAACTTGCCCGGTCTCTCAAGGACCACGCAAGAGTTCGCACACGCGTCCTCACAACCCGCGGAGGCCTGTTGGGCGTCGAGGCCTCCGAGTTGCAGGCGATTGAGCTCCTTCCCGGCCTCGACCACGTCGTCAGAGAGATCTCGGATACAACGCGTCGTGTGGGTTCCAATCCGCTTCGGTTGCTCCGTCAGTTGCGTCTCAACCTCTCACTGATGGAGCAGCTTCAAGAAGAGTTGGTTGCTCTCTGGGAAGCTGACCGGCCGGGATTGGTGGTCGCTGACTTTGTTCTTCCCGTCGCCGGGCTTACCGCGAAGCGGATGGGCATCGATTGGTGGACGGGCATGCCGACTCCCTGCGTGCTGGAGACCGGCGACGGCGTTCCCTCCTACTTGGGTGGATGGAAGCCTCGCTCGGATTGGTACGGACGATGCCGCGACCAAGCGGGTCGTGCCGTGGTCCGGGCCTTCAAGCTGGGCGTCAGGAAGATGTTTGATTCACAGTTCCGCGCTCTTTCAATCTCGTCCGTGTATCGTTCTGATGGGCTCGAGGTTGCTTACTCACCAACGAGAGTCTTGGGCTTCGGGCTTCGCGACTTTGAGTTCGCACGCGAGTGGCCAGACCACTTCGACTTTATCGGCCCCCTCACCGAATCGCCGCCTTTCGCCTACGCCGAGCCGCCGTTCGCTCCTGGGAAGCGTCATGTGTTGGTCACCCTGGGGACCCACCTCCCCTGGGCTCGCCGCCGGGCGTACGACCTGATTCGCCGGGTCGCTGCGGCGATGCCGGCATGGGTGTTCCACTTCTCCGATGGCGAGCCAGGGTCGCTGTCGCGATCGACTGCAGGAAACCTCATTCGCGTTGGCTTTCTGCCCTACGGAAACCTCCTGCCACGATACGATGCCGCGATTATGCATGGCGGTACAGGGATCACCTATGCGTGCATAGAGAGCGGAGTCCCAATGCTTGTGTGGCCTCACGACTACGACCAATTCGATCATGCCGCCCGTATCGTCGAGCGGGGCTTGGGTCTGCGGCTCACGCCCAGCCCGAAGGCCATCAAGCAAGACCTAGGCCGGCTTTGCTCGGAAGCAACATTCCGCGACCGCCTGGAGCATTTTCGTAGCAAGACCGAAGCTAACGCCGCAGAGCGGCGATTTCGGGAGCTTGTTGAAGGGTAGCGATCGAGCGTCGGGGGCGTGAGGTAGCCGCTTAGGATAGGGCGGGTCGATCCCTTGTCGGACGGATGCCAATGGGATCAAGGATGCCGATGGTTGCGCCAGTTTCGGCGAGTTGGGGCGGTTCGATACCGCGTTGGTTTGGCGGCGTCCTCGCGGCTATTGCGGCAGGCGACGCCGCGGCTACCGCCGACGCCAGCGGAAGTCCCTTCGCCGGTACGAACACAGACGGTCGAGTCCGTGCACCGGGGCGGCGAACGCTGTCGGCTTAGAGAGCGACCCAATCATCTGCCAGTGTCTTGTGCCTCGTACGTTCTTGATTGGTTGCACCCCGCGGCTCTGTCGAGGTTGTTGGGCGGTCGCTGCAGCGTTGATCGCTGCGGTATCGATCTGCTTTGATGCGCAGTTGTTCGACCCTGGTCCCTCGGCATCAACTGCTTCAAGAACGGTGTGTTCCGTGTCTCGGGCGACGGCGCCTCAACCGGTTTCGAAGCCGCGGTCGGCAGCGTTGTTGACATTTCTGGCGGGCTTGCCGAGACGCTCACAGCTGGGCGACGCAGTATTTTCAAGAGACGTTACTGACAGCGACGCCACGCTGAAGGCAACAGTGGTCGACCCCGTACGCCTATCGGGGGAGTTCAACGCAGAAGACGTTCTCGACGCGGCCGGCTACCACCGTCTTGCGCGACGATCACGCGGCTAATGAGTGAATCGGTGCAGCGATTCCAGCGTGGCTTCGGCTTACCCCCCGCGAGGGGTGTTCCTCGAGACCTCCTGAAAGACGTCTTCCCGTCTAGAGAGCACCCAACCAGCAACGACTCAAGGTGTGCGAGACGGTCTCCCGCGCTCCTTTGCTGTCCGTCGGCAACACCTGATGTTGGAGACCTGTTACATTCTACCCGGTATCGCCGGCGGTATCCGGGCGCGACGGTCTCTTGCCTTCGCTCCCTGTACGCTCTCCGCCGCTTAGAGTTGAACGCCTCTTGGGTTCTGAGACCTCTATGAAACCGATCCGCCCGACGATTTATCTCCATAGTGCTGCCGCGATATTGTTGCTCGCCGCCTGCGAGGCAGCTCTTGGCCAGGAAGGATCCGCTCAGCCCAGTGCGTCACTCTTCACCACCGTGATTAACGTTCCACCCGATCCGGCGCCGGTGTCAATTGGGTCGAACACGCAACTCAACCTGTCCGGTGGGGGAAGCCTGCCGTTCCGATTCCAAGCTGGGGAGTCCGATGGGACGAGTACAGCAGTAGAGGTCAACATTACCGGCGGATTCGTCAACTCGTTGTCTTCCTCCTTCAACGCCGCGGTCAACATCACTGACGGGCGTATTGAACGAGACTTCACCGCCAACGCCGGCAGCGTCGTGAGCATCTCCGGTGGCGTTATCGATCGTGGCTTTGTGGCCCGGGGAAGTACCGTCCTGGTCAGCGGCGGTCTGATCGGTCAGTCCGCGATGGCGAGCGAGGGCAGCACAATAAGCGTGACCGGTGGCACGATCGACCAGGACCTTCAGGTGGACGCGGGCAGTGTTGTGAACGTGAGCGGCGGGCGCGTCCGACGGCGGCTTCGTGCGCTCGACGGCAGCACGGTCAACCTCTCGGGCGGTCGGATCGATTTCGACCTAGAGGTGTTTGAGGGCGGCGTCTTCAACATGACCGGAGGCAGCCTCGGTGAGAGCTCTTCGTCTCGGGGCGTCGTCAACCTTTCGGGTGGGACGATCGACGATGGCTTTCGCATCGTTGGCGATGGCAGGCTGACGATCGAAGGTGGCGAGTTCTGGATTGACGGATCGCCGGTCGCCGGGCTGTCGACCGCTGGCGAGACCGTCAGCATCGCGTCGCTTGGGGAAGAGTCGGTGCTCTCGGGCGTGCTCGCGGACGGAACACCGTTCGCCTTCACCCGGCTGGACCTTGACAGTTTGCTCACCCGGTTCTCACCGCCGGATGCGATCACGCTCCGATCGACGACGCTGCCGGCGATCAGACCTCCTGGTATTGTTGCATCGACCGACCCCGTCCCGCTTGGCGTCCGCGCGGGTCAGACGCTGCGCGTTGATCTCGGCGCGTCGGTAGGCGAAGACTTCAACGCCGGGCGTGGCAGCGTGGTCATCGTCGAGGCGGGCGGCAGCGTCGGTGAGAACTTCGAGGCCGTCGGCGCCGAAGTGAGTCTCTTTGGCGGCGTGGTCGGCAGAGCCTTCGACGCTCTTGAGCAGAGCACCGTCAACATCCTGGCCGGTGAGGTTGAGAGCGATTTTCAAGTGCAGGGAGGCAGCCGGGTGAACCTCTCGGGCGGGCGACTAGGCGATCGGGGGGCGGTCTACGGCAGCGAACTGAACGTCTCGGGTGGCGAACTCGGTGCTGGCCTCGACGCCCACGGGGGTGCGGTGGTCAACATCACCGGGGGCCGTGTCGGCGCCGACTTCGCCGCACTTGAGGGCAGCGTGGTGAACGTGTCCGGCGGCGAGATCGGGTTCCGCTTTACCGCCGAGGCGGGTGGTGAGATGAACATCTCCGGCGGAGCATTCGACAGAGTCACCGCACGCCAGGACAGCCGCCTGACGCTCGTCGGCGGCGAGTTCAAGATCAACGGTGTGCCGGTCCCGGGACTGGACTCCGCCGGCGACGCCCGGCAGGTGGACATCCCCGACGAGGCCTTTCTCACCGGCGTGCTGGAAGACGGCACGCCTTTCGCCTTTAGCTCGCTCGACTTCGACGTCCGATCGCTTGTCGGAGACGAGATCGCTAACGGCACACTGACCCTTCGCGCGGCCAACCTGCCGGCCGTCGGACCCGCAACGCTGGTCGCCTCGGTAGACGAGATCGGATTTGGCATCCGCCGCGGGCAAACGCTGCGTATCGATGCGGGCGGCGTGACGCCGAACAACTACAACGTGGGCGAGGGAGCCGTTGTCGTCGTCGAAGAAGGGGGCACGGCCGGCGGCAACCTCGAAGCGGTCGCGTCAATCGTCCGCATCGAAGGTGGCACGGTCGGGGAGAACTTTACCGCGTTCGGCGGCACGATCGACCTGACCGCTGGCACGCTCGCGCAGCGGGCGTCGTTTTTCGATGCGGTGCTCAATGTCACCGGCGGAGAGATTGGTGGGGACGATGGCGGACGGACCGGCGGCTTCTTCAAGGTGCAGCGCAGCGTGGTGAACATTGATGGCGGTGTCGTGCTCGGCGGGAACGAGATCCGCGGCCAGAGCACGGTCAACCTGACCAGCGGCTGGCTGGGTGGCAGCAACGAATTTCAAGAGGGAAGCACGCTGAACATGAGCGGCGGTGAGGTCGGTGACCAACTCAGCTTCAGCGGCAGCACCCTGAACCTATCCGGTGGGAGGCTTCCCACAACATTTCGCGCCTTCTCCAACAGCGTCGTCAACGTTACCGGCGGTGAAATCGGTCGCGGTTTGATCTCCAACTCGGTCGTCAACATGTCTGGCGGCGAGTTGGGGCGTTCCACGAGCGTAAGCGACAGCCAGCTAAACGTCTCTGGCGGCATGATCGGCGACTCGCTGCGTCTCAGCCGTGGCAGACTAAACCTCTCAGGCGGCACGATCGGCGACGGCTTCCGCGTGTCTGGGGATGCGCAGGTTCGTCTGATCGGCGGCGAGTTCCGGATCAACGGCGAATTGGTCCCAGGCGATGATCGGAGCGGGGGACTGCTGCGGATCAACGTCCCTGTCGATGCGGTGCTCTCGGGCGTGCTGGAAGACGGCACACCTTTTCTCTTCAGCCAACTTGATAACGAGGGGGAGGGCGATTCCCTGTCCGACGGTATCGTTAGGCTGCAATGGGCGACGCTGCCTGTCGCCGCGCCGGGCGTGATTCGAGTCTCCAGCACGGGTCCGCCGACCGGCCTGCGCGGCGGCCAAACGATGATCGTCGACCAAGGCGCCACCGTCCCGCGCGACTTCACAGCCGCCGAGGGCAGCAAGGTGATCGTGGCGGGGGACGGCCACATCGGCGCAAACTTCGAAGCCTCGGGGGCCGTCGTCACGCTCACCGGCGGCTGGATCGGCGACAACGCCGACGCGTTTAATGGCAGCACATTTCATGTTCGGGGCGGCCAGATCGGCGGCTCATTCGAGGCCTTCGGCGGCTCCGTCAAGCTCTCGTCGGGCGAGATCGGCACGCGTTTCAAGGCGTACCAAGGGGCCGTTGTCAACATTACGGGGGGAACGCTCGGCGGCAGCTCCGAGGCTTTCTCGGGCAGCATCCTCAACATCTCAGGTGGCCAGATCGGCGGCAGTCTGCACGCCTACGATGGGGCGGTGGTCAACATCTCGGGCGGTGAGTTCGACGACTTCTTCCGTGCCTTCCCGGGCAGCCGGGTACGCGTTACCGGCGGCGAACTCGGCTTCGACTTCCGTGTTCTTTCCGGCAGCGATGTTAGGATCATCGGCGGCGTTTTCGGAACCAGCTTCCAGGCCGCCGATGGCAGCGAGGTGACGATCACCGGCGGCGACTTTGGCGACGGAGCGGTGATCGGTCGGGGCGCCACGGTTGACCTTTCCGGCGGCCGATTCACCCGCAGCCTCTTCCTGGCGGAGGACGCAGTCCTCAACATGTCCGGTGGTCAGGTGGTGGCCCAGTTGATTGCCTCTGACCGCAGCGTCACCAACCTAGTCGGCGAAGCCTTCTTCCTTGACGGCGTGGATGTTACGCAGTCGCTCGCGTTAGGTGACACGATCGATATCCTTGCGCGTAGCGGCGAGCTTACCGGCGTCCTCGCCGATGGCAGGGAGTTCCGGCTGTGGCTTGATGGCGTTCCTCGGCCGCGCATCTTTGGCGCCGCTTTCGACGATCGGGGCGGCGCCCGACTCTCGATCACGCTCGTGCCGGAGCCGCCCGCGGTGGCGTCTTGTTTGGCGGCCGCGTCGCTCGCCCTGTCGCCCCGCCGGACGCGCTGGGAAGGAAAACCGGAAAGACGCGGCTGAGCCAGGGGCGGCAACGCATCGTTCTTCTCGCTGCGATGGCGTGGTATCGATGTGCGTTCGCGCGGTTTTCCGAGCACGACTTGATCATATCGGTCGTCTCGAATGTTGCGAGCTTCTACGCAAGCAATGCACAAAGAGCCGCCCGGCTGATCATCGGCAACCACATCTTCAATGACGAAGAGACCGCTGACACTGCTAGCGATCACGTCGATCCAGGTGAGACTCTTGATCGCTTCTTGAGCTACTACCGCAGCCGGAAGACCGGATTGCCCGCTCGCATCCGCGGCCGTGGCAATCAAGCCATGCTCTACTCCCTAGCCAACGGTGGGAGAAGGCTGTTAGCCGTTGGCGATCTCCGGCTTTAAGCCGAGGACAGCCGGCTGCTGGAGTCCTCCCGGTACGATTACCCGCCCGCCATGTCTACCGCTGAGGTTTCCACACACGCTGGCGTCGAAGCAGCTTTCGATCAATTGCCAAATTTCTAGTAGCAGGTCGGCGGTCTTGCGGAGCATGCAAGCGTCTATCAGCTTGACGAGCTGTCTGGCTTGTGGCGGGCCGAGCTCGAAGAGGGTCGGCTAGTGGTACGCGTCAACAGGCAGCCGTTTGAGCTACGACCGCAGTTCCAACGCGGCTTTATCACTCCTTATAGGCTACGGCGTCGAATTTCGTCGTGGCGTCGATGGGAAGGTCAATCGTCTGAGTTGCCACGCGGAGCATGAGCCTGGAGAAGCAATCAGGCGAGCAAGCCCGGCCCGTACTCTGGGGCCATCGCCTGCAGGAGCCACTCTCGGACGAACTTCGCAAGTCCGGCTTGCGGAGGCGTGGGAAGTCCCGAGCGCTTCGGCGGCCTCCTGCTTTGACGGCCCGGCAAGGTGACGGAGCTGGACGGGTTCCGCCTAAGGCGCACTGACTACTTCGAACCTGGAAGGGGCTCCGTGGAGCGACAGCAGGCCTTCGTAGACCAACGGCAGCAACTCGGCGGCGGCTGGCGCGACAGATGACTCCCTTCTGATAGGCATGTTGTACCGCCCAGCAGACGTGGACAAACAGCCTTGGCCTTGGCCGATCGGCAACAGAGAAGCTGTACCTGGTTGCAATCGTCGCTGAGCGGAACGCTCGTCACGTACTCCATCGCCAGGTACGGTCGTCGGTGCGGTGCAACCCCTCGCGCTGGGACCGTAGTTCGGGTCCGATCGGCACTCCTCATCGAGCAATGCCGACCGAGCGTCCGGCGGGAGCTTGTTTGCAGCGGCGAAGAGCGATGCGACGCGATTCGGCGTTATCGGCACGCCGACGGTAAACCGCTTCAAGCAGCCTTAGCGTGATGCGATCATGCGGCTAGTGTGTGCTCGCATGCGCAAGGTGGTTTTGGGCGCAATGGGGTGCACGTACAGTGGCTGCCGGACGACGCGGATCTCCCAGCCAGGCTGTGTCGGCTTCGCGATACCCGTCCTGCATCGGCGTCACGACGGCTGCTGAGTGGATCGATTGTCGAGGAAGAAGACAAATGCGTTCCATACGGCTGGTCCTGAGGTTCGGTCTTCTCGCGTGCGTTTCGAGCGCGAGTGTCTACGGTAAGACGTCGGGAACGCTGGTGATCGCCGGCGGCGGACGGCTTGCAGACGAGGCGCTTTCTGCATTCCATCAAGCTGCCGGTGGCGTCGACTTTGCACGCTTGGTTGTGATCCCAACCGCGAGTTCCCGAGCCGACGACTCTGACGAACAAGACGGTTTCCTCGAGCCTTGGCGGAACGACGGCATCGCGGCGGACTCGTTCTCGGTGCTGCACACGCGTTCCCCGCAAGTCGCCGCGCAGGGCGGTTTCACCGATCCCATTGAGGAGGCGAATAGCGTCTGGATGAGCGGCGGCAGCCAAGAGCGATTGACGGCCGCCTACGGCGGCGGTCCTGTGCAAGCGGCTTTGCATGATCTCTTGGCGCGTGACGGTGTTGTCGGTGGCAGTTCGGCAGGGGCGGCTGTCATGGGGGATCCGATGATCGAGGGCGGGAGCACGGTCCCCGAGATCGGGCCCGGCTTTGGCTTGCTCCCCGGCGTGGTGGTCGATCAGCACTTCACCGAGCGTGGCCGCATTACCCGCCTCCGCCGGGCGCTGGCGGACTTCCCCGACCATGCGGGACTCGGGATCGATGAGCGTACGGCCGTCGTCGTCCGCGACGGCATTGTGACGGTTGTCGGCGACCGGACCGTGACCGCGATCTGGCCGTCGTCCTCGACGACGCCAGGCCGAGAACTCGTCATGGAAGCGGGCGAGACGGTTAGCCTCGAAGCGTTGGTAGTGCCCGCTTTCAGTGGGCTGGCCGGTGACTACAACAACAACGACGGCCTCGTCGACGCAGCCGACTACACCGTCTGGCGTGACAGCCTCAACGCGCCTGCGCGGACGCTGCCCAACGACGTGTTCGGAGGCTCAACTGCACGCGTGGCGTGATAGCTTTGGCGCGACAGTCCCTGCGGGCTCGTCATCAGTCCCAGAGCCGGCAGCCTGGGCCCTGCTGCTGTGCGGTCTAGGATGCCAAGCGGGACGACGGCGTTAGAGCTGGACCGATTCCAGCGAGTCCGCGGCAACGGCTGAGGTGTCGCATCAGCGCCGACGTTATAGCGCCTGCGCCGATCGCGGCGCTACAAAGCCACCGTCGATGGCGAGCGTGGAGAGGTCATGGAGCGCTGCCCGTGACACCGATGCAAAAGCAGGGCACGCGCGGGTCACCCCATTCGTTCATCGTCCGCGTCACGACCGACAGCCTCCGTAGGCGGCTGGCGCCACGCGGCCGCCTCTTCGCCGTCGAGGCGTAGCGTAAGGCACTTGGCGCTCCCGCCTGCTTTGACGAACTCGCTGAGTGGCGTCTCGAAGGCCTTGTAGCCCGCCCGCCGCAGCTTCTCGTGCAGGTCGGAGCATCCACTGTTGGTGACAACCGAACGCCCGACGACCACGGCGTTGCACGCGAAGCTGCACGCCTCGGACTCCTCAACTTCGATGAGGTTAGGGATCGATTCAGACAACACACGCTTGCCGTATTCGTCGAAAGCGTCCGGAAAGTAGATCGCTTCGGTCGGCGACAGCGGGCAGAAGCAGGTGTCCAGATGGTAGTAGTACGGGTTGACAAGTTCGAGCGGCAGAACGCGGACGCCCAGCGACTCGCCGATCTGTTGGTGTCCGCCGGCGTCGCTCCGCAACCGGTAACCGGCGTAGAGGGTGTCGCCGCAAAACAGCGCGTCGCCGGCCCCCTCAAAGGAAAAATCGTCCTGCGTGCGGATAACTTCAAAGCCGTTTTTCCGCAAGGAACGCTCATAGTACGGCTCTTCGCCTTGCCGCTGCGGATGCTTGAAGCGAGACAGCAACGCGCGTTCGTGGAAGATGAGCGCCGCGTTGGCCGTGAACACCAGGTCGGGCCAGCCCTTCACCGGCGGGGTTTCGCGGATCGACGCGCCTAGTTCGATCAGCAAAGCACGCAGCGCCCGCCACTGCTCGACGGCCAAGGCGTGGTCGACCTGGCGCTTCGTGCTCATCCACGGGTTGATCTCGTACTCGATCCCGTAATGCTCGGGCGGACACATGAGGATGGTTGGCGGTCGGTTCACGCTTGTTCCTCCAGGCGACGGACTTCGGCAAGCAGCGAACGAAGGAAAGGCTCGACATCGGTCACCAGGCCGATCGTCTGGAAGCTGCCCCGGTCGCTCAGTTTGATGACGGTCGAAGGGTTGATGTCAACGCAGACGATGTTCACCCACGCCGGCAGCAGGTTGCCGACAGCCACTGAGTGGAGTGTTGTGGCGACCATCAGGCAGAAGGTCACGTCGGCGACGCTTGCACGCATCTTCCGCTGGTTCTCCAACGCGTCGGTCACGACGTCCGGCAGAGGGCCATCGTCGCGGATGCTCCCGGCCAGCTGGTACTCAACGCCCTGCTTCACGCACTCGTACATGATTCCTGATTCGAGCACACCCTGCTCGACCGCGCCCGCGATCGATCCGCATCGGCGGATCCGATTGATCGCCCGCAGGTGGTGCTCGTGCCCCGCGTCGGTGATGTTCCCCTCGAGGACGTCGACGCCGAGGCTTGTGCCGAACAGCGACTGCTCGATGTCGTGCGTCGCCAGGGCGTTGCCGGCGAAGAGTTTGTGGATGTATCCGTCGCGGATCAGGTCGCACACGAGGGCGCCGCTGCCCGTGTGAACAATCGCGGGGCCGCCGACCAACAGCGTCTTGCCACCGCCCGCGCGGTTGTCGTACAGGTGCTTAGCGATCTGGCGGATGATGACCTGCTTCGGTTTCTCCGTCGAAACAGGACTGTTCATGAACGCAAACGCGTGGTCCTGATCGGCCCGCTCCAGCGGGAAGACCCGGACACCAACATGGCCGACGACAATCGACATGCCCGGCTCGACATCGGACATCGCAACGCAGCGTGCACGGCCGCCTTGCTCGACGACGATGCCGCAGTCCATCTCTTGCTGCGCGACCGGGACCCACTCCCCCCCGAGCCGCACCTCAGAGCGTTGGTTCGTCGTGCTGTAGAACCCCTCCGGGAACGCCCCGGCGATGTCCGCCTCGACCAACCGGCAGTCGCTCCTGGTAATGGGCGAGGCGCCGTGATCGGCGATCTGCCCAAGGATCCTCTGCAGCGTTTGATCGTCTTCGGCGCGGACCTCCACCTTCGCATAGCTCGAGTCGGCGCGGTCGTGACCAACCGTGATCTTCTTGATGTGGAACGATCCCCCTTCGGCCGTGATGCAGTCGAGCACTTTCGGGAGGATCAGGCTGTCGATGATGTGGCCACGGACCTCGACGTCTTCGACGGCGGGGTGCTCGATCGCCGGGGCAGGGGCTTTGTCCATGGGTTGGCTCGGGGTCTCAGTAGGGGGCGGAAGACCGGCGATAGACATCGCTTTCGCGGCGCCCGGGAGGCGACTCGACGTGCGCGGTACGATATGTCGCTATCATTGGCGAATCAATGGTCATTCTGTAGTTGCTTTCGATTATTTTATGGTCCATGCGACCAGTCGCTTTGCGTGAGCCTGGGTAGACCTGCTCGGCGATTTCGTCGATCGGTCCCGCCAAACAACGACGAGTTGGGCATTCTGCCCATCGAGAAGAACGAGAAACCATGACCGCTAGTCAGTCTGCCGTGTCGATCGACGACCTCGACGTGCGTCTCATTGCGGAACTTCGCAGCAGCCCGCGCGTCGGGGTGGTCGAACTCTCGCGTCGCTTGAGTGTGGCGCGTGGCACCGTCCAGTCTCGACTAGAGCGGCTGACCGAGTCGGGCGTGATCACGGGCTTCGGACCCGACCTTGACCTGGAGAGGGTTGGCTTTGGGGTCAAGGCGTATGTGACGATCGAAGTGAAGCAGGGCGTCGTCGATGCTGATATGGTCAAGGCACTCTCGGCGATCCCCGAGGTGCTTGAGGTGTACTCCGTCGCTGCGCAAGGCGACCTGCTGTGCCAGGTTGTCGCGCGGTCGAACGAACACATCATGCGGATCCTCGAGCGTGTGCTTGCCATCCCCGGAACCGCACGAACCAATACAGCGATCGTATTGAAGTCTCAGATCCGACAATCGGGACTGGCGTTGCTCGAGCAACTGACAGAGACGCGCGAGTGACTGGCGGCCACGCGGCGCTTCCGATCGTACAGGTCAGCGGCGTCGCCGAGCGTCTTGCTGATTGCCACTGGTAGTACCTCCGCGCCGTCGTAGCGCCGGTGTCACTTGCAAGACGGGCCGCGGCTGGCGTCCGACAAACGATCAATCCCCACCGAAATCCAAGCGAGTAGCCGATGATCAATTCACTGCGAAAGACGCTCGCAGCGAGCGTGCTGTTGCTTATCTCATCGGCTCAAGCTCTTGGTGAGGGCGCGCTGGTGATCGCTGGCGGGTCGAGCCTTCCCAGTTCAATCCGCAGCGAGTTCATCGATCTCGCCGGGGGCAAGGAGGCGGCCCGCTTAGTGCTGATCCCCACAGCGAGCATCTATGCCGACGACGCCGACTATGTTTCCGGTCGGATCAAACGCTGGCGTGACCTGGGGGCTGCCTCGGTCGAGGTAATTCACACCCGCGACCGGAAAAAGGCAGAAGACGCCGAGTTCGTTACGCCGCTACGCCAAGCGACCGGCGTCTGGATCAGCGGAGGCAATCAAAGCCGCCTGACCGCCACCTACGGCGGCACGCTTGTAGAAGCCGAAATGCGCCGCCTGCTCAAGCGGGGCGGTGTGGTCGGCGGTACTTCCGCCGGCGCGGCGGTGATGTCGAACCCAATGATCACCGGCGGGAACCCCGTTGCGAAAACCGGGTCGGGATTCGGGTTCTTACCGAGCGTGATCGTTGACCAACACTTCGTTGCCCGCAACCGCATGCCGCGGCTGCGAAGCGTTCTCTCGAAACTCGAAGACTACGCCGGTTTAGGCATCGACGAATCGACCGCCGCGGTGATCCGCGATGGCGCGATCACCGTGCGAGGCGAGAGCACGGTGACGGCCGTTTGGCCGGCGTCTTCTTCTCAGCCCAGGCGTGAGTTGGTGCTCGCGGCCGGCGAGGTCTTGCGTCTGAGCGAACTACGCGAGCCGGCAGCCAATCCCTAGCCGCTGTCACTGCGAAACGGCGCTCGCGCTGGTTTCGGCGAGGTCGGCCTCGATCAGCCTGGCGGCGAAGGCCGCCATGTCCGCGTTCGAGTGGCCAACGCCCTCTGCCAGTTCGAGGCGCCAGCCGAGGTCAGCGATCCTATCAGTGGCCGCCTTCTGCAAACGTCCGAAGAACTCCTGGCCGCGGGCCAACCGATGGGGGCCCTGGCGCATCGCTTCATCGCCACTTGCCAGATAGGGGTCTTCCGGATCGTTGTCCGCCGTGCCGAGGTGCACAACAACGCGTCGGCTTAGGGCTCTCGAGACTTGCTCTTCATCGGCTGGACTTCCGGCAAGGCCCGCTGGGTATCGCGTCTCGAAATCGGGCATGGTGTACCAGCCCGAATTCGCGGCAATCGCCAAGCGGGCCCGAATTCTAGGAAGCAAGAGCATCGACCGATGAACAAACTGCCCGCCCGCCGAATGCCCGTAGAGGTAGTACGACTCGGCATTGAGGTCCAGAGCCGCGACGACGTGCTCAAACAACGCCTCGACTCGCTGTGAACCCCAGGCCCACCGCGGCACGGGTTCACCCGACTTGGTGAGCACATTCAACTGGTGGTAGCCGTATCCAGACGGATAATCGTCGCGCCGGAATTCGGGCGTCAACAGCAGCGCACCCAGTCGCTCGGCGTGCTCGATCCATGCGTTGCGATACTCGTCCGCGTTGCGGAGCGTTCCGTGCATCACAACCAGCACCGGGTCGTCGGGGCCGTGACGCTCTGGTCGGTAGGTCCAAACGTCAATCGGAAGCCCGCCGTCGGCGTCGAATTGGAAGCGACCCTCTCCCGGCTGGATCAGATCCCTGCCGTCTCCGACGGAGCCAGGGGATCAAGCCCGTCGCGGGCCGAGCCTAGCGCGACGCAGGACCCAAAGTCGTCACGCCCCCACTTCGCGTGGTTGTGAAGCGAGCCGCTCGAGTCGTAGACAGTCAGCAGCCGGCGGACTTGCTTGGCTTCGTCGAGGGTGACGGGCCGTGGTCGGTAATCGGTCGCGAGGTTGTCGCCGTGGATGGGTTAGCCGCGGACCCCCACGTCGTAACCCAGGGGCGTCTGGCGGAGTGGGACCCACAGGGGAAGGCTTAAGGGGTCGATCGGTTTAGCTCGAACTCGCCGTCCGAGTTAAAGACGAAGTTGCCGATCGAGTAGAAGACCCATCGCCCTTTGATGCGATCGATCTCTTGGACACGATGAGCGCCGTGGCCAATGACCATGTCGGCCCCGGCTTCGATCATCGCCTCGGCAGTCTTGCGAAGCCGCGCGACGCGCCAAACGTAGTTCTCGCCCGAGTGCGGCGAAGGAGTTACGAATGGCGCCGGCTCGCGGCGTTTTAGATCGGCGATCAGCTCGGCCAAGCGCGCTGTATCGATCGGGTTGACGCCCGATTGCTCGTCGGTCACGCAGAAGTTGAATGGCTCGTACACGCATCAATCGTCGCAGATGCAAATGACAGAATCGAAACCGGTAGATCTCGTCACGGCGAATTCCTCGCAATCGCACTGCTGACACGATGTGTGTGGTAGGAGATAATTAGGAGGCGCCAGGACAGTTAGTCACACAACTGGTAAGCCTGGGAAGCCTCGCTGACAGACGCTCCAGAACCGTACGCGATTGAGAATGAAGAACCAAAGCATCGATCGGCAGACGATCGAACGCATGGTCCGTGAAGCCATCCAGGGCGACCGCCCGGCGACGCCGTCGAGCGGGGTTGGCCGCGTCGCGATGCTCGTCGAGAAGCAACAAATCGAGCTTCGCGCCTACCCCATCCCCCAGATCGCCGAGGACGAGATCCTGGTCCGAGTTGAGGCGTGCGGTATCTGTGGGACCGATATCCACTGCTATCTGCACGACCCGTTTGGGCTCGCCCCTCACGTCCTCGGTCATGAGGGCACGGGAGAGGTCATCGAGATCGGATCGAAGTGGAAGATCGACAGCGTGGGCAAAGAGATCAAGGTCGGCGATCACGTCGTCACCAGCGTGCTTGGCACCTCGGAGCAGTGCGGCGTCGCTAGGTACAACCCTCTCAAGGCTAACCTGTGCGACGACCTTCGGGTTTATGGGCTGCTGCCCGACTCATCAACCCACCACTTTAACGGCTACTTTGGCGAGTACTTGGTGATTCGCCCCGGCTCGTCGGTCTTTGTGGTAAACGGGATGAGCGAAGACCTACGGGTGCTCATCGAGCCCGCGGCGGTTGTCTGCCACGCCCTTGAGCGTGCGAAGACCCACGGCAGTGCTCTCAACTTTCGCACGCGGGTTGTCGTTCAGGGCTGCGGCCCGATTGGCCTGATGATGATTGCGGTCTTGCGGACGTTCGGCGTGAACAACATCATCGCCATCGACGGCAACGACCACCGTCTCGACTTCGCTGCCAGAGTGGGCGCCGACCATCGGCTCAACTACAAGAACTTCTCAACCGCAGACGACTTGGCAGATGCCGTAGCGGGCCTGACCAAGGGGCTTGGCGCCCACTTTGGCTTCCAGACCACGGGCGTCCCACAAGCCGCGGCAAACATGTTCAAGTACATCCGCCGGGGTGGCAGCATCTGCGAGATCGGGCACTTCGTTGACGGCGGCTCAGCTTCCATTAATCCCCACGAGGACTTCTGCAAGAAGGAGATCACCCTGCTCGGCAGCTGGGCTTACAACAGCTGGGAGTACCCCAACGCCTACCACTTCTTGCAGCGGGCCGAGAGCGCGGGCCTGCCGGTCTCCGACTTGGTGACGCACCGGTTTCCCTTGCACATGATTCAGGAGGCCTTCGACCTCAACCTACGCCAGGAGGGCGTGAAGATTGTCGTACAGACGCCGGACGCTTGAGGCGGAGGAAACACTCGTTCGCGGCTCAACTAAGGCCGACGACTTACTATCGAGAGAGACGATTCCGACGGGTGCGGCCGGCGAAGCCGAGGCCTACCGCCGCGACCGACAACGCCGAAGCGGGTTCCGGCGCCGATGCAGCCGTGGCGGTGGCGTAGTTGGACTTCCACTGCAGGTAGTCCTCGAAATCGATCAGCCCGTCGCCGGTCAGGTCGCCGTCCGCGCGGGCGCCCGGCTCGAACAGGTTGTCCCGCAGCGTGGTCAAGTCGGCGAGGGTGACCGCTCCGTCGCCGTCGACGTCGCCCGGCAATGGCGCGGCGGCCTGATACGCGTAGCGGAAGCGCCGGTTGGGGGCCGCGTCGCCGGAGGTGAAGGTCGCCTCGAAGTCGCCATCGATCGGCGCATTGTCGAGCCACTGGAAGTGGAAGCCGAAGTCTTCGTCGCCGAGGCCGACTAGGTCGCGCGGAACCGCCAGCTCAAGCTGCTCGCCATCCACCGCGTAAGGCAGCGTCGCCACGGCCCTCCATCCTCCACCCGGCAGGGCCCGCTCAAGCGTTGTCGTATTGCCGTCAACGACCGCCCGATTCACGACGTAGTCGTAGCCCGCCCAGCCCGTGGTAGCGTCCCCGTCGGCGTCGATCAGGAGCATCATCCAGTCGTTGTCGGAAGAGGGGGTGATCGGTGCAGCGGTCTCGGCGTAGAAGAACAGTTCGTCCGCGTTGTTGGCTGTCTTTGCGGTGATCAGGTCATTGCGCCCGGTCGTGTTGACGTAGTGGTTGTCGCCCCAGCCGGCGAAGTCCCGGTGAAGCGTATCGCCGAGGGTGTCGCGGTACTCGGTTGAGACGTTCGCCCACTCGTCGAACGCGCCGTCGATCGACACCAAGCGACTCGAACCTTCGGGGGGCGGCGTCGCCCCCTTGTACCGGCGCACGGCGTCAACCAACTGGTAGTAGTAGTTGTCGGTGTGCCCGCCCCGCATGGGCTCAATGTCTCGACTGTATTCCTGGTTGTAGGCGTCCACGAAGTAGGTATCGCCCGCGTCAATAGTCTGGCCGAGGAACTGGCGTGGCGCGTCGGCGATCTTGCGCTGCGCAACCCATTCGTTCCAGCCGGTGAGGAACAACACGTCGGGGTCAATCTGCAACGCCCCATCGATCTGCTCCGCGAAGTGCCGCCCCTGGTCGGTGAACGCGGTCAGACCTTGCGCGTCGATCGCCGGCTGGGACCCTTGCCGGTAGCTACGACCCCGGTTGTTGACCGGGTGCGACGCAACGGCCGCCGGCGCCTGCTCGGGGTGGTTCGGGTCGCCCGACCAGCCGAAGTCCTGCGGAAAGGTATCGATCCACTGCCACTTCCCGTCGCCGTCGTCCCACGCCCACGACTCGCGGAACGTAAACCGGTCGCGCGCGGCCTGCGACACGCTTTCGCCGTCCTGATCGGGGTAACCCAGCATCAGCGGCTTCTCTTCCCACTCGAACCAGAGCGGCGTGTATTGCCGCTGCGTGTAGTTTTCTCCGAGCAGCCGATCAATGGTCCGCGGGCTGCTGCTGCGGGTGAGGAACGTGATCTGCGGAGTGGTTCCGCCTTCGGCGCGGATTTGGAGGAAGGTGTCCGCCAACGCACGGAACTCGTTCGGATACGTGATGGCGTTGCTCGCGTCCAGGTAGATGAAGTCCACGCCGGCGTCGACCAGCATCGCGTTGTTGCGGCGGATAACCCACGGGTCGGTCGCCCGGTAGTAGCCGGCTTCAGGTTCGCCCCACCAGTGGAAGCGGCTTTCCGGGCCGTACTGCGGATCTGTTGGGTTGGCCTCGAGGAGTTTGGTGTTGTCGTACAGCTCGGTCCCGTGGAAGCCGTGCCACAGGAAGTAGAACATACCAACGTGCTTATCGGCCCGCCGATCGCCGACGCTATCGTGCGTTGAGATCGTCCGCCCGAGCGCATCGGTCGCCACCCACGAGTCGCTCCACAGCTCCCGGCCCGGCGCTGGGCCGGCGACCGCCATGATGGTCAACACCGCAGCGAACGCACGGGCTGTAGCGATGCGAGAGGTCATTCCTCCTCCTTGACGGAGAACGCGTAGTCTCCCGAGCCGACGGTTAGCACCGCCTCGCCGCCTTCGAGCGTTGCCGACCGTATGCCCTCGGCGGTTGCTGCCGGTCTGCCGCCTTCGAGGACGCTCTCGACGCTCTTTGCGGGTAGGTGGACCTCAGCGGTTGTGTCGCAGGGGATCACGACTTCGAGCCGGAGCCCCTCAGCGCCGCGCGCCCACTTCGTCGCGATCGTTCCGCGGATGGAGTCGTATCGCGTCTCCGCCGAGCTTAGCGAGGGGTCGAAGTCGGGGCGGATCACCACCCGCTCATACCCAACCGCGTCACGATGGATGCCGCCGACGTGCTCCACCATCCAGTGGTAGACCGCGCCGAATGAGTAGTGGGCGAAGGAGTTCATGCCGGCGCTCTGGAAGCCGTCGTCCGCGGTCCACCCGTCCCAGCGTTCCCAGATGCTGGTCGCCCCGTGCTTGATTGAGAACCCCCACCCGGGGAAGCCCTCGTTGTGCAACAGTCGATGGGCGATGTCGTCGTGGCCGGTTTGTGAGAGGGCGAACAGTAGGTCTTTCGTCCCCACAAAGCCGGTGGAGAGGCGCCCGTCACGCGCGGTGATGTCGGCGGTCAGCCGATCGCTCGCCTTCTGCCGCATCTCGTCGTCGAGCAAGTCGCATGTGATGGCGAGCGCGTAGACGCATTGGGTGTCTCCCTTGATCTTGCCATCAGGCGAAACGTACGCGCGGTTGAAGCTCGCCTTGGCGGTGTCGAAGAGACTGCGGTACTTCTCGGCGTCCGCCTCGCGGCCTAACTCCTCTGCCGCGTAGGCGAGCAGTGCGGTGCTTCGGGCGAGGTAGGCGGTGTAGATTACGTCCTTCGGCGTGTCGGCTTTGATGCTGAGCCAATCGCCAAAGCAATGGAACTTCTTCGGCGCCAGCCCGCCGTCGCGGCTGCGGGACCAGCAGAAATCGACGAACCGCTTCATCGAGGGGTATTGCCGCGCGAGCAGGCTCCGGTCTCCGTAGTGGTCGTAGACGGCAACCGGGCAGATGACGCCGGCGTCGGCCCAAGCGGGCCCGCCGTCGCCCCCGGCCACCTTCAGCGGCGCGACCATCGGGAATTGTCCGTCGCCACGTTGGGCGTCGACTAGGTCAACGAGCCACTTGTCGAAGAACGCCTGCGAGTCGGCGTTGAGGCATGCCGCGTTCACATACACCTGAGCGTCGCCGGTCCAGCCGAGACGCTCGTCCCGTTGCGGGCAGTCCGTC
>JBCDJN010000012.1:0-67913 GCA_039414355.1 Planctomycetota bacterium | reverse complement strand
GGGGCGGTGTCGGGCGGGCGAACGGCCAGTTTATCCCGTCACGCTCCGGCCGCCTTCCCCCCGCCGGTGATGGCATCGACCAGTGGCTCCACGTCGGGCCACTCGCCCAGCTCCAGCACATTGCCATCTGGGTCGAGCAAGAAGATCTGCCGGTAGCCATGATCGGGCAGCGTCTTCACCACGCACTCAACGCCGTGCTCGCCAAGCAACGCCACCGTGGCGTCGATGTCGTCCACGCGAAACGCCAGGTGGCTCTTGCGGGTGTTGATGGTGTCCCGGGGCGGGTTGAAGCGCGGGTCTTCGTTCAGGTGGAGCATCATCCCCAGGCCGTCCCGGTAGAGCCACGCGCCGGGAAAGCTGAACGACGGCCGCGGCACCTGCCGAAAGCCGAGCACGCCGGTGTAAAAGTCCACGCTTCGAGCCACCTGCCGGCAGTTAAGCGTGGCGTGGTTGAACCGGCCCGTAAAAATCGAATCAGGCATGCCAGCAGACAACTCACTTAGAGGACCGAATTAGGCGGCGACCGCCCGGTCGCCCACCCGCCGCGGCGACCAACCTGCTCGGCGCCGGTTGGGACGACTCTGCCGATTCTACCGATTCCGTTCAACCCATCGCCGCCCGACGGCCGATCCGTTCCGACATCCGGCCGCGCCGCGCACGGCGCCGCGGCTGCGAAGACACGCTTTGGGGGGGACACGGATGGACGCTCGTTGGATTGGGCCGCGGCAGCAGCTAGCGGCGGCGTTGATGGTTGCCTGCCTGTTGGCCACGGGCTGCGCGTGCAAGAAGGGCATGCTGGCGTGCGGCGCCGGCGGCTGCGGCGACGCCCCGTGCGAAGACCTCAGCTGCCCCGACTGCAGCTGCCTGGATGCCGGCTGCTGCGACGACGGTTGCGGCGGCACGTGCAAGAAGAAGTCACACGCGTTTGAGCGTTTCCACGGCTGCGGCCCGTGCCAGGGACCGAAGCTCTGCATCTGCACCGGACCCGACTGCTGCGATCAAGGCTGCTGCCCGAGCTGCGCGTGCGAACCCGAGTGCGGCTGCGAGCCCGAGTGTGCTTGCGAACCGGAATGCGGGTGCGAACCCGAATGCGCGTGCGAGCCTGAGTGTGGGTGCGAGCCCGAGTGCGGCTGCGAAGAACCCTGCGGCTGCGGCGACACCGCGTGCGGCTGCAAGAAGAAGCCGAGCCTGGCCAAAGTCTTCGGGAAGATGCGTGGAAAGCTCTTCGGATGCGGCGGCTGCAGCAGCGAGCTCTACTGGAGCGAGTGGCACAACGACCCGCCGCGCTGCTGCGACCCGTGTGACCGTTGCGGCAACTGGGTCGGCCCGCCGGCCGAGCCGTACACGGGGCCCTCGTGCTGCCCGTGCGAGTGACCAAGCGTTAACGGCGAGTCACTCCGGCTTCGCGTCAGCTTTCACTTTGCCGATGCCATAGAACTTCTCGGCCATTCGCAGGTACTCAGCCACCGGCGGCAGGCCCATCTCGCGTCGCCGCTGGTCGAGCGTTTCCCGTTCTTCCACTGGTCGCAGCAGCAGCTTCCCATGGTAGGGGAAGAACTGCGTGCCGTACCGCTGCTTCTCGCCCTCGGCCAGCAGCACGCGGTCGGTCAGGTAGGCGACGTTCTGCCGCGAGACCTGATCCGCCGGCAACGCCATCATCAGGTCGAGGCACCGCCGCTGGAACTTGCGGTCGGCGTCGGCGTGTTGAACCAGCAGCCACGCCGCCGCGGCGCCGTCTTTGCCAACCAGCTTCGGAGTCGGCCAACCGTGGTCGGCGATTACGCCCTTCATCCACCGCGTGTTCTCCGCGTCCACTTCCGCGAGCCGCTCGCCCAGCCGCTTCGCTTCCGGCGGCAGCCGCTTTGCCGCTTCGGCCGCCAACGCATTGATCTCCTCAGGCGACTTCCCCTCGAAATCAACCTCCGTCGGACCGCCGTTCGCCTTCTCCCAGTCCGTGTGGTCGTGGCGGGCCTTCTGATCGACGTCGCGGCGACGCAGCAACTCGTCGCGCAGTTCGGGCATCGTTGGGTCGGATGACGTCGGCGCCGCCTCGGCTCCGACCGGCGCCGCCGCCTGTTCACCCATGGCAAGCGGAACCCACCCCAACGCAAGCAGACACGTGGCCTGTTTCAGCATCGCCGTTCCCTCCATGTCAGCGCGAAAACAACGCCACCGCATTGGCCGTGGTCGCCTCGGCGAGCTGCTCAAACGTCTCGCCGCGCACCTTGGCCAGCAGCTCCGCTGTGTGGCGGACGTGGGCCGGTTCGTTACGGCGGACTTTCCGCACCGGTTCGGGCGAAAGGTACGGACTATCGGTTTCCACCAACAGGCGATCGAGCGGCACCGTCTTGGCGACGTCGCGGAGATCGTTTGACTTCTTGAATGTCACCATCCCGGCAAAGCTGATGTGCAAGCCAAGCTCCACGCATTCGGCCGCCATCTCAGCCGGCCCCGTGAAGGAGTGCATCACTCCCCGCAGCGGCCCGCGGCGTCGGGCTTCGCGGAGCATTTCGAGGATGTCCTCCTCGCACTCACGCATATGAACGACGAACGGCAGGCCCGTCTGCTGCGAAAGGCGGAGGTGCCGATCGAAGTAGTCCTGCTGAAGCGGAAACGGGGCGTCGTCCCAGTAGCGGTCGAGGCCGGTTTCGCCCAGCGCAACCGCCGCCGGCGACCTGGCGAGCTCGACAATGCGATCCCAATCGCCCGGCTCAGCCTGGTGAACGTAGTTGGGCTGGATACCAACGGCGGCCGATACCCGGCCGGGCCACTCTTCTGCTAGCCGCAAGCAGGCGGCGCTCGATTCGGCGGTCACCCCAACCGCCAGCACGCGATCCACGCCGGCTGCGGCGGCGCGCCGCAGAATCTCGGCCCGATCGGGGTCAAAATCGGCCTGATCCAGGTGCGCGTGGGTATCGAACAACGAAGCCATGATTCACGCATCCGGGAAAGGCCACTGCAACGCCGCCGAGTGCTAGCATTCCTCAGGTGTCCAGCGAGTTGGGATCGACTTGATTTCCACCGCAAGCCGGTTGATAAACTGCGGCACGCCGCAGATTGGCCGCATCATCCAGAAAAAACGTGCCAAACCCGCGAAAAGTCTCGGAAATAGACGCCTCCCATCGTGGCCTTTTGCTTGACTGCCGGCCTAGGCCACGTAGAGTGGATCGAGGAATAACGCGACATTATCGCGGGCGCGGGTTGTTTTCCGCCCGGCGAAAGCTGTCACTCGCGCGGAAGCGTCCTAGGCCACCAGCCCCCGAACTCGCCACAGCGGCGGTTGGGAAGTGGCCGACATCGAAGGAATCGACCTATGTTGGTCCTCTCGAGGAAGAAGAACGAGAGCATCGTTATCAACGATGACATCACCATCGTGGTCGTTGAGATCCGTGGGGACAAGGTGCGACTGGGGGTGGAAGCTCCTAAGGAAGTGCCCGTGCACCGCAATGAAGTGTACGAAGCAATCCGCCGCAATCAACAGCAGGCGGACGCCGAAGCCCAGCCGGGCTCCTGAGCCCGCTCGCCTCGGCGTAGCGGCCATGGTTTGTGCCGCTCCGCGTTGTCACTTCGTTGCCTGGTTGCTGATTTCTTCCCCGCTTGGCTTTTCGCGCCTGGGTTGACCCTGCCGCGACGCCCTTCTAGAAACTTGGCGAGAAGCAGCTCCGCATTGGCGCCGCTTCGCTCCGAGAAACCGCGGCCCCATCGTCTAGTGGTCTAGGACTCCGGCCTTTCACGCCGGCAACACGGGTTCGAACCCCGTTGGGGTCACTACCAAACGGCCGGTCAGCGCTCGTTCGTTGGCCGGCCGTTTTCATGCGCGAAGGCTGAGCTCGGAACAGGGAATGCGGATCACGAGGAGCGGCGGCTGGTCGCGCCTTTCTCGCGGTCGACACTACACTCTACGCGACGCCGGCATCGGCTCGCGTTGCTCGCCTCCCCTGCCCTTTCGCCCTGCCCGCTCTGCCATGGAAGACTCTCCGTACGACGCGATGCTGCTTGTCTCTTTCGGCGGCCCCGAAGGCCCCGACGACGTGATGCCGTTCCTGGAGAACGTGCTACGCGGCAAGAACGTCCCGCGGGAGCGGATGCTGGAGGTCTCGGAGCACTACCACCACTTTGGCGGCGTGAGCCCGATCAACGAGCAGTGCCGGCAACTGCTGGCCGCCATCGAGACGGAACTCGCCGAACACGGTCCAGGCCTGCCCCTCTACTGGGGCAATCGCAACTGGGCGCCGATGCTTGAGGACACCATCCGCCAGATGCGGGACGACGGCGTGAAGCGGGCGATCGCGTTCTTCACCAGCGCGTTCAGCTGCTACTCCGGCTGCCGGCAGTACCGGGAGAACATCCTGGAAGCGTGCGAGAAGGTTGGCCCCGACGCCCCGCGGATCGACAAGCTTCGCATGCCGTACAACCATCCGGGCTTGATCGAGACCAACGCCGAAAACCTTCGCGAAGCGCTGGATCAAGTGCCCGCCGAGCGACGGGAAGCAGCCAAGGTGATGTTCACCGCGCACAGCATCCCGAACTCGATGGCCGAGAACTGCGCCTACGAGAAGCAATTGACTGAAGCTAGCCGCCTGACCGCCGAGGCCGCCGGCCACGCCAATTGGGAGCTGGTCTACCAAAGCCGCAGCGGCCCGCCCCAGCAGCCGTGGCTGGAGCCCGATGTCTGCGATCGCATCGAGGAGCTGCACGGCGAGGGCGGCCTGCAGGACTTGATCATCCTGCCGATCGGCTTCGTCTCGGACCACATGGAGGTGATGTTCGACCTCGACACCGAGGCGAAGGAACTCTGCGAGAAGCTCGATGTGCACTTCGTTCGCGCGGCGACCATCGGGACGCACCCGCGAGCCGTGCAAATGGTTCGTGAGCTGCTCGAAGAGCGGATCGCGACCGAGAAGGGCCGCGACCCCGAGCGTCCGGCCCTCGGTCAGTTCCCGGCGAATCACGATGTTTGCCCCAAGGATTGCTGCCTCTACACACCGCGGCGACCGCCTGGGGTTGGGCGACCCGCGGAGGCGGCGAGCTAGCGGGGGGACCGCCGGGAGTTGACGGAATCGCTCCGGTCGCTGACGCTCGCGGCTCGCCAATCGTCAACAGCCAAGAGCCAACAGCCTTCGCCATGGATGAACCGGGCCGCGAGTTGCCGGGAACGGAGTACGTCGTCTCACCGGTCGCGCTGGGCTGCTGGCCGATGGCGGGTGTGACCACGCTGGAGACTTCCGACGAAGACGGCATCGCCACCGTCCTGGCGGCGCTCGAAGCGGGCGTCTGCCACTTCGACAACGCCTACGTCTATGGCCCCAATGGCGAGAGCGAACGCCTGCTCGGTGAGGCGCTCGGCGACGACCGCGATCTGGCGGTGATCGCCACCAAGGGCGGCGTGCACTTCGAGGGCGACGCCATGGCCCAAGACGCTCGGCCGGGGACGCTCAAGCGGGAGTGCGAAGAGAGCCTCCGCCGGCTTGGGACCGACCGCGTGGAGCTGCTCTACCTGCACTCACCCGACCCCGAGGTGGCGATCGAAGAGTCCGCCGGCGGGCTGCTGGAGCTGCACGAGGAGGGCAAGACACTCGCCGTCGGGGCGTCGAACTGCACGCTCGACCAGATCCAGCGCTTCCACGCCGTCTGCCCCCTCTCGGCGGTGCAATTGCCGTACAACCTGCTGCAACGCGGCATCGAGCGCGAAACGCTGCCATGGTGCCGGGAGAACGGCGTCGCCGTGATGACGTACTGGCCGCTGATGAAGGGCGTGCTGGCCGACAAGCTGCCCCGCGACGGCCAGCTGGACCCCGCCGACAAGCGGCTCAAGTACCCCGTCTATCAGGGCGAGGAGTGGGCGAAGACCCAGGAGCTGCTCGCCGAGCTGCGACGCATCGCCGAAGAGGCCGGGCGAACGGTCGCCCAGGTGGTGATCAACTGGACCATGCACCAGCCGGGCGTCACGTCGGTGCTGTGCGGCGCCAAGCGGGCGTGGCAGATCGAAGAGACCGCCGGCGCCATGGGGTGGCGATTGAGTGACACGCAGCTCGCGGCGATCGAGGCGGCTGTGGAGCGTCGCGGGCCGGCGCCGCCGAGCCGGGACTTCGCGTGACTCTGGTCGCTTGCAGGGTGTGGTATCGTTGGTCGATAGCTCCGGGCGCTTACGCTACCGGCTCGCCACACCCACCAGAGCCAACTGCAAATGGCTGAGAGCTCCCCCCAGTTCGCCGTGGTTCTTGTCGCCGCGGGTCGCAGCACACGGTTCAGCGGTGTGTACAAGAAGCCGTTCGCGCCGCTCGATGGCCGGGCGGTCTGGCTGCACTCGGCGGAGCGGTTTGTGAACCGTGACGACGTTTCGCGGGTCGTGGTGGTGGTGTCGGACGAGGACCGCGAAGAGTTCGACCAAAAGTTTGGGGCGAACGTCATGATCCTCGGCCTGGCCGTTTGCCGTGGTGGGAAGGAGCGGGCGGATTCGGTCCGCTCCGGCCTGGCGAAGGTGGGCGACGCGGAGTTTGTCGCCGTTCACGACGCCGCCCGGCCCTGCGTGACGGACAAGGAAATCGACAGCCTGTTCGACCGCACCCGGGCAACGGGCGCCGCGATCTTGGCGTCGCCGGTTGCTTCGACCCTGAAGCGAGTTGAGTCGACCGGCGAGGGGGCGATGATCGGTGAGACGGTGCCGCGGGTCGGCCTGTGGGCCGCCCAAACGCCGCAGGCCTTCCGCCGCGACCTGCTGGAGCGGGCCTACGCCGCGGACGATGTCGCCACCGCCACCGACGACGCCCAACTGGTCGAGCGGCTCGGCGAGCGGGTCGCCATCGTCGAGGGCTCGCCGCTCAACCTCAAGATCACCACCAAGGCCGACCTGAAACTCGCCGAGCAGATCCTGCGGGTCAAACCGCCGCCCAAGAGCAAGGGCGTGAACCCGTTCGCGGATGATGATTTGTGGAGGTAGGGGGTGTGGGGCTGTTGGCTGTTGGCCGTTGGCTGTTGGCGTTATGTTTTTGGACCGAACGCCTGGCGGCGGCCGTTTCAGCCACGCGAGCTCGAAGAATAGCGTCTTGTCGTTGGCCAATAGCCAACAGCCAATAGCCAACAGCCTTTCCCCATGCTCTACGACGACCTCGCCTGGCGTGGCCTGATTCATCAGACGACCGACGAGAAGCTCGGCGCCTGGCTCGAAGCGAAGCCGCGGACCATCTACGCGGGCTTCGACCCAACGGCCGAGAGCCTGCACGCCGGCAGCCTGCTCGGGCTGATCGTGCTACGGCGGCTGCAGAAAGCCGGGCACACGCCGATTGCCGTGGTCGGCGGCGCGACCGGCATGATTGGCGACCCCAGCGGCAAAGACGACGAGCGTAAGCTGCTGGATAAGGAGACGCTGGCCCGTAACGTGGAGGGCATCGCTCGGCAGATGCGTCGCTTCCTCGACTTCGAAGCGGCGGGCAACGCCGCGCTGCTGGTCAACAACCACGACTGGACCGGCCCGTGGAGCTACCTCGAGTTCCTGCGCGACGTCGGCAAGAACTTCCCGGTGAATGTCATGCTGGGCAAGGACTCTGTGAAGAGCCGGCTCGGCCGTGGTGACGACGGGGATTCGGCCGGCGGCATGAGCTATACGGAGTTCAGCTACATGCTGCTGCAGGCGTACGACTTCGTGCACCTCAACCGGCAGCACGGCTGCGAGCTGCAGGCGGGCGGCAGCGACCAGTGGGGCAACATCACCGCCGGCATCGATCTCGGCCGCCGGATGCACGGCGTGCAGCTCTACGGCATGACCTGGCCGCTGCTCACAAAGAGCGACGGCTCGAAGATGGGCAAGAGCGAGGCCGGCGCCCTGTGGCTGGACGCCGAGCGGACCAGCCCCTACGAGTTCTATCAGTACTGGAAGCGGGTCGACGACGCCGACGTGGGCAAGTGCCTGCGGATGCTCACCGACCTGGAGCGGGAGGAGATCGAGTCGCTCGACGCCGCCCGCGAGGCGGACGCCGCCAAGCGTGAGAGCCAGACGCGGTTAGCCGAAGAACTGACCCGGCTGGTTCACGGCGACGAGGGCCTGAAAGTGGCCGAGCGGGCGACCCAGGTCTTCTTTGGAGCCGAGATTGAGGATCTCAGCGACGCCCAGCTCGCCGGCATCTTCGCCGACGTGCCGAGCCGGGAGCTGCCCCGCAGCCGGCTGGAGGATGGCTCGCTGACCATCATCGACGCCCTGGCGGAGGGGAAGCTGCTGGCCGGCAGCAAGGGCGACGCCCGCCGCACCGTGGCCAGCGGCGGGGCGTACGTGAATAACCGCCGGGTCGAGGACCCGGCGACGGTGCTCACGGCGGCCGAACTGGCGAGCGAGACGGTCATCGTCCTCAGAGCCGGCAAAAAGCGGTACGCCCTGCTGCGGTTTACCAACTGAGCAGCTGGACAGTGAAGTGAAGTACAAAGGCGATGTGGGGATGCTGGGGATTGAGGGGATGGTCGGCGATTGGGTGGCGGGGATCGCAGCGAAACGAAACCCCAGCAGCTCCGTCCAAGAGCTCTTGCGGGGGGTTGCTCGGGGCTCAACTTGAAGGCTTCGATCAAGGCACCCCTTATTGGCCTTCGGCGGTGACGCGATCCCTAGACCGTCATCTCCCCTACCACCAACATCCCCCCAATCTCCTTCCTCCTAAGTCGGCCCGCCCGGCCGGCGATCCTTGCCAGCGTGTTTCGCCGCACTTAATATCGCAAGTTCACGCGGTGCGGCGTGGCGACCGCCGGGACTGAACCACTCGGCAGCCCGCTCCGTAGCGGAGCTGAGCAGCCTCTTCTTTGCTCCGCGCTGAACGTGTGAGCACGAATTCGCCGTCGCGAACGGAAATTCCCGGCCCCAACTGACATTCCAATTCCCGTCCGCCACCGAGGCGAGCGATGTCTGCTGAAACCGTCATTGAAACCCGCGCCCTGACCAAGGTCTACCGCGACTTCTGGGGCCGCCAAAAAGTGCGGGCCCTCAAGGCGTTGGACCTGGAGGTGAACCGCGGCGAAGTGTTCGGTCTGCTCGGGCCCAACGGCTCGGGCAAGACGACCACCATCAAGCTGCTGCTCGGCCTGCTCTTCCCGACCGACGGCGAAGCCCTGGTCTTCGGCAAGCAGGCGAGCGATGTCTCCAAGAACGAGCTCATCGGCTACCTGCCGGAAGAGTCTTACCTGTACCGCTTCCTCAACGCCGAGGAGACGCTGGATTTCTACGGCCGGCTGTTCAACCTGCCGCCGGAGGTCCGCCGGGAGCGGATCGACAAGCTGATCGACATGGTGAAGATCGGCCGGGCCCGCAAGCGGCAGCTCCGCGAGTACTCCAAGGGCATGACCCGCCGGATCGGCCTGGCTCAGGCGCTGATCAACGAGCCCGATCTGATCCTGCTCGACGAGCCGACGAGCGGCCTCGACCCGATCGGCACCCGCGAGATGAAGGACATGATCCTTCGCCTTAAGGACGAGGGTAAGACGATCGTCATGTGCAGCCACCTGTTGGCCGATGTGCAGGACGTGTGCGACCGCATCGCTATCCTCCACCAAGGCGAGCTGAAGGAGCTCGGCCGGGTGGACACGCTGCTGAAGGTCGAGGACATGACGCAGATCCAGGCCCGCGGCTTGAGCGAGGACGCCCAAAACGAGATCCGCGGCGTCATCGAGCGGCACCAGGCCGAGCTGGTGAGCATGGAGAACCCCACCACGACGCTGGAAGACCTGTTCCTGTCGATCGTGCGAGACAGCGAAGCCCGCCCCGGCCGCCGGATTGTGGCCGAGCAGCAGAAGGCCGAGCAACCGGAAGACAAGCCCGAAGCCGCCGCGAGCGGGGCGGAGTGACCCTGCGGAGTTCATCGGCTCGGTTTCCCGTCTGCCCCACGCTTGCGAACTAGCGCCTAACAACTAGCGCCTAGCGTCTATCAATGGTTATTGAACGCGAGATTGAGTCGTTCCTCGGCTGGCTCCTGCAAGGAGACAAGTGGTACCAGGCCGCGCTGATTCAATTCTTGGCCACCGCCGGCGCCGTGGCGCTCGTTGGAATCGCGCTTGGTTTTCTTGTGCAGTTGGTCCGGCACGGGCCGGTGCGGGCGGGCGAGACCATATACCGCTCCCTCAGCACGGGCGTGGTTGAGCTGAGCCGCACATCGTGGCGGCGGGTCTCGGCGCTGGCCGGGCTGGCGGTCAAGGAGTCGCTCCGCCGGCGGGTTTGGGTCGCGCTGGTGGTGTTCATCGCCATCCTGCTGTTCGCCGGCTGGTTCCTCTCCACCAACCACCAAGACCCGGTCAAGCTCTACCTGAGCGTGGTGCTCACCGCCACCAGCTTCATGTCGCTGCTGCTGGCCCTGTTGATCAGCACCTTCAGCCTGCCGGGCGAGTTCAAGAGCAAGACCATCTACACGCTGGTGACCAAGCCGGTCCGCTCGGGCGATATCGTGCTGGGCCGCATCCTCGGCTTCACCGCCGTGGGCACCGTGCTGCTGGCGCTCATGGCGATCTGCTCGTACGTGTTCGTCACTCGGTCGCTTGACCATACGCACGACGTCGCCGCCGAGACGCTGACCGACGACACCATCGAAGGCGAAGTGATCGGCGCCAGCGGCGAGACCACCATCACGCAGGGCCACCGCCACGCCGTCTCGCTTGGCCCCGACGGCGACGGCCTGGCGATCGCCGCCCATGGGCACGACCATGTCATCGAAGCCGGCGGCGAGGTGCAGGTCACCTCAAGCCCCACCGGCTTGCTCCGGGCCCGCGTGCCGCAGCGGGGTAAGCTCCGATTCCTCGACCGCAACGGCGTGCCCAAGGAACGCGGCGTGAGCGTTGGCAACGAGTGGGGCTACCGCAGCTTCATCGAGGGCGGCACCCGCGCCGCCGCCATCTGGAAGTTCTCAGGCATCAACGAGAACACGCTCGACACCAGCGGTGACACCCGCGTCCTGCCCATCGAGCTGCTGGTGCGGGTCTTCCGCACGCACAAGGGCGAGATCACTCGGCCCATCCAGGGCAGCGTGCAGCTCCGCAACCCGGAGACAAAGCAGGTGAACAGCATCCAGTTGTTCGGCGCCCGCGACGGGCAGCTTGACCTGTTTGAGTTCCCGGTCGAACAGTTCGATACCGACCGCAACGAGATCAACCAGCTGGACGACCTGGTGAGCGAATCCGGCGAGCTCGAGGTGATTGTCCAGCCGCTGGAGCGCGCCCAGTACTACGGCTTCGCCCAGGCGGACTGCTACATCCGTTTGCCGGAGGACAACCCGTTCTGGAACTTCGTCAAAGGCTACCTGAGCATCTGGGTGCAGATGGTCGTGGTCATCGCCATCGGCGTGACCGCCAGCACGTTCCTCAACGGGCCGATCGCCATGCTGTTCACCACCAGCTTTGTGCTGCTCGGGTTCTTCCGCGGCTTCCTGATCGGTATCGCCACGGGCGTGCAGCCGAACGGCGACAAGGTCTACGGCGGCGGGCCGGTGGAGGCCCTCGTGCGGATCGTCACCCAGATGAACCTGACCACCCAGTTCGACACCGACACGCAGTCGCAAGCGATCGGCGTCTCGCTGATGAAGGGCGCCGATGACGTGGTGCAGTTCGTCATCGAGAAGATCGCCTACGTGCTGCCCGACTTCCGCACGCTGAGCAGCGTGAACTACGTGGCCGAAGGCTTCTCGATCCCGTCGCCGGTCATCGGCCGCGAGCTCGCCATCGCCGCGGCGTACATCATCGGACTTTCCATCGCCGGCTACTTCTTCCTGCGATCAAGAGAAGTAGCCAAAGCGTAGCAAGAGTATCAGGCTTCAGGGGTCAGGCTTCAGACGCCCGTCGATGTCACGAGTCGCCACCCGCCACTAGCACTCGCCACTACCCCATGACCAAACGCACCGGCTTTTACCGCAAGATTGGCTACGGCGCCGGGATGGCGGCGTTGTTGTTCCCGCTCTGGTCGCTCAGTGCGCCGGCGATCCCTTCGGCCGGCGAAGAGGGGGGCGTGCTCGCCAAGATGCGCACCGAGAACAACCTCGGGCAGGGCGACCTGGGCGAGATCGACCCCGCCAGCGAGACCATGAAGCTGGCCACGCTCGGCCTCCGCGGCGTGGCGGTCAACCTGCTCTGGCACCAGGCCAACCACTACAAGAAGACCGAGAACTGGAGCCGGCTCACCGCCACGCTCGACCAGCTCGCCAAGCTGCAGCCCAACTTCATCACGTTCTGGAAGTACCAGTCGTGGAACCAGAGCTACAACCTCTCCGTTGAGTTCGACGACTACCGCGACCGGTACTACTACGTCCGCCGCGGCATCGAATTTCTGGAGCAGGGCGAGAAGTTCAACCGGGACAACCCCCAGATCCTTTGGGAGCTGGGCTGGTTCATCGGTCAGAAGATCGGCCGGGCGGACGAGGTGGAGCAGTACCGCCGGCTCTTCAAGGCGGACGACGAGTACCACAAAGACCGCCCCGCCGACCGGCGAGACAACTGGCTCGTCTCCAAGGAATGGTACGACGAGTCGGTGGTGGCCGCCGACGACCGCGGCCGCGGCATCGGCCGCAAGAGCCCGCTGGTCTTCTACGCCAGCTCGCCCAAGAGCCAGATGAACTACTCCGAGGCGATCGAAGAAGACGGCGAGTTTGAGACCGCCGAGGCGTCCTGGGGCGCCGGCGAGAGCGAGTGGATCGACTTCGGCCGCCGCGACGTGGAGCACTCCACCGGCGTCATCCTCCGGCTCTCCGAACAAGAACGCGTGGCCGAATTGACCGCCGATGCCATGCAGCGACTCGAGGAGCTCGAGCCCGAGTCGTTCGAGACGTTGATGGCTGAGCTTCGCGCCAAGCTGACCGACGCTCAGCGGGCTGCGCTCGAGAAACCCGACGCGGAACGCACCCCCGAGGAACGGACCGAAGTCCGCGGCGCCGAACGCGCGCTCAGGTTCCAGCCGGCCCAACTCGCCGCGCAGATTGGAGAGGATAAGCCGGAGCGTCGCCGCGAGGCGGACCGCCTCGCCGCCGAGGCGATGCGCTTGGACCAACTGCTCCGCTTCACCAAGGCGTACAAGAAGACGGCCAACTACGACTACTGGCTGATGCGGTGCCAGTTCGAGCAGACCGAAGACGCCATCGACGCCCGCCAAGCCGTGTTCCTGGGCAAGAAGGCGTTCAACGAGGAACTCGACCCGGTCAAGGCGAAGGGCCTGTACGAGCGGGCGATGCGGAGCTGGCGCAAAGTCGTCGACGCGTTCCCAGAAACCATGGACCCGGACGGCACCACCGGCGAGGACATCGTCTACCACGTGATTGAGTACAACCGCGTGCTCGATCAGCTCGACGAGGAGATCCCCGATGATTTCCCCCTGTGGGAAGTGGTGGCCGAGTTCGACACCGACCGCAAGCTGGCCGACGAGCTGGCCGCCTACCAAGAGCGGCAACGCATGAAGGCGGCCGACGCCGGCCCGCAGCCGACCCCCGCCGCCGCGCCCGCGGAAGGAACCATCGAGGAATCCCCCGAGGAGACCGAGCCGGAAAGCGGAACCGACGCGGCTTCGCCGGAATCGCCGCCCGCTAGCGAGCCATCCGAACAGGCGATGGAGGAGCCTTCGCCCGAGGAGCCTTCGGAGCCGCAGTCCGAGCCCGCATCGGAACCAAGCGAACCTGAGTCAGCCGATCCCGAGACCACCGAAGCAAAGCCGGCCGAGCCTGAGCCAGTTGCCGAGCCGAAAGCCAACGCCGAGCCCGTGCCCGAAGCCGGAGCCGGCGCCGACGCTAGCACCGAAGGCTGATCGGGCCCGCCATCGCCCCGCAACCTTCGCCCAGTTCGCCCAAAAGCGAGAACCGGCAGATTTCGATGCCGGCGTGACGCCGCTGCGGCCGATAGACCGAGAGAGACCCCTTTCTCGCGCCTATCGTCGGAGCCCTCGCCGTGCGTTACGACCACCTTCCCCGCGCCAGCTTCCCGCTGGTTCGCTTTGTGGCCGCCACCGCTGCGGCGGCCGCCGCCCTGATCGCCACGGGCGCCCTTGGCCAGAGCACGATCTCGGCCGACCGCGTGCTAAACCTCACCGACGAGCAGGGCCGCCGGCCCGCCGTGGTGACTGCGGTCGCCGTCTCGGCAGACGGACGCACGATTGCCGCCGGCGGCGATGACCACGTTGTGCGCATCTGGCGGGACGGCAAAGGCGAGCCCGCCGTCCGCCTGCGGGGGCACGAAGACTGGGTCCGCGGCCTGCAGCTCGACCCGATGTCTAACCGCCTGGCGACGGTCGGCGCCGACCATCAGCTCTGCCTGTGGACGCTGAGCGAGGGCGGCCACGAGCTGAACCTGAGCAACCAACTGGCGGAGGGCCCGCTCTCGTCGGTCGCCTTCCACCCGAACGGCGAGCAACTGGTGACCGTCGGCTTCCGAGACCCGCTCAGGGTCTACAGCCTTGCTAGCAGTTCGCTCGATCAGACGCTCAACACCCCTTGCGAAGACACCCGCGCGGTGGCCGTTTCGCCCGATGGCCGCTGGATGGCCGCCGCGGGCCGCAACGGGCGGCTGCGGCTCTGGGACCTGCACACGGGCGCCCCCGGCCGGGACACGCCGGCCGCCACCCGCCGGGTGCACGCGCTGGCTTTCTCGCCTGATAGCAGTCTGGTAGCGGCGGCGGGCGACGGCGCCTTCGTCCGGCTGTTCGACGCGGCCACGGGGGACCTGGCCGCGGAGCTGCCGCAGGCGGCGAAGGCGCGGAGCGTGATCTTCCTCGACGCCGGCCGCCTGGCGGTGGGCGGCGCCGACAACGTGATCCGCGTCTGGGACCTGGCGAGCAACCAGGTCGACCGCCGGCTGGTGGGCCACACGGGCGCCGTCACGTCGCTAGCACTCGACGGCGCCGGCCGCTGGCTCGTCTCGGGCAGCTACGACACCACGGTGCGGGTCTGGTCCCTCGGCCCCGGCGGCCCCCGTTCGGCCTCGACAGCAGCGAGCGGAACCACGAAATAGCGACCCGCGAACAGCGATCCATCGCCCCGAGCTGGAAGCTTGGGGAACCGATAGCGGACAAGCCAGCGACCCCAGCCGGCGACTCAAGCCACGCCACGGGCTTTCAAGGAGGAAACTGTGGGACTGTTCAGCCGATTCCGCCGCGCCGCCGATGCGAGCACGCGCGAAAGCCGCCGCACCCGGGTCGAGCAGCTCGAGAGCCGCCAACTCCTAGCCGCCGACGGCCTCACGCCAGACGACGTGCTGCTAGGCGGCGTCTACTTTGAAGAGGCAATCGGTGACGACACCGAGCCGGACATTATCCAGATCTCTTTCGAGGGCGGCGCCGCTGGCACCACGCTCGACCGGATCATCATCAACACGGATAAGAACGGCGACGGCCTCACCGCCGGTGACCCGGTCTTCGATACGGCCCCCGGCGGCGGCGGCACCGATGGGTTCGCGTCCGTGCCGCTCACCATCGTGGAGTCGATCGGCTTCACGGTCACCGGCTTCACGGTTGAAGACGGTGGGCAGACGCTGGTCTTCGATCTCGACGGTTTCGACGCCGGAGAGGTGCTGCTGTTCTCGGTCGACGTCGACGAGTTCGACGGCATCAGCGTCGTAACGAATCAGCCGAGCTACAGCTCGCTCGTCGAGGGCTCGGAGTTCGAGGGCAGCACGCTCACCGGCGAGTTCTCAGCGCCGGGATTCGTCGACCTGACGCTCACCGACTTCTTCGTCGACGACTTCGATCCAAATCGCACCGCAGCCGAGTCCGCCACGGGCCTGGAAGTTGATCTTCCCAACGACAACTACGAAGGCGGTTTCGATCCAGGCGACGGCGCCCTCACGATCGACAACCTGCCCGACCGCACCGCCGGCGCGGTGGCCCACGCGCCGCAGACGCCGCTGGCGAGTATCTCGGGTTACGTCTACCACGACCGCAGCGACGACGGTGTCTTTGACGCGAATGAAGACCCCATCGCCGGGGTGACCATCGAGCTGCTCGACGCCGCGGGGCAGGGCACCGGCATTACCACGGTGACCAACGCCGATGGTTTCTACCAGTTCATCGACCTCGTGGCCGGCACGTACGGCGTGCGGGAGGTGACGCAGCCCGATCCGTTCTTCGACGGCAAGGACTCGTTCGGCACCAACGGCGGCGTGGCGGGCAACGACATCATCACCGGCGCCGTCCTGGCGTTTGGCGACCACGCCCTCGACTACAACTTCGGCGAGCTGCTCGGCGGCAGCATCGCCGGCCGTGTGCACGCCACGACCGGGCCCGACTGCGACCACGACAACCCCGAGATCCTGCTCGAAGGCGTCCGCGTCGAGCTGCTCGACGCCAGCGGCAACGTGCTGGAAACGACCACCACCGACGCGCAGGGCCGCTACAAGTTCGAGAACCTCCGCCCCGGCGAGTACCAGGTGCGGGAGATTCAACCCACCGAGTGGAACGACCGCCCGCTGTACGACGGTGGCGAGCGGCTCGGCACCGCCGGCGGCGTTCTGGCCAACGACCTGGTGAGCGGCATCGTCATCGGCTCCGACGAGGACGCCGTGAACTACGACTTCTGCGAGCACCTGGGGGCGTCGCTCTCCGGCTATGTCTACCACGACCGCAGCGACGACGGCGTCCGCGATCTGGGCGAGGAGCCCATCGCCGGCGTGACGCTCACGCTGCTGCTGGACGGTGAGCCGACGGGCAAGAGCGCCATCACCAACGAGCAGGGCTTCTACCAGTTCACCGACCTGGCGCCCGGCAAGTACACGGTGATCGAGTCGCAGCCCGCCGGCTACTACGACGGCAAAGACACGCCCGGAAGCACCGGCGGCACAGCGGCGGTGAACGACGTGATCGCCGAGATCATGCTCGCCTTCGGCGACAACTCGGTGGAGAACAACTTCGGCGAGCTCCTCGGCGGCAGCATCGCGGGCCGCGTGCACGCCAGCACCGGGCCCGACTGCGACTTCGACTCGCCCGACATCCTGCTCGAAGGCGTGACAATCGAGCTGCTCGACGCCGCGGGCGCCGTGATCGAGACGACAACAACCGACGCCAATGGTGAGTACCTGTTCGACAACCTGCGGCCCGGGGAGTACTCGGTCCGCGAAGTCCAGCCCACCAGCTACAACGGCACGCCTCTGTTCGATGGCAGCGAGCGTGCCGGCTCGGCGGGCGGTGCGGTCAGCAACGACCTGATCACCGGCATCGTCATCGGCAGCGAGCAGGACGCGGTCCGCTACGACTTCTGCGAACACGTCGGCGCCACGCTTAGTGGCTTTGTCTACCACGACGAGAGCGACGATGGCGTTTTCGACACCGCCGAAGACCCCATAGCCGGCGTCACGCTGACGCTGCTCAACGCGTCGGGCGCCGTGGTGGGCACAGCCGTCACGAACGGCAACGGCTACTACCAGTTCACCGGGCTCGATCGCGGCACGTACACCGTCACCGAGCGGCAGCCCTTCGGCTACTACGACGGCCAGGACACGCCCGGCACCACCGGCGGCACGGCGGCGGTGAACGACGTGCTGAGCGCCATTCCGCTGGAGTACGGCCAGCACTCGCAGCAGAACAACTTCGGCGAGCTGCTGGGCGCCTCGATCGGCGGCCGCGTGCACGCCAGCGACGGGCCGGACTGCGACTACGACGACCCGGCGATCCTGCTCAGCGGCGTGACGATCGAGTTGCTCAACGCCGATGGGGACGTGATCGAAACCACCACCACCAACGCCGCCGGCGAGTACCGGTTCTTCAACCTGCGGCCGGGCGAGTACTCCATCCGCCAGGTGCAGCCGACCGACGTGAACGGCCGCAAGCTCTACGACGGCAGCGAGCTGGTTGGCGACGCCGGCGGCACGAAGAGCAACGACCTGGTGACCGGCATCGTGCTGGGCAGCGGCCAGGACGCCCGCGGCTACCACTTCTGTGAGCACCTCGGCGGCGCCATCTCCGGGTACGTCTACCACGACCCGGACAACGACGGCGACTTCGAACCGGGCGAAGCACCGATTCCGAACGTCGAGGTGAAGCTACTCAACGAAGCGGGCGAGGTGATCGAAACCACCACGACGGGCGCCGCCGGCTACTACGAGTTCACCGACCTCGACGCCGGCAAGTACACCGTCATGGAGCAGCAGCCCGACGGCTTCTACGACGGCAAGGACACGGCCGGCACCACCGGCGGCGACGTGAGCGTGAACGACATGATCAGCATGATCATGGTCAGCTACGGCGGCGTGAGCGAGCAGAATAACTTCGGCGAGTTGCTCGGCGGCAGCATCAGCGGCCGGGTGCACGTGAGCGACGGCCCCGATTGCGACTACGACACGCCCCACGCGCTGCTGGAAGGCGTGACGATTGAGCTGCTCAACGCGGCGGGCGAGGTGATCGACACCACCACGACCGACGCGCTGGGCCGGTACACGTTCGACAACCTGGAAGCGGGCGAGTACCAGGTCCGCCAGGTGCAGCCGACCACGTGGAACGGGCAAACGCTGTTCGACGGCAGCGAACGCGCCGGCACGGCGGGCGGCGTTTTGAGCGACGACTTGATCACCGGCATCCAGCTCGGCGCCGAGCAGGACGCGGTGAACTACGACTTCTGCGAGCACTTGGGGGCGTCTCTCTCCGGCTACGTCTACCACGACCGCAGCGACGACGGCTCGTTTGACCTGGGCGAAGAACCGATCGCCGGCGTGACACTCAAGCTGCTGCTGGACAGCGTAGAGACTGGACGCACGGCAATCACGAACAGCGTGGGCTTCTACCAGTTCACCGACTTGGCGCCCGGCAAGTACACGGTGATGGAGCAGCAGCCCGACGGCTACTACGACGGCAAGGACACCGCTGGCACACTGGGCGGCGACGCGAGCGTGAACGACATGATCGCCGAGATCATGCTCACCTTCGGCGACGACTCTCGCGAGAACAACTTCGGCGAGTTGCTCGGCGGCAGCATCGCGGGACGCGTGCATGTTTCGACCGATCCCAACTGCGAGCCGGCGCCCGGCGACCCGCCGATTGCGGGCGTGGTGATTGAGCTGCTCAACGAGCGCGGCGAGGTGATCGACACCACCACGACCGACGCCGACGGGCGGTACAAGTTCGATGACCTCCCGCCGGGCAGCTACAGCGTGCACGAGGTGCAGCCGGCCGACTACTTCCAGGGCGGACTCTCGCGGGGCACCGGCGGCGGGTCGGTGATCACGCCGGACGAGTTCGCCGATATCCTCGTCGGCTCCGACCAGCACTTCGTCAACTACGACTTCTGCGAAGTGCCCCCCGCCGGGCTGGCGGGTTACGTCTTCATCGACGGGGCGCCGATCACGGTCGAGCCCGACGAGACGCTCACGCCGGAAGAGATCGCCGCCGCGCGCAACGGCGTCCGCACCGGCGACGACACGCCCCTGCCCGGCGTCGTGCTGGAGCTCCGCAACGGCGTGGACGGCACGCCGATCTACGGCGAGCAGGCGCTGCCCGGCTACTACGCCGACGGGGCGATCACTACCGTTACCAACAGCCGCGGCTACTACCAGTTCCTCGGTCTGCCCAGCGGCACGTACGCGGTGGTGCAGCAGCAGCAGCCGGCGGCGCTCTTCGACGGTGTCGACACGCCCGGCAGCGAGGGCGGGTACACGGTTGGCATCACGCCGCCGGCCGGCATTGGACCGGCGCTTCCTCCCGGATTCGCCGATACCATTCGCTTCTTCAATGAAGAGTATGGCGGCGACGCGTTGGTGCTCATCGGCCTGGCCGCCGGCGAGTTCGCGGTGGAGAACAACTTCAGCGAGGTCCGCGTCCAGGACCCGCCGCCGGTGCTGCCGCCGCCGGTGCCGCCCACGCCCACGCCGGAACCGCCGCCGCTGTTCAGCACGCCCAGCTTCGTGCCGCGCGTGCAACTTCCGCCACTGCTGCCGCCCACGCAGATCGCGCCCCCGCAGTACGGCGGCGGCAGCCGGGTGCTTGGCTGGACGTGGCACCTGAGCGTGGTCAACGCCGGCTGGCCGCGGGAGATCGAGACCACCGAAGCCGAGATGCAGATGGTGGCCATGCAGCTCAGCAGCTCGCGCTGGCAAGCCGAGAAGATGGACCGCGCCGAGTGGCTGCTGATGGACGACGATGCCCGCCGCGACGTGGTGGAGAGCCACCTGTTTGGCGCCGAGGACGCGATCCCCGTCTCCGGCGACTGGGACGGCGACGGCGACGACGAGATTGGCGTCTACATCGCCGGCCTGTGGTACCTGGACCTCAACGGCAACGGCCGCTGGGACGATGGCGACCTGTGGGCCCGGCTCGGCACGGAGAACGACCTGCCGGTCACCGGCGACTGGGACGGCGACGGCAAGACCGATATCGGCATCTTCGGCCCCGCCTGGCCGCGGGACCCGTACGCCATCGCCCGCGACCCCGGCCTGCCGGACGCGGAGAACTTCCCCACGCGGGTGCGGACGGACTCCGGCGAGCCGCTCGCCAAGAACCTTCCGCCCACCACCGAGGACGCCACCAGCGGCGCCCGCCTGCTGCGAAAGACCGCCCAAGGCCGCGGCCGGGCGGACGTCATCGACCACGTCTTCCACTACGGCACCCCGGGCGACGTGCCCATTGCCGGTGACTGGAACGGCGATGGCATCCGCACCATCGGCGTCTTCCGCGGCGGCATGTGGCAGCTCGATACCAACGGCGACGGCCGCGTGAGCGACTCGGACGAAAGCTACGCCTTCGGCGCCGAGGGCGACGTGCCGGCCGTAGGCGACTGGAACGGCGACGGCATCGACGACCTGGGCGTGTTCCGCGCGGGCCGCTGGCTGGTCGACAGCAACGGCGACCGCCAGCTCGATGCGCTCGACACGGTCTTCGAACTCGGCGAAGCGGGCGATAAGCCGGTGGTGGGCGACTGGGACGGCGACGGCGTCGACGAGCCCGGCGCCATGGGCCCCGCCGAACCGGCGCCGGAAGTCAGGATCTCGCGGGCGGGGTGACCCGGGTTCGCGTGCACACTGAGCCGGCGGCGCGCGTATACTCTGGTGTGAGGTGCTGACCGCGCGATCCCGCGAGCCGATCCATGATCCAATACAAAGCCGGCTACAAGTACGTCGAGGGCGGCGTGCACGCGCAGGTGATCGACTTCCCGGCGGCAATCACCTGCGGTGACGACATCGACGCGGCACGCCGTCTCTTGGCTGCTGCTTTGTTGGATGCGGCAGAGGCCTGCATCGAGTTCGGGGACGCCCTGCCAACGCCCAACGCCAAGGCTTCCAACCCGGAGATGGACATCGAGGAGCCGATCTACCTTCACTTGAAGGCGAGCACCGCCGTTGATGAGACGCCAGCCGGGAACGTGGCGTCGTGAAGCGGAAAGACCTTGTTCGACACCTGAAGGATCACCGGTGCGAGCTGCTACGCGAGGGCCGTAGCCACTCGGTTTGGGTCAATCCAGCCAATCGGCAACAATCGACCGTGCCCAGGCACCGCGAGATCAGCGACTACACGGCCCGTTCGATTTGCCGCCAGCTCGACGTGCCTGAGCCGTAGCCACGCTCAGCTCGCCTTGAGCTTCTCGATCTCCGCCTTCGCGTCGGCGATCGTCTTCTCGTACTCGGCAACTTCGTCGGGGTCGTCCATCTGCTGCTTGGCGCCGTTGAGGCGCTGCTGCGTGTCGGCGATCTTCTTGCGGAGCACTTCGATCCGCTTCTTCGCTTTCTTGTCCATGGCGAGGCGCTAGGTGTTAGGCGCGAGGCGCTAGTTGAGGAGGTTCAAACCGTGACGGCTTGGCGAGCCGCGAGCGTAAGCGATCGGAGCGTTCGAGAGAACTCACTCCGCATCCGGCGCCGGAAGCTCAGGCACGTCAGCGTCGAACGCCGGCGCCTCACTCGTCGGCGCGGACGTGATTGGTACGTGCGGGATGTTCTTTAGCACGGCGCCGAACACGAAGACCGCAATGGTCAGCGTCACCAGCAAGCTGAGCCAGCTCTTGGCGCCCTGCTGCATTTTCTTTGCGACCGCCGAGCGGCCCGCGATCATCGCCGATACCACAAACACGGCTAGCGCCAGCAGGAACTTCACGCCGAACAGCCCATGGTAAAGCGGCGGCATCTTCTCGTAGTTCGCCATCACCATGATCAGATTGTACGTGCCGGAGAGCAGCAGCAGCCCCGCGCAGGCGGCCACGCACAACGCCCACGCCTTGCGGCGGTCGGCGTAGAGCGTCGCCTCGGCGTCGGCCGCTTCGCCCTCAATCGAGGCGAGCGACGGCGCGATGACAAACCGCAGGTAGATCGCCCCGCCCAGCAGCGTGCCGCCGCAGATGGTGTGCGTGGCGCGGGAGAGGATGTCGACAAACCCGCCCGCGTCGGCAAGCGGCAGCGAAAGCAGCGATTCCATCGAAAGCCCTCGGGGAAGTGTCGGTGCGTGGGATCGTAGGCTGCCCGCCGGCAAGCGTCTACCGACCGCCGGCGAGAAGCTTGAGCGCTTCCGCCTTCGTTGCGACTTCGGCATCGAGCTGCGCCACCCGAGCCCGCCGCAGCAGCGCCGCAAACTCCGGCCCCGGCCGCCGCCCGGCCGCCACCAAGTCGCCGCCGGTCACCAGCGGCGGCGGGTCGAGCTCGTCGGCCGGCAACGCCAGCTTCTCTCGGCAGAACCGGCTCGCGTCGTCCGGCCCGCCGGCGAAGGCCTCATGCACGGCAACCAGTTCTTCGCCGCCCTCAACCAGCGCCGGCTGAACCTCCGACCACCGCCGCGAGTCGGCGCCCTCGAGCGCCGAGCGGTGTTCAACAAGCCAGCCAACCCGGTCGGCTTCCTTGCGGGTGAGCTTCAGCGCGAACGCTCGCCGGCTTGCGGTCTCCGCGTCGGCGTGCGGGCCCAGCAAGCAGGCCAGCACCGTTGGCATCGTGCGGACCGACAGGTGGTCGTGAAGGGCCGCGAAGTGGGCGAGCGAACCGGCGTCGCCTGGGAACTCGGGCGCCACCTCGCCCAGCAAGTGGTGCTCCGCCAGCAGCCAAACGGCCCGCGGCGCCGACTCGTGCGTGAGCATCCGCCGCAACTCAGCGCCGATCCGCTCGGCGCTGACCACGGTGATATCGCTTGCCGACTCGCGGACCGCGTGGGAAGTTGCTGGTTCAATCTCAAAGCCGAGCGTCGCGGCGAAGCGCACCGCTCGGAGCATCCGCAGCTTGTCCTCCGCGATGCGGTCGGCGGCGTTGCCGATGGCGCGGAGTCGCTTCGCTTGCATGTCGGCCTCGCCGCCCACGTAGTCGATCACCCGCTGCTCGATCGGGTCGAAGAACAGCCCGTTGACGGTGAAGTCGCGCCGCTGGGCGTCGTGCTCGGCGGTGGTGAACTCCACGCGGTCGGGCCGGCGGCCGTCGGTGTAGTCGGCGTCGCTGCGGAACGTCGCCACCTCGATCGGGTCGTCGCCCTTGCGGCCGGTGAGCACGGCGATCACGCCAAACGCGGCGCCCACGGCCAGCGTCCGCCGCTTGCCGAAGACCTCGCGGACCTGATCCGGCGTGGCCGACGTGGCGACGTCGTAGTCCTTCGGCTCGCGGCCCAGCAGCCGATCGCGCACGCAGCCGCCGGCGTACAACGCCTCGTGCCCGGCGCCGCGTAGCTGCTCGACCACCGCGCGGGCAATCAGCTCTTTATCGGTTGCGTCACTCATCGAGGGCTTCCAGGTTCAGCTCTTCGGCCGCGGATTGCACCGCTTCCTGGCGGGCGCGGGCGATAGCCGTGTCCACCATCCCGCGGACCGATTCCCGCGCGGCATCGTCCCAGGCGAACGCCAGATCCACGCCCGGCCGCAGGAACAGCAGCCGCAGCGCCGCGGGCGGGCGGCCGGTCGCCTGCTCCACGGCCAAGGCGTAGACGTAGAGCTGCAGCCGGTACTCCTCCGCCGCCGACTGGACCGCCGCGGCGTCGACGCGGTTCGTTTTGAAATCCAGCACCTCGGCGCCGGCGGGCGTGTGCAGCAGGCAGTCGATGTACCCCTGCAGCACCGCGTCGCCTCGCGACGACGGGGCGGCGTCCGGCGGCCAGCGGAGCAGGAACTCCACCTCGCGGTCCACCCGTTCCGCCGACCGCATGCGGGCGAAGTGCTTGCCGGCCACAAATCGGTTGACCAGCCTCGCGGCGTCGGATGCGGCGGTGTCGACGTGGCGATCGACGTAGGCCGGCGCCAACGAGCCGCACAGATCGTCGACCGATTGAGCGGTCGGCGGCTCGTGCAGCGGCAGTCGTTCGATCACCTCGTGCACCAGCGATCCGAACGCCGCCGGGTCGATCGGCTCGGTCGGCGGCCGCAACGCTTCGGCCAACTCGATAGCCGCGGGTCTTTCGCTCGTGTGCTTCAGCTTGCCGGTGAGCCGCGTGACGGAGAAGCGACGGACCGATCGCGGGTCGAGCGAGAGTGACTGGACCAGAGCCGGCGCCGCTCCGCCGGAGTTCGCCGCGGCTTCGTCGAGCAGGTTCTCAAGACTGGGCCCCCGCTGGCCGGAGGACTGCGGCGCCACGGGCTCGCCCTGCACGACGCGTATCCGTGGCGGGTCGGCGGTGCGGGGGCCGAGCAACTCACCGGTCTTCAGATCGAACCGCTCGTGCAGCGTTTGCAGCAGCGGCCCCTCCGGCGCCGCCGGCGGGGCGTACGGCGCCGAGAGGATAAGGTGATCGGCGGCCCGGGTGCAGGCGACGTACAGCAGCCGGTCACGCTCGGCGGCCTCGGCGTCCGCCTCCATGGCCGCGTAGATGCCGTGCCCCGTTATGCCCTCGGCGTCCGTCTTCACCACGGGGCCGAGCGCCGCGTCGAGCGCCACCGAGTCGGGGCGGTCGTTCGATCGGCGGTTCAGGTCGGCAAGCACGACGACCGGGAACTCCAGCCCCTTCGACTGGTGGATGGTCATCAGCGTCACCTCGTTGGCGTCGCCGGTCCGCGTGGCCGCGGGCGCCTCCTTGGTGTCGCGAGAGACCGCGTCGGTCACCTGCCGGACGAACCCATCGAGGTCGCCGGGTCGGAGCCGATCGAACTGTCGCGCCTGCTCGATCAGCTTGTGGAGGTTCGCCAGCTTCCGCTCACCGAGGAAGTCGCTGGCGAGCACCGCGTCGAATCCGGTTCGGTCGATCGCCTCGGTGAGCAGCTCTGCCACTTCGGCGCGGCCCTTTCGCCGGCGCAGAGCGGCGAGCGTCTGCCGGGCGTGCCGCAGCTTCTTCGCCTCGGTGGCGGAGAGCTCGCTCGGCACGGCGCGGCGGCTCAGTCCGACGCTCAGGCCGTTCTTCTCGGCGAGCCAGAACAGCGTCTCGTCGTGCAGCGAGAAGAACGGGCTCCGCAGCACGCCGGCCAGGGCGACGTCGTCGCACTCGCTGGCGACGGCGCGGAGCAGGTTGGCGACATCGTACACCTCTTGCTGGGCGTAGAAGGCGTGGCCGCCGACCAGGTAGTACGGCAGGTCGTGCTCGCGGAGGGCCTGCTCGTAGTACCGCACGTCGCCGAGTGCGCGGAACAGGATCGCAACGTCGCCCGGCTGGACGGGCCGCGACTGCCAGCCGCCATCAGCACGCTCGCCAACAAGTTGTTCGCCCGACTCGATCATCTCCCGCAACCGAACGGCGATGCCGCGCGCCTCGGCCAACCGGTCGAGCGCTTTGTTGCCGCCCTCGATGGGGGGCGTCCAAAGAAACTCGATTGACGGCTGATCATTGAGCTGCTCGCGAGCCGCCTCGAGCGGCTGATAGCCTTCGCCGAACCGCGGGGCGAACAGCGTATTGACGAAGTTGAGCACCGCCGGCTGGCTGCGGAAATTCATCGAGAGCGGCAGCCGGCCGGCTTGCGGTGTCTCTTCTTGCAGCTGTCGGAACACGCCCGGCGCCGCGCCGCGGAAGCGGTAGATGGACTGCTTGAAGTCGCCTACAAAGAACAGCCGCCCCTCCGCCAGCCCGCTGCCAACGATCGCCTTGACGATCTCCACTTGCGTGGGGTTGGTGTCTTGGAACTCGTCGACCATCAACAGGCGGACGTTCCGTTGCAGCCGGTCTCGGGCGCTCGTCAGCTCGGGGTCGGTGAGCAAACGCTTCGCGCCGCCAAGCAGGTCGCCAAAGTCGAGCACCGTGCGTTCCGCCTTCGCTGCGGCGTAGTCTTCGGCGATGACGCGGGCGAGGCGGAGGTGCTCCAGTCCAAGCTGGGCGGCTTCGAGAGCCGACGGCTCGTCGGCCAGCGGCTTGACCTTCTTCTTGGCTTCGCCGCGGAGCTTGCTCGCGGCCGCCTGGTACTGCTTGTAGAGGTCAGGCGTCGGCCAATCGTCTTTGCCGCACAGGCCCTTCACGCGTGCCAGCTCAACGAGGCGGTCACCTGCCGAGTCGCTCCAGTAACCGCCGGCCAGCTTGGCGTGCAAGTCGAGCAATTTGCTGCGGGCCGCTTCAAACTCACCGGTCGTCGGCGTCGCGTAGGGGAGCAAATTGAGCACCGCGGCGAAGGCGGCGCCCGCCGCCAGGCTCCGCGCCCGGGCCGGCAAGTACCGCGGCGCGTAAGCCTCACGCCACGCCTCGACGATCGATTCCGGTGAGCGATCGAGCCACGCGTCGGTAACTTCGGGCGTGGTCTGCAGGGCGAGGGTCGCCAGATCGCCTTTGAGCTTCCGCAGTTCGATCTCCGTGGCGAGCGACACCAGCCCGGTGTCGCCCTCGGCCAAGAGTCGGCGGAGTGTGCTGTCGACCGATTCGCTCCTCAGCACCGCGGCAGCCGCCTCGTCGAGCACCTGGAACGCCGGGTCGACGCCCAGCTCCACCGCGTGCTGGCGGATCAGCGTGCTGCAGAACGAGTCGATTGTGGTGACCTGCGCCGAGTCGAGCGCCCGCACCAGCGACTGCCAGTAGCCCGCGTCGGCCGGGCCGGCCGCCGCCAATCGCGCGTGGCACGCTCGGCGGATCCGCTCCCGCATTTCCCGTGCGGCGGCCTTGGTGAAGGTAATGGCGATGAGCCCGCGGAGGGTCTCGGCCGGCTGGATCGAGGCGGGCTCGGTCTCGCTCGGCGCCAGGTGCGAGAGGAACCGCTCGGTCAGCACGAACGTCTTGCCGCACCCGGCGCCGGCGTCGAGCGCAACGGAGACATCACGCGTGGCGATGGCCGCCGCTTGCTGCGGTGTGAAGCTTGGCGCCGCGTTGGTCATGCGCCTGCCTCGCCGGCTGACGGGGCGGCCGCGGTCGGAGCGGCCATCGGTTGCGGGCTGGCGGGCGGCGGCAGCTTGCCGAGGCTCCGCACCTGGCCCACGCGGCACACGGTGCGGTAGTCGCAGAACTTGCCGCACTCTTGGTTCGGGTTGTGCATGGGAAACTCGCCCCGCCGCACGCCGCCGACGATCTCGCCGATGCGTCGGCGAACAGCTTGGTCGCACGCCGACCAAGCGTCCGTGGCGACCACGATTCCGCCCTCGACCTCGGCGCCGACGAGCGGGTCCTTCTTCGTCCCCGGCTGCTTGAACCCGACGCCGCGGATCTCCCAGTAGCCCACCCGCCATGGCTGAGCGGCCCGGTCGGCGAGCAGGTGCTGCTGCGTGGCGAGCGCGTAGACGAAGAGCTGAAGCTGCCGGCCGTCGTGCAACAAGTCGAGCTTGGTCTTCACTTCGCTCGACGTCTTGTAATCAACCACGTTGAAGACGCAGACGCCGCCGACTTCGCCCAAGTCGATCCGGTCGACGCGGCCGATCAGCAGGATCGATTCGCCGTCGAGCTCAAGCCGAAACGGCTCGGCGAGGTCCCCCTCGGCGGGCGGGCCGCCGTCTCGCGCGGGGCCGAAGCCCACTTCAAACAGCGACGGCTGCAGCGGCCCGGCGCTGTTGGCGTAGGCGTCGACCTGCTTGTGGTAGCCGGGCGCCCACGCCTCCGCCTGGCGGCGCTCGATGTCCGCCAACGCCGCCTCCGCAGCGTCGCGGGGCGTGGCGGCCGCTTGTTGCAACGCTTTGCCGAAACTCTCGGCGAACGCCGCCTCGTCCAGCGCAGCGAACTCGGCGAGCGACCTTCCTTCGTCACGCAAACCCGCGTGCAGGGCGGCGAGCGCATCGTGCAGCAGGCTGCCGCGGCGGCGGTGGCTGATGTCCAGCTCGCCCTCTTCGATCGCTTCGACATTCGCCAAGTGCTTGAGGAAGAACTTGTAGGGGCACTCCGCGTAGGTCTCCAACTGCGTGGGGCTCCAGAGCCGCTCGGGGCCGAACCGCTCGGCAAGCTTCGCCGCGGCGGGCTGGCTGGCGAGCAAACCTTCGGCGGGCCCAAAGCCGTCGCCGATGCCGCGAGCAAGAACCGTTCGCAGCCCGGCCTCCAAGGTCGCCGTACCCGGAAGCCCGCTGCCGAGCGTTGCGGCCAGCGACGAAGGGTCCCCCGCTTGCCAACGGCGGACAGCGTCGGTTCGCCACGCCGCGGCGGTCGCGAGAGGTTGGTCGCTCGCAAAGTTTGCTTGCTGAACCTCGGAGGCGGGCAGCAGCCGCTGCAGCTCGGCAACGTAAGAGCTCGGCAGCAGCGGCTGGCCCTTCGTGTCGATGGCGGCGTACGAGATCGTCACCGCCGGCGCCACGGCGGTCACCAGTTGGTGGAACAGCAACATTTCGCGGGCGTAGTGCTCGTCGATCGAGGGCGCCAGATGGCTCACCGGCGGCGACGGCATCGCCGCGGGGAACGACGCTTCACCCATGCCGACGAGGAACAGACTGTCGGCCGTGAGCGTGGCGGCGGTCTCGGCCGAGACGAGCCGCACGCGGCCCTCGTCATTCGCCGGCGCGTCGAGCGGCGCCTCGTGCGCCCACCAGGTGAGCAGCGTCGCCAGTTCACTCAGCGGCAGCCGTCGGCTCGACTGACCACGCCACGCCTGCAATCGCTCCACCGCGGCAAGCGCGGCTTCGACCGCGGGGAGCGCCGCCAGATCGGCCCGCGCGCTCGCGGCGTCGCCGTCGATGCGGTAGCGGAGCCACGCCGCCGCGTCGCGAAGCCGATCGAACCAATCGAGCGGCGTCGCCGACGACCTCCACTCTCGGGTCCATTGGTCTACCGGGTCCAACAACGCGATGGCGGCGGCGGCCGCAACTCGACGACGGGCGTGCCGTGGGTTGAACCGCTCGTCCGCCGCGTCGCCGGGCGAGATCGCTAGCCGGCGGAGCGGCTCAAGCCACGCCTCCGCGCCGCTTTGGGTGAGTTGCTCGCGGATCGCCCACTCGGCCGCGGCGCGCGGCCCGGCGAATCCCGCCCGCTCGGCGATCGGTTTGAGCCACGCGTCGGTCGCTTCCAGCCGATCGAACCGCCCCGCGGCCGGCGTTGTGACCAGGGCGAGCAGGTCCTCGCGGCGCCAATCGAGCGCCCCGAGGTCGACCAGCCGTGTAAGCGTGCGATAGATCGGGGCGTCGATCAGCCGAGGCCGGTCGTCCACCGCCAGCGGCACGCCGGCCTGAGCGAACGCCTGCCGGGCGTACGGCGCGACATCGGCCACGCGCCGCGCCGCGAGAAGCAAGCGTTCCGCGGGCACGCCGCCGGCGAGAAGTCGCTTCGCTTGGGCTGCGACTTCGTGCAGCTCGTCCAGCGAAGAGTCGGCCGCCGCCACGCGAATGCCGGCGTCTGCCGCGGGCGTGTCAGTGCTTCGCACGTCGCCGAACAACCATCGGCTTACATGCCGCCGAGCGGGCGTGGACTCGGTCGACGCGACTCGCGTTGTTTCGTGGCAGTCGAAGACGGCGGCGAGCGCTTCGGCTTCGCGCTGCACCATCGCGGCGTGGGGCGACGCCGGTTCTTCCCACGCCGGCAGCGTGACGACGACGCGGCCTGCGACCTCACCAAGCGCGGCCACCAGGCGTCGCTCGAGCGGCGTGAAACGCGTGGCGCCCGTCACCAACACGGCACCCTGCCGGACGCCGGCCGCCGCTTGCTGCTGGAGCAACGCGATCGCTTGCTCGATCCGCGTTTCCGGGTCATTGGACCCGGCGCGCGTCAGCTCAGCGCGGTAGGCGCGAAAGAGCAACGCGATGTCACGCCCGACGGCGCCGGGGCCGGCTTGCCAAGCGGCGTCGCCCGCGGCCGCTTGCTGGGCGATCTGCCGGAAGGCGGCGGCCAGCTCGGCGGCGAGCCGGCGGGGCGGCAGCGTGCCGCGGTAGTGCCGCAGGCGACCGGTCTGCTGGAAATGGGTCAGCAGATCGGCGATCAGCTCAACCTGCGCCAGCCCGGTAAGCGGCCGCCGCTCGCCCGGCGCCGCGGCGACCACCGAGTCGACCGTCTGGCGGAGCGTCGCCACGGCGAGCCCCAGCACGGCCGGCCGTTCTTGCAGCAGCCAATCACGGGCAACCGCAGTCGCCGCACGGTTGGGAGTGACCCAACGGGAAACGGCTGGCCATTCGAGCCCAATTTCGGACAGCGGAATGCCGCAGCCGTGAGCCGTTGCCCAGCCGTGCGCTTCGACTCTTAGCAGGGTCAGATGCGTGGCTGGGCTCATGCGGCGGCCTTGGGGCTGCGACTTCGGGCGCACTGGCGACTAAACCGGGCGCAAAATGCGCACTCCGAAGAGTTTGCGAATGTTGACAAATGATGCTGGCGGGCGGTAGTCTACGTGGAACAAGTGGCATCCCCCTACGGAACAGGCTGGGGCGACCGCACGCGACTCATCGAGCGTGTCTCCTCTCTGGTACGGGTCCCACCTGCAGCCAAGCGCGCGGTTCGAGAGGGATCCTCCCGTACGCGGGCCACCGATTTGCTCACGCTGAGGCCCGGCTACGTTTCTGCCGGCTGGCAGCGGGAATGTATTCGGGCCTCTTGGCGAAGTTTTAATCGAAGCCCGATTCGGACGCCGATCGGCGTGCGATTCGTTTTTTATCTTTCTTTTATCTTGGTTTGAGGAGGTACCACCATGAGAACGCCCGTGCGTTCGCAACGAGGGTTTACCCTCGTTGAGCTGCTGGTCGTGATCGCGATCATCGGCATCTTGATCGCGCTTCTGCTGCCCGCCGTCCAGGCGGCCCGCGAAGCGGCCCGCCGCAACCAGTGCTTGAACAACGTCAAGCAATGGACGCTGGCCCTGCACAACTACCACGACACGCGCAAGATGTTCCCGCTCGCCTCCAACCTGCCGTTCGGCCAGTACAACTCCGGCACAAGCCAGCAATGGGCGCTGCCGATCGCAAATCCCGACCCAAGGATTGATGGAACCAGCGATGGCTTTAGCTGGGTCGTTCAACTGTTGCCGTTCGCCGAACAAACCCCCCTGTACGATCGGATCCGCGACGGCTCCCAGCAGTTCAACTTGCCGGCGACAGCCGCAACGCTCACGGTGCAGCCCAACGTTGCCTTCAATGCGGAGAACAACCCGTCGATTTACTCTACGGTGATCGATTCGCTGCAATGCCCCAGTTACCCCGGCGACGAAACGACTTCTCTGCCGAACTTGGGCCAAAACCCCCAAGGCAGCACCGAAGCCGGCGTGGGTAACTACGTCGCCGTTGCCGCTACCCACTGGTTAGGCCAAGGCGGCAGCGCCTTCGGCAACGGCCTCGGGCTCATCAACACCGGCAGCTTCACGAACAACCCGCCGGCCGACTGCAGCGGCGTGGCGATCTGCGGTAACGGCGTCCTCGCGTTTCCGGGTGTCGTCGGCAATCAGGTTAACAAGCGTGGCAACTCGTTCCGCAGCATGACCGACGGCACGTCCAACACGGTTGTTATCGCCGAAACGCAGGACGACACGTTCTCCGCTTGGTACTTCGGTTCGACCACCTACGTGGTTGCCGTCTGGCCAAACGACGACGAGAACCAAATGGTGCAGGCGAACACCGTCACTGGTGGCGTCCAAAACCAAAATGCTTGGGCGGCGAACAGCGTCAACGCCTGTGCGTTGAACAAGGGTTCGCGTCGGGCAACGCAGGAGGAGATTCAAAACGAGTACTATCAGCAAGCGGCACAAAACCCCCACGGTGGCGACCGCAAGTGGGGCCCGAGCGCTCAGCACCCTGGTGTTGTCCAGCACGGCTACGGCGACGGCCACGGTGACGCGATTGCGGATGAGATCGACGTGAACGTCTACATCTGGACCGTAACCCGCAACGGCCGCGAGATCATTCCTGAGGAGTGATCTCCGCAACCGCTGCTCTTCTGTGATTTGACCTCATGCCCCGCCGCGGCAAGCTGCCGCGGCGGGGTTCTTTGTTTTCGCCAACCACAAGCACCAACCGCTGGATCGATGGCCGAACCGCCCGAGCTAGAAGTCTCCTGCCAAGCCGTGAAGCAGCAGCTCGACGCTGATGCCGACTTGTTGCTGCTCGACTGTCGTGAGCCGGACGAGCACGCGACCGCTGCGGTGTCCGCCGCCAGGCTGCTGCCCATGGGCGAACTGCCCGGCAGGGTCGAAGAGCTCCGCGAGTGGCAGGACCGGCCGCTGGTGGTGATGTGCCACCACGGCATGCGGAGCGCCCAGGTCGCCATGTGGCTCCGCGGTCAGGGATTCACCCAGGCTCAGAGCATGGCCGGGGGCATTGACCGCTGGAGCCTGGAGATCGACCCCGAGACGCCGCGCTACTGACCACGCCCGGCGCCGCGGCCCACTTGCGTTAGCGAAGGGGTTATGCGAAGGTTGCCGCTCGGCCAACGGAAGTTGGTCGCTCTAGCCGCCGTGGCGGAATTGGCAGACGCGCATGGTTCAGGTCCATGTGCCCGCAAGGGCGTGGAGGTTCGACTCCTCTCGGCGGCACTCGGGTAGTGGCAAGTGCAAGTGGCGAGTGGCTACGCAGTGAGTAGCAACTCGCCCTTCTCTTTTATGGTCGCTTTCCATCCGGGTGGCACAACAGTGACCGTGTCCGGCTGCTCGATGATGGCCGGTCCGTCGACCGGCTCTTCGTGCCGCATGGCGGTACGCCGGATCACGCGTGCGTTGACGAACCCTTCGCCAAACCAAACCGGCCGCGTCGTTTCATCATCGGCGATTGCCGCTCCGCCGGCAACAAGCTCCTGGCGTGGCAGCGGCGCTTCGACGGTGACGGCGACGCCGGCGATCTCGATCGGGTGATCGCGCCGAGCGAAGCCGTAGCGCGACTGGTGCTGAGAGTGGAAACGTTCGGCGACGGGCTTCACATCCGGCGCCGCTTCGCCTTGCCATTCGATTTGCAGGTCGGTCGTCTGCCCACGGTAGCGTAGCGCGACCGCCCGCCGCGAAACGCTCGGCGTGCTCAGCGAAGCGGCCGCGGCGAGTTCGTCGGCGGCGTCCGCCGCGAGCAACCGACTCACGCGAGCGGCCTCGTTCGCGGCTTCTTCATTCCACGGCAGTTTGAGCCAGGCGTAGCGGTCCTCGCGAAGGTCGGCGAGCAGCAGCCCCACCGCGGAAAACACGCCGGGCGATTCGGGCAGCACCACCGTGCGGGCGCCCAGCTCCACGGCCAGCTCCGCCGCGTGCAGCGGGCCGGCGCCGCCGTAGGCGCCCAGGGCGTAGCCGCGGGGATCGACTCCGCGCTCGATCGTCAGCTTCCGCAGCGCCGCAACCATGGCCGAGTTCGCCACGCGCAGGACGCCGGCCGCCGCGGCTTGGAGCGAAAGCCCCAGCGGCTTCGCGATGCGATGGATCGCACGCTCGGCCCGCTCCCGATCCAGCGTCCGACCGCCGGCCAGCGGCGAATCGGCCGAGAGCCGGCCCATCACCAGATTGGCGTCGGTCACGGTCGGCTCTTCGCCACCGAGACCGTAGCAGGCGGGCCCGGGCGAGGCGCCGGCGGAATGCGGACCGACGCGCAGCGCTTGGCCGGCGTCGACCCAGCCGATGCTGCCGCCGCCGGCGCCGATGGTGTGGATATCGAGCATCGGCATGCGGAGCGGCAGCCCCCCGATGGACGCCTCGCGGGCGAGCTGGGGCCGGCCGCCGGCGACCACGGCGACGTCGAAGCTGGTGCCGCCCATGTCGGCCGCCACGAGGTTGCCGTCGGGGACGCGTTCGGCCAGGTCGACGCAAGCCCGCACGCCGCCGGCGGGGCCGGAGAGTGCGGTCTCGATGCACCGCTCGGCGACAGCCGCCGCGGCCGAGACGCCGCCGCCCGACTTCATCACGAACACCGGCGCCGCGACCCCGATGGAGCGCAGCGTCGCCTCGAGCTTCGCCAGGTAGGTCTCAACGACCGGCTGCACAAACGCGCCGGCGGCGGCGGTGCTGTGCCGCTCGTACTCGCCTGGCTCGCCGCTGAGCCGATGGGAAAGGCACACCGTCACACCCGGCATCGCCTCGCCAAGCAGCCTGCCGGCGGCGAGTTCGTTCGCGGGGTTGGTGTGGCTGTGGAGGAGCCCGACGGCGACGGCCTCAACGTTCAGGTCTTCGAGCCGCCTGGCGACGCGGCGAACTTCCGCTTCGTCGATCGGCCGTTCCACTTCGCCGGTTGGGCCGGTGCGTTCGGTGATCTCCAGGCGCAGTTGTCGCGGGACGAGCGGTTCGGGCCGCCGCGAACGCAGGTCGTAGAGCCGCGGGCGGTTCTGCCGACCGATGGCGAGCACGTCGCGGAAGCCGGCCGTCGTGACGAGCGCTGTGCGGGCGCCGCGTCGCTCCAAGAGCGTGTTGGTGGCGACCGTCGTGCCGTGGACAATGAGCGAGAGGTCGCCCAACCGCCACAGCCCCTCGGCTTCGCCCTGCCGCAGGCCGTCAATGATCGCGCGGCCCGGGTCATCGGGCGTGCTGGCAGTCTTGAGCACGTGGGTGCGGCCGGACGCTTCGTCCAGGCCGACCAGGTCAGTGAACGTGCCGCCGGTGTCGACGCCAATCCGCGTGCCCAACTGAGTGCCTCCAACCAAAATGTGACGGCCGCATCGTCACGGCACGGCCGGCGGCGGTCAACGGGCCGGGTCTCCCCGCGCCAACTGTGTTCGGCCGGTTCCCGCGGTAGAATGCCCGCCATGGACGAATCGCTCCCCGAGGACGTGGTGTCGCTGCTGCAGGCGATGATCCGCGTGAACAGCGTCACGCCGCACGCCAGCGGGACGCCCGATGCCGAACGCGAGCTGGCCGACAAGATGGCCGCCCTCGCGGTGGCGTGGGGGCTTGAGGCGAACCCGCTTTCCGTCGACGGCGCCGCGCCGAACGTGTTGGTCACCACGCATGTCGATGAGCAGGCGCCGTGGCTGCTGCTCGACAGCCACCTGGACACGGTTGACGTAGGCGGGATGACCGTCGATCCCTTCGGCGGCGAGCTGCGAGACGGCCGCGTCTACGGCCGCGGCGCATGCGACACGAAGGGCACCGGCGCGGCGATGCTGTGGGCCCTGCGTGAAGCCATGGCGGCAGGTTCGGCAGCGGCGAATGTGGCGATCCTGTTCTCGGTGGGGGAAGAGCATTGGCAGCTCGGCGCCCGATGGTTCGTGGAGCAACAGTTGACGCGGCTCGGCTGGCGCCCGGCGGGTGTCGTGGTGGGCGAACCGACGGAGGTCCACGCGGTGGCCGCGTCGAACGGGTTCCTCCGCTGCCGGCTCACCACCCGCGGTCGGGCCGCCCACTCCAGCACGCCCGACCGCGGCCGCAACGCCGTTAGCGACATGGCCCGGGTGATCGCCGCGATCGAAGAGCGGCACATCGCCGGCATCACCGCCAGCCACCCGCTCACCGGCCGCGGAACCTGCAGCATCAATGGCATCACCGGCGGCACGCAGCACAACATCATCCCGGAGTCTTGCGAGATCCAGATCGATCAACGCTTGGCGCCGGGCGAAGTGGCCAGCGACGCCCTCGCTTCGATTCACGCCGCCGTCGCACCGGTCGCGGAAGAACGCCCGGGCCTCGACTACGAGATCCACACCGTGGAGACGGCGCCGCCGTTCGCTTCCGAGGCGTCCCTGGCGTGGGGCGACCGCGTTGCCGAGAAGCTGCGGGCGGCGGGCTTCGCGTCGACCGTCCGCGGCGCGCCGTACACCACCAACGCCAACCACTACGCCGCCGCCGACCTGCCCTGCGTGGTGCTCGGGCCGGGCGACATCGCCCAAGCGCACACGGCCGACGAGTGGATCGCCGTCGACGCGCTCCAGGAGGGCGTGCGTGCCTACCGGGCGTTGATTGACGACCCGCCCTTCGCCGTTCAAGACGCCGAGGCGGGAGCATGACCGAAGTCGATCCGGTGACGCTCGAGATCATGCGGAACCGTTTTCGCGGCGCCGCGGAAGAGGCGTGCGCGGCGATGGTTCGTTCGGCCTACTCGCCCAACATCAAGGACCGGCGGGATTGCTCGGCTGCGCTCGCTTTGCCAGACGGCCAGGTGATCGCGCAGGCGGAGGTGGGCACGCCGCTGCACTTGGGCATCATGCCGGCCATCCTGCGGGCGGTGGCGGCCGCCGTGCCCGTTGAGACGCTGCGCCCGGGCGACGCGGTGATCACCAACCTGCCGTTCCCCGAGGGCCCCGGCCACCTACCGGACGTCTCGATGGTCTCCGGCGTGTTCCATGAAGGCACGCTCTTCGCCCTCGCCGCGACTACGGCCCACCACATCGACCTGGGCGGCTACACGCCCGGCAGCATGCCGCTGGGCGTGCACGAGGTCTACCAAGAGGGGCTGCAGATTCCGCCGGTAAAGGTCTTCCGCGAGGGCGAATTCGCCGGCGAGTTGATCGCGCTCATCGAGCAGAACGTCCGGACCACCGACGAGCTGCGGGGCGACCTGCTCGCTCAGTTCGCCGCGGGGCGGACCGCCGAGGCGCGGGCAGCGGAGCTCATCGAGCAGCACGGCGCCGAGACGGTTCGCGGCTATGCCCGCCATGTGCTCGATCACGCCGAGCGTTGCATGCGGTCGGGCATCGCTGGGCTGCCCGACGGTGTTTATCGCTTCGAGGACTTCCTGGACGACGACGGCTGGTCCGACGACCCGGTCCGCATCGCCGTGGCGGTCACCATCGACGGCGACGAGCTTACGGCCGACTTTGCCGGCAGCAGCACGCAGGTTCGTGGCCCGCTCAACTGCCGACTGTCGGCGGCACGCTCGTGCGTGTACTACGCGGCGAAGGCCGTCATTGATCCCGAATTGCCCGTGTGCGCCGGGGCCTACCGCCCGCTGCACGTGCTGGCCGACGAGGGGAGCGTGCTGCACGCCCGCTTTCCCGCGGCAGTGGGCAACGCGAACATCCTCACCGATCAACGCGTGGTCGACGTGCTCTTGGGCGCCCTCTACCAAGCGGCGCCCGAGCGCGTGTGCGCCGCGTGCAGCGGCGAGATGAATCTGATCAACCTCGGCGGCATCGATCCGCGGACAGGTGACTATTTCAACTATGTTGAGACGCTCGCCGGCGGTCAGGGCGCCACGCACGACCGCGACGGCGGCGACGCCGTGCACACGCACCTGACCAACACGCTCAACACTCCGGTTGAGGTGATCGAGTCCTCCTACCCGTTACGTGTTAACCGTTATGAGTTTATCCCCGGCAGCGGCGGGAGCGGCCGGTACCGCGGCGGCGTTGGCCTCGTACGCGAGATCGAGTCGCTCGCCGATGGCGTTACCGTCTCCATCGGCGCCGACCGCCGCCGCTTTACACCGTGGGGTCTCGACGGCGGCGAAGCGGCCCGCGGGGCGTACTGCTCGGTCACCCGAGCGAGCGGCGACACCGAATCCCTTCCAACCAAAGTCCACACCACGCTCAACACGGGCGACGTCCTGCGAATCGAAACCCCCGGCGGCGGCGGCTGGGGCGCCCCGGCTTTGCGAGCCCCTTCGAGTCGTGAGGCGGACTTGCTGGCGGGGCTTGTTGTTAACCACAGAGAGCACAGAGACCACCGAGGTAACGATTCAGATCCGTGATTTTCAACCAGCAGCTCAAACGTCGATTCATTGTTGCCAGCAGTTGCATCACTCCGTGCCCTCTGTGCCCTCTGTGGTTAAACCCCTTCAAATCCAACGCTAGCCATGAAGATCATCCGTATCCAAACCGACTCTGGTGAAATCGTCCTCGGGCGTGTGCGCGAGAGCGGCGAGAGGACGACGCTCAAGGGCGATCTTTTTGGCGAGCTGCGCGATACGGGCGAGCCGTTGCCCGAGGGTCGGCTGCTGGCGCCGCTTGACCCGGTGGACATCCTCTGCATCGGCCTGAACTATCAGAAGCACGCCGAGGAGGGCGGCAAGCCTCTGCCGCAGCACCCGGTGCTGTTCATGAAGACCACCAGCGCCCTGCAGCACCCGGGCGAGCCGATCGTGCTGCCGCGGAAGCTGGCCAGCAGCAAGGTAGACTACGAGTGCGAGCTGGCCGTGGTGATCGGCAAGCCTTGCAAGAACGTCGCCGCGGCGGACGCGTTGGACTACGTGCTGGGCTACGCCTGCGGCAACGACGTCTCCGCCCGCGACTGGCAGAAGCACGGCGGCGGCGGGCAGTGGTGCCGCGGCAAGACGTTCGACACCTTCGCCCCGATCGGCCCCTGCCTGGTGACGCAGGGCGACGCCCCGGACGACATCGCCGACCCCAACACGCTGCGGATCCGCACCGTGCTCAACGGCCGCACGATGCAAGATTGGAACACGGGGGACATGATCTTCTCGGTGCCGCGATTGATCGAGTTCCTCAGCGGCAGCACAACGCTCATGCCCGGCACCGTGATCTTCACCGGCACGCCGCACGGCGTGGGCTTCGCCCGCAACCCGCCCGTGTTCTTGCAGGAGGGCGACGAGGTGACCGTCGCCATCGATGGCATCGGCGAACTGACCAACCCGGTCATCGGCGAGCCCGGCTACGCGCCGCCGCCATCGCCTGCCCCAACTCCCGCGGCGGCGCCTCAACCGCAGCGTGGGCCGGAGGGGCCGAGCGGGGCCGCCGGCTACAGCATGCGTGAGCTGATCATGATCGGCTTGGGGGCGTCAATCCTGCTGGGAGGCCTCTCCGCGTTGCTGCGCGTTGATGGCCGGTTGATGGTCTCTCGCGACGCCTTCGCCTTGATGGCGCTGCCCATCGCGATCGTCATGGGCGCCCTGCTCTTCTTCGGCTTCAAGGGAGGGGTTGTGGGCGCGGTGGTCGGCGTTGGCGTCTTTATGCTGATGTTCTTGTCGATGACCTGACGGCGCAAGCCGAGCCCGGTCAAGCCGGGCGACGCAGCACCAGCATTACCACTTCCGGCGGGCAGTTGTAGCGGACCGGCTCAAGCGACCCCGCGCCGTTGGTGACGTGCATCACCGTGCGGCCGCGGCGGAAGGCGCCGCTGTTGTAGCGGGTGCCGTGGATGCTGGGCGTGACCAACGCGCCGATGACCGGCAATCGCACTTGGCCGCCGTGGTTGTGGCCGGCCAGCATCAGGTCGACGCCGTGACGCTCGGCCCAGCGGAACTGATCTGGACCGTGGGCGAGACAGAGGACGAACGCCTCATCGGCTGAGTCGTCCACCGCCGGCTCGCCGGGCCGGCGATACCATGGGACCTCGTTCCCAACGACGCGCACCCGCCGGCCACGCATCGCGCGGTCGATCGCCCGACCTCCAACGTGAACTAAGCCGCCCGCCTCCAGCGTCGCGATCATCGTTTGATGGTCATGCTTCTCGTCGTGGTTGCCCCGCACAAACCACACGCCCTCGGGCGCCGCGAGGCGGAGCAGCGTGTCGTCCAGCCACGCGTGTTGCGGTTGGAACTCTACCAGATCGCCGGTCACAGCGATCAATTCCGGCTCGGCGGCGAGCGTCGCGTCGACGATCGTTTCGAAGTACCGCTTCGCCACACGGCCGCTCATGTGCAGGTCGGAGAGGTGGGCGATGCGGAAGCCGTCGAGTTCCTCCGGCAGCCGCGGGACGAACAGCTCTTCGGTCACCAGCCGAGGGCTAACGACTTGGTTGCCGGGCAGGTGGGCCCAGAAGCCGGCCGCCGGTGTGAGCAGCGGCTCGCCGGTCGGCATCTCGATGGGCAAGGACTCAACCTGCCGGGTGACGCCGCGGCGTTCGGGATGCAGCGCGAAGGCGATTCGCGTGAGCGTGGCGACCGCCAGCACGGCGATGGCGAACCACGCGTAGGCCCGCGGCAGGGTGGAACTCGGTTCGGCGATGGCCGCCAACGACCCGGCACGGAAAACCAGCCACGCGTAGGCGAGCGGGATGGTCGCCCACAAGATGACGGACAGCAGCGTGGCGCCGTCAACGATCCACCGCTTCACGCCCTGGCTGTGCACGCGGTTGACCACACCAACCCACAGCACGGAGTGGCCGAGCGCCGCGGCAACTGCGAAGAGAAACTGAACCAGCGGGCTCATCCCGCCGGCGGGGTTAGGGGGCGGGGGCCTTCGGCGACGGCCTTCTCAATGGTGTCGAGCAGTTGATCAAGCCGGAACGGCTTGTAGAGCACCGCCCGCAGCCCCGCCTGCCGCGCCTTGACGATGGAGTGGCCCGGGTCGTAGCCGAAGCCGGTCATCAGAATCAGCGGCGCCGTCTCCTGCATCTCGTGCAGCTTGAGCAAGAACTGGTAGCCCGACATGTCCGGCAAGCGGATGTCGGCGATGATCGCGTCGTAGCCGCCGTCGCCGCAGAAGTTGCGGGCCATGTAGATCGCCTCGCGGCCGTCGTGGGCGGTCTCGACAATGCAGCGGTAACGCTCAAGCAGCGTGTGGGCGGCCTCGCGAACGGCGCCGTCTTCGTCCGCCACGAGCACGTGCTTGCCAACCAGGTGCGGCCGCGGCTCGATGCAGACGCTGCTCGGCCGGGCTTCGACCGGCGCCATCGACTGGCCGACCTTCTGGATCACTTGCTTGATGTCGCGGGCGTTGGTCAGGATGCGGGCGAGCCGCTCCGCAACGGCGGGCTCGTGGCCGATGTACTGCTCGAGGACGTTCACCGCGTCATTGAGGATGTCGTCCACCGGCAGGGCGACCGCCGAGTGGATCGCCTCGACACTGGCCGCGGCGGTGGTCGCCTTCTCGGCCGCGAGCAGCTCAAGCGTGTTGAGCGCGGCGGCCACGTCACGCGTGAAGATCTCCAAGAACTGCAGGTCGCTCTCGCTGAACGCGCGGGGCTCGGGGCTCTCCACGTTGAAGGTGCCAATCACCTGGTCGTGCAGCATGAGCGGCACGGTGAGCGAGCTGCGGGCGTCCTGGGCGCCCTCGATGTACAGCGGGTCTTCGCTGATGTCTTCGCACAGATAGCTCTGGCCGGTCGCGGCGACGAAGCCGGTGACGCCGTTGCCGCTGGCGTCCGCCTTGAGCAGCCGGCACTCCGCCTCGGGCTTCATGCCGAATGAGAGCAGCGGCTGCAGCTCGCCCGTGGCGCCGTCGAGCATGCGGATCTCGACGACGTCAAACTGCAGCACGTCCTGCGTACAGTGGAGGATGTTCTCCTTGAGCAGCTCGATCCGCTCCTCCAGGTCCATGTTGGCGACCTCATCCGTCGAGAGGTCGGCGAGCTCGATGCCGGCTTGGTGGATGGCGGCGAGCTTTTGCTGCTGTTGGACCTCTTGGGTGACGTCGCGGATGGTGACAATCAGGTGGTCGTGCGTGGGCTCCTCACCCTTGCGACCGCCGTGGATGACCGGCGCCGCGTGGACGCGGAAATGCCTGCCGTCTTGGCAGCGGAGCGTCGAAGCACTCGCCTTGCCCTGATGCAGGGCGGTATGGAACGGGCAGAAGTCGGGGCCCAGGATGTCCGGCCCGCCGAGCACCTTGTAGAAGTTGCGGCCTGTGACTTCGCGTTCGCCGACCCACTCGCTGAGCCGGCCGTTGCCCCACACGATCTGGCTGTCGGCATCCAGCACCACCACGCCGTCGGGCATGCCCTCGAGGATCCGCTCGTTCTGCACCAAGCGGCCGGCGTCGAGCGCCTCGGCGAAGTGCTCCGCATCGGCGTACACGCCGTCGTACCCGCCCTGATTCAGGCGGGCCAGTGCTCGCACCGGAGAGGACACTTCGACCAGCTCAACCGCGTCGCCGAGCCGTCGGCGGAGAGACTCGGTCGCCTCTTGCCCGGTGGACAGGCAGAGCACCCGGCTGGGTGACTCGGTGCTGGGTGACGCGGCATCGGTGGCGTGGACCTCCGGCTCAGCCGCGTCAGGCCGGGCTTGGACGCCGGTTGCGGACGAACTAGTCGCCGCTCCGCCATGAGGGGCTGAATCGTGCACCGCCTCGATCCGCCAGGGGCTAATACGGGTCGGCCAGCGGGTGGGGAGCTGACCGGGGGGCGGCCGCCTCGCCGCTGCGCGTCGAGAAAGCCGCTAGGTGGGATGTGTCGCTCAGCCGGCCAAATCCACCGCCGGCGGGCCTCGCTTCACTTCCGCGGGATTATAGGTACGCGTAATGGCCGCAACAACCTTGGTGTTCAAAGCCAAGTTTGTGGCTTATCGCAGCAATCGGCAAGCGTGTTGCGCGGCGGCGATCCAAAAGCCTTGCCCGATCGGAAAACCCTGCCCCGCCGGCAATGCAGCCAGCACAAGCCACACAGCACGCCCGCCGCTGCGTAACCGCCGGTCGCGGGCTACAATCGCGGCCCCGCCAAAGCGCTGCCTTCCAGCCCGCGGCATCCCACATCGCCGCGTCCCGGCCACCGAAGCCCGCTGCCCTCCTTTCACCTGCCTGCCCGCCCTCGATGCCATCCTCGCCCACTCTGCGCAACGTCGCGATCATCGCCCACGTCGACCACGGCAAGACGACCCTCGTCGACCAACTGCTCTACCAATCCGGTCGCTATCGCACGGAGCAGCTCGATAAGCTCGCCGGGGGGCAGCATGGGTTGGTCTTCGACTCGAACGATCTGGAGCGCGAACGCGGCATCACGATCTTCAGTAAGAACTGTGCGGTACGCTACGAAGCCACCGACGGCGCCGAGTACCGGATCAACCTGATCGATACGCCGGGCCACGCCGACTTTGGCGGCGAGGTCGAACGCGTGCTGATGATGGCCGACGGCGTGCTGCTGGTCGTTGACGCCTACGAGGGGCCGATGCCGCAGACGCGGTTCGTTCTGCAGAAGGCGCTCGGCCTCGGACTGAAGCCGATCGTGGTCGTCAACAAGGTCGACCGCCCCGACTCGCGGCCCGACGAGGTGCTGACCGAGGTCTTCGACCTACTGGTGGACCTGGGCGCCGACGACGAAACCTTGGACTTCGCCACGCTGTACGCCTCCGCAAAGCAGGGCTGGGCCGCAGAGCACCTGGACTCGCCCCGCGACGACATGCGGCCGATGCTGGAGACCATCGTCGCCCGCGTCCCGCCCGCCGGCGGCGACGAGGGGGCGCCGCTGCAACTGCTCGTGACCACCGTCGACTTCTCGGAGTACGTCGGCCGGATCGGCATCGGCAAGGTGCTGGGCGGGTCGGTCGCCAACCGGCAACGCGTGTCGGTGGTCGATCGGGCGGGCGAGGCGACACAGCAGCAGATCGGCCAGCTCTTCACGTTCGACGGGCTCGATCGCGTCGAAGCAGACCGTGTGGGCTGCGGCGACCTGGCGGCAGTGGTGGGGCTCGACCCCATCGAGATCGGTGACACCATCTGCGACGCCGACGCGCCCAACGCCGCGCCGGCGATCGCCATCGACGAGCCGACCCTGCACATGACCTTCCGCGTCAACGACGGACCGCTCGCCGGCCGCGAGGGCGATTACCTCACCAGCCGGCAGATCGGCGGGCGGCTGGAGAAGGAGCTGCGGTCAAACGTCGCGCTGCGGGTCGAGCCGGGCGCCACGCGTGAGCAGTTCCGCGTCTCCGGCCGCGGCCTCATGCACCTGGGCATCCTGATCGAGAACCTCCGCCGCGAGGGCTACGAACTGAGCGTTGGCAAACCCCAGGTCGTGGTCCGCGAGCACGAGGGCCGCAAGGAAGAGCCCATCGAACGGCTGGTGATCGACGTGCCGAGCGAGCACCAGAGCAGCGTGATGTCGCTCCTGGGCGACCGGCGGGCCGAGGTGATTCAGATGGGGCAGAAGGCGGGCACTTCGGGCTTTGTGCACATGGAGTTTTCGATCCCCGCCCGCTCGCTGATCGGCCTCCGCAGCCGACTGCTTACCGCCACGCAGGGCAACGCGATCATCCACCACACGGTGATCGGCTTCGAGCCGGTGCGCGGGGCCACGCCGGAACGCCCGGTCGGCGTGCTCATCGCAAGCGAACCGGGCGCCGTGACCGCCTACGCGCTCGACGCGCTGTACGACCGCGGCGTTTTCTTCGTCCGGCCCGGCGACGAGGTCTACGAAGGCCAGGTCGTGGGCGAGAACTGCAAGGCCGGCGACCTTGTGGTGAACGTGGTCCGCGGTAAGAAGCTCACCAACATCCGCGCCGCCGGCAAGGACGACAACTCGCAGGTCCGCCCGCCGCGGGAGCTCTCGCTCGAAGCGGCATTGGAGTACATCGCGGACGATGAGCTGGTGGAGGTCACGCCCAAGTCGCTACGCCTGCGGAAGATGATGCTCCGCGAGGCGGACCGCCGCCGCGAGGCACGCCGAGCGTCACAGCCCGCATAGCCGGCGCCGTTGCTGCAACCTCCCCGCCGGCCGGCGCGTGGACCGCGGCGGGCGGGGCCTGGTGTCGGCCCCGCGGGTGGCGTGACCTACTCTTTCCCGAAAGCGGCGCCCGCGGTCTCGCCGGTCCGCGCCCAAAACAACTCTCTTCCGGGAAGAACCACGATGCTCGCCAAGGCACAACGAACCAGCGCTACGCCCCTTCGCAGCGGTGTCTCCACCTTTCAGATGCTCGCGTGCGTCGTAGCCATCGGCGTTGGCGGCTGGGTGGGCGCCAACTACATGGGCTTGAACCTGAACTACGTGGCCTACACGGCGCTGGACGAGACGCAGCTTCTGGAGCACGTGCCCGAAGAGTGGCGACCGGAGAAGGGCGACTGCCCGACGATGGAATGCGATGTGAAGCTTGAGCCGAGCGAGCTGACCGGCCAGCTCGAAGAAGAGTTCGCCACGCTCAAGAAGGAAGTGGCGAAGCTCCGCGAGGCGGCGATGCTGGGCCACCCGCCCGCGGCCGCCAGCCCCGAAGACGAAGTGTTTCTGGCCCGCCGAGAAAAGACCATCGCCTACTGGGCCCACCTCTGCGAGGTGGCCAATCAGGTGGCTCAGCTTGACCGCGACGTCGAGCCGGCGCGCAGCGACTCGACCACCGGCCACGTCTTCGACCTCCGCCGCCGCGTCTTTTCCTACGGCCGACGGATGCTGGAAACCACCGCCACCGAGGGCGTTGATGAGCAGGCCGTGGAGGCGGGCAACCGGCTGATTGAGTGGTACGCCAAGGGTGAGCAGTTCTACGTGGGCGCCACCGCCGCTTGGGACAACATGCAGGGCGCCCCGCGTTCGCCGGCCGCCGCCGCCAAGATTGAGAGCGCCCAGGCCGACTTCGCCAAGCACAGCGAGTTGCTGCGGTCGAAGGTCGGCGAGCTGAGCAGCCTGCTCAGCCGCCGCTACGGCACGCTGCTGCCGACGATCGGCGTCGGCGCGTGACGCCTCGCCGTTCCGCGCGGCCGCGGCGGGACAGCCGCAAGAACCGGCTCGAACCTTCGTTTCGGCGCCGTTTACTCAGTTGTTCAAGCCCGGGTCGCTCGTTGCGTGGCCGTCAACCTGCGACTAGCATGAACAGCTCACCCGAGCGGCGTTAGGCCGCCTCGGATGATGCGTTGCCTGATTCGACCACGTGATCCTCCCGCCGCAGCGCCACGAGCGACGCCCCGTCGCCCCAGGGCCCCCTGCTCAAGACTCCCGTCTGGAGACCTCCCTTCGATGAACACGTTTATCCGGGTTCTGCTTGTTGTTCTGTTGGTTGCGGGGAGCGCGATCGAGTCGGCCCTCGCGGGAAGATTCCAACCACGCGGCTGCCGGCCCGCCGCACCGGTGTGCTGCCCGAAGCCCGTCTGCTGCCCCGCGCCCGCCCCGGTTTGCTGCCCGGCGCCGGCGCCTTGCGAGTCGCCGGAACCGGCGTGCGGCGGGTGCGAGGGCGAAGTGGTCACCGGCACGGTGATCCACGGCGAGACGATGATGCACGAAGGCGTTGTCACGCCCGGTCCGATGGTGTCTGAGCCGACGCCGGCTGAGCCGACGCCCGCCCCGCCAGCGCCGACCGAGTTGCCCGAGGCGCCCGGTCTGCCCGAGGCTCCGGCCGAGCCCGCCGCCGAGGTAAGCCCCGCGGACAACGTGGCGCCCGCCGTGTTCGAGCCCGCTGAACTACCGGCCGCCCCCGCCGAGCCCGAGCCGGTCGAAGAGCTGCCGATGGAGGTCGAGGAACCGGCCGCACCGGCCGAGGACGATATCTTCGGCGGGTTCGACGCGCCTGCCGAACCCGTGCCGATGGAAGAGGCGCCCGCCGAGGTTGAGCAGCCCGCGGCGCCGGCTGAGGACGACATCTTCGGTGGCTTCGACGCACCGGCCGAGCCGGAGGCCGCTCCCGCCGAGCCGCTCGCTAAGCCGGACGCCTTCGACATGCCGGCCGACGACCCCATTGCGCCGGAACCGGAAGCCCCGGCGGACGACGATGCCGGACTCGATGACTTCTTGATGGAAGAGCCCGCCGACGCTCCGGCTCCGACCGAGGAGCCCGCGGCCGACAGCTTCTTCGACGAACCGGCCCCAGCCGACGACGCCGGCAGCTTTTTCGACGAACCAGCTCCGGCCGACGATGACGCAGGCAGCATGTTCGACGAGCCCGCCGATGCACCGATGGCGCCCGAGGCCGACGAGCCTGCGGCCGACGCCTTTGACGACTTCTCGTTTGATGAGCCCGCGGCCGAGCCGGCCGCCCCCGCTGGTGACGAGCCTGCCGCGGATGACGGCTTCGACGATTTCTTCAACGACATGCCGGAGCCCGAAGCCGAGCCCGCCCCGGCCGACGAGCCCGCTGACGATACGGAGGATCTGAGCTTCGACGACCTGCTGGACTCCGGCGTCGATCGGCTGCCGGTCCCCGGCGGCTTGGCGAGCGGCGAGCTCCGCACCTGGGTCGACAACACGGGCGGCTACCGCTGCCGCGGCCGGCTGATCCAGATCTCGCCGACTCACATCAAGCTGCTCAAGGACAACGGCCGGACCTCCACCGTGCCCGTCAACCGGCTTAGCGCGGCCGACGCGGAGTTCGTGCAGGTGCAAGCCACCGCCCAGCGCGAGGCCGACGCCACCCGCACGGCCGGGCTGTAGTCGCTGCTCAGCCGGCGGCGCCGAGTGACTTAGCGTGCTCCGCGATCCGGTCAGCGGCTTGCTGACCATCGCGGATGCACTGCGGCATGCCGACGCCGCGGTAGGCGGCGCCCGCTACTTCGAGGCCGGGCAACCCAGCGACCAGTCGTTCGATGCGGTCGACGCGGTCGAGGTGCCCCACGTGATACTGCGGCATCGCCCGCGGCCACCGGGCGATCTCGCTCAGCACTTGCTCGCCGCGCACGCCGACCAGTTCGCTCAGCTCGGACCGCGCGATGCGGGTGAGTTCTTCGTCCGCCAGCTCCGCGAGCCCGGGCTGCAACGCGCCGCCGACGAAGACGCGGACCAGCAGCCCGTCGCCCGGCGCCCGGCCGGGGAACTTGAGGCTGGAGAAGCTGGCCGCGATGATTTGCCGCCCCTCGATCGACGGCACGACAAAGCCGAAACCCGTCGGCAGGCTTGGCAGTTGCTCCTGGCGGAAGCCGAGGCAAACGACGCTGCAGCCCGCGTACTCGATCGCGGCGAGTTCCCTTTCGAGATCGCCGGAGGCCTCTTTGAGCAAACCGGCCGCCGCGTGCGCCGGCGTGGTGACAATGGCGGCGTCGTAACCGCTGGACTCTTCGCCTGTGTCGACGATCCACTTGCCCTGTTCGCGGCGCACCGACTGCACGCGTTGGCCAAAGCGAACACACCCGCCGGGCAGCGCACGCTCGGCGGAGTCGATCAGTTGCTGCATGCCGCGCTTGGGAGCGCGGAACAGGCCGTAGCGGGCGCCGCTTTCGCGGTGGGACGGGTCTTCTCGCTGCGCCTGGCGCTGGCGTTTCTGCTCCGCCAACGATGCTCGCAGCAGGCTGCCGTGCGTGCGTTCCTGCTCGACGAACTGCGGCATGGTGGCCGCCATGCTCAGCCGTTCGGGGTCTGCGGTGTAGATGCCAGCGAGCAGCGGTTGGACGAGCCGCTCAAACGCCTCACGACCAAGCCGCCGCCGCGCGAACGAGGCGACGCTCTCATCGACGGTCGAGGCGGCGCTGCCGTTTCGGCGGGGCACGAGCGGCTCGCACGCCAGCCGCAGCTTGCCCCACGGGCTGAGCACCGGGCTCCGCATCAGCGGGCCGAGCCGCTTGGGCGCCATGAGCACAAACGCCTCGGGCGCCGGCACAACGCGGCCCGCGCGGACGACGAGCGCCCGCCTCCGCTCTTCGTTGGTGGGCAGCAGCTCGTCCTCGAGGCCAAGCTGCCGGCAGAAGTCGAGGGCCCACGGCTCCTTGGTCAAGAAGTTGTCGGCCGAGCGTTCGATCAGGAAGCCGTCTCGCTCGACGGTCTCAAGAACACCGCCCACGCGATTGGACGACTCGAAGAGCGTGAGTTCGGCGGCCGGAAGTCTTTCGGCAAGCCGGAGCGTCGCCGCCAGGCCGGTGAGGCCGCCGCCAATTACGGCGACGCGGAGCGGGGCTTCTGAGGTGGCGTCGGTCACACGCCGAGGCTACCACGCCCCGCCGCGCGGGCTCCAGGCCCAGTACCCGTCCGGTTTCCCGCCAAAGCGTCCTTCGAGCCCGACGGAGAGCGTGATGTAGTTAGCGCCGTCAGCCTCGTTGGCGCCAAACGCAACGTTGTTGGCGAACTCGGCACGGAACGCCAGGTTGCGTTTCACCAGTCGCTTCATGCCAATGGCGAGCGGAACGGTGAAGAGGTTCTCCTGCTGCCGCTCGCCGTTGGAGTTGGTGAACTCCAGGTCAACCAGCCCGAAGCCGGCCCGCAGGTACGGCCGCGTCCGCGAATCGCCCCACGGGTAGTAAACCACCGAGGCGTCGGTGAGGAGGAAGTTATCGGAGAGGTCGGCCTCTTGCACGTTGGGGTTGTCCATCTCGGGAGTCGACCAGCCGAGCCGCAGCTGGCTGCCCCAGTAGTGGTCCCAGTCCCAGCCGAGCTGCACGGCGCCAAACAGGTCATTGGCGGCGCGGATGTCGTTGGCGGGCGGGCCGGTCATGATCAGGGCGCCCACCTCGGCGGTGGCTTCGATCGGTCGGTTGAGCCAGCTCGTGCCCCGCAGCGGCTCACCGGCGCCGATCGCCCGGCCGTGGGTCGAGGCGCTCCGCGGCGGGAACCAGCCCGGCAGCCACGAGTGGATCCGCGCACGCACCGCCCCAACGTGTGGCCCCGCGACGACAAAGCCGTCGTCCTCCCACGCCAGATCCTCTTCCCACAGGTCGCCGTCGCCGACGGCTATGGCGTCACGGTCGTCGAAGGGCTGACCGGATGAACGGTCCATCCTGGCCGACTCGATCCGCAGCGGCATCGGAAGCGGCGCCGGTTCCGGTGGTACGGTCGCGTCCTTTAGAAACGGGTTCGCTTCGTCCGTAGGAGGCGGCGGGATGTCTTCCGCCGCGCCGCTCATCAACCCGGAGAACCCTTCATGGTCCGCCGCCTCGGCTGGCGAGTTCGCCAACCCCAGCAAGACCATCGCCAAAACGCTGCACCGCAAGGAGCAGCGAGTGCGGCGACTGATTGGCGAGCGATCCATAGAACGCATCGACGGCGGGCGACGGGCCAGGGGCGACAATCCGCCGTCGCTACCGACGGCGGCGCGGGAGTGTCGCGGGCCGGTCGCGCCCGGTCAATGCCAATCGCAACGGGCGTTTCGACAAGGCGTCGCTCGTGGACTACGCCGTGCGTGCCGAAGTAGACTCGGCCTACTGGCCCTGGACGATCTTCTCGCCCGGCGTGGCTTCGGTGGCGACTTCGCCCGAGCTAGCGGCCGCCGTCTCCGTTGCGGCGGGCTCCTCAGAAGGCGGCGGCTCCGGCGGCGCCACCAGCGTGGCGTAGGCGTAGCACGTGGCAGAGTAGGTCACGCCGAGATCGGTCTCCACGATGATGGGCGCCTTAATCGAGCCCGACCCGCTGGGCGGCGTGTACCGAACGCCGATGATGTGGCGGTCGCTCCGCTTCGCCTCGTCAAAGTCGAACTCAAAGCCGGGCGAGACGCAGGAGATCTTGGTCACGGCAAACGGCTGCTTGCCGCGGACAATCATCCGCTTGTCGGCCGCCACGCCGGTGGGCGTTTCGCCAAAGGCTAGGTTTGCCGGGGCGATGGAGATCTCCGGGACGATCCGCCCTTCCACGTCGAGCGGGATCCGAGGGTTGCTGCCGTCGTTGGTGACCAGGACCAACTGCTCTTTGAGGAAGCCGGGCTTGGCGCTCGGCTTCAGCCGGACGAGCAGGTTGTAAGCCGCCCGGCCGCCGTAGCGAGGACGCTCCGTGAGCTCGACTTCCAGATCGTCGCTCGCACTGCGGACATCGTTGATCCGCCAACCGCTGCGGCCGGCGTAGTTGACCGCCACGGTCCGTTGAGGCTTTGCCCCTTGATCCACGCGGGCGAAGTCGATCTTGCCGGGCTCAAAGACGACGTCGCCGCGGATGTTGCCGTGCACGCGCAGCTGCACCTGGGCGGGGAACGGGCGGTCGATGGTCACCGTGAGCGTCGCGCTGTGCAGGCCAGTGAACGCCCGTGTGTTGAACTTGGCGACGATGTAACCCTTGCCCCACGTCTTGACGGTGTTGTTGGGGCTGTCGTCCACCTGGATCGAGGGGCTTGTGCAGCCGCAGCTCGAACGGACACCCGCGATGTGGATGTCTTCCTTGTAGATGTTGGTGATCTCGAACTTGTAGACCGTGTCCGAGCCGCGGGCCACGGTTTGGAAGTCGTGGTCGGTCTTGCCGAACATCTTCTTGGCCCACTCTTGGGCCGCGGCGGGCGACGAAACCGCCACGCAGGCAGCCAACGCCAGAGCCAAGGGCGCCGCCCCGTGCTTGAAAGACCGTGGGGCTGTTGTCGATCGCATCGCTGACTACTCCTTCAAGAGCCATTGACTTCTAGAGTCACCGAGGCGTGTCCTACGCCTTCTGAGTTGCCACGGGCTACCGTGCATCGTACCGCTATCGGCGAAACGCCGGCGCCCGAAAGCGCGGCGTCTCTCCGACTTCTTCAACACCGCGTCGTTCGCAAACCGCCCTAACCCGCCGGCTCCTCATGCTCGGCGCATTCTGGACGAATTACCGTATCGGCTGGAAGGCCAGTTGCCAGCAGAGCGAAGCTCGGGGTAACCGCCTAATCCGCTATCACTACATGCGTCAGCGACCGGCGGTTTGGGCAAGGAAATCTGAGGGAATTCCCAAATACTCACCCTAGCACGGCGGACGACGAGCTTGGCTCCCGCGCGTGCTAGCTGCCGGGGTGCTGTCAGACAGGCGCGGTGTGCTAAACTCTCGACCCACGCGACGCCCTCCGCCGACCCCGCCTCCCAATGCCTGACAGCCCCGCAACGCCCGAATTCGGCCGCCTAGTGGTGGTTGGGGTGGGGCTGATCGGCGGGTCGATTGCCTTGGCGGCCCGGCGCGCTGGGGCGTATGAGGAGGTGATTGGCGTTGCCCGGCGGCCTGAGAGCCGGCAACGCGCCCTCGACGCCGGCGTCGTCGCGCACGCCACCACCGACATGGCGGCCGCCGTCGCCACGGCAGACACGGTGGTGATCTGCGCCCCGGTTGGCGCCATCGCCGGCACGGCCCTCGCCGTGGCCCGAGCCTGCCCGCCCGGTTGCCTGTTGACCGACGCCGGCAGCACCAAGGCGGGCATCGTCGAGGCGATCGAGCACGCGATCGCCGCCGAGCAGTTGCCCGTGGCGTTTGTCGGCAGCCACCCCATTGCCGGCGACCACCGCACCGGGCCCGAGGCGGCCCGCGAGGACCTGTTCGACGGGCGGTCGATCGTCGTCACGCCAACACCCGCTACACCGCCCGATGCGACCCTTCGAGCCACCCGGTTTTGGCGGAGCTTGGGCGGCGAAACGCTCTCGCTCTCGCCGGCCGAGCACGACCGCCTGCTCGCTCTCACCAGCCACCTGCCGCACGTCGCCGCCGCGGCGCTCGCCGGCGTGACGCCCGCCGAAGCCCTGCCGCTCACCGGCGGCGGATGGCAAGACACCACCCGCGTGGCCGCCGGCGACCCGGCGTTGTGGCGGGACATCCTGCTCGCCAACCGGGCCGACGTGATGGCCGCCCTCGACACCCTGCAGGGCGGTCTGACCGCGTTCCGCCAGGCGGTGAGCGACGAAGACCCGACCAAGCTGCTTCACCTGCTAGCCGAAGGAAAGGACCGCCGTGACGCTGTGGGAGATTAACGTCCTGCCGGCAGACGATCAGCCGGACCGCGAAGCCGAGCGCCTGCAGGCCCGCGCCCACGACATGCCGGGCGGCGATGGCATAAAGGTGGCGACTGCGCGCGGGTTCTTGATCGACTCGCCCACCATCGCCGAGCCCGACGCGGTGCGCATCGCGGCGGAGCTGCTGTCGGACCGCGTCGTCGAAACGCCCGCGATTGGCTCGGTCGGCTCCTGGCCGCTGAAGGCGACGCCCAAGCGGCTCGGCGAGGCGCCGGCGGGCATCCTCAACGTGCTCCCAAAGCCCGGCGTGATGGACCCGGTGGCGTTGAGCACCGCCGCGGCGATTGGGGACCTGGGCTTCGAGCCGCCGCAGGTCCGCACCTTCCGCAAGTACTGGATCGCCGGCGCCGACGACGCAGCGATCACGGCGATTGGTCAGACGCTGGCCAACGACGCCATCGAGCAGCTCATCGAGGGCCCGCTGGCGATCGATCGACTCGACTCGGGCGGCGACTACCACTACGAGCTCCGCCACGTGCCGATCGCCGAGCTCGATGACGAAGGCCTAATGCGGCTCAGCCGCGAGGGGCAGCTCTACCTGCAACTGGCTGAGATGCAGACGATTCGCCAGTTCTTTGTCGACGCCGGCCGCTCGCCCACGGACATCGAGCTGGAAACGCTCGCTCAAACCTGGAGCGAGCACTGCAGCCACAAGACGCTCGCCGGCCGCATCGCCTACCGCGACGAGAACGGCGAGCGTCGGTTCGACAACATGCTCAAGGAGACGATCTTCGCCGCGACGAACGAGCTCCGGCAGAAGTGGCAGGCCGACCCGGAGCGGGAAGACTGGTGCGTGAGCGTCTTCAAGGACAACGCCGGGCTGGTGCGGTTTGACGAGCAGGATAACGTGGCGTTCAAGGTGGAGACGCACAACCACCCGTCCGCCATCGAGCCGTACGGCGGCGCCAACACCGGCCTTGGCGGGGTGATCCGCGACATCCTCGGCGCCGGCCTCGGCGCCAAGCCGGTCGCCAACACCGACGTCTTCTGCTTCGCCCCGCCGCGTTGCATCGACGAGACCCAGCCGACGGACGAGTCGCTCCCGCCCGGTGTGCTGCCGCCGCGGCGGGTGATGCAGGGCGTTGTTGAGGGGGTCCGCGACTACGGCAACCGGATGGGCATCCCGACCGTCAACGGCGCCGTCTGCTTCGACCCGCGTTACCTGGGCAACCCGCTCGTCTACTGCGGCACCGCCGGGCTGATCCCGCACGACGCGTCGTTCGGCGAGCCCCAGCCGGGCGACCTGATCGTCGCCGTTGGCGGCCGGACCGGGCGCGACGGCATCCACGGCGCCACGTTCAGCAGCGCCGAGCTCACCAGCGAGAGCGAGAGCGTCTCCGGCGGCGCCGTGCAAATCGGCAACGCCATCGAAGAGAAACGCGTGCTCGACGTGCTGCTGCAAGCCCGCGACGAGCGGCTCTTCACCGCCGTCACCGATTGCGGCGCCGGCGGCTTCAGCAGCGCGGTGGGCGAGATGGGCGAGGAGATCGGCGCCGAGGTTTGGCTCGACCGGGCGCCGCTCAAGTACCACGGGCTGAGCTACACGGAGATCTGGATCTCCGAAGCCCAAGAACGAATGGTCTTCGCCGTTGACCCCGACAAGTGGCCGCGTCTCGAAGCGCTCTGCAACAGCGAGGGCGTGGAGGCGACTGTGCTCGGCCGCTTCGAGCCCACCGGCCGGCTGGTGCTGAAGTACGGCGACAACACGGTGGGCGACCTGCCGATGACGCTGCTGCACGACGGGCGACCGCCGGTGGTCCGCGAAGCGAGCTTCACGCCACCCGCGCAGCCGTCGCTCACGCCGCCTGCGCGAGACGACTACACCGACGACCTGCTCCGCATCCTCGCCGCGCCCAACGTGGCGAGCAAAGAGGCGATCATCCGCCAGTACGATCACGAGGTGCAGGGAGGCAGCGTTGTGAAGCCTCTGGTGGGCGTCGCGTCGGACGGGCCCGGCGACGCGGCGGTGGTGCGGCCCAAACTGACGTCGCGCAGAGGCATCGTGCTGAGCTGCGGCATCAACCCCCGCTACGGTGACCTCGACCCGTACCACATGGCGGCCAGCGCCATCGACGAGGCGGTCCGCAACGCCGTGGCCGTGGGTGCCGACCCAGCGCGGATCGGCTTGCTAGATAACTTCTGCTGGGGCGACTGCGAGCGGAGCGAAACGCTTGGCGGCCTGGTCCGCGCGGCGCTCGCGTGCCACGATTTGGCGCTCGAGCTCGAAGCCCCCTTCATCAGCGGCAAGGACAGCCTCAACAACGAGTTCAGCTACGCTGCCGAGGACGGCGAGAAGCAGACCATCGCCATCCCGCCCACGCTGCTCATCAGCGCGATCGGCCAGGTGGACGACGTCTCGGCGTGCGTCACCATGGACCTCAAGCGGCCCGGCAACGTGCTGTACCTGGTTGGCGAGACGAAGGACGAACTCGGCGGCTCGCACTTCGCGCTGGTCAACAACCTGAGCGGCGGCCGAGCGCCAACGGTCGACGGGCCGCGGGCGAAGGCGACCTTCGCGGCCATGCACCACGCCATCACCGGCGGGCTGATCGCCGCGTGCCACGACCTGAGCGAGGGCGGTCTTGCCGCGGCCGCCGCCGAGATGGCCTTCGCCGGCGGGCTCGGAACGACGATCGACCTCGCCTCGCTCGGCGACGAATTGCCGGCGGCGACGCTGCTCTTCAGCGAGTCGAACACCCGCTTCCTCTGCGAAGTGGCGCCAGAGAACGCCGAGGCGTTTGAGGCGGCGCTAAGCGGCATCGCGATCGCGCGGCTCGGTGAAGTTGCCGCCGCTACGCGTGTTGCGATCACGCTCGGCGACGCCGCGGTGATCGATGCCGACGTCGCCGAGCTCAGGGACGCTTGGAAGGGGACGCTTGCTGTTGGGGTCTTCGGGTAGTTCGCTGCTCTTGACCAACTCCGGCGGCTGACGCCGGCCGGCTCGCCAACGGAACAACCGCCACTCGCCACCTCCACTTGCCACTCGCACTCGCCACCACCTATGCCTCAGCCCCGCGTCTTGATCCTTCGCGCTCCCGGCACCAACTGCAACGAGGAGACGGCCCACGCCTTCACGCTGGCCGGGGCCGTGTGCGAGCAGGTGCACGTGCTGCGGCTGCTGGAGTCGCCCGCGATGCTGGACGACTACCAGGTCTTCTGCCTGCCGGGCGGGTTCAGCTATGGCGACGACATCGCCGCCGGCCGCATCCTCGGCGGCCAGGTCCGCCGGCAGCTTGGCGACGCGATGCAGCGGTTCCGCGACGCGGGCAAGCTGGTGCTGGGCGTTTGCAACGGGTTCCAGGTGCTGATGGCGACGGGCCTGCTCGGCCTGGAAGACCCGTCCGGCCCACTCGCCACGCTGACGCGGAACGACAGCGGCCGCTTCGAGGCACGCTGGGTGCGGCTCTCGGTGGCGGCGGGCGAATGCGTGTTCCTCCGCGGCATTGAGCAGATGGAGCTGCCGGTGGCCCACGCCGAGGGCAAGTTCGTGTGCCGGGAGGGCTCGCTGCCAACGCTCGGCGCCCAAGCGGTGCTGCGTTACACGACCGAAGGCGGAGGCGGCACGGCCTACCCCGCCAACCCCAACGGCTCGGCCGACCACATCGCCGGCGTTTGCGACCCGACCGGCCGCGTTCTTGGCCTGATGCCGCACCCGGAACGGTTCGTCGACCCGACGCAGCACCCGCAGTGGACCCGCCGACGTGAAGGCGGCAACGGAGTTGCCGACGGCTTGAAGGTGTTTCAGAACGCGGTGGCTCACTTCGGATGAGTTCGGCGGTCAGCGGCCCGCAGCGTCGGCGCGCTGAGCTGCACGGGCCGCACCATAACGGCGTCTACCTCTCCCCGACCGGCGCCGTAGAGGACGAAGCTCAGCTTCAGCCCTTCGCTGCTGGTCGGCCGGCGGAGCAAGCGGAACGGGCGCCAGTCTGCCGCTTCGCGGAGCGTTAAGCTCAGGGTCTCGCCGCCGAGCGAGTCGACCACGACCAACGCGCCGGGGCCTGCGGACGCGGGCTCAAAGCGGACCCAACCGGTGACTTCCAAAAGCTGGCCGGCTTCGGCCTTCACGGTGGGCGAAGTGACCCACGCCGACGCCTCGCCGGCGTTGCCGCCCGCGGCGTCGCAGGTGATCCACAACGCGCGTTCGCCGTGCTTGGGGTCGGTGTCGACCAGCTTGACGCTCGCCCGGCGGTTGTCCGCGCGGGTGTACGACCACCCGAGCTGCTTCAGCGTCGCCAGGTCTTCGAAGTCGCCGCCGGCAAGCCGGTTGCCCTTCCGCGGCAGGGCCCGCAGCAGTTGGCGGAGGCGGATCTCGTCCGGCCACGTGGCGGGGCTGTGCGTAAGCGGTGAGCTGTCCAGCCGCACCGCGGGCGTGAGGCGGCCGAAGACCTCCCGCCGGCCGCGGCTCAGGACCAGCAGGCCCCGCGACGCCGCCAAGTACGCGCCGGTCAAGTCACTGCTCGCCTCGGCCGCCTGCGACTGGCTGATCGCCCGCTTGCACGCGGCGGCGACGCCGGAAACCGGCTTGGTGTAGAAGGACTCGCCCGCCTCGCCCATCATGGTTTCAAACTGCTTGAGCCCCGCGATCACCAGGCGCTGCTGCAGGGTCAGCGTGCGGGCGGCGATTCGGGCGACTCGGCGCTGGATGTCCCGCACGGCGACGCGGTCGTCGGTCAATAGAATGAACTGACCCGGTCCGGGCGGCGGGCTCTTGATCGACACACCGCCGAGCACCCGCTGCTGCTTCAGCGGTGTGAGACCCGCGGGCGTGAGTCGGTAGGCGGTGGCGGTTTCTGAAGCCGAGGGGACGGTGAAGCTGCGAAGGATTGGCTGCGCCTGGGTGGCGAGCCCGACGATCAACCGCGTGCGGTCGCGGACAAAGACCGCGGCCAGCGGCTTGCCGAGGCCGTCCTTGATACCCGCCGCCCGCCGCCCGCCGGCGAGCCACGGCTTGATGAGCTTTGCCTTGAGGTTCAGCAGCTCGATCGCCGCTTGCATGGTTTGGTCCGAAGGCAGCGCGCCGCCGAGCGGGCGGTCGGACTGCAGCCAAACGCCGCGAGCGCCGGCGCCGATCGCCAGCCACACGTCGGACTGCACCGCGTCCACCTCACGCCACTGGGGCGACTTGCCGCTGGGGGCGAACGCCGCCAGCTGGTCCGCCGCCTGGGCTTCGTAGGTCAACGCGACCTGCGCGAAAGCCGGCGCCCCGGGCATGCACTGGGAGCTCGTCGCCGCGAAGGGACTTTCATGCACGCCGCCGAGCCTCGTGGCATCCAGGAGCATGCCGTCCGCCAGCCGACTCCACGCGGCGTTGCTGCCGGCGGGCGCCACGAGCAGCGGCCGCCTCGCCAGAATCGGATCGTCGCGGTAGGCCTCAATCGCCGGGCGAGCGGAGTCGATCGCGTCACCGGCCACGCGGCCCGGCAACCGCCAGGCGAGGACGCCGTCGATCGCCGGGGCGTCGCCGCCGTTGGGCAACGGCGCGATCAACCGCATGCCGCGATCGGCCGCGGCGGCTTGCATCGCCTCGTCGGGAAGCTGATTGACGGCCAGCGTGTTGAAGCCGGCATTGGATACGGTCGCCACCGATTCTCCGTGCGACGACCAGACGAGCGGAAACAACAGCTCGCCCGCCGCGGCCAGGCCGTCGGCCGACGCGCGGACCTCGGGCTGTGGCTCATCGGCATCGGTCGCGGGGTCTGGGGCTTCGCCGTCGGAGTTCCCGGCCAAGCGATCGTCGATCGCCTGCTTGACCAGCGGTCCCTCGACCCGAAGCTCGTCGACCCAAACCTCGGAGCCCTGCGGACCGCTCGGGACGATCAGCACGAGGCTGTCGACGTACGCCTGCCGGGTGTCGGCCGCCGGCGAGTTCGGAGACGCTCTCAGCAGCCTCGCCTGAGCGTTGACCAGGGCCGGCAAGCCTTCGATCCGCAGCGTGGCCCACTGGCCGGGCGTTTGGTAGAGCGCCGGTCCGCGGACCACCATCGTGACCGGCCCGTTTTGGTTTGAATCGTCCGCCGCGGCAGGAAGCACCACTCTTGCCGCCAGGCGGACGCCGTACGCGGAGCTCCGTAGGTCGATCGTCGCCTTGAAGTCTTCCACGATCGGCGCCAGGCCGATGGGATAGAGGAAGACGCCGGAGTAGCCGGCCGGGCAGGCGAGGCGGATGTGCTCCACGCCAATCGACTCGCCACGGCGGGTGTCGCGTGACCGAACGTGGGCGAGCACCCGTGTGGCGCCGGGGTCGGCCGGCTGTCGCCAGACCGTGGTGGGGCTCTCAAATGAATCGAGGATCGACGGCGCCAGCTCTCCCCTCGCCCCACCAGCCAGCAGCGAACCGGCGCCAATCGCCGCCGACAGAATCGCTGGTGTTGCGAACCAATTCCGCACGGTTTCTTGCGTCGCGAGTTAGGCTAAACGGACGGCCTTGGGCCGAATCCCCGGGAGCGGACTCCCGGTGATGCGGCGCACCGCCGGGCTTGTACCAGCCGCCGCGGCGGTGTGGCCAGGGCGATTCTTGCCGGCAACGCTGGCGGCGGGCGATCGCTATTTGCCCGGCCGTGCCGCGTGGCTAGCATTCCCCACTGGCCCGCGACACCCTGCGGGCAACAAGGCGACAACCCACCCGGAACGCGGCCCCGCCGGCCGCCGACCACGGCAGAAACGAGGCGTGGATGGTTCGCTGGCTCCGCCGGGCCGCTATCGGCTCGGCCTTTATGCTCGTTGGCGCCGCCATCGCGGTGGCCCTGCTCTACCGGGCCGCCACTGCCCCCGTGCCCGAGTACCAGGCCGTGATCGAGGCGACCCGCCGCCAGATGGAAGCGGGCGACCTCGACCAAAAGCGGCAGGAGCTCGAAAGCCAGCTCGCCGCTCTCTACAGCGACGCGGGCAACGCGGAAGCTTGGGAAACGGTGCTCACGGCCGACCAGATGAACAGTTGGTTCGCTACCAAGCTGGACGAAGTGCTGCCCGAACTGGCCGAGGAGGGGCTGAGCGACCTGCGGGTGCTCATTAACCCCGGCGTGGTGACCCTGGCCCTGCGGGCGACGCGGCACGGCGTTGACGCGGTGGTGGCGCTGGACGTGGCGCCCTTTGTGGCCGAGGACGGTTCGCTCGCCCTGGAGTTATCAGCCGCCCGCATCGGCACGGCGCCGCTGCCCACGGCGCAGGTCTTCGCCCAACTCCAAGCCGCCACGGGCGACGAGGGACTCCCCGGGCGCTGGACGCAGAATGACGGCCGCCCCGTACTCCTGCAAGACATCAGTTGGGCGGCCCCCACCGCCCGGCACACGTGCGTGCTCGAGGTGATCGAGGTCCGCGACGGCGAAGTCTACGTCGCCGGCCGCACCGAGGAGACCACGCCGCACGTCGCCGCGCTGCCCTAGTGGGCCGGAAGTCTCCTCGCTGGAATGGCTAGCCCGGCTCTCGGACGCGAACCTTCGGCGTTATCGATCGGTCTTCGCACCGACGCCCGATCTGCGGGCTGCCCGTTCGCCCCGGCACGCAGTAAACTCGGGGCGAAGCCGCGTGTTCCCAGCTACCAGCTCCTAGCTCCCTGCTCCAATCTCGAATCTCATGGCCGACGAAACTCAGCGGACTGTCTACCTCAACGGCGAATTTGTTCCGACCGGCGAGGCGAAGGTCAGCGTCTTCGACCACGGGCTGCTGTACGGCGATGGCGTCTTTGAGGGGCTGCGGATCTACGCCGGCAAGGTCTTCCGCCTGGAGGAGCACCTCCGCCGGCTCTGGGACTCGGCCAAGGCGATCCGCCTCACCGTGCCGATGACCCGCGAGGCGATGGCCGACGCGGTCAACGAGACCGTCCGCCGCAACGGGCTCACCGAGGGGTACGTCCGCCTGGTGATCACCCGGGGTGAAGGAACCCTCGGGCTCGGGCCCGACGGCTGCAACGAGCCGCAGGTGATCATCATCGCCGCCACCATCGCCCTCTACCCGGCGGAGTACTACGAGCGCGGCCTGGAGATCATCACGTCCAGCGTCATCCGCAACCACCCGGCCGCCCTCAGCCCCCGGATCAAGTCGCTCAACTACCTCAACAACATCATGGCCAAGATGGAGGGCATGCAGGCCGGGTGTGTTGAAGCGATGATGCTCAACCACAAGGGCGAGGTCGCCGAGTGCACGGGCGACAACCTCTTCATCGTCCGAGACGGCGTGCTGAAGACCCCGCCGCTCGACGCCGGCATCCTCGACGGCATCACCCGCGCGGTGGTCATCGAGCTGGCGACCGCGGCGGGCATCGAGACGCACGAGGTTGCCCTCACCAAGCACGACGTCTACGTGGCGGACGAGTGCTTCCTCACCGGCAGCGCCGCCGAGGTGGTCCCGGTTGTGAAGGTCGATAGCCGCGAGATCGGCGACGGCAAACCGGGCAAGATCACCCGGCAGCTCGAACGCGCCTTCAAAGAGCACGTCCGCGGCTGAGCATCGATGCGTAGAAAGTCGCCGAGCAAAAGGCGCTAGATCCAGCTAGCTCAGCTCCCTGCCGGGTGCGCGTCTGCAATTCTGCTCTCGTGCTCGGCTGTTTCTCAACACGGCGTGTCATCACTTGCGTTCACGCTAACGACGCCTGCCTAGCTTCTTGCTTACCCTCAGCTTTTTGGGCGTTGAGGTTTCTTAGTCCAGCTGCGCCATCTAGACTCGGACACAGAAACAGCCATCTATCAGCCGTGATGTCTCAACCGATGCCCCGCAGATGGAAGCGATAACCGAGCAAGACCGTGTCGTGCTTTCCAGGTACTCGCAAGCGATCATGCATCTTCGTGATCGGAAGCGAACCCAGCGATTGATTCTGGGCCTTGGGGCAGGTGTGTCGCAGCCCCTTAACTTCCCGAGCTGGCCAGAACTCGTCAGCCGCCTTGAAGGCAACCGAGTCTTCCAAAGGTTCAGGTTAGCTCAATCCACAGGTCCGCTCGCTCTGCGGGCTCAGGCTCTTTTTCACTGCCTGGAGAAGCTGGTCTGCGGTGACAAGCAACCATCCGCCGAAGACCAACGGCAGATCCGCCAGCGATGGATCAAGATGTTGCACAGAGCGCTCTACAAGGGCGTCCCCTCAAGTGCAGCAAGCCTTCGCAAGCACCCATACCTAACGCACTACCTTCAGCTCATCAGAGACGCGCCACTGACGATAAACTACAACTTCGACGACTCGCTCGAGCGATTGCTCGACCACCGATTTCCGAGCGCAGAGAACGACAACACGCGAGTTTATGAGACCATCTGGGAGCCGTCCACTCAGTTCCGAAGAGCGCGTGGAGTGATCTATCACCCCAACGGTTTTCTTCCGCATTCGTTGGTTGAAGGATTCAGCGATCACATTGTGTTCTCTGAAGGTGACTTTGCCGATCAGTTGATCGACTCTATGGCGGGTCACTACGCAACGCTCGTATCTCATCTCACGCGGTACACGTGCCTCGTCATTGGGCTTTCGCTTTCGGACGCTACTCTCAAGCACCTGCTTCGCCAAAACACCCACCTCAACCCAGGGCACATACACTACCATGTTCGGCACCGTGAAGACGACGATGCGGCGAGCCTCGAACAAGATAAACAGGAAGCGTTAGCGAACTTCGACCTGCATGGGGTGGTGACCCTGCACCTATCGTCGTCCGGCATCTGCAGTCTCGGGCGATTGCTGAACTGCACAGACGAAGACTTCGTCGAAGCTCTGGATGATTGCGGCCTCCGGAAGCGTCGCGTCTACTATGTCTCAGGCGCCGTTGGCTGCGGCAAGAGCACCGTCGTTCAGAAGCTGCGCAGTCTTACAACCCTCACGGAGTGGACGGAGGAGATGCCACGCGACATGCAGAAGGAGCCAACCGTCCTTTCCACCAAAGACCGCGACAACGTGGACCTCTGGGTCTCCAAGCAGTTCCGCCGTAAGAACTTTCGCATTAGGTTCGCTAAGGACTACGTGATCCTGTGTGACCGCACACCGTTAGACCCACTAGCGTTCGTCGAACGTCGTAGACGCCCGGCGCGAGCCAGCAAGCATCTGGAGGCAATCAGGCCTAACAACGACGGCGAAGCGATTGAGGCGGGTCAGGTCATCTTGTTGACGGCGAGCGCCGAGGAACTAATGGCTCGAGCGAAAGAGCGACTGCGTGGACACACACTCAACTATCTAACTAGGCAGCAAGAGACCTTTCGGGAGCTGTTTCGCGGGCGTGGCGTCGTAGAGATATCGACCTCGTCGCGGAGCGTTAGCGAGGTTCTGAGGCAGGTCAGCCGTTTTATCCACTGCAGCGATTACGAAGAGTTTGACGTTGAGGGCGCGCTGCGTGGACTTGGGAAAGGCCTGACAGTCAAAGCAAAGGACCGTATCGGCGGGAGAACACGATGACAATACGCCGGCGACCAAGGGTCTACTTCGCAGCCCCTTTCTTCAGCGCCGCTGAGCGGGCGTTCAACGACAATGCCGTAGCTGGCTTGGAGCTCTTGGCGGATGTCTTCTACCCCTGGCGAGATGGCGTGAGAATGGGGGACCTGATCGCCGTGGGCGTCGATTCGTCGGAGGCAGCATCGCGAGTATGGCGCTGCGACCTGCTCCAAATCCGTCGTTGCGACGCCTTAGTTGCGGTTCTTGATGGGCGTGTCCCAGACGAAGGCGTTTGCATCGAACTGGGTCTGGCTTTTGGCTGTAGCAAGCCAGCCATCGGCCTTCTCACAGACCAGCGGCGGGCGTTTCATTGGGGTATGAATCCAATGGTGACTTCGGCGCTCTCGCACTGTGAATCCTCTGTCGATGCGGTTTTGGCCCGACTCTCTGAGCACTTCCCTTACAACCCGCGGTCCGATGACGCGCCGCGGGCTCGAGGCTCGCTGACAAGTAGGTGACCCAGAAGGCGTAGGAGGGTTGTTTAAACTGAAAGCGAAAGACTAGCCGCTGTCGGCTAGAACGCCGGCTGCAACCTCCCTAACCGCGCTCATGCGAATCGCACCGTCACCGGTCAGCCCCATCCGGCGACGACCTTAGTCCGCTGGACCGGCTCTAAGAACCGGCGGAACGGCTATTCGCATCGGCTCCATGCGTGCCCCATTGAATTCCTAGGGGAAGGTCGTTACGCTTCCCCTAGAAACAGTAGGGAGCCGGCGCCCGAGCCAACGCCCATGGCCAAAGCGAAGAAGTCCAACTCGACCGGCGCGCAACCCAAGAACGCGGCGCCCGCGGCGAAGCAGGCTCAGCGGACCGAGCTCATGCGGGGCACGCTGGACATGCTCATCTTGCGGACGCTCGCCCAGGGTGAGATGCACGGCTACGCCGTCGCCCGGCACATCCAGCAGGTGAGCAGCGACGTGCTGGTGGTCGAGGAGGGGTCGCTCTACCCCGCGTTGCACCGGATGGCGCGCCGCGGCCTGATCGACCACAAGTGGGGCGTCTCCGAGGCGAATCGCAAAGCGAAGTACTACCGCATCACGGCGCAGGGCCGCCGGCAGCTCAAGGCGGAGACCGAGCGGTGGGACACGTTCGTCCAGGCGGTCGCCGGGATCCTCAATCCAACCATTGCGGGGGCCTAGCCGTGCTGGGAAGGGGCATCGTCAACCGGCTCGCGGACGGTGTCGATTGGCGCCCCGCCGCGGAGATCGACGCGGAGATCTGCGACGAGTTGGAGTTCCACATCGCCATGCGAACCAACGAAAACCGAGAGCTCGGCATGCCTGAAGACCAGGCCCGGCAAGCCGCCGAGGAGCAGTTCGGCGACTTCGAGGCGAGCCGCGCCGCGTGCCGGGCGATCGACCTCGGGCCGAGGGTCTGGCTGCCCCGCCTGCAGGTGGCGTTGCTCGCGCTGCTGGTCGCCGTGGTGGTCTACCAGGCGGTTGAGATCACGAGCCTCCGCTCCAGCACTTCGCGGGAGATCCAGTCCCTCGCCATCGCACTCGAGAAGCTCCGTGCGCCGCCGGAACGGACCGAAGCGGCGGCGATGGCGATCATTCTTATCGAGCCCGATCGCATCGAGGAGCCAGGCGATTCGTCGCCGGCGCCCGACCTTGTTGCGGGCTGGGGCGAAGGCCGTCCGCCGCGGTCCGAGCCCTGGAGCGACTGGTCCGCCCTACCAGACAACTAGCGTTCCGCCCTCGTCGCCTCGGCCCGCCTTGGCAGATCATCCAGCAAGAAAGGGGAGCTGTGATACCGCTCAACCTCCAACGGTCGCTAACCGCCGCCTTGATCACGTTCGCCCTCGCCGGCCCCGGCGTTGCGAAGACCCACCTGCTCAAGCACGACGACGGCGAGCAGGACAGCAAACGCAGCATCTCCGGCGCCGGGCACGCGGTGCGGTTTGAGTGTCCCGGCGAGGGCCCCTGGCGACTGACCGGCATCCGCCTGCACGCTTCGCGTTACGGCACGAGCCGGGCGCCGAACGAGGACTTCCAAATCGTCATCGCCAGCGACGACTTCGACCGGCGTATCGAGATCAACAAGCCGTACTCGCTCTTCGAGCGTGGCAAGGAGAAGTGGGTGCGGATCCCGTTGGACCCGGTTGAGGTATCGGGCGCCTTCCAGGTTGCCGTCTTCTTCAACCCCACCCGCACCAAGGGCGTGTACGTTGGCATCGACGGCGACGCCAATCCATCCCACTCCGCCACCATCACCGCCGATGCCCCTGAAACGCCGAGCGTGGTTGAGGGCGACTGGATGATCCAGGCCTACCTGTCGGACGACACCGCCGGAGACGCGCGAAAGCTGCTGAGCCAATCCGATCGTCAAACCGCGCGGCAGGAGGACGAAGCGGCCCGCGACGCCAAGGTGCTGGGCGCCGCGCGAAGCCTCACGCTCAAGCACGACGCGGGTGCCACCGCCGAGAAGATGAACATCCAGGGCGCGCTGTACACCGTTCGCTTCGACACGCCCAAGAACGTGGAAGCGTACGTCTGGCAGGTGAAGCTCTACGCGTCGCAGTTCGGCGGCCAGCACGACAGCGAGGCGGTCAGCGGCGACGTTTACATCCTGGACCAAGACCGCCGCATCATTAGCCGGACCACGTTCCCGTACAGCGTCGCCACGCAGCAAGAGGCGTGGATCGAAATCCCGACCCTGCCGACCCGCGTGCAGGGAAGGTTCTACGTGAGCGTTGACGCCCACGGCGGAAAGCGGAAAGGCCTCTACCTCCACTACAAGGACGAGGCGGGCCAGGAGTTGGCGACCACCGACGCCCGCGCCGGCGACCGGATCGAGCCGGCCGAGTGGTCCCAGAAGTTCAGCAACATGCAGTGGCTGATCCGCGTCAAGGTGGCCGACCGCCCGGTCGCCTACTAAAGCGCTGGCGACGATTCAAGTCGCCACGACGTCGCTACCCAAGCTTGGCGAGCGCCGCCTCGATGGACGCGAGCTGACTCTGCGCCTCGGCCAGCTTGGCCCGCTGCTGCTCGACCACCTCGGCCGGCGCGTTGGCGACGAACTTCTCGTTCGAGAGCTTGCCCTCAAGGCCCCCCACGAACTTGGCGAGTTTGTCGCGTTCTTTGGTGAGGCGGGCACGCTCGGCGTCGACGTCGATGAAACGCTCGACGTCGACGTGCACTTCGATCGGGCCTAACGTCTTGCTGGCTACCACGCCGGCGGGCGCCACATTGGGGCCGGCGGCGGTGGGCGTCGCCTTGGCCATTTGTGCGAAGTACGGCCGCATCGGCTCCAGCAGCGCCGCCGACTCCGCGTCGCACTGCACGGCGAACTCCAGCGACTCGGTCCAAGCGATGCCCTGGCTCTGCCGCACTTCCCGCACGGCGCCCAGCACCTGCTGGAAGACGGCAAACTGCGCCTCAATCTCCGCGTTCCGCCACTCGCCACTCGCGACGGGCCACGGCGCCACGCAAACCGACTCCGCCGCGGGCTCACCCGATCCCGCCGCGTCATTGAAACCGAGCGACCGGTCCGCAGCCACCTCGCCGAGCAACTGCCAAACCTCCTCGGTCAAGAACGGCGCCATCGGGTGCAACAGCCGGAGCAGCACGTCGAGCCCGTAGGCGAGCACGCGCTGAGCGACAGTCTTGTCGTCGCCCGGTTCGGCGAACCTCGCCTTGGTGATTTCGACATAGAAGCTGCAGAACTCGTTCCACGCGAAGTCGTAGAGCGCCCGGGCCGCGTCGGCGTAGCGGTACGATTCGAGCGCCTCGGTGACTTCGCTGGTAACCGTTTCGAGCCGGCTCAGCAGCCAACGGTCTTCGATCTTTAACGAACCGGTCGCTGACGCTTGCGGCTCGGCTGGTAGGTCTTCCAGGTTTTGTAACGCGAAGCGCGATGCGTTCCACAGCTTATTGCAGAAGTTGCGGCCCAGCTCAAAACGCTCACTCGTCACCGCGCCGCGGGGGTGGGCTTTGTCTTCCTCCGTCTCGGCCCACTGCGTGCTGAACGAGCCGCCGCACTTGGCGCACGGCACCACCGGCAGGATTCGGTTCTTCTTGGTCTGCTTGATCGTCGCGTCGCACTGCGGGCAGACGAACTCCACCGGCATGCGGACGTCTTGCGTCTCGGTTGTCAGGTAGGCGATGCCGAACCGCAGCGAGTCGGCGCCGAAGCGGTCGATCACATCGAGCGGGTCGACGCCGTTGCCCTTGCTCTTGGACATCGTCTCGCCGTACCCGTCGAGGATCTTCGGGTGGATGTAGACCTCCTTGAACGGCACCTCGCCCATGAACTTCTCGCCCATGAGCACCATCCGCGCCACCCAGAGCGTGATGATGTCCCGCGACGTGATGAGCGTGCTAGTTGGGTAGAACTTCGCAAGCTCCGGCGTCTGCTCCGGCCAACCAATGGTGGAGAACGGCCACAGGGCGCTGCTGAACCAGGTGTCTAGGACTTCTTCGGATTGCCCATACTCGCCACCTGCGAAGTGCGATTCGAGCTCATCACCAGGAGCACGGACACAAACGTGATGGGTACTGATGCCGGTCGCGGAACTATCTTGGTGCTGAATGAACAGCCGTCCCTTTACCTCGTCTTTGTACAACGGTTCCTGCTGCTTGCCGCTCCTGTTGCTGGAGTCCCAGTCTGTCCCATTTTTTTCCTTGTTGTACGGCCGCTCAAAGCTCTTGCTCCACACCGGGATCCGGTGCCCCCACCACAACTGCCGTCCCACCGGCCAGTCGCGTTTCTCGCTCAGCCAGTCAAGGTACGTCTTCGTGTACCGTTCCGGCGTGATCTTCACCTTGCCGGCGGTGACGGCGTCCATCGCACTCTGTGCTAGCTCGTCCATCTTCACGAACCACTGGTCCGCCAGGTACGGCTCGATGGGCGTCTTGCTGCGGTCGCTGTGGGCGAGGTCGATCGTGCGGTCATCAACGTCCGTCTCCGGGTCGTGGGCGCCCGCTTCGGTGAGCGCTTCGAGAACCGCCGTGCGGGCCTTCTTCATCGTCAGGCCGCGGAACGCTTCGGGCACGGTGTCCGCCAGCGTGCCGTCGGCGTTCATGATGTTCGTAGCGCCGATCTCGCTGTTGCGTTGCCACACCTCGTAGTCGTTGGCGTCGTGGGCCGGCGTGATCTTCACGCAGCCGGAGCCGAGTTCGGGCTTGGCCCAGATGTCGGCGATGAGCGGAATTTCGCGATCGCACAAGGGCAGCGCAAGCTTCACGCCACGGGCGGCCATGTCGCGTAGCTGCTCAAGCTTCGGCAGCATCGTCGCGCGTCGATCGCCAAGCGCTTCGAGCTGCGCTTCGATCGGTTCGCGTTCGTTGTCTTTCGCGTCGGCGAGCTTGGATTTGAGTCCCGCTTCGACCTTGTCGAGCTGCCCCGCCG
>JBCDJN010000011.1:0-71854 GCA_039414355.1 Planctomycetota bacterium | reverse complement strand
CGAAGGCGGCTGGCGACGCGTGGCGTGGCTCTGCGGCGCCATCGTTATCGCGGCGCCGGCGCTTCGATGGGCGTTGCTCACAAACGGCGCCGAGCCGTGGGCGGTGTTTCATTGGACCCACACCCGCTGCGACGGCCTGGCGTGGGGCGGGCTGGCGGCCGCCGTTGAAGCTTCGCGGTGGGGCGGCGCTCGGCGCGCGGCGCTCGGCGCAGCGTTGCTTGGTGGGATTGGGTTTCTGGTTTGCGGCTTCGTCGCCGGCGGCGGTGGGTTGCCGAGTTGGGACAAGTTGGCGCCCGTGGTGCAGGTTGGTGGGTACTCGTTGGTTGCGATGGCGTTTGCGGGGTGGGTGCTCCGACTGGCGTCGAACGCCAACGCTTCGAGCGACGGTTGGTTGGAATCTCGGTGGCTGCGGACGATCGGCCGGCTGAGCTACGCGATGTACATCTTCCACTGGCCGCTCTGCCGGGCTTGGGAAGCGGTGCTCGATCGGCTATCGCTCGACCCGCTGCCGGGCGTGTTGCTGCAGATTCTGCTCGTGGGTGTTAGCAGCTTCGCGCTGGCGTGGTTGAGCTGGCACGCGTGGGAGAAACACTGGCTGCGGCTGAAACGCTACGCGCCCTATTGAAGCGGCTACTCGGGTGGTGGTTGTCGCGACGGTGGGACTTCGCGACGATGTTCGAATGCCGCAGGCCCACGCCACGATTGCCGAGATGTTTGACCGCACGCTGGCACGGCGAGGCAACGATCCTGCGATCGGAAGGATCGCGGACGGTGAGCTCACTTGGCAAACGTGGGCTGAGTTTGCCGCGTGCCCCGGTCGGTTGCTCGACATGATTCGACAGGGCGACGCGGGATCGCACAAGTTGGTCCCCACCTCGGGCACCGGGGGCACGCCTAAGACTGCGTGCATCACCCAGCAGAACCTGGTGTTCACGACGCTCGCCGTCGCCAAGGCGATCACCGAAAGCCTGGGCGATGAGGACGATCGCGACGAGGTTCGCCTGTCGATCCTGCCGTTCGAGCACCTGTACGCGCGCGTTTGTGACCTCTACGCCTGGGTCTATCGCGGAACGCGGCTGGTGCTGCCGGAGTCTCGGGAGACGGTCTTTCGCGATTGCAAGATCGCCCGGCCGACGACCATCAACGGCGTGCCGTACTTTTTTCAGAAGGCGGTCGACGTGGCCGAGCGGCGGGGCGAGCCGCTCCGCGAGGTGCTCGGTGGCGCGATCAAACGCTGCTACTGCGGCGGCGCGGCGCTTTCTCCGGCGCTTCAGCGGCACTACTTCGACCAGGGCGTGCCGCTCTTGAATGGCTATGGGCTCACCGAGGCGTCGCCGGTGGTCACCGTTTCGACCATCGCCGACTACAAGATCGGCACGGTCGGCAAGCCGCTGCCGGGCGTTGAGGTCCGCATCGCCGGCCCGTCCTCAGAAACGCCGGGCGAGGTGCTGGTCCGCGGCCCGAACGTGATGCTGGGCTACGCCGATGAGTCGGGCGCCATCGATCGGACGGCTACCGACGAGGCGATCCGCGACGGCTGGCTGCACACGGGCGACCTTGGCGAGCTTGACGGCGACGGCTTTCTTACCATCACCGGCCGCAAGAAGGAGCTGATGGTCCTGTCGACCGGCAAGAACGTGGCCCCGGCGGCGATCGAGGCCCGGCTCGGCGCGTCGCCTTGGATTGAGCAGGCGTGCGTTGTCGGCGACGGGCGGAAGTTCCTCTCGGCGATCCTGGTTCCCAATCCGGATCGCGTGCGGGCCGAAGTCCGCGGCCGCCGGCTGTGGGTCTTCAGCAAGCGCCACGCCCTTCGCCACCCCGTGGTTCGCGGCGTCTTCAGGCAAGAGATCGACCGCTGCCTGGCGGACCTGCCTCGCCACGAACAAGTGAAGGCGTTCACGATTTTGCCGCGGGCGTTCTCCGCGGAGCGGGGCGAGATCACCCCCAAGCTCAGCCTCCGCCGGCCGGTGATCGAGGCTTCGTTCCGTCGTGAGATTGAGCGGATGTACCAAGCAGCGGCCCCGCAGCTGACGACTTGAGACGAACTCGTTACCCCTTCCTGCACGGGAGGGCCTTTCTCGCCAACAGCCAACGGCCAATAGCCAACTGCCTTCCCATGCCCTTCCGCGCTTTCTACACCGACTTCCCCTGGGCCGACCCCGACATTGAGCGGGCGATTCTTGCCGAGGCGGATTGCGAACTGGTTTCCGCCACCGACGACCGCGAGGAGACGCTCATCCAGCAGGTGGGCGACGCCGATACCATCCTCACTTGCTGGGGGCTGGTGACCGCCCGCGTGATTGACGCGGCGCCCAAGCTGAGGCACATCTGCCGGACCGGCATCGGCCTGGACAACATCGATGTTGAGCACGCCACCCGCCGCGGCATCTTGGTCACAAACGTGCCGGACTACTGCGTGGAAGAGGTGGCGGAGCACGCGCTCGCCATGATCTTCGCTCTCGGGCGGAAGATCGCCGACTGCCACCTGGCGACCAAGGCGGGCCAGTACGACCTGGTTGCGGCGCTGCCTATCGATCGGCTCATGGGCAAGACGCTGGGAATCATCGGGCTGGGGCAAACCGGCGAACGGCTTGCCGAGATGGCGTTGGCTCTGGGGCTGCGGGTGGTGGGGACCAATCGATCGAAGAAGACGCCCGACGGGGTCGAGTGGGTCTCTTTCGACGACTTGCTCGGGCAGAGCGACTACGTCTCGATCAACGCCCCGCTGACCGACGAGACCCGCCACCTGTTCAACGCCGAAGCGCTGGCCAAGATGAAGCCGACGGCGTACCTCATCAACTGCGCCCGCGGTCCTTTGATTGACCACAACGCGTTGGCCGCGGCGCTGGACGCGGGTCAGCTTGCTGGCGCGGCGCTCGACGTGCAGGAGCCCGAGCCGCCCGATCTATCGCTGCCGCCTTTCAACGACCCCCGGGTGATCGTCACCCCGCACACGGCGTTTTGCTCCCACGAGGCGATCGCCGAACTCCGGACGCGGGTCGCTCACCAAGCGGCCGACTTCTTGCGGGGCGCGACGCCGCCGAACGTGGTGAATCCCTCGGTGCTCTGACCGGCGTCGGTGCTCCTGCCATTGGCGGGGCGTAACCGCGTCAATCGGCGCATCCGCGCCAGGCGGAGCGGCATTCGCTTTGGCTTTTTGACCGCCCCGCGGGAGCGGCGTATACACCATTGGACCGTTGCCGCGCCGCCGGCGCCAGCGGCTCCGCCCAACCCGCCCGGCCGCGGGTTGGGCCGCACCTCCGCGTGTCCTCACCACCGAACCGATCGCCGCCGGGCATGGACGAATCGGGACCAACCGGGTCCACCGAAACCGCCGCCCCGCCCCTCCTCCCAACCTGCCCCGACCCACCGAGTCCCGGCCTGTTGCAGGAGTTGAGAGAGCGTGCGCAGAAAGCGCTCGGCGATCAGCGCGACCACGCCGCGGCGCTCGAGGGCAAGGTCTCCGATCAGCTCAGCCAGGCGGCGGAGCAGTTGATGGCCGCTTGCGTCCAGCAGGCCGAGGCCAGCCTGGCCGAGGACCGGCAGGCGTTTGTCTCCGAGCGGACCGAGTGGGAGCAGCTGCGCGACGAGATTGAGGGCAACCTCGAACAACTCCGCGTGAGCCTCCAGCAGCAGGCCGAGTCGCAGCAGACGCGGCAACAAGAAATCGCCGACGCCGAGGCGGGCCTCGCCGCCAAGCGGCAAGAGCTGGCGAGTTGGGCATCGGAGGTGGCGGCCGAGCGCGAACGGGTCGAGAGCCTGCGGCGTGAAACCCAACAAGAGGCTCAGCAGCTTGCGGAGTCTCGGCCGGCCGACGGCGGCGAGAGCGCGGAGGAGACCGCGTCGCTTCGGGAGGAGATCAACCAGCTCCACAAGCAGAGGCAGGATGCGGCCGAACACTACAGCCGGCTGGAGAGCGAGCTCCAGACCGTGGTCGCTCAGCGCGATGAGGCGGTCGCTTCGGCGGTGGAGTTCGATGAGAAGTTCCGCCTCGCCCTAGACGACGTAAGCCGGCAGCGGGACCGACTGGCCGAGATGGAGCAGGAACTCGCCACCCGGCCCGAGGCGGGCGCCGGGGAGTCGCTCGAGCTCTCGGGGCTGCGTGCCGAGCGCGACCAGCTGCTGCAGCACGTCGCCGACCTGGAAGCGCGGCCGCCCGAGGTTGCCGAGAGCAGCGACGACGTGGAGGACCTCCGCCGCCGTTTCGAGCTGGCGGTTGAGGACGTCCGGCAGCTCAAGGCCGAGAAGGCCGACTTGGAACAGCAGCTCGCCGCGGGCCCGCCGGTTGAACTGGCCGACGAGGCCGACGGCGAGATGGACTGGGAATCGCAAAAGCGTCGCCTGCTGGCGAGCCTGGACGGCGAGGCCCGGCCGACGCCCGCCCGCCAGGAGGAGGTGGCGAAGATCCAGGGCACGATCCGCATTACCGACGAGGTGGTGGCCGAAAAGGACCAGCTGATCGCCGAGCTGCAGGCGGCGCTCGAACAAGCCCAAGACGGCGAGTCTGGGAATGTGGCCAACGACGAACGCCTGGGCGACGAGCGGCGGCGGCTCGCCGAGCTGGAGAAGGAGTGGGAAGAGAAACTCCGCGCCGCGGAGCTGGAGCTCTCCGTCGAGCGCGCCAAGATGGCCCGCGAGCGGCTGGAGCTGGAGAACGCGCTCAGCGACCTGGAAGCGGGCCGCCGGCAACTCGCCGGTTCGAACGACGGCAAGAACCAACGCCGCTGGCTCAACAAGCTGGGCCTTAGCGGCGGGGACGAGGGGAAGAGTTAACGCTTCGCCCGGCCTTCAAAGATCAACCTTCTCGCCTTCGAGCTTGTAGATCGCCATCACGCGGTCGCCGAGGCGGAACTCTTCGATGGCGAAGCGGCCCTCCACCGCGACGGACTTGGTGGAGAACTCCGTGGTCCGCCCGGGGAGCATCTCGACGAGGATGCAGTCGTAGAGCGCGGCACCCGGGCCGAAGCAGCACTCTTGGTTGTCCCGCACCAGCACGAACTGCTTGATGCCGCGGTTGCGGAACGTCGGCAGGATCCAACCCCGGATGCGGATCCGCTTGCCGGCGAGGTCTTCGATCGGCTCGGTGAGCATCTCGCGAAAGAACGGCGCGTCGGGCTCAATGTCGAACTTGATGTCGTCGAACGACTTGATCAGCAGCCGGCCATCGTACGCTTCGGCGGGCTCCGCATCGTTCGCCGGCGGCGACTCGGATGCGGGCTCGGCGGACGGCGCCGCGTCGGTGGTGGACGGTTCGCTCGGCTGGCTCGCCTCGGCTGACGCTTCGGCGACGGCGTCGGGCTCTGCCGAGACGGGCGACCCGGTTGGGGCGGGCGACTCTGCCGGCGGTGGGGCGGGGTTGCTCGCCTTGGCGACGGCAACATCCACCGCCGCACCGTCGCCACAGCCCGAGACCTCCGCAAGCAGCACGGCCGCGGCTAGCGCCGCCGTGAGCGCCGTTGTTCGCTGCTTCGCTGAGCGTGGCATAACCGCGTCCTTCGGCGCCGACCAGAAGGCTACTTGATGTAATCCGCGTCCATCTCGTAGACGAGCATCGGCTCGCCGCGGGTGATGTCACCGGGCCGCACGCCGAGTTCGCCCCCCAGTCGGAAGACGCCGGAGTGGTAGTTGGTGGTCAAGTCGCCGGAGAGCTCCACGGCGACTTGATCGTAGAACTCCACCTTCGAGATGTCGCCGAAGCAGCACTGGTTGTTGTCGCGTACTAGCAGGAACTCCGTGACGCCGCGCCGCAGGCCGTTGTTGGTGGAGTCGGGCCGGATGAAGCCCTTGAGGAAGACCTTCTTGCCGATGAGCTGCTGCACGTCGGGCGGGATCGGCTGGCGGCCGGCGGTCTCGACGGCGTCGGGCTTCATGTCGAAGAACGACGTGCGGGCGTAGCCGTCGGGTACCTCGGTGGCGTAGGTGTAGATGCTGCTGCCGCCGCCGTAGAGCAGCGAGCCGGCCGCGATCAGCACGCCCAGCTTCGCCGGCAGGCCGCCGGTGAAGAGGTCGGGCGCCGAGCGGATCTTGAGCAGCGCCAGCAGCGAGACGATGAGCCCGACCGTCGGGATCACGCCCAGCAGGGCGGCGTTGCGGGGGTCGACCAGGCCGCCGACGGAGATCGGGAACACCAGGGAGACCACGGCGATCAACAGCCCTAGCAGGGCGCCCGTGTGGAGCGAGCGGTACTCAAGCGGTTCTTGGTCGTCGAAGGTTGAGACTTCGTCGGCGATGGCGGTGGTGCTCATGGCGTCGGCGATGGGGAACGGAGAGGGGATGGCGGCCGCTTACAACCTGTTGCTACGGCGTTAGCCGGCGGCTGGTTCGGCGCCGCGGGGGCGGGCGGTCAGACGCCTCCCCGCAGGATCAACCATAACAGGGCGAAGCACGTGGCGGCGGCCGCCAGGGGCGCCAGGACCAGGATGCCTCGGCTCGGCGGCGTGAGCGGCTCGGCCGCGGCGGGTATGGAGGCGGTTCGCAGAGGCGTGGCCGTCTCTTTGCTTTCGGATTGATCGTCTGCCTCGGCTTGTTCTTCCGCTTTGGGCTCCGCGCCCGGCTCGGCGGCCGCGAACGCTGCCGGGTCGGCCGCCCACGGGTCGGGTGGCATCTCGTCAGCCGGCTGGAACGAGGTTTCGAACTCAGCCGGGTTGGGCGGCATCTCGTCGGCGGTCTCTTCGGTCGCGGGCGCGGCGTCGGTCCCGCCGGCGTCCGCGGCCGTCTGGTCTTGGCCGGACGGCTTCGGCGGGCGGGCCCGGCCGAGGAATCCAAAGGCGTGCAGGCTCCGCGCCCGGCGGAAGGTCTCGGGGTCAATCGGCTCGAGCTCGGCGAGGTACTTCTCCGCCTGCTCGGCGACCTCGCCCCCCTGCTCGGTGGCCACGTCCAGGTAGGTGACAATCGGCTCGCGGACGTACTTGGAGACGGCCGCACGGTCTTCGTCGTCCTCCTTCTCACCCGCGGCTCGGTACATCTCCGCCAGCTTGGGCATCACCGACCAATCCTCCCAGCGAGCAAGGTCTGTAACCACCTGGTCGGCGAAGGCGGCGTTGTCCAGCAGCAGCCGGGCCGACTCGAGCAGCCTTGGCCACGAAACCACCGGCTGCCTCTCAACGGTCCCTTGGCTGGACTTCTGCTGCTCGTCGGCCAGGAACCGCAGAGCCATGAGCGTGCTGTAGGTGTGCGTCTGGTCGGCGTCTTTATTGGCGAGGAACCGGCGGTCGATCAGGTCGAGCCCCTCGTCGCCGCGCAGCGTCAGGTAGCAGGCGATCATCGCGTCGAGCCCGAGCTTCTTGCGGCGTTCTTCGGCCAGCACCGCCTCGAAGGCGAGCGTCGCCCCCAGCGGCCCGCCGGCGAGCATCGCTACTTTGCCCGCGGCCTGAGTCGCCGGGCCGAGCACCGCCGCGTCGGACTCCAGCAGGGAGTCGAGCATCGGCAGGTCGGCGTCGCTGCCGGAGACGCCCAGCATGACAAAGAACAACCGCCGCCGGCTGGGGCTGATCCGCGGGCGGTTGATGAGCTCAACGACCCGCTCATGATTGATTTCGTCTTTGAGTCTAATCAGGTCGTCGTACGGCGCCCGGGCGAACTCGTCGTACGCGTCTTGGGCGAGCTGACGGTCCTCGTGCTCCAGGTACGGCTGGAAGAACGCCAGCCGCTCGGCGCCCGACTCAGGTAATCCCTGCAGCTGTTTCACGTAGCCAACGGCGAGCGGCGAGAGCTCGATCGGCACCGCCCACTCCAGCGGGGCGCCGATGCCGCGGAGCAGAAACCGCTTCTCCAGGTCGGCCCGTCCGAAGTAGATGGCCTGCACCTCGCTGGCTTCGCCGAGGGTGGGCTCGCCCTTGAGCACCTCTTCGACGCGGAAGGTCGCCTCGCCCGTTTCCGGGTCGGCGGCGCTGAACGGGTTGTCGCTCGTCGCGCCCTGCGGGTCCAGGCCGAGCGCGGGCGGTAGCAACAAGCGGCCCAGCACCGCGGCGTCGGCGCTCGCCAGTTCTTCGCTCAGCGTCTGCATCTCAGCGACGCAGAACGGGCACGCGAGGACCGGCGCCGCCGCGAGGGCGATCGTGCACGAGACGACGCTAGCAAAACGGCGGATCATCTTTGGCCTGCGCGGCGTGACGGGCGGGGCGAACCATAACAGTTTACGCGGCCGGGGGCCGCACGCCCACAGCTTGTGCAATCGGCACAGGCGGCCCGGTCCGGGCGGGAAATCTCGTCGAATCGCCCAACGAGCTTGCCGAGAACGCCGTTGGTTACCGAACGCCGCTCAGCGACTTAGCCACGTCGGTACGGTAGGCGGTCAAGGCGGGCAGCAGGCCCACCAGCGACGCAAGCAGCACCAGCACCGGCAGGATGACCCATTCCCACGGGTCGCCCTGCATCGGGTTGAGCCGGATGCCGGTCAGCTCGACGACCTTCGGCGCCGCCAGCCCCACCAGGCCGTGCCCGAGCACCATGCCCGCCACGCCGCCCATCACCGAGAGCAGGATGGACTCCACCAGGATGATCAGCATCACCGCCGACCGGCTGGCGCCGAGGGCCCGCATCACGGCGATGTCGTGCGCCCGCTCGCTCATGCTGTTGTAGATGCTGACCAGGATGCTCACGCTCGCCACGATGACGATCAGCACGGTGAGCACCATGAGCACCACGCGCACCGGGGCGATGATGTTCTCCACGAGGCGATCGATCACGCTCCGCGCGGCCACGGCTTGGGCGATGCCAAGCGGGTCTTTGTTCACACCGCCGTCGATGGCCATCTGGCCGAACTGCCGGCAGAGGACCAGGATGGAAGTCACCTCGCGTTGGTCCTCGGGCAGTGGCGTGACCTCGTTGCCCTCGTTGTCGTAACAGACCGCGGGGGCAAGCGTGCCGCGGGGCGCTTCTTCGTCTTCGGGCGGGGCGTCGTCGGTCGCCGCCGTGCCTTCGCCGGCGGCGGACAGGGCCGCGGACAGGGCGGCGTCGTCCACAAAGACGGCGTTGTCGAGCGGTGAGTTGTCCATCGGCAGCACACTGATCACCGCCCGCTCGGTTCCCCCCTCCGGCGTGAACCGCTGGCCCTTATTCAGCCGGCGATCCCTCGCCGCGGCGGCGCCGAGGATGGCCATCTCGCCCGACTTCGGCGGCGTGCGCGGCGAGAGCGCGTGCCCCTCCAGCAGGTAGAAGCCCTCCATGTTGACGAAGACCGCGCGGTCGTTCGACGTGCCGGTCGGCTCGAGCACGCCGACCACCTTGAACGACTTGTGCTTGTCGCCCTCGGCGTTCAGGCCGTGCGTGGGGTCGAAGAGGTCGCCCACGCCCAGCCCGGCCTGCGCGGCAACGATGGAGCCGACCACCGCCTCGTAGCAGTTCTCGGTCTTGAAGTTCCGCCCCTCGGCAAACTGGTAGGTGATGGCGGTGCCGTCGTCGGTGGCCCCGTACTGGATCTTGTCGAAGAGGTCGGCCGTGGTGCCGATGCAGCGGTAGATGGTCTCGCCCGCCACGAAGCTATCGCCCAAGCAGTACGGCACGGCCACCTCGACGTACGGGGCGAACTTGCCGTCGGTGAACTCGCGGTAGTAGTTCCAAGAGATCGGGTAGAGCGGCTTGCCGATGTGGAACACGGTGCTGAGCACCAGGTCCATCGGGCTCCCCTTCCCGCCGCCGACGATGAGGTGGTAGCCTTGCGCGTCCTGCGTGAACTGCCGGACCGCCACGCGGTGGATGACAATCACGCACACCACTAGCGAAACGCCCAGGGCCATGGAGAGCCCCGTAAGCGAAGAAGCAAACGCCCGCTGCTGCAGGCTCCGCCAGGCGATCTTCCAGAAGCTCATGAGTAGTGGCGAGGGCTAGTGGCGAGTGGCATACGCTTGATCGAAATGTCGCCGCAAGGCGACCGAAACTCCCCTCCCCGGCAGGGGGAGGGGCGGGGGGAGGGGGTTGCCCCGAGAGCAACGCTGGTCCTTCGCTTGCGCGTCATTCCTACTTCCGATCCCCACATCTCTACGCCGATTCAATGGTCGCCTGAGAAGCGATCCGATTCACCTCTTCCAACTGCTCTACGCGGTCGAACTGATCGGAAACCTCCGGCGAGTGCGTTACCAGCAGCATCGCCACGTTCTCTTGCTCGCACACTTCGCGTAGCAGGTCGACCACTTGCTGCTGGTGCGCCGGGTCGATGTTGGCGGTCGGTTCGTCGGCCAGCAGCAGCACCGGCTTGTTGGCCAGCGCCCGGGCGACTGCCACGCGCTGCTGCTCGCCCACGGAGAGCGCCGCCGGCTTGTGGTGTTCGCGGTGGCCGAGGCCGACCTTCTCCAGCAGCCCGCGGGCGCGGGCCGGGTCGCTCCGCTGCCCGGTGAAGGTCATGCCGAGCATCACGTTCTCAAGCGCCGTGAAGGCCGCGAGCAGGTTGAACGTTTGAAAGACGTAACCCAGGTTGCGGGCGCGGAACCGGTCGCGACCCACCTCGGGCAGCTTGGTCACGTCGATCCCGCCGATGGTGATCGAGCCGGAATCAATGGTGGTCAGGCCCGCCACGGCGTTCAGCAGCGTGGTCTTGCCACAGCCGCTGCGGCCGCGGAGCACCACCTGCTCGCCCGCGGCGACGTCGAGCCGGGGCACGTCGAGGATCGGCAGCGGTGCGCCGCCCGGCTCGCGGTACGACTTCTTGACGTTCTCAATCGCAAGCATCGGTGGCGACGGCTGGGGCGGCGTACTTGGGGCGGGTTGCTGGCGGCGTCTGTGCGATTCTGGCGAAGCCGCCGGCTTTGCCTAGCCCCGCACGCTTCGCTTGTCTCACGACCGGCTCGGCAAGAACTACACAGCGCCCGCCGAGAGTTACAAACGCACGCCGCCCGAAGGCGGTTCGAGCCAGCCAGCGGCGAATGCCAGAATGGGCGGGATTCGCGGCGAATTCGACGCAATCGAGCTCGAATTCACCAATCCACGCATCCCGGCTCGGGATTGGCACGCTCGATGCACTTGTCCGCGGCGGCTCTCCTTCGACGGGGCCGTCGGGCATCCCGCAACCCGGCGGCCCCGCTCCTTTTGGGCACTCAACTCGACTGGCCCGGCCGCTAGAATCCGGGCGTGAGCCTGCCCCACTCGCCCGCGTCGCCCACCGATTCCGCCGCCCGCCGCGACGCCGCGGTGGCGTGGCTCATGGGCCGCATCAACTACGAGCGGGTCGCCCACTTCCCGTACAGCGAGCGGCAGCTCAAGCTCGACCGCATCCGGCAGTTGTTGCAGCGGCTTGGCTCGCCCGACGCGTCGTTGCGGATCGTCCACGTGGCCGGCAGCAAGGGGAAGGGCTCCACGTCGGCGCTCATCGCCTCGGTGCTCACCGCGGCGGGGCTGAAGACAGGCGTCTACAGCTCGCCCCACCTGGAGCGGATCGAAGAGCGCTGGGCGATCGACGGCTCGTCCATGGCGACCGATTCGCTCGCCTCGTTGGTCGACCGCATCAAGCCCGTGGTCCACGCCATGGACGCCGAGGCCCAGCGCGACCCCGACAGTGTTGGCCCGCCGACGTTCTTCGACATCACCACGGCGATGGCGCTCGTTCACTTCGCCGACCAGCGGTGCGACGCCGTGGTGCTGGAAGTGGGGCTGGGCGGGCGGCTCGACTCCACCAACGTCTGCCTGCCGGTGGTGTCGGTGATCACCAGCATCAGCCTCGACCACACGAAGCAGCTCGGCGACACGCTCGGCGCCATCGCCCGCGAGAAGGCGGGCATCGTTAAGCCGGGCGTGCCGGTCGTGAGCGGCGTTACCGATCCCGAACCGCGCGGCGTGATCGCAGAGATCGCCCGCGAGCGGGGCTGCCGGCTGATGGAGCGGACCGAGCAGTTCGATATCGAGGCGAAACCGCCGCTTGCGTTCTGGCGCGAGACGCCGGCGGGGCGAGAGACGATTGACGCGATCGAGATCGGCCTCCGCGGCCGGCACCAGCAGGCCAACGCGGCGGTGGCGATCGCCACGGTCCTGGAGCTGCGCGATCAGGGCTGGCCCATCACCGCCCAGGCGTGCCGCGATGGGTTGGCGTTGGCCCGGCTGCCCGCGCGGGTGGAGTGGTTTCCGCCGACGAGTGAACGCCCTGCTTTGGTGATCGACACCGCCCACAACGGCGCCTCGGCCGAGGCGTTGGTCGATAGCCTCGGCGAGCCCCCCAGTCCGAAGCCGAAGACGCTGGTCGTGGCCATCAGCCGCGACAAGCAGGTCGACGCGATCGTGGGCGCCTTCGCGTCCAAGTTCGATCGGGTGGTGGTCACCCGGTTCGTCGAAAACTCACGGGCGCTCGCCCCCGACGAGTTGGCGGGGCGGTTCGAAGCCGTCTGCCGGGCAGTCACCCCGATCGAAGTGATCGAGGACCCCGTCGCCGCCTTTCACCACGCCGTCCAAACGACGCCTGCCGAAGGCTTGGTGGTGGTCACCGGCTCCTTCTTTATCGCCGCCGAGCTGCGGCCGATCGTCGCCGGCGAGACACCCTGACCGAGCGCCCCCGTTCACAGCCCCACGCGCGGCGCCTGCCGGGCCATCTCGCCGGCGTCGAAGTAGTCCGCTCGCTGGAAGCCGAACATGCCCGCGATCACGTTCGTGGGGAACGCCTGGCACAGCTCGTTGAGCTCGCGGACGTTGCCGTTGTAAAACCGGCGGGCGGCGGCGATGCGGTCTTCGGTTACCGCCAGCTCCCGCTGCAGCGCCAGGTAGTGCGTGTCCGCCTTCAGGTTGGGGTACGCCTCGGCCACGGCCAGCAGCTTCTCGACTCCAACCGTGAGCGCCTGCTCGTCCACCGCCTGCTGCGTCGCCGAACCCACTGACGCCGCGGCCTGATTCCGCAAGCGAACGACCTCGGCCAGCACCTCCCGCTCGTGCTGAGCGTAGCCCTTCACCACCTCGACCAAGTTGGGGATGAGTTCGTAGCGCCGCTTCATCTCCACGTCGATATCCGCCCAGCTCTCACGCAGGTGCGAGCGAACGGTCACCAGCCGGTTGTAGTTGGCGATCACAAAGACCAGCGGCAACAAGACGGCGGCGATGACAACGTAGATCATGGCGAGGCGCGAGGTGGGAGGCGCAGGGCGCGAGCTCTTGGGTAGTGAATCGAAACGCGCGCCGCGCGCCTAGCGCCTCGCGCCGACAACGTGCCTTGGCCACAGGGCGAAGAACTGTTGGACCCACCGCAGCCGCAGCTTGAACTCGGGCGGGTCCCAGCGCGTGCCACTGCTGTGCAGGCAGAGGGCGCCGGTCTGCAGCTCGATGTCGGGCGCCATCGAGTTCATCAGGAATTCCATCATCCGCGGGTGCAGCACGTCGTAGGCGAACCGCTTGTCGTCGCTCTTCACGTGGAACCGGTCGGAGAACTCGACCGACTCGAAGTCGATGTCGTCAAACCCCATCGCAGCGGCCATCTTGTCCGCGAAGTTCTCGGTGCGGATCGCCAGGCTGTTCCGCGTGCCGGGCGGGGCCTGGATGAGCAGGTAGCTCAGGTTGTGCGTCCGCTTGTTCTTGCCGGAACCGGTGGTGTACTTGTAATCGCCCATCTCGATGGGCAGCTCAAGCCGGTCCCCTCCTTCGGACTCCACTGCGAGCGCTCCGCGGATGGCGTTGCGGCCAACACGGGAATGCCCTCGCCGGAAGACGCGGTGCTCTGGGTAGCGGTCGGGCAGCGTGCGGTCGGGCTCGGGCGAGAACCGCCAGCCCATCTCGTCCGCGAAGGCCGCCAGCGCCTCCCGGCGTTTCTTCTCCTGCAGGTGCGCGTAGTAGGCGATCGCGGCAAACACCGCCACGCCGAGCACCGCGAACAGGATGAAGGTTGGTTCCATGATGGACGGTATTCGCCGCTGAGGGAGCAGTCTTGCCCGAGCCAGACTCCGCCGGTGGCAGCATAGCACCCGCGGCACGCCGGGTGGATGCCAGCCGCGCCAAACGGCGCCACCGGCAAAGGCGGAGCGACGCCGCCCGCCACCCGCCGATGTCGCCCCCACGCCACGCCAGCGCTTTTTGACCACACCCACGCCGTGACGTAGAGCTTTCACAACAGTCCAAAGTCAGAAGTGAGAAGGCAGAAGTCAGAAGTGATGTTCCGACTCTGCTTCGCCCACTTCTGACTTCTACCTTCTAACTTCTGAGTTTCCGCATGTCTGGCCGCCTGCTGCTCGTTGATGACGACCGCCATGTCCTTGAGTCGATGACCGATTGGCTCCGCGACCAGGGCCTGGAGGTCGACGCCCGGACCGGCTACGCCGACGCGCTCGAGGGACTCGAGCAGTCCCGTTACGACCTGCTGCTCTCGGACATCCGCCTCGCCGACGGCGACGGCTTCGACCTGCTGGAGCAGTCGTTGCGGCGGTGGCCGTCGATGCAGGTGGTGCTGATGACCGGCTACGGCAACGCCGACTCCGCGGTCGACGCCATCCGCGCCGGCGCCTTCGACTACCTGACCAAGCCGCTCATCGACGACGAGCTGCTGATGTCCATCGAGCGGGCCCTCGGTCAGCGGAAGGTGATCGAAGAGAACGCCCACCTCAAGGACGAGCTCGATCGCAAGCACGGCATGGGGCACATCGTGGGGAGCGACCCGCGGATGCTCCGCGTGTTCGACATGATCGAGTCGATCGCCGACACCCGCGCCACGGTGCTGGTGACCGGCGAGAGCGGCACCGGCAAGAGCCTTATCGCGCGAGCCATCCATCAGCGGTCGGGCCGGCGTGACGGGCCGTTCGTCGAGGTAGCCTGTGGCGCCCTGCCCGAGAACCTGCTGGAGAGCGAACTCTTCGGCCACGTCGCCGGCGCGTTCACCGGGGCCACAACCAACAAGACAGGAAAGTTCCTGCAGGCCGACGGCGGCACAATCTTCCTCGACGAAATCGGCACCGCCACCGCCGCCATGCAGGTGAAGCTGCTCCGCGTGCTGCAGGAGCTGGCCTTCGAGCCGGTCGGCGGCACGCAGACGCACAACGTAGACGTCCGCGTGGTGCTGGCCACCAACGAGGACCTGGCGAAGAACGTCGCTGAGGGCAAGTTCCGCCAAGACCTGTACTACCGCATCAACGTGATCAACGTGGAGCTGCCGCCGCTCCGCGGCCGGGTGAGCGACATCCCGCTGCTCGCTCAGCGGTTCCTGGAAGAGGTCCGCGAAGACGCCAACCGCCCCAGCGTGCAGGGCTTCTCCGACGACGCGGTGGGCGCCCTCCAGCGGCACCACTGGCCCGGCAACGTGCGTGAGCTGCAGAACGTGGTCGAGCGGTCGGTGCTGCTCTCCAAGAACACCGTCATCGACATCGCCGACTTGCCGGCTGAGGTTCGCTCCCCCGGCGGCGCCATCAGCACCACGCACTACGCGGGCCAGACGCTTAAAGAGGCCCTCGAAGGCCCGGAGCGGGCGATCATCCTCGAGGTGCTGGAGTCCAACGGCTGGAACCGCATCCAAACCGCCGACCAACTCGGCATCAACCGCACCACGCTCTACAAGAAAATGAAACGGCTGGGGCTGGAAGACCGTGCCGAAGCGGCGGGTGCTTAGGCCGGCGAGCTAAGTGCTGGTGCTGCGCATCAAGTCTTGGGTCACTGGCGTGCGTCGGATCGTCTGCGTCAGCGAATAGCCCATAACTGAGATCAGAAGCGTTGCTGTTGCCACGTTGAGCAGCAATGCGAGCGGCATCGCACACCTCAGCCGAACAAGCGTGAGGAAGCACGCTGCAAGTGTCGCAGCCAGGGCCAAGTCTCGCAGCCGAAATCGGGTCTGTGGCGATGTACAGGCGAAGGCAATGGCCCAAGTGACCATCATGAGCCAGTACGGGCAGGACCATCCGAGAGTGCCGAGTGCTAGGCTGATCCCCAGGCCGTTTCGGTAACTGCTGCTCCCAAGGTCCTGGCCGGCGATCGGCTGGTAGAAGATGCCGCCGCAGTAGTGGCCGTCTATTCTCTCAGACCAGTCGAAGCCCTCGCGAGCGATCTGGGTCGAAGCGTAGGCGGTGCTCAAACCGCCGTGCGACAGGAAACCGATGCCGATCTCAGACCCGTGGGCGTAAGCGGCAACCGTCGTAGGCAACGACCTGCTCAAAGGCACCGGCCGCACGGTGGTTAGCCAGAAGCCTAGCGCCAGCGAGAACATCACGGCGGCCACCCGAGCAGCCACGCCGCGTGGGAGCCGATTCGCCATGCCAGTCGCCAGTGTCTCTACGCGTGGTCTTTAGGTCGACCATCGCGATACGCAGTAGCGGTAAACTTTGTTCATGGGTCGAGGTGATCCGCTTTCGGCAGACCCTCAACCAACGCATCGACCGCTGCGTCGTCTTGAGGCGGTTCGACCCGGACCGTCGGTTGCGCGATGGTTTCATCGACCGGCTTCAGGTCGTCCTTCGTATACCGCGTTTCAACCAGCCGGTCGGCGACGTCCAGTTGGTAGATCACCCGGTGCTTCGTGTCGTCCCACAGCACCTCGCGGACGCGGCCGGTGACTGGGTCGTTCTGCATGCCATGCGGGAGGACCTCGACCAGGTCGTCGATCTCGAACTGCGGCCGTGGCACTTCTTGCCAGAGGCGCGGGCGGACGCGGAGGCGGTCGGCGCCGTAGTGAAGGACGATGAATGGTCCGCCGGCCGCGTCGTCGAGCTTGGTCAGAATCCGGCCGTCGGTCCGCCAGATCCGCGGCGATGGAAGGGTCCGCCGGGCGAGCTCAACATCCTCCGGGTGCAGCCAGCCGTCGCCGTCCTCCGGCCACCACGGGTAGTGGCCGTAGCGCGGGTCGGTCTTGAGCGGCGGCAGCGGCTCAGGGGGTTGGTTGGCGGGCGGGTCGGCCATGGTGGTGGCGGAGTTCGAGGGAAGCGGGCGGCGGGCCGGGCGTTGGCCCCGTTGTGTCGATTATACGGGCCGCGGCCGGCCAGCTACCGCGAGGCGGAGGTTCCCTCGTGCCCGCCGCGGCGTACGCTTGGGGGGCGAACTGCGCGCCCATCGGCGACCCGCCTCCCCGCAAGCACCCCCGCTCGGCAAACCCCGCAATGCGCACCGACCAGTTCTTCGAGCACCACGGCGTGGCGGTGAATCCGTTTGCCGAGGAAGACGCGCAGACCGACCCGGTCTTCAAGAACCGCTGCCGCGAAACCACGTTCCACCCGGCGTGGGACAAGGTGTTCGGCGACCCGGGCGACCCGGCCACGTCGATCGTTTTCGGCGAGAAGGGCGCCGGCAAGACCGCCATGCGGCTGCAGATCATGGGCCGCATCGCCACGCACAACGCCGAGAACAAGAGCGGCCGCGTTTGGGTGATTGAGTACGACGACTTCAACCCGTTCCTCGACCGCTTCGCCGATCGCCTCAGCCGCCGCAAGCAGCGCGACCCGGCGAAGGTGCTGGCCGAGTGGAAGCTGTGGGACCACATGGACGCGATCCTGTCGCTTGGCGTGACGGATCTGATCGACCACCTGCTTGCCGCGAAGCACCCGACCGGCCCCGACGCGAACCGCCTCACGCCAAGCGCGACCGAGAGCGACCCGGCCGCGGCGCTCGACCACGCCCAGAAGCGCGACCTGCTGCTGCTTGCCGCGTGCTATGACGACTCCACCGGCGAACCGCTCACGCGGCGATGGGGCCGATTGCGTCGCCGACTAAAATTTGCCGGCTTCGGCCCGTCGCTGTGGCGGCCGTGGCTGGAGCCGGCCCTCGGCGCCCTTGGCTCGGTGGCGGTGGCGGCGGTGATTGGCCTGACCAGCAACTGGAGCTGGCTGGCGAGCCCCTGGCCGTACCTGTTGCTCCTCGCCTTCTGGGTGCCGTGGCTGCTGAAGTGCCTTCGCTTCTACCTGCTGGGCCGGAAGATCACGGGCAACCTCCGCGTGCTGCGGCGAGACCCGGAGACGACGCGGCGGCTGCTGATGTCGCTCACCGGCGCCGACCTTGAGAACCAACCGCTCCCCAGTAAGCCACGAACCGACGACCGCTACGAGCTGCTCGCCAAGCTGCAGGGCGTGCTCAAGTCGCTGGGAGTGACCGGCCTGTTGGTGCTGGTGGACCGCGTGGACGAGCCGCATCTGACCGGCGGCCAGGCGACGCTGATGCGGGACCTCGTCTGGTCGATGCTCGATAACAAGTTCCTCAAGCAGCCAGGCCTGGGTCTGAAGCTGCTGCTGCCGGACGAGTTGATGGAGCACCTCAGCCGCGAGGACCGCGACTTCCACCAGCGCGCCCGTATCGACAAGCAGAATCTGGTGCCGTCGCTCGACTGGACCGGCGAAGCGCTAATGGACCTGGCGAACGCCCGGCTCGCGGCATGCGCTACCGGTGGCAGCACGCCAACCATCGGCGCGATGCTGGGCGAGAATCTCAGCAGCGAGCGGCTGATCGAGGCGTTCCGATCGCTACGCACCCCGCGGCACCTGTTCAAGTTCCTCTACCGCCTGATCGCCGCCCACTGCAACGCCTACACCGACACCGACCCGCAGTGGCGGGTCTCGCGAGAGATGTTCGAGCAGGTGTTCACTCTCTACAGCCGCGAACAGACGTCGGTCGATCGCGGCCTGGCGGCGGGGTGATCGGTGGGCCCGCCCGGAGCGGTGCTTGCTTTAACGCCGCGTGTTTCTCGCATTGACCGCCTGCGGGGGCTTTGGGATGCTCCCGCCCCGATCGGCCCGCTCGGAGGACTCCGGGCTGGCTGGCCCTTCCTTGAATCACCCTGCGATAAGGATATCGCTATGCGGACCCGCCCCGCCCTGCTGTTGATCGTCGCTGCCTGCTTGCCGGTTTGGGGTTGTGGTGGCGGCGAGGCCCCCGCGCCGCAGGTCACCAAGGCCAAGGCGCCCGCGGCCGGGGCGGCCCCGCAGGACCCCATTGCCAATGCCGCGCACCGGTTTCTGGACGCGGTGGTGAAGGGCGATACGCCGGGCGCCACGCGGATGCTCACGCCCGACGCCCAGCGGCAGTTTGCGGCAAGCGAGCAGGGCTTTGCGTCGCCGGAGCTGGGGGCCCCCGATTTCCGCGTTGGCGAGGTTCGCAAGATCGACTCCGCACGCGCCGCAGTTCAGTGCTCGTTGACCGATCAGTCGGACGAAGGCGAGATGCTCTGCCTGCTCAAGAAGGTCGCCGAGGGCTGGCGAGTCTCTGGCGTGGTGTACGAGACGGGCCCCGACCAGCCGCCGGTGATCATCAACTTTGAGGAAGAGGAGCAGGCCCCGGCGGCCCCGGCTTACAGCCACCCCGGCTTTGTGGGCCAGCCGCCCGTCACCGAGGGGCCGGCACGCACCGCGACTCGCCCTGACACCGCAACGCGCTGATGGTGCGGGTTGTGCCGAACGGTCGTATTGCACGGATTTTCAAGCCCCGGCAGCGTGGTGGCTTGGGGCCATCATCATTTACCTAAAGCTCTGGCTTTATCTCTTGGGGGCCGTTGACACCCCCCCTACCGGTGCTAGGCTACCGGCGAGCGTGCGGGTTTCACCAGATAACCGAACCCGCAAACTCGACCGGATGGAGTGTTCGCCGAGACGGTTTCGGCGCCCCATTCGGCCCACCTTACACCGGCGTCCCGCTCAGGGTCGATTCGCACCTTCTCGGGGGAGCGGCCCGACTGGCGAACCATGCCAAGCATTGTGGCCAACGGGTCGGGCGGCGGCGTCACTCACCGTGATTGGAGTTCTTTGATGAAGTTCACGAGTCTTGTGCGTGCGATGTGCACCCTGGCGGCCGTGGCCGTTCTGGCCGGCGCCACCGCGGATGCCCAGGCCGGCCTGTTCGGCTGCCTGAAGAAGAAGTCGTGCTGCGAGCCGGAGCCGGTTTGCTGCGAGCCGGAGCCGGTTTGCTGCGAGCCCGAGCCCGTCTGCTGCGAGCCGGCCCCAGTGTGTGAGCCCGAGCCGGTGTGCTGCGAGCCTGCCCCCGCTCCGGTTTGCGAGCCGGAACCGGTCTGCTGCGAGCCCGCCCCGGTGTGTGAGCCGGCACCCGTCTGCTGCGAGCCCGAGCCGGTTTGCTGCGAGCCGGAGCCCTGCTGCGAGCCCTGCCCGCCGCGTAAGGGTCTGTTCGCCCGCCTGATCGAGAAGTGCAAGGCGCGCCGTGCGGCCAGGTGCTGCCCGCCGCCGTGCCCCCCGCCTTGCTGCCCGTAAGCGGGTAGCGGCCGCACGGTCGCTCGAAACCTCTGCCCTGGGGCGTCGCCAGTTTGCGTGGCGACGCCCCAGTTGCTTGCTGTGTGGGGACGGACTGACGACTGGATGGCGGCAAAGTCGGCCAAGTGGCCGTACTCTCCGCAAGTTGACAGGTCGCGTTCAGCCTCCTAGCTTCTCCATTTGTGGAAGTTGATCGACAACCAAAGAGACGGTCAATCGCCGCCGATCCTCGCTCGGCCGGCTGCGATTGCACCCGTTGGAGAATTCTCGGCAGGGCTGCCGTCATGCACGCTGAGCGAACCTCTGTCTGGAGTTTCACATGCGTACTGTTTCCCTGATTCGGGCGCTGGTGCTGACCAGCGTGTCGTTCTGCTTGGTGTTTGGCGCGGCGGCCGACGCCGACGCTGGCCTGCTGGCCAAGCTGTTCGCCAAGTGCAAGAAGCCCGCTTGCTGCCCCGAGCCTGAGCCCGTGTGCTGCGAGCCCGCTCCGGCCCCGTGCTGCGAGCCGGCCCCCGCTCCGTGTGCTGAGCCCGCGCCGTGTGGCGAGGTTGTGGTTGAGAGCGACTGCGGCTGCGGTGAGCCCGCTCCGGCCCCGTGCGGCGAGCCTGCTCCGTGTGGCGAAGTGGTCGTTGAGAGTGACTGCGGCTGCGGCGGCGAGGTTGTGATGAGCGAAGGCGTGATCATCAGCGAGACGCCCGTCGTTTCGTCGCCCGCCGACGAGCCGACCCCCGCCCCCGCCCCGCCTGAGGTCTCCCCCGAAGCTGAAGCCCCGGGTGAGCCGGAAGCTCCCGGCGAGCCGGAAGCCCCGGGCGAGCCGGCGTCGGTTGAGGTGGAAGTCTCGGTCGAGTGAGCCCCGCGCACGCGGCTGCCAAGTGTTTTGACAACGACGCCCCGCCGGCAACCCGCCGGCGGGGCGTCTTGTCTTGCGCCGGCGGGGTGGCGCTGCTACAAACGCTCGACCTCCGCTCCCCTGTGCCGCTGCGTTATGGCCTTCAGCGTTTCCTTAGCCGACTACTTCGGCCCGCTCGACCTGCTGCTGCACCTGGTGCGGAAGCACGAGCTGCGGGTGGAGCAGTTGCAGCTAGCATCGGTAACGGAGCAGTTCATTGAGCACGCCCGGGTGCTCGAGCAGCTCGATATCGACTCCATCGGGGCGTTCCTGGAAGTCGCGAGCACGCTGATCGAGATTAAGTCGCGCGTGGTGCTGCCGAGGAGCGACGAGGAAGAGGCCGAGGTCGAGGCGACGATCGACAACCCGCAGGAGGACCTCGTCGATCGGCTGCTGGAGTACAAACGCTGCCGCGACGCCGCCGACGAACTCCGCGGTCGGGCCGAGGCGTGGCGTTTGCAGATGCCGCGTGTCGCCACCGATCAGGCCGAGCGGCCGCGTCGGCCGGAGGAGCAGCCGCTGGCGTCGGTGGAGTTATGGGATTTGGTCTCCGCCTTCGGCCGGGTGATGCAGGAGAAGCTGGCGCCGCCGTCTCAAACGACCATCGCTTACGACACCACGCCCATTCACGTGTACGTCCGCCGCGTGTACGACCGACTGGTTGAAGAAGGCGAGACCCGCTTCGTCGATCTGTTTCCTGACTCGGTTCACAAGTCCCAGTTGGTGGCGGTCTTTCTCGCCGTGCTGGAACTGGTCCGCCACGGCCACGCCCTGGTGGAACAGCCTGAGGCGTTCCGCGACCTGACCCTGCGGGCCGGTCCGCGTCCGCTCGAGGGGCAGGCCCAGGTCACCGTTGCCGGCGAAGCCGACGCCGAGGGCGATGAGCCCCAGGCGGGTTAACCGCGCCCTGCGGCGGCGGGGCTTGGTCACGGCGGCGCGATTACCGAACATGACAGCCCGTTCCTTTGTCTCGCTCCGCGGCCCGGCCCCGTAGCGGCGGGGCGCCTCAACTTCCTGGTTGTCTTACGTCTTCGATCTGCAGCGCGATGGTCAACAACGCCCCCGTACGAACCCACGAACACGCCGGCCTGACCATCGAAGGGTACAGCCGGGCGGCGGTGCAGACGTACTGGCGCGTGCCGGAGCTGAGCCTCGGCTTCGACCTGGGGGCTCAGCCGTGGTCTTTCATGGGCACCGAGCGGTGGTTCGTTTCGCACGGTCACCTGGACCACATCGCGGCGCTGCCGGTCTACGTGGCCCGGCGCCGGATGATGAAGATGGAGCCGCCCACCATCTACCTGCCGGAGACGCTCACCGGCCCGGTGCGTGAGATCCTCAAGCACTACTCCCGCATGGACCGCGGCCGCACGCCGTGCGAATTGGTGCCGGTGGTTGACGGCGAAGAGATTGAGCTCTCGCGGGAGCTGGTGGTAACGGCCCACGCCACCAAGCACACGGTCTATTCGCTGGGCTACGTGGTGTGGGAGCGCCGCAAGAAGCTCAAGCCGGAGTACACCGACCTGGCGGGCCACGAGATCCGCGACCTGCGGCTGGCGGGCACGGAGGTGACGCGCGAAGTCCGCGAGCCGCTCGTGGCGTATCTGGGAGACAGCGCGCCGCCGGGATTGGATAACAACCCGGTCATGTATGAGGCGAAAGTCCTCATTACCGAACTCACCTTCGTGGCGCCCGATCATCGCAAGGAGAAGATCCATAAGCACGGTCATATGCACCTGGACGACTTGGTGGAACGCGCCGATCGCTTTAAGAACGAACTCATCATCGCCGGCCACTTAAGCACGCGGTATCACCCCAAGCAAGTCGAAGCAATGGTTAAGAAGCGGCTGCCGGGAATGCTGGACAACCGCTTGGTGCTATGGTTGTGAAACGGCTTTGCCCCGCCGAATCTGAGAATGCCGCTTCACAGCCGGATGGGTTTGTGAGACACTCTGGACGGGCGGGTCCTTTATTGATGGAGCCCAGGCAAGATGCTTCGGTTTGTGTGCGGCGTTTCGTGTGCGGCGGCAGCGTTAATCGGTCTCACGTTGGCCGACCCGCCTCGTCCTGAGAGCGGCCCGGTCACTGCCGACGCGGCTCTGAAGGCGCTCAAGGACGGCAACGCCCGCTTCGCCTCGGGCAAGCCGACCCACCCGCACGAGAACGCCGGTTGGCGTCATCAGCTTGAGGCGGGTCAGCACCCGTTTGCCGTGGTAATTGGCTGCAGCGACTCCCGGGTGCCGCCGGAGCTGCTGTTCGATCAGGGCTTCGGCGACCTGTTTGTCATCCGCGTGGCCGGCAACGTGGTCGACACCGACGTCGTGGCCAGCGTTGAGTACGCCATCGACCACCTCGACACACAGCTCATCGTCGTGATGGGCCATACGTGCTGCGGGGCCGTGACGGCAACCATCGACCACCTCTCAAACCCGGATGGTGAGCCGGCCGAAGTAGTCTCGCTGCTCTACCAGATCGAGCCCGCAACGATGGGGCTCGACCGCAACCTGCCCCGCAAGGACTTCGTCGCCAAGGCGATCGAACAGAACGTGCAGCTAGCCGTCCGCCGGCTCTCCCGCGTGCCCGACCTACGCCGCAGTCTCAAGAGCGGCGCCGTCAAGCTGGTGGGCGCCGTGTACGACATGCACACCGGCAAAGTGAATTTTGTTGGCGACGCGGACAACGCCCCCGCGTGGCAGATTGGGGCGCGGTGAGCGGTTAGACCCTCCGTCCCTGCGAGAGGGGCTTTCGCGGCGTTAGCTCGCCACGCGGGTCTGCTCGGGCGGCGACCATTCGCGTTTAGCTTCGGCGAGGCCCGGTTCGTCGTAGACGATCTCTTCGATCACGGTCTCGCGCGGCGTGAGCGGTTCGTACTCCGCTTCCAGATAGTCGTACTGCTCGGCCGCCGGTTCTAGGTCGACGTAGCTAGCTTCCACGGCGAACGGCTCCGGCTCGGGCGTCGGCTCAATCGCGACCTCGTCGACCACTGGCTCGGGCGCCGGTTCTTCGACCACTTCGGGCTCGGGCAGCGCCGGCAGCTCGTCAACGACGACCTCCTCGCCGAACCGGTTCGGCAGCCGGCGGACGTCGGCGTGCAGGTCTTTGAACATCTCCCAGACGTGCTCGTGGCACGTGAAGACCAAGAGCTGGTGGCCGTCCTTGGCGAACTCCACCATCACCTTGGCCGCCGTGCGCGAGCGGCCCGCGTCAAAGTTCACCAGGATGTCGTCCAGGATCATCGGCAGCTGAATGCCCCGCCGCGCGAACATCGCCACAAGCGCCATGCGGACCGACAGGTAGAGCTGCTCCCGGGTGCCGCGGCTGAGGTTCTCGACCGGCAGCGACTGCCCGTCGCGGTTGTCCACCAGCAGCACGTCGCTCGCTAGCGGCGTCCAGACGCGGGTGTACCGGCCGGCGGTGAGTCGCTCCAGGTGCTTGGAGGCTTCGATCAGGGTGTCGGGCTGGCGGTTCGCTTCGTAATCGCTGCGGATCAGTTCAAGCAACTGGCCGACGGCCGCCCGCTCCCGCCAACGCTCGCCCGCCTCGGCGATCTGGCTCTCGACGGTATCGAGCTCCATCCGCTTGTCGGCGAGCGACGTGTCTTCGGCGAGCTGCTTGCGCTGCTCCTCAAGGGCGCCGCGGCGGCCGAGCAGTTCACGCAGGTGACTATCGATCTCTTCGTGCTCGGCGGAGAGTTCCTCCCACTGCCCGTCGAGCCGGCCGATCGACTCGGGCAGCAGCATCGGGGCGAAGTCCTCCTCCGTGCCCAACCGACCGATTGCCGACTTGATCTCCTCGGTGATCCGCCCTCGCTGCTCGCGGAGCTTGGCCGCTTCGGCCAAGTCGCCCGCCAGCCGGCGGTAGCCCTCCTCGTCCGCCACGCCGGCGGTGCGGAAGAGGGTCTCGCGGCGATCGACCAGCGCCTCGGCCGCCTTGTGCCGCTTGAGCTCCTTCTCCTTGAGCTCCGCCGCCCGCTCATGCAGCTTCTTGCGGTGGTCGATCCGGCTCTGCTGCAGCCGGCGTTCGGAGAGCAGGGCTTCGAGCTGATCAAGCACCGTGGCTTCTTCGTCTTCGAGGACGAGGTCGGCTTCTTCGGCGAGCGCCTGGATCCGCGTGGTTGCGGCGGCAAGCTCGCGCTCGCGGCGCTGGGTCTCGTCGAGCCGGTTCTCGGCCTTGATGCGCAGCTCGGCGAGCTGCTCGTACTGGCCGGCCATCGTCTTCAGGTCGTCGGCGGTCACTTGGTCGGGCAGGCCGAGCGAACGCAACGCGCTCCGCCAAGCCGACGTGTCTTTCTTGAGCTGCTCCTCGGCCGAGGCGAGCTCCGCCTGAGCCGATTCGACTTCGCCACCCGCCTGCCGCCGCTGTGACTCGACCGGCAGCACCTTCTCCAGGTCGGCGAGGTGACGCTCGGCCTTCTGCAGCATGAGCACGACCGACCCCTCGATCATCGGCAGCTCGCCGTCCAGCTTCTGGCGGTCGCGCTGGGCCTCGGCAATCTGCTTCTCGACGATCTCCATCTGCCGGTGCGTGGCGTCCAGTTGGTCGGCGGCGGACTCCTCGCTGAAGTACTTGATGAAGCCCATCACCAGCGGACCGCCAACGCCCAGCAGCGCCGCCCACGGGCCGTAAGTTGAGTAGACCGACCCCGGGTACCACTGCCCGAGGAAGAACAGCCCGGCCAGCACGCCGGCCAGCACCGTGGCGCCGCACAGGAAGACGAACAGCTCCATGGGCATGACCTGCTTGTCCATCAGGTCGTGGCTCTGCTGCTCCAGTTCGAGAGCGTGGCGGCGGGCCTGCTCGGTGCGCTGCTCCACCTGCAGCCGCCGCCGGAGCGACGCGACCAGGTCGCCTGCTTCTTTGATATCGGTCGGCAGGCCGAGCTTATCACCGGCCGCCATGGCCGACTCGATCTTGGTCCGGTACTGCAGCTCGCTGTCGCGCCGTGAGTCGAGCTTGCCCTTGGCGCGCGACACGGCGCGCTCGGAGTCGCGCAGCCGATCGGCGAGTGGCTCCAGTTCGTTGACGTGTTCTTGCGTCAGCTCGGGCGGGTGCTCGGGGTCGTGCGACCAGACCTTCGCCAGCCGCCGCTCTTCGCTCTCGATGCGTCTGGCGAGGCGCTCGACCTCTTCGTTCATCTCCTCGGTGTCGCGCTCGAGCGCCTCGACCCACTCGCGCTGCTCGCCGAGCGCGTCGAGCCGGCAGCCGTTGCGGACCAGGGCTTCGTTCACGCCCAGCTCGTCCGCTTCGGCGCGGAGTTGCTTGCGTTGGCCGCGGAGGATGTCCCGTTGCCGGCGGTGCTCCTCGACCTTGCCGTTGAGCTCGTCCAGGTCGGTGATGGCTTCGGCCGGCAACTGGAACAAGCCGAGGTGCGACTCCAGCCGATCGTCCACCTTCTGCCGCTCCAGCCACTTCGGCTTGAGGTTGATCGCCACCTCCACGCGGCGGGCCGCGCGGTCGGCGTGCTTGAGCCGTTCGCGGGCGGCGTCGACTTCAACGCCCAGCTCTTCCAGCTCGACGCCGATCTTGGACCAGCGGCGATTCTGCACCGTCAGGTCGCTGATGTCCGTGGCGAGAGCGTCCCGCCGCGCGACCAGCCGGCCGATCTCGCTCGGCTTGCCGGCTTCGTCCAAGAGCGCCGACTTCGACTCGCGGAGGCCGAGAATTACGTCGTACAGCGAGACGCGGTCGAGGCCGGACGTCAGCCGGTAGATGCTCTTGGCCGCTTCGGCGCCGCCGAGCGTGCCGAGCTCTTGGATCTCGTCCAGGCCGACGGCGAAGACGTTGTTGAAGGTTGTTTCGTCGACGCCCTCCAGCCCGTCACGCAGCAGCCGATCGCCCTCGGTCTCGCCGCCGGGCAGATTGATGCGGACCAGACCGCGGTCTTCGGGGCCGCGCTCGGCGTAGCGGGTCAGTTCAAAGGGGCCGTCGTCGCCCACGAGCCCCAGGCGCCCACCCGGCCGACCGCCCGCCACCGGCGGCAGGTACTGCTCGCGCCGCTCGGGCGAGACGCCGTACAGCATGCTCCGCAGGAACTGCAGCAGCGTGGTCTTGCCGGCTTCGTTGTCGCCGAAGAAGACGGTGATCTCCGGAGACATCCGCTTGAGCCGCAGCTCGTTCCAGACGCCGAATCCGTCGATGGTGAGGTCGGTGATACGCATGGTTTCGAATGCGGATTTCGGATTGCGGAATGACTTGCTTATCACCCGCGAGCCGGCGGCGTCAGCCGCCGGAGTGATTCACTTCGACTCTTCCGTCATGAGTGCCACGCCAAGCTTCTCAGCCGCGTCGAACAGCCGGCGCTTCGCGTCGCCGTCGCCGATCTCGGCGAGCGATGCGAGCTCGGCGTCCGGCAGCGGTTTGGGGAGCGCTTCCTTGAGGTCGAGCACAAACGCGTCGCTGTTTCGGAAGACGGCAATCTGTCTCAGCAGGTCGCCGAGGATGGTCTCTTGGTCGAGCCACTCCGCCGGCGGCTCGTACGGTTGGCGGCACTCGACGCGGAAGCTGTAGCAGGAGGGCGATTGCCGGCCATCGTGTTTCTGGAGCTCGGCGAGCAGTTCGTCCGGCAACCCTCCGGCCCGCATTTGGGCGAGCAGCGGCCCGGCGCCGTGCAGGTCCCACTCGACGAGCTGATCGACATCGCGTGCCTTCGCTCGCAGCTTCTCCAGCCGGTCACGCATCCGCGCCTTGAGGTCGGCGACGGTCGTGTTGGCGGTGAACTCCACCGACTCGTGCGCCCAGCGGACCGCGTCGGTTGAAACGAACCGCGTCTTGGTTTTGCCTTCGCCATCAACCTGAACGACGGTGCAGCCGCCGGGGCCGGTTTCCTGCGGCGAGCGGCCTTGGGGTGTGCCGGGGTAGTGGGCGATGCCGGGGTCGACATCCACCGTGGCCCGCTTCGCTCGGCCGCCGAGCGCCATGTAGTCAACGCGGTCGCCTTCCTTGCCGGCCGAGTCGCTGGTGCCGCACGCCACGGCGATGGTGTAGCGGCCGTGGGCGTCGGCGTGGAAGCCGCTGGAGTCGATCGGTTGCCCCTCGCCACGGCTGGCGCCCTGCACGCGGGCGATCACCTGTCCGTCGCGCTCCAGCTCGTGAGTCTCAACGCGGCCGATGGGGAAGACGGTGACGTTCGCCGGCAGCTTGCACGACGGTGGCCAGCGGTCGGGTCGGTCGCTCAACCCGCCCGCCCAAAAGACCCGCACGCCACGGGCTTCGAGCCGATGGAACTGATCGAGCAGGAAGACCACCGCCCGCGGACCGGCGGCGTCGACATCGAGGATCTCGCCGGAGAGCAGCAACGCGTCGGCGTTCTCGGTGAGCGCGGTCTCAACAACCTGCTCGGCCGCCTGGTACGGCGCGTCGCGCAGCAACTCGCGGAGGTGTTCGGGAATTGCGGGCAGGCCGAAGAGCGGCCGCTCCAGCCGCCAGTCGCTGGTGTGCACCAAGCGCAGCGGCGCATGAATCACTTGCTCAGACATCAACGCCTCCCTGCGTGACGATTGGGCCGGTGGCCGACGAGGCGCTGCTCGCCGGCTAGGCTCTTTCCCGCAATCTACCCCGGGGCGGGATTCTCACCAACTTCAGCTTCTTGCCCTGCTAGCACCTGCGCCGAGACATGTGCCGCCGACAGTTGGTCGATTTGAACGTTTTCTCTCTGCCTCCCTTCCGTTCGTGGCATAGGTTTGATGGTACAGGCTGACCGAACACCCAAAACGTTCTCCGAGAATCGCACCATGTCCTACGACCGCGCTGTCTGCCTGAGCAAGCCCAAGACAAGCGTCAGCACGAGCGACCTGGTCCAGATCGTCCGTGACTACCCGCGGCGGCGCGTTCTGAGCGGCCTGAGTGCCAAGGCGATCCGCCTGGGCGACCAGATTGCCCTCATGCTCGAAGGCCCGAGCGGCGCGGTCGACCAGGTGATCAAGCGTCTAAACCGCGATGCGTCGGCGGCCGGCATGGAAGCCCGGTACCGTTCCACCAGTAACGAGCGTGCGACCAGCTCGCTCGCGATCGAAGAGCACGACGTCGATGAGCTCAAACGACATGATTCCCAACAGGCCGAGGCGGTGACCAACGCGCTGATTAGCGTTTTCTCAAACACCCAATCCGCGGACGAAGACGCTTTCGCCGAGCTCGCTAACCTGCTCGATGCGAAGTCCACGGCTCACCCGGTCAGCCGGAGTGGAAGCGTCGCCGCCTAGCGTCGGCGGCTCGATCGTTTGGCGCTCGCCTTCGGCTTCTTGGCGCCCGTAGTGTTGGCCCGCTCGGCTTGGCCCGTCATCTCGAAGAGGAACCGGCTCGGTATCGTGTCGCGGGCTTTGCCCCATTTGCGGCGCGTCAGCGCCAGGCTGAGCGTCAGGCGTTCCTGAGCGCGGGTGACGCCGACGTACGCCAGGCGGCGTTCTTCGTCCACCGAGGCGTCGCCCGCGTCGAGCGAACGCTTGTGCGGCAGGATGCCCTCCTCCATGCCCACCAGGTAGACGTGGGGGAACTCCAAGCCCTTGGCCGAGTGCAGCGTCATCAGCGCGATGGCGTTGCGGCCGAGCTGCGACTCTTTGTCCTGCGAGTCTTCCCGACCGCCGACAGCCAGCTCGTCCAAGAAAGGCGCGAGGCGCGAGGCGCTAGGCGCTAGTTTTTTGCGTCGGGCGCTTCCTCGCTTCTCAAACTCGGCGGCGGCGTTGACAAGTTCTTCGACGGCCGCCATTCGCGCGTCGCGTTCGTTCGTGTCGGGGTAGAGGCGGGCCAGCTCGTCGCGGTAGCGGCTCTCGCGAACGACGCGTTCAACCAGCTCGCCCAGTGGTTGGTCGTCTTGCGTCGCCTGCCAGTGCTTGACCTGCGCGACGAGCCGGTCGCAGCCCTTCGCGGCGGCCGGGCTGACGCCGTCCAGTCGATGCGCTTCGCCAAGCACGTGCCACAGCGGCTTGGCCCGCTCGACGGCCCGCTCCATGAGCCGCTTGCGGGCGCCATCGCCGATGCCGCGTGGCGGCGTGTTCAAGACCCGCAGCAGCGAGGGCTCGTCATCCGGGTTGGCGATCAGCCGGAGGTACGCCAGCACGTCACGCACTTCGCGGCGATCGTAGAAGCTCATGCCGCCGATCAGCACGTAGGGCAGTTTCGCCGCCCGCAGTTCCGCTTCGAACGCACGCGGCTGCTCGTTGGTGCGGAACAGGATGGCGAAGTCGCCGGGGGAGAGATTAGAGGCTAGAGGCTGGAGGCTAGGGTCGGCTTCGCCGAAGCCTTCGCCTTTGCGCCAGACTCCGGGGCCTGACGGCCCCGGCTCGCTCTTGCTTCCGAGCCTCTGACCTCTAACCTCCAGCCTCTTTCTGATGTCCGCCACCAATTGCTTGGCTTCTTCGGTCTCGTCGGGGAACTGAAGAATCCGCGGCGGCTCGCCGCCCGCTTTGGCGGGGCGGAGGACTTTGTCGTGCCGGTGGGCGTTGTGCACGATCAGCGTGTTGGCCATCGAGATGATCGGCTGCCGGCTGCGGTAGTTGTCTTCCAGGCGGACCACCTTCGCTTCGGGCCAGTCGCGCTTGAAGCTGAGGATGTGGGTGACCTCGGCGCCCCGCCAGGCGTAGATTGACTGGTCGTCGTCGCCCACCACGCAGAGGTTGCGGTGGCCCATCGCCAGGCCTTTGACGATCTCGTACTGGCTGCGGTTGGTGTCTTGGTACTCGTCGATCATCACGTGATCGAACCGCGACGCCTCGTCCCGGCGGACCGTAGGAAACTTGGTGAAGAGCTCCTCGGTGAGCAGCAAGAGGTCGTCGAAGTCGACCGTCGCGGCGCCCTTCATCCGGTTCTGGTAGCGCCGGTAAGCGATGGCGGCCAAGTGCTCGCGGTCGGTCTCGGCGTGGCTGGCGGCCTCGGGCGGGCGGATCGACTTCATCTTCCAGTTGCTGATCAGCGCGAGCAGATCACCCGGCTTGAGGGCGGCGGTGGGCGCCCGAACCTCACGCAAAGCGGCCCGGGCGGCCGATTCCTGGTCCGACCGGTCGGCGATGGTGAAGCGGTCGGGGTAGCCGAGCCGCCCGATGTGCCGCCGCAGCACGCGGACGCAAAGGGAGTGAAACGTGGAGATTTCTGGCCGCGGGGCGTCCTTGCCGGCCCGCTTGCGGCCTTTCTTCAGCAGCGCCCCGGCCCGCTCCTGCATCTCGCCCGCCGCCTTGCGGGTGAAGGTGACCGCCAGGATCCGCTCGGGCGGCGTGCCGTGGCGGATCAGCTCGGCGATGCGGTGGGTCACCACCCGCGTCTTTCCCGTGCCGGCGCCGGCGAGCACCAGCAGCGGCCCGGAAAGGGTCGTCACCGCGTCGTTCTGGGCGGGGTTGAGGCCGGGCAAGCGAGTGGAATCGCCGATTCGGGATTGCGGATTTCTGCGGCGTCGGCGTAAACTCCGGGACTACGCCGCTGGGTGGCCGGGCATCATAGAGCACTCACCCGCGGCATGAACCCCACGGATCGCTTGGCCGCGGCGAATCCGAAATCCGAAATCCGAAATCCGAAATCGATGGACGCTGAACACCGCCACGAGCTGAACGAGAACGTGCTGGCCCGCTGGCTCGCCGAGAAGATCGAGGTCGTCAAACCGCACCTGCCGATGATCCTGCTCGGCTTCTTCGGGGCGTTGGCGGCGTCGGTCATTTGGTCGTCGTGGTCCAGCTCCACCGCCCAGGGCGAAGAGTCGGCCTGGCAGAGCTACTCAATGGCGGTCGACACCGGCCTGCCAAGCCTGCCGGTTCTCGAGCAGGTGATGGACGAACACAAGGGCGAGAGCGTCGGCCCGTGGGCCGCCATCACCTGGGCCGACGGCCAGTTGCTCAACGCCGCCGGCGCGCTGCTTCTGAGCCGCGACCAGGCGCTGGGCAACCTCGATCAGGCGCAGGAGAAGTACGAGGAGCTGCTCGAGACGGCCGGCATCCCGTCGTCCATCAAGGAGCGGGCGCAGCTTGGGCTCGCGCGATCGTACGAACTGCGTGGCGAAGTGGACGAGGCGAAGGCGGCGTACCTGGCCGTCGAGGGCGCCTTTGCCGATATCGCCGCCGAGCGGGCGGAGGAGCTGGATGACGATCGGACGCAGGAAGACGTGGTCTGGCTGGCGACGGCAAACGCCTCGCCGCTAGGCATGCCGCCCGGCGCCGCCGCCAGCGCCCGCCCCGACGCCAACCCCGACCCACTCGCCCTGCCCGACGATGAGGACGAGGCGAGTGAAGACGGCGACGGCGGCGCCATGGCCGCGGAGGACACCTTCAGCGACCTGCTGAACAGCCTGCAGGCGCCCGTCGTTCCCGGCGCCGAGACGCCGGCTGCCGAAGAGACTCCAGCCGACAACGCCGCAGGTGAGGAAAAACCCGCCGGCGAACCCGAAGCTGGCGCCGACGCCGCCATGGAAGAGGCGCCTGCGGAGACCGAAGCCTCCGCCCAACCTGACGCCACCCAGTCCGACGCCCCTCAGCCCGAAGCGGAAGCTCAACCCGAAACCGAGCCCGCGGAGACGAGCACCGACGAGCCCACCGACGAGCCCACTGAAGAGCCCGGCCCAGAGCCCAGCGAAGAGCAATGAGCGCCGAGCCGGTTCTCGACCGCATCGCAGCGGAAGAAGACGCCGGCAAGCGGCTTGATGCGGCGCTCGCCGAGTGGTGTGCCGATTTTTCGCGCTCGGTCCTTCGCCGCGCGATCGACGCTGGGCACGTGACCGTGGGCGGGCGAGAACGCAAGGCGTCGCACCGGCTATCGTCGGGCGAGCGGGTCGTCGTCGCCCAGCTCGAGCCGCCACCGCCGGGGCCGCTGCCCGAGGCGATTCCGCTCGACCTGCTCTACGAGGACGACGACCTTGTGGCGGTCGACAAGCCGCCCGGCATGGTGGTTCACCCGGCGAAGGGCCACTGGCAGGGGACGCTGGCGGCGGCGCTCGCCCACCATTTCGGCGACGCGCTGAGCAAGACGGGCGGGCCCACCCGGCCAGGCATCGTGCATCGGCTCGACCGCGACACCAGCGGCGTGATCGTCGTCGCCAAGCACGACGCGGCGCACGAGGCGCTCGCCAAGCAGTTCGCCGATCGCACGACCGAGAAGACCTACCTGGCGATCGTCACCGGCGTGCCCGACCGCGATGCGGACGTGATCGATCAGCCGATCGGCCCGCACCCGCGCGTGCGCGAGAAGATGGCGATCCGGCCCGACCACCCGGACAGTCGCGAGGCGTTCACGCGGTACGAGGTGGCCGAGCGGTTTGCCCGCCACGCCCTGCTCCGCTGCCTGCCCAAGACCGGCCGAACACACCAGATCCGCGTCCACTTGGCCCACGCCGGCTACCCGGTGCTGTGTGACAAGCTGTACGGCGCAGGCCCCGCGTCGCACGGCCCGCTCCACCGCCAGGCGCTGCACGCTCACCGCCTGACGATCCGCCACCCAGCGACGCGCGAACCTCTGTGCCTCGAGTCGCCACTTCCGGAGGACATCGAGCAAAAGCTGAGCGAGTTGAGGACCCCGGCCACGTGAGAGCACCGTGATTAACATCCGCAGGTACCGGCCGGGCGACGAGGAGGAGCTCTGGCGGCTGTTCCGCAACACCATCCGGCGGGTGGCGATCGCCGACTACACCGAGGAGCAAGTCCGTCGGTGGGCGCCCGACACGGTTGACCCGGAGCGTTGGCGCCAGCGGATGGCGGGCATCAACCCGTTCATCGCTGTCTGCGACACCGTGATCGTCGGCTACGCCGATGTGCAACCGTCGGGCCTGATCGACCACTTCTTCATCCACCACGATTGGCAACGACGCGGCGTCGGCCGGCGATTGATGGAGCGTATCCACACCGAAGCGGCGACGCTATCGCTCACGCAACTGCACTCCGAGGTGAGCATCACCGCCCGCCCGTTCTACGAAGCGCATGGCTTTCGTGTCGACGAGCAGCAGACCGTGGACATGGACGGCGTCACGGCCATCAACTTCAAGATGAGCAAGACGCTGTAGACGCTTCAGTCCGAAGCCATCTTGCTGCGGCCGGTCACCCGGCGCTGCACCACGCGCACCCGGCGGCCTTCGACGGTGACCTGCCCCTTGGCGATCATCCGCAGCACGCTGGGGTAGCACTCAAGCTCCGCTTGAAACACCCGGTCGGCGAGCGACTTCGCGTCGTCGTCGTCAAACACCGGCACCGGCTGCTGCCAGATCACGGGGCCGTGGTCGTACTCGTCGTCCACAAAGTGCACGGTGCAGCCGGTGATCTTGGCGCCGTAGTCGAGCACGGCTTGGTGCACGCGGTCGCCATACATGCCCTTGCCGCCGAAGGCGGGGAGCAGCGATGGGTGGATGTTGACCACCTTGCCGGCGAAGTCTGCGGGGATGGGCGTGTACTTCAGCCAGCCCGCCATCGCCACCAGCTCCACGCCCGCCGTGCGGCAACGGGAGAAGACCGCCGCGGAGAAGAGTTGGTCGGTGGGGTAGTCGCTCCGGTCGACCAGGGAGACGGCAACCCCCGCCGCCTCGGCATGAGCAATCCCGCCGACGCCCGCCCGGCTGGCGATGACTAGCGGGATCTCGATCGGAAGCTGCTCGGCGGCGACCAGCTCCAGCAGGTTCTTCAGCGTCCGGCCGGAGCCGGAAATGAGCACGGCGGTTTTCATTCGTGATTTGGGGGAACACTAATCTGCCTGATCGACGCTAATCCGATTAGTGAAGACTAGCGGCGACTAGTGATTCCACTAGTTGCTTGCCACACGCAGGTAGAGCTTCGCTTGGGCGCCGCCTACCTTGATATCAACTGGAGCGACCCCACCGACGGTCTCGCACACAAGCGAATCGGCGAGCGTTTCGCCGGCGATGTAATCGTTGAACTGCTCGACTGCTGCCTGCAGCTCTGGAGAGTCCGTCTCAATGCCCAGCTGGATGCGATCGGTGAACTCGCAGCCTTGGTCTTTGCGTGTGTCCTGGATTACCCGGACTAGGTCCCGCGCCAGGCCCTCGGCGATCAATTCGGGGGTCAGCTCCGTGGCGAGCACCACCACCACGCCGCGGTCGTTGGCGGCGGCGTAGCCCGGCTTGGCGGTGATGCGGACTTCGACCTCGGCCGGCGAGAGCTGCACCGCCTCGCCCTCGATCTCCAGGTCGATCAGCCCGTTGTCCCGCAGGTTGGCGAGCAGCTCGCTGCCGGACTGCTGGTTGAGGGCGTGCTTGACCTTCGGCATCAGCTTGCCGAGCCGCTTGCCGAGGAGCTTGAAGTTGGGCAGTACCTGGTGATCGACGTACCGCTCCGGCTCATCGGTGTAGGCGACCTCTTTGACGTTCAGCTCGTCGGCGATGACCGCCGCGTGCTCTTCGAGCCACGCTTGGTGGGTGGTGTCGGCCAGGATCACCTCCACCTTGGCCAGCGGCTGCCGGACCTTCAGCGACGCCGCCTCCCGAGCCCGCCGCCCCAGCGAGGCGATGAGCCGAACCGTCGCCATCCGCTCGGAGAGTTCTTTGTCGATTAACGACTCGTCGGCGACGGGGTAGTCGCACAGGTGGACGCTCTCGGGCTGACCAGCGGCTGCCGACCCAAGGTTCCGCCAGAACACCTCGGCGATGAACGGCGTGAACGGCGCGATGAGCTTGGAGGTTTCGACCAGGCACTCGTAGAGCGTGGCGTAGGCGTCGAGTTTCGCCGGCGACTGCTTGTCCGAGTCCCAGAACCGCGCGCGGCTCCGGCGGACCCACCAGTTGGAGAGCCCATCGACAAACTCCGTGATCGCCCCAGCGGCGCCAAAGTTGTCGTACGCGTCCATCCGGTCGGTGACGAGCGCAATGGTGCGGTGGAGTTCGGAGAGCACCCAGCGATCCAACTCATCCCTGGCCCCTGACCCCTGACCCCTGACCCCTCCCTTTGGCGTCCAGGCGTCGCTCTTGGCGTACTCCACCAGGAACCGGTAGCAGTTGTAGAGCCGCAGCAGGAACTCCGGGATGCTGTCTTTGATCGACTGCTCGCTGTAGCGGATGCTCGTCCACGGCGGCTGGTTGGCGAGCAGGTACCAGCGGAGCGCGTCGGCGCCGTACTTGTTGAAGATCTCGTTCGGCTCGCGGTAGTTCCGCTTGCTCTTGGACATCTTCTGCCCGTCCTCGCCGAGCATCAGGCCGAGGACGATGCAGTTGCGGAAGGGGTGCGGTGGCGCAGCCGCCGGCGAGCCGGAAGCGTAAGCGCCCGGAGCGTTTGACTCCCCCTTTCCAAACAGCATCGTGCTGATCGCGAGTTGGCTGTAGAACCACCCGCGGGTTTGGTCGAGAGCTTCGGAGATGAAGTCGGCTGGGAACTGATTGGCGAAGCGTTCTGTCGTTTCACTCCGGCGGCTTACGCCGGCCGGCTCGCCCTTATGTCCCCATTGCGCAAAGGGCATCGCGCCGCTGTCGTACCAGCAGTCGATGACTTCGGTGACGCGTTTCATCCGTGCGCCTTCAGCAAAGGGCGATTCGTACGTCACCTCGTCGATGTACGGCTTGTGCACGCGGAGGTCGTCGGGCAACTCGGGGTTAGCCGCCTTCGCCTGCTCCCAGACCTCCGTGCCCTGCACGCCCGGTTTGGCGAGCAGCTCTTCGTAGCCGCCGATCGCTTCCTGCTTGCCGGTCTTGCTGCACTCCCAGATCGGCAGCGGCGTGCCCCAGTAGCGTTCGCGGCTGAGGGCCCAGTCGACGTTGCTCTCGAGGAACTTGCCCATCCGGCCGCCCTTGATGTGCTCGGGCAGCCAGTTGATCGCCTGGTTGTTCTGGAGCATCGCCTCCTTGAAGGCGGTGGTCTTGATGAACCAGCTCTCCCGCGGGTACTGGATCAGCGGGTCCTGCTCCGCCCGCCAGCAAAACGGGTAGTCGTGCCGGTACTGCTCCTGGTGGAACAGCAAGCCACGCTCTTTGAGGTTGCGCGCGATGTCCTTGTCGCAGTCCTTGACCCAGCGGCCGCGGACGAACTCCGGGGCTTCGTCGGTGAACTTGCCGTCGGCAGCGACGCAGTTGATGAGTTCGGGCGCAGCTTCGATGGTCCCGGTCGCTTCGGAAACGCGGGCTCGTTCGCGATCAAGAACCTGGTAGTCGTCTTCACCAAACGCCGGTGCGATGTGAACCAACCCGGTTCCCGAATCGGTAGTGACAAAGTCTCCTGTCAGGATCTGCCAGGACTGCTTTCGATACGTGTCGGCCAACTCGGCAGGGATCGACTCGTCGTTGTAGAAGCACGCAAAGGGCGGTTTGTAGTGGCAGTTGAGCAATCCTTTGGCATCGACATTGCCGGTCACCTGCAATGATCGCTTCGACTTCTCCGCTAGCGTTTCGACCAAGTCAGCAGCGACGATATAGGTCTCTTTCGCTTCCTCGTCGAAGATGTTGCAGTACGTGAGCTCAGGGTTGATGGCGACGAACTGGTTGCTAGGCAGTGTCCATGGCGTCGTTGTCCAAACGAGCAACGAGACGCCGACTTCGGCACCCTCCTCGTCCACTAACGGGAACTTCACATACACACTAGGATCATCCACCTCCCGGTAACCCTGCCCCACCTCGCCGCTCGATAGCGCCGTGCCGCCCTGGGCCCACCACCAGACGATCTTGTGGCCTTGGTACAGCAGGCCGCGGTCGAAGAGGTGCTTGAGGCTCCACCAGACGCTCTCCACGTAGCTCTGGTGGTAAGTGACGTACGCCTCCTTCAGATTGACCCAGAAGCCGAGCCGCTCGGTGAGTTGCTCCCACTCCTGCATGTACCGCCAGACGCTGGCTTGGCACTTCTGGATGAAGGGCTCGACGCCGTAGGCCTCGATCTCCTCTTTGCTGTGGATGCCCAGCTCTTTGCAGACTTCCACCTCGACCGGCAGGCCGTGGGTGTCCCAGCCCGCTTTGCGCTCGCAGCGGTAGCCGCGCATCGTCTTGTAGCGCGGGAAGACGTCCTTGATGGTCCGCGTCAGGCAGTGCCCTGGGTGCGGCATGCCGTTGGCGGTGGGGGGGCCTTCGTAGAAGACGAACGGCTCGGCCCCGTCGCGCTGGTCGAGCGACTTCTGGTAGATGCCCTGCTCACGCCAGAAGGCGAGGACCTCTTCTTCAAGCTTCGGGAAGCTGGGCGAGCCGTCGACGGGCTGGAACAAGGGAGGGGCCAGGGGTTAGGGGCCAGGGACCAGGGCATCACGCACGAGCTGAGATCGTACAGCGCTAACCCAAGGACGCAGAAGGCCGTGCCCGCGTTCGCCCACGGGGATCAGGCGTTCCCCTGGCCCCTGGCCCCTGGCCCCTCTGCCGGTCAGTCGTCAAAGTCCGGGTCGTCGTTGAAGGTGTCGCCGGAGTCGTCGCCTTCTTCCTCTTCGGGCTCCTCTTGGAACTCGGGGCCGAAGCCGTCGCCGTCTTTGTCGTCGTCCCACTCCTCTTCGAAATCGTCGTCGAAGTCGTCGTCGAAATCGTCGTCCTCGAAGTCGTCGAACGGGTCGCCCGAGGCGAGCATGGGTTGCAGCTCATCGCCCTCACCGACATCGGCCAAGGCGCCGGGCGGCATGGTGGGGAACTTGATCCCAGCGGGGGGAGAGGCGATTCTGGCCATGGGGCGGATGAAGGGCGGTTAAGGGTCGGCGGAGCGATCGCGGCTGGCGGTATGGGCCGCCTACTTTTCTCGGCGGGCTGCGGTGTGTCAAGCGTTGCGGCCGGCCTACGAGACGGGCAACCCAGGGGAGCACCCAGTATGCCAGCAGAACCTGTCGCTCCCCAGCCCTCGACGGGATCGAAATCCGGTCCCGACGGGGATGGGCTTGCCGACGTGGTGGCCATCGGCGCCCACCCGGACGACGTGGAGATTGGCTGCGGCGGCACGGTGGCCCTGCTCGCCCGGCAGGGGTACCGCGTGGCGATCCTCGACCTGACCGACGGCGAGCCGACGCCCGCCTCGCCCGGCCCCGAGGTTCGGCTGGCCGAAGCCCGTCGCGCCGCGGACCTGCTGGGGGCGAGCGAACGGGTGACGCTCACGCTGCCCAACCGCCGGCTGTTCGACACGTTTGACGCGCGGGTGGCGCTCGGCAAAGAGCTGCGCCGGCTGCGGCCGCGGCTGGTGATCGGCTTGGGTGGCCGGACGCCGATGGCTTCGCCCGACCACGAGGAGGCCCGGAAGCTGATCGACGCGGGCGTGTTCTACTCGCGGCTCTCGAAGTGGGACGAGCACTTCCCAGGCTTGCCGGTGCACCGCGTCGAGGCTCAGCTCTACTATTCGCTGCGGTTCTACTCGCTGGAGCCGCCGCCCGACGGCAACGAGTTTGTCGTCGATATCTCTTCGACGCTGGAGGCGAAGATGGCGAGCATCGATGCGTACAAGACGCAGTTCCCGCCGGAGAAGCGATCGATTTTTGGTCGGGTCGAGTCGATGGCCCGAGCGCTCGGCGGCGCGGCGGGGTTCGAAGCGGGCGAGTCGCTTAGCAGCCCACGCGTGCTCGGCACAAGCGACGTGATGGGCATGGCGGGCCTGGGGAGCTCGGGGCCGGGCGGCGGCTGACCGACCAAGCCGTCGGCCCACGCGTTCGCCACTCGCCACCACCACTCGCCACTACCCGCCATGACCGTCATCCAGTTTCGCCGGAACGACCGACCGACGATTGGCGTGGAGATTGAGCTCGGGCTGGTCGACGGCCAGACGATGGAGCTTACGAGCGCCTTCGGCCAAGTGGCGGACGAGCTCCAACGACGCGCCACGCCGCCCGCGCCGCTTGCCGGTGAGAAGCAATCGGACGATCGCTACGTGGTAGACGATCAGCTTGGACTAAAACCGGAGCTGATGCAGAGCGTGGTGGAGGTGGTCACCGGAGTTTGCCACACCGTGGGCGAGGCGGAGGCGGACCTCCGCGGCAAGGTGGCCCGGGTGCAGGCGGCGTGCGACAAGCTGGGCCTCGGCCTGTGGTGGGGGGCGACGCACCCGTTCAGCCGGTGGAGCGAGCAGCAGGTGACGCCCACCGATCGCTACCAGGGCCTAGTCGATCACCTTCAAGAGATGGCCCGCCGACTGGTCACGTTTGGCATGCACGTGCACGTGGGCGTGGACACCGGCGACAAGGCGGTGATGATCTGCGACCGCATCATGCGGTACCTGCCGGTCCTGCTGGCCATAAGTTCTTCGAGCCCCTTCTGGGAGGGCCGCAATACGGGGCTGCACTCGCACCGCTCGAAGGTGATGGAGGGCCTGCCCACCGCCGGCTTGCCGACGCTGATGCGGAACTGGAGCGAGTACGTCTGGCTGGTGAATCACATGATCGACACCGGCTTCATCAATTCGATCCGCGAGATCTGGTGGGACGTCCGCCCGCACCACAACTTCGGCACCGTTGAGGTCCGCGTCTGCGACATGCCCGGCAACCTGGACGACGTGCTGGCGATCGCCGCCATGGTGCAGTGCCTGGTGCAGGCGCTGAGCGAAGACATCGACCAAGGCGCCTACCAGCACGACTGCCACCCGATGATGGTCCGGCAGAACAAGTGGCGGGCCACCCGCTACGGGGTGACCGCTCAGCTTGTGGACAGCTACACGTACGAGGTGCTTTCGGTGGCGGACGTGGTCGACGGGATGGTGGAGCGCCTGCTGCCCATCGCCGATCGCCTGGGCTGCGTGGCGGCGCTGGAGCGGTGTCGATCGCTGGCCCGCGGGCCGAGCTCCGCCACGCGGCAGCTCGAACTGGTTGAGTCCGGCACGTCGCTCGTCGAGATGACGCGCGAGCTCACTGAGCAGTCCCGTCTCGACGCTTAGCGATCACTCGCTGCGGCTGAACGTCCGCACCGTCCGCCGCAGGGCGGATTGGTACTTGTTGCGGGCGTCGAGGTAGCTCCAGCCCAGGAAGAAGTTGGCGGCCACTGAGCCGAAGCAAACCAGGCACGCCATCGCCAGCACGTGCCACGGGCGCGTGGGGTCGACGAGGTTGTTCGGCGGGGTCAGCCCCGCGTTTTGCACCGGCGTGTTCGGCGAATCGAGCGCGGGAAGCGGCGGCTGCTGCGGCGGCGGGAAGCCGGCTTGGTAGGCGGGCGGCTGCAGCCCCGCCTGCTGCCCGATCGGCGTGGTGGGCGGCAGGCCGCCTTGGTTGCGATCCCACTCGCCGAACCCATCGGCGGTGTCCCCAAAGCTGTCGCTCCCGCCGCGACCGAAGCCGTCGTCCGGGAACGAGGGTCCGGCCAGGCTGTCGCGGTCCGACTGCGACTCGGCAAGTCGTTCACGGCGGCGTGCCCGCTCATCCGCTACCGAACGCGCCCGCAGGCGGTCGTCGTCGCCAAAGCCGTCGTCGGTCAGCTGATCCGCCGTCCGCCGATCGCCGCGGCGGCGGGGGTCGTCGAGTGGGATGAACGGCGCCGAGCGGTCGTCCCGCGGGCGGGCGCGTTCGAGACCGGCCAGCTCACCGTACGAGTCTTGCCCCGAGAGCTGGCGTTGCCGGCGGTAGTCGTCCTCCCGGTAATCAACCGGTCGGGCCGGCGGCGGGAAGTCGCCGGCCGGTTGCAGCGGCGGCGCCGAGAGGCGGTCGTTGCCCGAAACGAAGCCATCGCCAAATTGCCGTTGGCGATCGTAGTTGGACGCCGCGGGCTGCGAGTAGCCGGCGCCCGGCTGGGTGAGCTGGTTCTGGCTTGTGCCGCGGGTGGGTTGCTGGAGCGGACCGGACGCGAACTGGCCGCCCGCGGTGGCGTTGGATTGAAACGCCGCGGCGCCGTTCTGGCTTCTAGCGAACTGGCCCGATTGGAACTGGCCCGGCTGAGTCAGTCCGGCCTGGAACTGACTCGCCGGTTGCGGGTTCTGCTGGAACTGACTCGGCTGGACGGTGCTTCCCTGTCCAAACTGGCCGCTCTGCCCGAACTGACCGGCTTGCAGCGGCGAGACCGGCGTTTGGCCCGCCGTGGTTGTACCGGCCTGAGCGAAACCACTCTGGCCGAAACCTGTTTGGCCGGCCGTTGGCTGTTGTGTGCTTGCCGCGGCCGTGGCGCCGTAGGAGTACGGCACATACTGGCCGCTGCCCGCGGGCGCCGGGGCGGGGGTGTTGCGATTGGGGAGGACGCTCCGCAAGCCGTCGCCTAGGTTCTGAGCGGTGCCGCGGACGGCGTCGCCGGTGTTGCGAATGATCCGCCGAGTGCCATCGCCAAGCCGCTCGGCGCCCTGAAGCAACTGGCCGCCGATGGTTCGCTGCTGCTGGGCCGCTTGTTGCGCCGCGGCCTGCCCCTGGGTGAAGGGCTGCGTCAACTGATTCTGGGCGTTGGTCAGCGCCTGGCCGGCTTGGTTGAAGCCGTTCTGTGCACTCTGCGTCGCCTGGGCAAAGCCTTGTTCAAGCTGCGTCGCGGCGTTGTTCACGCCCTGCGTGTACTGCGTGATCGGCTGCCCGTTCGCAGCAAAGCCGCCGCTCGTTTGCTGCCGCACGGTGTGCCGAGCCATCGCGGGCCAATCGGGCGACTCGGCCCTCACAAGACCGGCCGGCTCGATGGTGACCGGCTTGAGAACGCTTCGCTCGGCGCCTTCGGCAGCGCACGATTGCGGCGGGCATCCAATGCTGACGCACACGGCACACGCCGCGGCGAGGGTCCAGAACGCATCCATGCTGTTCTCTGGGGCTGGGTCGGTCGCTGGGTCGGGCGCAGCGTCGCGCGGTCGCACGCCATCGCTGCTGCCGCGAGTCTAACGCACCTCCGCAAACCGACCTAGACGAGTCGTTCCCCGCCAAGCCGCTCGCGTGCGCGACCGGAGCGTGCCACGTTATCCGCCAGATTCGGCCGCTAGCACTGCTGGCGAATTGGCGTCTTCGCTCTGTTCGGCATCCGTGTCTTTCGCGGAGCCGGCACGGAACAGGTCGAGTTCCTTCTTGAGCATGTTCAACAGAGCCTGCAGGAACGCCACGAGCATGGGGCCGACGAGGATGCCAACCGGGCCCAAGACGGTGACGCCGCCCAACACGCTCAAGAGCGCCATCAGCGGGTGCAGCTTCGATTGGCCGTGCAGGACGATCGGTTTGATGATGTTGTCAATGTTGGAAACGGCGATCGCGCACCACAGGAAGAAGCCGAGCGCCCAGCCCGGGTTGTCTTGCACAAAGTAGACCCACGCCACGACCGGCGCCCACACGATGGTGGCGCCCACAAACGGCACGATGGCCATGAGCATCGTTAGCGCCGTCAACAAGAACACCGGGCCGTCCTCCAGCACCAGGGCGTAGCCGAGGCCCGCCAGAAGGCCCTGCGCGGCGGCCGAGAGCAGCGTGGCGGTGACCACCGCCCGGCTCACCTCGGAGAACTTGGCGAGCAGCTCGCGCTCGTGGCGGTCGTCCAGCGGCGAGAGCCGGATGAACGCCTCGATCATCGCCGGCCCGTCGGCGAAGAAGTAGTACATGGCGAACGACATGATGCCCAACGCAAACATGAAGCTGATCGCCGAGAAGAAGGTGTGCACGCCGGTCTCCAGCACCGACTGCGAAACCGCGTTAACGCCGCTCTTGACCTGCTCTTCGAAGTTCTGGCTGAACGTCTCCTCGTACGTCTCGATTTCTTCCGGGTAGCGCTCGCGGATCTGCTCGATGATGCCGCTGAGCGCCGACTCGTCGCTGGAGTGGTCGGCGCTCGCCGCTTCCTGCAGAAACGGCTTCACCACGGCAGACATCTCGATGAACGCCACGAGCCCGAGCCAGGTGATCGGGATGAGCACAAACGCCGCAATCAGCCCCGTGGTGACCGCCGCCGCCCACTCGGGGCGATTGGGGATCCGCCGGGTGACGCGTTTGTGCAGCGGCTCGAAGACGACCACCATGACGCCGGCCAGGAACAGCGGCGCGATGAACTGCAGCATCACGCGGAAGAAGATGGCGCCGACCAGCAGCACCACAACCACCAGCATGACCAGCGAGATAATCCGCGGCGCCAGTCGATCGCCGCTCGTCGGCCGCTTTGCCTTGCCGCCGACGCCGTCGCGGGCCGGTTCGACCTTCGGCATATCGCTCACGGGCTTCGCCTCGGTGGCGGCTTCCGTCGGCTTCGGAGGCTGCGTGCTGGGCGCCGTGGGCGACGGGCGGGGCTTTCGTTTACGCTTCCTGCTCATAGGCCGTGGCGGAGTTGCGGATTGACCGGGGCGGCGAGGGCGGCTTTGGTACGATCGTAGCCAACACGCCACGAGTGTTCACGAGGAGTTGATGCCGAGCGAGCAGCCGAACCACCCCGCGCGGAAGTGGGCGATCACCGCCGCGAAGGCGGTGGTTGCGGCGCTCGTCGTGGCGTTCGTCGCCGGCAGCGTGGTGGACGCCGCCCGGCAACTGGCGAGCCAACGCGTTCGGCCCTCGATCGCTTGGCTGCTCTTGGCGGGCGGCTTGTACGTGGTGGGGCTGCTGCCGATGGCGTGGTTCTGGCAGCGGGCGCTCGCGGCGCTCAGCCAGCCGAGCCGCTGGCGGGACCTGCTGCCGGCGTACTTCTTGGGCCACCTCGGCAAGTACGTGCCGGGGAAGGCTCTCGTCGTCGTGCTGCGGACGGCGGCCGTGCGGCGGACCGGCGGCGACTCGGCGCCGATCGCCGCCAGCGTGTTTGTCGAAACGCTCACCATGATGGCCGTGGGCGGGGTGGTGGCGAGCCTGCTCGTCGCGTGGCTCCGACCGGTGGGCGCCGGGCCGTGGATGGGGCCGCTCGCCGCGGGGTTGGCCGTCGTTGCCGCGGCGCCGACGCTGCCGCCGGTCATGCGGCTGCTTCTGCGCCGCTTTGCGAAGGCTGAGCCGAACGCCTTCGCCGCGAGCCTCACCTGGCGGCTGCTCGGCGCCGGTTGGCTGGCGGCGGGCGTGACCTGGCTTGGACTGGGGGCGAGTGTCTGGGCGGTGGTTCGTTCGCTCTCGCCCGAGCTTGCCTTTACCAGCGAGACGCTGCTCGCCGCGCTCCTCGCCGCCTGCCTGCCGGTGGTGGCGGGGTTTCTGTCGCTGCTGCCCGGCGGTTTGGTGGTGCGTGACGGGCTGATGTTCACGCTGCTCCGGGCGGCGCCCGGCGTTGACGAGCCCACGGCCCTGGCCGCCACGGTGCTGGCCCGCCTGGTGTGGATCGCCAGCGAGGGGGCCGCGTGTGGTATGCTAATGCTGCCGGGCGTGCGTCGCCGCGATGGCTGAGCGTGCCCGGCCTCGCCCCGCTGCTGCTCCCCGCCTCGTCCGCCTTCCTCCCTCGCCGCCCGGCGCCCGCCGATGCGTATCACCGCCGTAGTCCCAATGCTCAACGAGTCGGCCACGCTGCGCGAGCTGCACACGCAGCTCCGCCAGGTCGCCAGCGAGCAAGGCTACCAGCTCGAGATTGTCTTTGTGGACGATGGCTCGACGGACGACTCGTGGGCGGTGATCGAATCCCTCGCCGCCGAGGACCCCAATCTTCGCGGCGTGCGGCTGCGGACCAACTTTGGCAAGGCCGCGGCGCTGAGCGCCGGTTTCTCTCAGGCCAAGACGCCGCTGGTGGTCACGCTTGATGGCGATCTGCAAGACGACCCCGCCGAGTTGCCGAAGCTGCTCGCCAAGATCGACGACGGATACGACGTCGTGAGCGGCTGGAAGAAGGTCCGCAACGACCCGGTGGATAAAGTGCTTCCCTCGCGGGCTTTCAACTGGCTGGTGAGCCGCCTGACCGGCGTCCAGCTGCACGACCACAACTGCGGGCTAAAGTGCTACCGCCGGGAGGTGCTCCGCGAGGTCCGGCTGTACGGAGAGCTGCATCGCTACATCCCGGTGCTGGCGGCGGCGCGGGGCTTCCGGGTCGCCGAGGCCGCCGTCAACCACCGCCCCCGCAAGCACGGCAAGAGCAAGTACGGCGCGTCGCGGTTTGTGAAGGGGCTGCTCGACTTGGTGACGGTCAAGTTCCTCACCGGTTACGGCCAGCGGCCGCTGCACCCGTTCGGCGGCGCCGGTTTGGTGGCGCTCTTGATTGGTGGCGTGGGCATGAGTTGGCTGGCGGGGCGATGGGTCTGGTCGCGGCTCTTCGAGTCGGTCCCCGATATCCACTTGCACGAAACGGCTTCGCTGTTCTATAGCCTCGCCTTCCTATTTATCGGCGCCCAGCTGCTTACCGTCGGGCTGCTTGGCGAGATGATCACGGCTCTGCTCGCGCGGAACATCCGCGCCTACTCCATCGCCGACAAGACCGCCCCGGCAAGTAACCCCGCAGGACCGATTGGCGACCCCGCAGGAAGCGAAGCCGAATGACCGCGCAGGAAGCCAGCCAACCGCCACGCCCGTGGGGTGTGGCGTGTCTGTTGATCTTGGTGGCCGTTGGTCAGATGAGCGGCCGGCTGATGGCGGTCGACGCCGTTGACCTCGGCCGGCTCGAACTGCACCGCATCGATAAGCGTCTCGCCGAGCTGCGCGAAGAGCTGACCGCCGGCGGCTCATCGGAAGAGGCGATCGCCGAGCGGATCGAATCACGCCGCGCCGAACTCGAGGAGAAGCTGAAGCTCGGCCGGCCGTTCCTCTCCAGCAACGACCGCAGCCGCTGGATGGCGATCCGCGCCCTCGTGGAGCACGGCACGTACGCTATTGACGACGTCTACGGCGAGCCGACTTGGGACTCGATCGACATCGTTCAGCACCGGGACGCGGGCGGCGACCTGCGGCTCTACTCCAGCAAACCGCCGCTGCTGATCACGATCATCGCCGGCGAGTACTGGCTGCTGCACCAGCTCACAGGCTGGACGCTGGGCACGCACCCCTACACGCTCGGCCGGGTCATCCTGATGACCACCAACGTGCTGCCGATGGCCGTCATGCTGCTGCTGGTCGCGGCCGTGGCCGACCGCCTGCTCCGGCGCCTGCCCGGACCGACGGACACCAACTGGGCGTGGCTGTTTATCGTCGCCTCGGGGGCGTTCGGGACGATGCTGCTGCCGTTCGCCGTCGCGCTCAACAACCACGTGGTGGCGGCAGTAAGCGCGTCGGTGGTGCTCTACGCCTGGGCGCAGATCGCGCTGGACGGCGAGGCGAAGCCCCGCTGGTACGCGCTGGCCGGCTTTGCCGCCGCGTTCACCGCCGCCAACGAGCTGCCGGCGCTTGCGCTGCTGGTCTTCCTCGGCGGGCTGCTCTTCGCCCGCAACCCGCGGCTGACCCTCGCTTGGTTCACGCCGGCGGCGGCCGTGGTGGTGGTGGCGTTCTTCGCCACCAACTACGCGGCCCACAACACGCTCAGCCCGCCCTACGCCCACCGGAGCGAGGGCGACAACTGGTACGAGTTCACCTTTGAAGTGAACGGCCGCGAGCGGCAGAGCTACTGGAGCCAGCCCAGCGGCATCGACCGCGGCGAAGCGTCGAAGCTCACTTACGCGCTGCACGTGCTGGCCGGCCACCACGGCGTCTTCTCGATGACGCCCCTCTGGCTGCTCACCGCCGCCGGCCTAACAGTGTCGGTCGCACGCGGCGGGCGTGACGAGCGCGAGCTCGCGTTGCTGGTGCTCGCGCTCTCGGTGATCTGTCTGACCTTCTACATCGGCTTCCGTCCGCAGGGCGATCGCAACTACGGCGGCATGACCAACGGGTTCCGGTGGATGTTCTGGTTCGCCCCGCTCTGGCTGGCGACGATGGCGCCGGCGGCGCGTTGGTGCCAGCGATCAATGGCCGGGCGCGTGCTGGCCGGCCTGCTGCTGGCGGCTTCAGCCTTCTCCGCGGCGTACCCAACGTGGAACCCGTGGACCTCGCCCTGGGTCTATCGCTGGATGGAAGCCGCCGGCTTCGAGCTACTCTGACGCCGCCACAACCGCCCGGGCCAGCAGCTTGGCGCCGACGGCGAGGCAACGCTCGTCGATGTCGAACGCCGGCGTGTGCAGGCCTGGGCCGGGCGGGTCGGCCGCGCAGCCGAGGCGGAACATGGTGAGCGGCGTGTGCGGGCCGTAGAACGCGAAGTCCTCGCTCCCCATGCTCGCGCGAGCGATGGGAAGCACGCCGGTCGGACCGAGCAGGTCGTGCGCTTCTGCCGCGATGAGCTTGGTGAGCGCCGGGTCGTTGTCCACCGACGGCAGGCTGACCTCCAGGTCGATCTCGATCCGCGTGCCGGTGATCGCCGACACGCCGTGGGCGAGGTGGTGCAGGTGGTCGATGGTCCGCTGGCGGACGGCGGCGTCGAGCGTGCGGAGCGTGCCGCGGAGGGTCACGACTTCGGGGATCACGTTGGCCGTGTCGCCGCCGGTTACCTGGCCGAAGGAGACGACTACCGCTTCCTGGCTGTCGGTCGCCCGCGGGATGAACTGGTAGATGGTCGTCAGCAGTTGGGCGGCGGCCGCGATGGGGTCTCGGGACTCGTGCGGGCGAGCGGCGTGGCCGCCGCGGCCGTGGACTTCGATCCGCATCATCTCGGCAAACGCCGTGAGCACACCGGGCCGCACGCCAACGGCGCCGGTGGTGATCCGCGGGTCGACGTGCAGAGCGAACAGCGAGTCGACGCACTCGACGGCGCCCGCCTCAACCATCGCCGCGGCGCCGGTGGCGGTTTCTTCCGAGGGCTGCAGGATCGCCCGCCACGTGACGGGATTGGGCAGCGCGCCCTCGCGAGCCAACGTGTCGAGGGCGACTGCCGCGCCCACAACGCACGTGGTGTGGGCGTCGTGCCCGCAGGCGTGCATCACGCCCGGCCGGGTGCTGCAGTAGGCGGCCTGTTTGCCGTCGGCGATGTGCAGGGCGTCGATGTCGCCCCGCAGCCCCACCCGCTTGGCCGCCGACTGGTGCCCGCTGTCGACCAGCACGCCCCGCCCCTCGGGCCCCATCCGCACGGTCAGCCCGCGATCGCCCAGCAACTGGTAGAGGTGCAGGCTGGTCTCCAGCTCCTCGCCGCTCGGCTCCGGGTGCGCGTGCAGGTGGCGACGCAGCGCGACCAGCCGGTCGAACTGCTCGTCGACTATCTGATCAACACGTTGGCGCCAGTTTGGATTAACCACGGAGGGCACAGAGGGCACGGAGCCAATGACAGTTACGATACGCTGTGGAACGTTACGTCGTCGTTCAACAGGTCAATAATAGCCACCGACGGGCTGTCGGTGCGATAGAGCGCGCCGGGGCAGACGCGGCGCGTCTTGCCTTGGCGGGAGTCTCGACGCTCGTGCGTGTGGCCGGTGAGAAGGTAGTCCGGCTCAGCATCGAGCAGCGGTCGCAGGTCGCTCGTCATGTGCCCGTGGCATATGGCAACACGAGTCCCGTCGAGAGAAACTGCGCCGCCCCATTGCAGGCAGTGAACGCCGTCGGCCTCGGCTGCCGCGAGGAGCTCCGGCGCCGAATCGGCGTCGTGGTTGCCGAAGACGAAATAGAATGGCAGCGCACCGCAAAGATCGACGACGCGTGCGGTAGTCAAGTCGCCGCAGTGGAAGATCGCCTCGGCGCCCTGCTCAACGAGCAGTCGGATCGCGGACTCAACGAGGGCGAAGTTGTCGTGAGAGTCCGCCAGCACACCGATTCGCATGGCGCTCCTCCGCGGCCTCTGCGATCATCACTTCGCAACGAACTCCGGCGTCACCAGCTCCGGCAGCACGCCCTTGTCGTGGCCCATCTGCAGGAACAGGCGGACCGCCTCGCGGCCCTTCTCGCCGAAGTCCCGCGTCCAGTCGTTCACGTACATGCCGATGAATTTATCGGCCTTGGCGCTGTCGAGATCACGGCCGTATTGCAGGGCGTAATCGACGGCCGGCTGGCGGTGGTCGAGGCCGTAATTGATGCTCTGGCCGAGCAGGTCCTCAACTTCGCCAATCGCCTTCTCGCCCAGGTCCTTCCGGATGGCGTTGGCGCCCAGCGGCAGGGGCAGCCCGCCGGTCAGTTCGTACCACCACTCGCCGAGCTCCACGCAGAGCTTCAGACCCTGATCGCCGTAGGTGAGCTGGCCCTCGTGGATCAGCAAGCCGGCGTCGACCTTCTCGCCCTTATATTCACCCGCCGCCACCGCGGGGATGATTTCGTCGAAGGGCACCAGCACGCTGTCGAAGTCCTGCTCCAAGAACAGCCGCAGGCTGAGCGTGGCACTGGTGAGCTTACCGGGGATGGCGATCCGCTTGCTCTTGAGTTCGTCCGCCGAGAGCTCCTCGCGGGCCACGACCATCGGCCCGTAGTTGTCGCCCATGCTCGCCCCGCAGTTGCAGAGCATGTACTTGTCTTGCAGGAAGGCGTAGGCGTGGATGCTGACGGCGGTCAGCTCCAGCTCGCCCGAAAACGCCCGCTGGTTGAGCGTCTCGATGTCCACCAACTCGTGGGTGAACTGGTAGTCGCCGGTTTCCAGCAGGTCCTTGGCGAGCGCGTAGAACATGAACGCGTCGTCGGGATCGGGGCTGTGCCCTACGCGGATAAGCATTTTGGAGAGGCTAGAGGCTGGAGGTTCGAGGCTAGAAGACTCTGGACCTTCGGTCCGAGAGAGGATAGTAGCCTGACCCCAAACTGACCTCCACCCGCCCAGCCGGCCCCGAGATCCCTAACCTCTCGCCTCCAACCTCTAGCCTCTATCTGTCACGCCTCGAGCGACAAGCCGCCTTCGGCCGGCATCTCAACCCCTGCCAGGGGGGCGGGTCGATGAGGGCCTTTCACCGCCTCGGACTTCGCGGCGGGCGACCCGGCCTCGCTGTCGGCGCCGATCTTCTCGCACGCCAGCCGCCACGTGTCCCGCTCGATGCCCAGCACGCGGATCGCCTCGGCCAGCTTCTCCCGGTCGGTGTTCACGTAAGCCATGGTGAGCCGGGTGAAGCAGAAGTGGTAGATCGCCGCCAGCTTGACGTTGATATCCTCCTCGGAGTGCCGCACGCCGGCGAGCAGTTCCGAGGTGATGTCCATCGCCCGCAGCAGCGGCTGGGTGGCGCTGTCCACGTCGTTCGCCTCATACGCCTTGTCCGCCTGCCCGGCCAGCCGCAGGGCGCCCTCGATCAGCATCAGGTGAAGCTGCGCCGGAGACGCGGTGCGGATCCGTTGCTCCAGGTAATCGCTTCTGGCGGCCATCGGTTCTTCCTTGCAGGGGTCGGCTGGGCTTGGTTAGGGCTGGGGTCGAGTTGGCGTGGCTTATCGCCGGGCGGCGCGGCTAGCTGCTGCTCGATGAATTGGCGATGGTGATCGGCTGGATCTCGCCAATCGAGTCGAGGTTGGATTGCAGCAGCGCGACGGTCTCTTCGAGCCGGAAGAACTCCAGCAGCAGCGATTCCCGTTCGCGCTCAAGCGACACGGTCATGTCGGCGATCCGCGCCTGGTTGAGTTCAACGGTTCGGCTCAGCGCGTCGGACCGAGACGAGAGCAGCGAGTTCTCGTCCGTGGCGAGCACGTCGACCGCGCTCTGGAGCTGCGTGACCAAGCCGTTCTCGCTATCGGTAAACAGTTCTTCGACACCGGTCGGGTCGTCGGCCAGGGCTTCGGAGAGCTTCGCGGAGTCGAGCGTCAACTGGCCGTCGTCGCCCAGGCTGATGCCCACCGACTCGAGCGAACCGTACTTCTCGCCCGGCCGCAGCCGTCCGGAGACGAGTCGGCTGAGATCGGAGTCGACACGTAACGACTCAAGCCGCCCAAAGAGCAAACCCGGGGTGTTGGTCGTCTCGTCGAACGACGCCACGCTGTCCAGGTTGGTGCGGATGGAGTTGTACGCGTCGACGAAGTCTTGGGCGGCGCGGGTGAACGGGCTGTCGTCTTTCGCAACATCGATCACGGCCGTCTCGCCGTCGGCCTGACCGACGGTCAGGTTGAGCCCATCGACGATGCCGTTGAACGTGTTGGACTGCGAAGTCACGGCGATGGCGCCGCCGTTGACCGACGAGCCGAACAGGGCGACCGCGTCGGTGGCGCGGCTCGTCTCCACGAAGCTCAGCCCCGTGGCGCCGCCGTCGACCAGCAACTGGTTCTCGGCGCCCGGCGTGTCGGCCGTGATCGCCAGCCGGTAGCCCGAGGCGTCCGAGAAGACCGACGCGGTGACGCCAGCCCCCAGGTCGTTGATGCGCGTTGCCAGCGTCTCGAGCGCGGCGGAGTCGCCGTCGGTTGCCGCGAACAGGCCGCTGGCGTTGATGGTTTGGTCGCCGTTGTCTTCGGTTGTGGCGGTGGCGGTGAAGCCAAGGTCCGCCGCGGCGGTCCCGGTGCCGAGGTCGCTGACGGTGAGGGTTTCGCTTCCGCCGGTGGCGTCTGTCAACTCGATGCCGGTTCCGGCCGAGTTCACGGCCGCCGACACCGAGGAGCCCGCCGCGGTGGCGGCTTCGTTGATCTTGTTGATCACGTCGCCGACGGTGAACGCCTCGGCCCCGGCTTCGCCGAGGTCGACGACAAAGTCGGGAGTCTCGGTGTCGTTGCTCGCGGAGAACACCGCAAAGATGCCGGCGTCGACTCCGGCGCCGCCGTTGAGCGTGGAGAGTGAGATCGACTCGGGCGACGCGGTCAGGTCTGACAGGTCGACGGCGAAACGCGTGGCGCCGTCAATGACCTGCTGCCCGCTGTTGTTGGTGGCGGACGACGCCCCCACCAACTGCAGGTCTGCCGCGGTGGACCCGCCGCCGACTTCGGCGACGGTGAGCGTGCCTGTGCCGCCCGCGGTGTCGGTGAGCAGGATGCCGTCGCCGGTGCTGTTGATCGACGCCGTCACGCCGTTGCCGGCCGCGTTGATCAGGTCGATCACGTCGCCAACGGTCTCGGCCTCGCTGCCGGTCTTGTCGAGGTCAATCGTTCGGCGGACGCCAACGCTATCGGTCACGGAGAAGTCGCCAAGCGTGACGCCGGCGCCGCCGTTGATCGCGTCGAGCCGCGTCGATTCGCTGACGGTCTGCCGATCGAGCGAGCCGCCGTTGATCGAGGCGGCCGACGTATCGGCGAGGATGCCGAGGTCGCTCGCCGTGGTCCCGTCGCCGACTTCTTCAACCTTAAGATTCTGTGTCGGAGCCGCGCTGGAGTCGGTGAGCGTGATGCCGTTGCGGCTGTCGTTCAGGCTTGCGCGGACCGAGACGCTGCCGGCTTCGGCGTCGGCGTTGATTTTGTTGACGATGTCGCTCACCGTCTCCAGCCCGGCGAGGTCGACCGTGACGCTGCTCCCCTCACGGTCGGTGATCGCCACACTGCCCAGCGTCAGCCCGGCGCCGCCGTTCAGGCTGCTGACGAGGGTGTCCTTCAAGCCCGCCGCGATTCGCGCGCCGGTGATCGTTCCATTGGCGACGTCGGCCGTCAGCCCCAGGTCGTCGGCGGCCGTGCCGAGCAGGCCGTTGGTGACCTTCAGGTTGTTGTCCGAGGCGCCCGTCTTGTCCTCGATCACCAGCCGCCGACCGTCGGTCGAGATCGAGGCGGCGACCAGGTTGTCGTTGTCTTCGTCGTTGTTGATGGCGTCGACGACGTCGCCGAGTGTTGTCGCGTCGCCCAGGTCGACGCCGAACTCTTCTGAGCCGTCGCGCGCGGTGATCAACAGATCGTCTTGCCCGGTGATCAGCGAAACGCCGGCGCCGTCGTTCAGGCCGCTCAGCTTGGAGCCGCTGTGCAGGCTAAAGACGTCGCTGCCGGTCAGCACGCTGCCGCTTGCGGCGAGGCCCGCCAGGCCGAGGTCGGTCGCCGTGGCGGAGAGGCCGACGTCCGATACCGATAGCGTGCCGCTGCCGCCGGTGTTGTCCGTGAGAACGAACGAGTCGCCGTTCGCCGTGGCGGTGACGCCCAGCGTGGTGTTGGAGTTGATCGCAAGCAGCACGTCGTCCACGGTCCGCGCGGCCCGCAGGTCTACCACGGACGAGGCGCCGGAGCGGTCGGTGATCTTGATCTCGCCCGCGGTGACGCCGGCGCCGCTGTTCAGCTCGGCAAGGTTCCGCCCACGGTCGACTTGGCCGCCGAAGCCGAAGTTGAGCGTCCCGCTGCCCACCGCGTCGGCGATATCTTCGAAGCTCCCAGAGACGAACTGGTTCGCCGATGCCGCCTGAAGCGGGGTGAATTGGTAGCTGCCCGGCGTCGGCGTCGATCCCGATGGGATCGAGACCGAGACCTGATCGCTCGACGAGCTGGCGGTCCGGCCCGTAAACGTGCCGGACGCGTTGAACCGGTTCGCCGAGAACTGCAGCGAAAGCACCAGCGACGCCAGCGTATCCACCGCCGACTGCTCGGCTTGCACGCTCGACGTACGCGCGACCAGCGTGTCTCTCGGCCGGGCCGAGATGCTAATGAGCTGATCCACCGTGTCCTGGATCGGGATGCCGGTGATCAAACCGACGCTGGACTGGATTGCGGACAGGGCGCTGTGCGGTGGCCGTTGGGGCGGGTGGTGGTTACTAGCGGGCGGCCCGCGTAGGGCGGGCGGCCAGGGCAAGGGTAGCTCGCCGGCGGGAGCGCGGCGTTATCAGCGGTATCGGCTAGGCAAACTGCCCGGCTTGAAGCCGAGTCGCCGCACCAGCGTGCGGAACCCCGAGGAGCCGCAATCGCCAGCGATCGGAGCCGGTGCCGCCCGATACAAGAAAAGCCGGCCCGACCCCAAAGGGCCGAGCCGGCTTGTGAGTTTCAAGCTACCGCGTCGCCGCCGCTTAACCCAGGAGACCCAGCACGTTCTGCGGGTTCTGGTTGGCGATGGCGAGGACCCGCGTACCGGACTGGACGAGGATCTGCGACCGGGTCAACTGAGCCGTCTCGGCGGCGAAGTCGGCGTCGCGGATCGAGCTCTCGGCCTCGGTCAGGTTGGCCAGCGTATCGTTCAGGGCGTTCTTGTTCGTCTCCAGCGTCGTCCGCTGGAAGGCGCCCAGTCGACCGCGAAGCGAGGTCACCTGGTCGATCGCCTCTTCGACAATCGCGGCCGCCGTGGTGGCGTCCGTCGTCAGGTCGGCGGTGCCGCCCGACTGGAGCTGGAACAGCGAGCCGCTGACGCCGCCCAGGGCGGCGGTGTTGACGCTGCCGATGCCGAGGCGGGCCTGCTGGTTCGACACAACATCGGGGCCAAGCTGGAACAGGGCGCCGCCGCCGGTGATGTCGAACTCCACCGTGCCGGTGAAGCCGGCGGTTACCGAGGTCGAAAGGTCGAGCGTGGCCGTGTTGATCGACAGCGAGTTGCCGTCGCCGTTGGCGGCAACACCGTTGACGGTTGCAACAATATCGGAGCCGGTCGCTCGCGATCCAGAGCCAACCGCCGCGGTAAAGGTGCCCCCGGTGGCTTCGCTTCGGACGTCGAGCTCGACCACCGCGCTGGAGCCGTACGAGGTCGAGCTGATGTCGATGCTCTGCCCGTCGGCCCCCGCTGCGGCCTCTACACCGGTCGCGTCGCTGACCAGGTTGATCTGCTCAATGAGCGTGGAGACATCGGTGCCGGCTTGGAGGTTGAAGACTTCCGAGCCAAGCAGACCGGCCAACTCGATCACCGCGTCCTGAGCCAAGCCACCCGTCGCGGCGGCGCCGCCGGTCAGGGCGGAAGTAACCGCGGTGGTGTCGTCGTCAGAGTTCGAGGCATCGAAGGTGCCCGAGCCATTGGCCTGCGTAACCGACGCGGTGTAACCGCTCTGCGAGTTAATGGCCGAGGCGATGTCTGCGATGTTGTAGCTGGCGGCGTTGTTCACCGTGACGGTGAGATTGTTGCTGCCATCCACCTGGACGTCGACCGCACCGGCGGTGATGCTCGCCGAAGTGGCGAAGGTCACGGTGCCGTCGAACGCGGCGTCCGCCGTGTCCGCGGTGATGGTGATGATGTCCGTACCGGCGACGAACCCACCCGTCGTGGAGGTGTTGCCGGTCGACGCGGCGACGTTGTTGGGGTCGTACGTAAGACCGGCGTCGGCGCCCGCGTTGGCGGTGATGCCCGTGATGCCGCTGATGGCGGTCGCAATGTCACCAAACGTAACACCGCCGGGCGTGCCGTCGTTGTCGATGGTGATCTGGTAGCCACCGGAGACCGCCTCAGCGATGGCATCAACACCCGCGTCGGCGATCGGGCCGTTCACGAACGTGAAGTTCAGGTTCGGATCGGCGCCGAAGGTCGCGGGATCGACGGTGATGTCGATCGTCCGCTGGGCCGTGACGGCCGCTGTTGAGCCGGTGACCGAGACAATTCCGCCCGGCAGCGAGTCGGCACTACGGCTGGCGTCGTAGACGTCGGCTGCTCCGCCGGAGTAGCTGATGCTCGCGGCCTCACCGATCTGAGTCTGCAAAGCCGCCGCCAAAGCCGTGAGGTTGGTGGTGGCGTCGTCGGCAATCGTGACCGTGTAGCCCGTTGTCGCGTTGCCATCAATCTGAGCAAGCACGCCGTCCGCGGCGCTGGTATCGGTGATAGACGACGCAGCGGCCGTGGCGATCTGCAGGTTGAAGTCCTGGTTCCCGTCGGCAACCGTCGTGATGGAGAACGTTGTGGCGTTCGAGGTAGCGTCGACACCGTCCGTCGTTGTGGTCAGCGAGGCGGCGCCGGCGCCCGTGGCGCCAATCGTGGCGGTGGTGTCCGCAACTCCAGAGCTATCAACGGTGAACTCGCCGGCGGCGTTGATAGCGGAGGCAACGTCGGCCAGCGTCGCGGTGCCGGCCGCTTGCGTGAGGCTGACAGTCAGGGTGTTGGTCGTGGCGTTGTAAGCAGCCGAAGTGCCGCCTTGGTTCAGGAGAACCGAGACCGTCGGGCTGTTGGCAGCCGAGATCTCGGCGCCGTCGGCAGGACCGTCGGCGACCGCGGTGAGGGCGATCGTCTGCGAGCCGCCGCCGGCGGCGGTGGCCGTGGTGCCGGCGAGGTCGCCGGTCACAATCGTCTGCGAGCCGTTAGAGCCGCCCGCCAGCGTCGCGGTGAAGGCGGTGCCGTTGTTGATCTCGTCGATCACGTCTTGGACGGTCGCCACGCCCGAGGCCCCGGCAACACCGACCGCAAGCGTATCGGTAGTGGCGTTGTAGGCGCCGGCCGAGGACCCGCCGAGCGCCAGCGTGAACGTTCCAAGGTCGTTGCCCTCGGCATCCGCGGCGGTTCCGCCTTCGAGCGCGGTGATGTTGATCGTCTGGCCGGCGACGGTGAGCGAGCCGTTGGCTTGTGCGGTGATGTCGAGGTCGGCGATACCCTGCTGCGAGTCGGCGGTTTCAACGGTGAAGTTGGCGGTGCCGGTGCCGGCGACCGCGGCGGCGGTCTCGACGTCAAACGTGGCCGTTCCGGTACCGTTGACCGCCGTGTCCTCGAAGCTGATCGAGCCGGATGAGTTTGTGCCGGCAACACCCGGAGCAATTCCGCCGATGTTGAGCGACGCCTGGGTCGCGGCGGTCGTCACGTCGATGTCCAGGCTGACCGATCCCGACGCACCCAGGTTGGCCTGGTCGATGTTCAGGTTCGAGAGCTCGGTAAAGTTGTTGGTCGCCGACGTGGTGAAGTCGAGCGAGCCGTCCAGGAGCCGGCGGCCCTGGAACGTGGTGGTTTGGGCGATCCGGTTGAGGGCCTCGAGCGACGAGTCAACCTGCAGCTGGTTAGCAGCGATCTGCTCGTCGGAGAGGGCGCCGGCGTTGGCCGACTCCGTCACCAGACCACGGATGTCGTTCAGCAGCGAGCTGACCTGGCCAAGCGACGAGTCGGCCGTGGCGATCACTTGGCTGGCTCGGTCCGTGTTGGTGAGCGCGGCGTTGATGCTGGTGATGTCCGACCGGAGGTTCTCCGACGCGATCAAACCGGCCGGGTCGTCGGCGCCGGTGTTGATCCGGAGACCGGTGGAGAGCCGCGTGAGCGACTGCGACAGGCTTTCGTTGGCCCGCACCAGGTTGTTTCGGCCTACCAGTGAGCCGACGTTTGTGTTGATCCGTGTCATCGCTTCAACCCCTTAAAGTGTGACCAGTTGCGGGCGGAGGCCGGACTGGAAGTCGGGGGCTCCACCCCGGCTGACCTTAGCGCCCTGTGTTGGCTGTTGACGCCGCCGGCTCGTGCCGGGCGGCCGCTTGGCAGCAACTCCTAGTTGTCGTTCCGTGATTGGCTCGCCGGCGACTGCCGTTGGGGACCCACCCCAACGCTCCGCACGGCGTGTTACGCGCCAACTGCCTGGATCGCTTCGGGCTGAGCCCCTTACAAGAAGGGACGCGAATCTCAGCAATCCAACCCAACGATTCGCCTGCTAGCGGATCGTCTATGCCAACGTATCGTCTGGAGAATGTGACAGTGTGAGGCGGGGGGCGACTTTCCGGCGGTTTGAAATGGCCTCGGCCCGTTACGAACGATCCTAACCGTTACAGGCCGAATTGCTTCTCGCCCGAACCCCGGAAAAGCGCACACGTCGGCGCTAGCAATTCGCGGAGTTGTTGATCCAGCAGGATCGCAACGCGGGCGCCCGCGTTGATGAGAAGAGAGAGCGGCGAGGCCGCTCTACTTGCTGCGCGAGGGCTTGCCGACGGACCGGGCCTCGGCCGTGGGGGCCTCGGCGGCGCGGCGGTTCTCGCGCTGGATCGCCTCGTACACCTCACGGCGGTGAACGGGGATCTCTACCGGGGCGTCGATGCCGAGCCGCACTTTATCCCCGCGGACGTCAACGATGGTCACCACCACGTTGTCGCCGATAATAATGCTCTCGTCGCGTTGCCTGGAAAGAACCAGCATGGGGTGACTCCTGGCGCCGGGGCGCCGTGTTGGCGGTGTCGTGCTCGGCGCGGATTACCGTGGCGACGGTTTCGACGGTTACTGGGGCGCCATCATCGCGGCGCCGGCCTTGGGCCTGGATAGCCATCGGATGCGGCGGCGTCAGAAATCGAGCGGCGCCGGTCCGGTAACGGTTGTGCTGTCATCCGCTCCACCGACCGGCGGACAACTTTGCGCCTTCGGCTCAGGCCGATCGCCGGACCGCCTCGACGCCGGGAATCCGTTGCTGAACGGCGTGGTCGTCCTTGGCGACCACCTGCCGACCACAACGGTGTTCGAGCGAAATCACCAGCGGCGCCTTGAGGTTAACCGTTAAACCATCGGGCGTGTGGCTCATCACTACCAGGACTTGTGCCTGGCTGTCTGACTCGAGGCCAAGCGGGGCGACATCGCGGCTCGCGACGCGGACCTGATAATCCGGGATAAACCGCCGAGGACTCACGACCGGCAGCGCCACGTCTTCGCGGTCGACCGACTGCAGCCAACCGAGAGTTTCATTGTGAGAGTCGGCAAGGAGCACCCAGCGTCGGCACGCCTCCATACCGATAAGACCATCGGCGAAGGTAAGGATGTCTCGCTCGAGGATCTCGATGCCGCCGAAACGTGTGGTCGCAAGTTTCATACTCGATGCCCGACTGCGTGAACCGGATGCTGTGCGTGGAGCGGCGCCGTCCCGAAGGGGCCCCGCCCTGCCGGCATAATCGGCATATCCGCGTGCCGTGGATAAGCCAAACCGATCGGTGCGGCGGATTGCGCCGTTAGCTTAGAGATAGTCCAGCAGCGAGAGCTGCAGGATGCTGGCGGTCGATTGAAGCGACGCTTGCAACGAGAACTGCCGGGCGGTGAAGTCAGAGATGGCTTCCGTCAGGTCGACATCGATCTCCAGTGAGAGCGACGACCGGAGTTGGACCTCTTCGTCTTCGAGTCGGATCTTGAGGTTGTCGAGCGTGTTGACCCGGGCCCCCAGTTCGCCCCGGGCGTTGGTGGCGCGGTCCAGGTCGACGTCCAGCCGGTTGATCGCCTCGCCCACGTCGGGCACGCCCTCGGCGCCACGGTCGAGCGCATCGGCGAGTCGTATCAGTGAGTTAAAGACGCTGTCGACCTCGATCGTGTTGACGTCGGACGAGGTGACTGACGTGTTGTTGCTAAGTCGCCCGCTCTGGTCGTCGTCGAAGAAGCCGAGCCGCTGAGCAGCGTTGCCGGTGATGAGGATTGAGTCGGTGTCGTAGCCGCCAGTTAGGGCCCCACCAACGGTGGTCTCGGCCACTGCAGCGCCGGTGCTGACAACATTCGACACGCTGAACTCCGGCAGCGCGTCGATCGCCGCGGCGACGTTGGCGACCTGAGTATTCAGGTTTAGGTTCGGCACGTCGTTTGTGATGTCGAGCGTGACGGTGATGGTGCCGGCGTCCGCGTCGTAGATCGCTCCGGTGTCGGTTCCATCGACGACCACCACGTTAATGTCGGGGTCGTTAGCGGCGTCACCGAGCTGGGTGGTGGTGATGTCGAACGAGCCGTTCGCTAGATTGAAGGTGCCGGTTGCGGGCAACGCTGGATCAACATCGTCGGCGCGCCGCAGCACGATACCGTTCCCAGTCGCGGCGAGTTCCGCGGTCAACGCCCCGCCTGTCTGCGCGGCGATAGCGGCGATCACCTCATCAACGGTCTCCACGCCTGACGTCTGCCCCTCCGGCGAGACGGCGCCCGCCAGATCGATATTGAAGACCGTGCTCGTCCCTCGATCTAGCAGCGTGATTTGGAACGAGTTCAGCGCCGCGAACTCTTCCGGCGTCTCGCCGTCGATGAGCACGCCGCTGCCGCGGTTGAAGTCTTCGAGCCGCGAGGCGCCGGTGTAGGTTCTCACACCCAGCTCGGTGGCGAGCGTGCCACCGTTTTCGCCGATCGAGAAGTCGGCGCCGCTGCGACGGGTGCGGATGTCGATCCCGCTGCCGGAGCTGTTGATCGACGCCAGTAGGCCGTTGTCCGGGTTGTTGAGGAGGTTGAGCAGGTCCTCGACGGTCTCCGCCGAACTCGTGTCGATGACGAACGGATCGCCGCCGTTGGTAACGAGCAGGCCTGAGGCGAGGTCGAGCGTCTGCCCGCTGCCGGCGGTGTCGGTCGTGCCAACCGGTGTTAGGGACGCTGTCACAACGCCCGAGCCGGAGGCGCCCACGTTGGAGACGTCTCGGTAGTCGATCTCGGCTTCGAAAGGTTGGCCCGCGATGTTGTTGATCGCCGCCGCGACGCCCGTGGCGGTGGACTGACCGTCTGCGATGGTAACCACTAGCGTTGGGGGCGTGCCGGGCGTGAAGACGGCCGACTCGTTGCCGACCGTGGCGCCGCCGACGAAGGAGACCAGCGTGCCGTCGAAACCGTCGCCGTTGGCGGTGGCGGTCAGGATGAGGTCGTTCCCCTCGCCGGGCAGCTGCAGCCGAGCTGCCGACTTGGTTCCGAGCAGATCGGCGAGCGGTGTCGTGAGCCGCAGAGCCGGGTTGAGGTCTTCGCCGGTCACCTGCGTCGTTTGGGTCTCTTCGGCGATGCCGAGCCGCCGTGCCGTGGCGCCGCCGGCCACCTCGCGGATGGCGATGCTGCCCGGCGTGGCAGAGCCGGGCTCGGTCTCAATGATCAGACCCGTCGGCCCGACGCTGGCACGCAGGTTCGCCGATGGCGGTCCGTTCTCTTCGATCAACCTCGCCACGTCGCCCAGCGTTTTCGCGCCGCTCAAGTCGATAGTCGCGGTCTCCGCTTCAACGACTGAGGAGTGTGCGAAGTAGGCGATCTCGATCGAGCCGTCCACGACTACTCCGGCGCCGCCGTCCAGACTGGAGAGCAGCGTGTCCGCGGTGGTGTGCGGATTGAGGTCCACCGAGCCGCGAACCGGCTCAGATAAGCCGCCGAAGGCTTCGTCGCCCGGCACGTTTACGTCGAACAACACTCCGGTGTCGACGCGTTGTTGCTGCGTGACTTCGTTGCCGAGGTACTCCACGTAGCCGTCGCGCTGCACATAGGGCGCGGAGAGGGCGCGGGAGCCAGCGAAGAGGTAGCTCTCCTGCGATCGGCTGTTGGCGAACGTCACCAGTTGGTCGAGCGAGGCCAGAACTCCGGTCCGAATCGTCTGCCGCTCTTCGTCGGTCTGGACCGAGCCCGAGCTGCCGATGGCGAGCGCGCGTGTTTCGTTGATCCTGTTCGCCACGCCTCTCAGCGCGGTGTCCGCTTCGCCAAGCGTTGATTTTGCGCTGAGCAGGTTGGTCTGGAGCTGATCGTTTCGCTCGATCGACCGCTGCAGCGTAATCGCGCGCAGCGCCGCGGGGCCGTCTTCGCTAGGCTGGAAGATCCGCCGGCCGGTGCTGATCTGGTTTTGGAGCCGGAAGATCTCCAACTGATCCGACTGCGACTGCTGGACCAGCCGCTCTCGGACCAGGTAATCGCTTACCCGCGTAGATGGGATTGGAAGGGTCGACACAACGCCACGCGCGGGTTAGAGGTTGACGAGCACGTCCAGCAGGTCCGAGACCGTCTGGATGAACCGGGCGGACGCCTGGTAGGTGCGTTGCAGGGTGATCATCTCAATCGCTTCTTCGTCCAGGTTGACGCCGCTGAGCGCCTGCTGTTCGCCGAGCAGCGTCGCCTCGAACGAGGATAGCCCGTCCGCTACGCTTCCGGCGATCGTGGCTTGCTGCGCGATCTCGTTGATCATCTGGTCGTAGGTGCTGTTGAGCGACGCGCCGTCCGCGGCGTCCAGCGGGCGCGAAGCGAACTCCGAGAGCCTCAGCGCGTTGGCGAAGTCGCCCCCTTCGCCCACGCCGCTCAGGCTCGCCGCAAACTTGGCGGCGGCGGCCGGGCCGTCGGTCAGCTCGGTGTTAACAGCAATGGACCGGGCCGTTGAACCCGTGAAGAACGTGTTGAGCCCCAGCGCCGCAAGCACGCCGCTCTCGTTCGCCTCGTCTCCGGCAAACGAGAATTGGACGTCCGAGGAGTCGGCCGTGATCACCAGGCGACCTGCCGCATTGACGCTGGCCGAAACGCCGTCCACCGCGTTCAGGTCGGCCGCCAGCGAGTTGAGCGTGGTGTCGCCGTCAAGGCCGTCGAGGTCGATCGTGATGTCGGTGGTCTTGGTGGAGCCCTCGTCCGGGTTGTAGACCAGCAGCTGAAAACTGCCCGACGTCAGCGCCACCGGCAGGCCAGCCTCGTCGAGCGAAGCGGACGCGTCCACCACGGCTTCGGTGCTGGTCAGCGAGTCGAAGCCGACGGCGCCCTGCCCCTGTGAGTAGAGCTTGTTGAACTCGCTCGCGAGCAACGCCGCGAAGTTGTCGAGCGTATCGAGGAACCCGCCGACGATCGTGTCTCTCGCCTCAAGCAGGCCCTCAACCTCGCCGCCGGTGGTCGTGATCGACCCGTTGTTGTCCGCAAACCGCAGCGTGCTGGTTGTCTCGCCCGAACCATCCTGGCTCTCGCTGACCTGCACTTCTCTCCGGACGCCTTCAAAGATCAGAGACTCGCCACCCACGGCGACATTCACGGCGCCGCTTGGCTGCTCGGTGACCTGGACGTCCAGCAGCTCGCTCAGCTTGGCGAGCGCGTTGTCCCGCTCGGTGCGGAGTGCGCCAGCGTCGCTCCCGAGCGCTCCGCCCGCTTCGATGTTGACGATCCGCAGGTTGAGCGCCCGCACCTCCTCGGCGTAGAGATTGATGTCGGCGGCGGAGAGCGAGATCCGCGTGTCGTACTCAGACCGCAGATCGAAGGCCCGCGTCGACAGCCGCCGGATATCGGCGGTGAGCGTCTCGCCGCTGCCAATCGCCAGGTTGCGGAGCGAGTTGGTATCGCCGTCGCCGTTGGAGATCTCAACGATGGCTCCGAAGAAGCTGGTGAGCGACGTGCTGATGTCCGTGTCGGTGAGCTCGCCGATGAGGGTCTCGAGGCTGTTGAGCGCGTCGCGTTGCACGTCGGCGCTGGCGCGGTCGGCGCCGGCGCCGCGCAGCCGATCGTTGAGGAAGCTGTCGGACTTCTGGACGATAGCGTCGATCTCGACGCCCAGGCCGAGCGTCAGCCCGCCGATCTCTTGGACCGGCGCGGGCGAGTAGAGCACCTCTTCGCGGATGAACCCTGTCGTGTTGGCGTTGGCAATGTTGTTGCCAACCACCTGCAGGCCAATCTGCATCGCCTGCAGGGTGTTGCCGCCGAGTTGGATCGATCCGAAGAGCGACATGGCTCTGCCTTGCGCTGCTGCTAGCTACAGGCGCGTCCCTGCGCCGGAGTGTGATTGGGCTGATTGACGAACAACGTCACACGGCTTGGTCCACAAAGGCGCCGCCGGCGCGCGGCGACGCGCTATCTCCATAGGTCGGCCGCATCTGCCCGCCGGTGGCAATGATTTCGATCATCTGCGATAGGTGCAGCAGCGTCCTTTGGACCAGCACCCAGTTCGTAAGACTCTGATGCTGAACCAAGCGGGCGCGCCGACGCGCGTCGGCGATTCCCGGCGCTAGCCGCTGCCGTTCCTCGCGTGGTAGCGACGCCGCCAGTGCTTGCAAGCTGTCGCCCGGCAAGCCTCGCGACGCAGCGCCTGCTAGCAGCGCCTGCCGCCGCTGGTGGCACCCCATCAAGCGATCAGCCAGCTTCGCCTCTTCGGCTTGTAGAGCGTTGAGCCCTTGGCGGTCTCTCGAAGCAATCATCTGCCGCTTGCGGCCCAGCAGGTCAAGCAATTCGCCCTGGGTAGCGGCGAGGTCCGAGAGCAGGTTGGCAACCTGCTCCTCGATGCCGTCGGCGTTGGTCGGTGATGTGTTCATGTCGTGCATCGATCTTCGCCTCAAGTTCGGCGTAGGTTGTTGAGTGCTTGCAGTCGATCAGCAGGCTTAGAGCTGTTGTCGACGGTGGCAATAGACTGCCGGTCGGCCCGGTGCAGGGTGTCGGCGTGGTCGGGAAACTGATGTTCGAAGAGCGAGTCGGCGAAGGCCGCCCCGTCCCGCGACGTCATGTGGTCAGCAATCGCCTGGTCGAGCTGAGACTGGAAGACCTTCTCGGCTTGACCGCCATGGAAATAGGCCGGCTCGCCAACCGTCCCACGCATCGAGCCCAGCATCTGGCCGAACACCGTCGCACCCACGAAGCCGCGGAAGGCCTCTTGGACCTTCTCGGCGTTCTTGACGTCGGTCGCCGACGGCGCCGGTTTGGGCGTCCGCTCGCCGAGGCTAGCACGCCCCTGCGTGACCGAGAGCGGCGCCGGCGATACTGACTCTATGGTCATAGAAGTACACTACCGAGTTATTCAATGATCAGTTTGGCGTGCAGCTTACCGAGCTTCTTGATGCCGCGAATGATCTCGATAATGTCGTCGGCAGGTACACTGAGAGTTTTCAATGCCCCCACCAGGTTATCGAGACTCGTCCCTGCCGCAGTTGGGTTTAACGAATCGGGGTTGAATGTTGCAAACTGCGCCGCACCACTAGTTTCAACGATGAGATTTCGGTGGGCGACGATGACGTCGCCAATTTGCACATCTCCGCTGATCTGGATGCTGCCGGAGCGAGTGTTGATGTACACCCGGGACTCCGGCTCTGAGTCGTAGATGGCGGTTTCTAATAGTTCGGCCACAAAGGCGACCGGGTCGATGCGATAAGAGTTGGGGATCTTGACGCGGATGTTCGACGCGTTGACCGCGTGGACGTTCTCTTGTTGGAGACGATCGTGGTCGGTAGTGCCTGCGGGAATGTAGTCTTCGAGCTTGCCCTGGATCGCCTTAACGACCGCCTCAGCCGTCTGGAAGTTGGCGTGATCTTGGTCGAGGATCAGGGTTACGAATCCATCTTTGTGAAATGGTGTGAATACGTCTTGCTGGATCTGGCAGCCACCATGGATGCGTGCGTCCATGGGCTGGGTTGAGTTATCGATCTGAAGCAAGCCCTGGCAGGTGCCGTAGATCCGCGTGCCCTGCTGGAGAGGGCCCGTTAGGTCGGCAAAAACCAGCCGCCCGCCGGTTAACCCCTTGCCATTCAGCGCGCTCACGGAGCAGTCGATCTTGTCTCCGCGGCGGGCTCCGGTGGCCGGGATGGTTGCGGAGACCATCACCAGCGCCACGTTGCTTATGTTTCGCAGTTCGGTGAGCGATTCCGCATCGAGCCGGCCGGTCATTGATACGGGAGAGCCCATCAATTGAAGCGCCCGTGCGAGCTTGCGCATCGTGGCAGGATCGCCTGCCTCACCGGTACCGTTTAGGCCAACCACCAGGCCCAGGCCCGTGATCGTGTTCTCCTCTTGTCCCTTGATTCGGCAGATGTTCCGTAGGGCCGTTCCGCGACCTAAGGCATCGTTGGGAATCGTCAACCATGCGGTAACAAGCAAGAGGAAGATAGTTATAAGGCGGTGCATTGTGATACTTGGTCGTCGGGCCTTCTTGGGCAGTCTGCGCGTTAAAACGGCTTTGAGCGTCCCCACCAGCGTTGTAGCCATCCAGGGGCGTTCGCATCCTTCACATTGCCGAGCTCACGCTTGTGGATCTTGAGGTCGGCGATGGCGTCGCTCCGAACAGTTAAGTCAGGTCCGATTGACTGACGCCGGACAACTCCCGTGAGCGACTGTTCCCAACGCTCGTTGTTGTCGGTAATCGTGCGATGGGCTTCGATTACCAGGTTGCCGTTCGGGTAGATGTCGACGATCTTCGCGGCGATGCGGAACGTTAACGCGTCACGCCGCTCCTGATCGCCTTCAGCGCGGAACTGGCTGTTGATCGATCCGGAGATCGTGGGGTCGCCACGGGACTGAGGGTCGGGGAAGATGCTCTTCCCATCGAACCCTAACCAATCGGAGAGGATGCCGTTGAAGCTGGCCGTTTTCCGGCTTTGGAATTCACCCTCGCTGAGCATGCTGGTGCGGTAGTCGACAAGCACCGTTATGATGTCTTCCCTCTTTAACTCACCCAGCTCGGCTTCGGGCGGAAGCGGGGTGTAGGTGTAGGAGCTGTTCTGCAGCGTTAGATCGGAAGGCCCAGCGGGGGGAGCGGTGTGCAACAGCCCTCCGTCTTGGGCGTATGCGTGGCCGACCACCGTGCCGAGGGCGACGATTGCAAGGCAGGCGATGCGGATCATCGTGCTCTCCTAGCGCTGGTGGCGCCGCTTCGCGCGGAGGAAACGACCGATAGTTCCCCGTAGCCGGTGACGCGGCCTTCCAGGCGGCGTCGGTCGCCAAGGGCCTCGATCTCTACCACCTCGCCCTCGCGTCCGTCGCGTCGGGCGGTGGCTTTCATGCGTACGACGACGCCGCCGGAGCCCGCCTTGACGTCTACCAAGTCGCCGCGGCGGACCATGATGGGAGGCTCGCTGTTCGAGTCGGTCACCGGCTGGCCGGTCTGGATCGAGCGGGCGGCCTCGCGGCCAATCGCCGTCTCCAGGTCGGGTATCAGCGATTCGTTCGCACGGGGTCGGAAGTCTTCGTCCAGGACGCCGAGGCGCGTGTTGGCGTTGGTGATCAGCGAGCCGCGTGGGATTGGGGCCGTGGCTACGACGACGGGCTCGACTCGTTCCACCGTGCCGTAGACGGGGAATCGCACGGGCCCGGCATCGGTTGCGAACGAAACCAAGAACCTCTGCGATCCGGTAGCCGGGGCTTCGGTGGAGGTGATCACAAGCTGGTCGACGGCTTCGGCAAGGCTTGCTGCCTGGCGAGGTGTCGGTTGCACGTCGCGAACACGCATCAAGTCGTCGCCCATCCGGCGGCGGACGTAGGCGTTGAGCGAATCCGCCAACGACTTGGCGGCCGCCGTCGTGTCGATCTGCGGCAGGCGTCGTGGACGGCTGCCCGGCTTTGGCGGGGCTTCGGTGACGAGGCGGAAGCCCACCTGCGAACGCTGCTTCGTGTTCGGGGCGGGCGTTGCCTCGAGGGTGTTGGCGGCCGGCGCCGTGGTGGTGGTCGGCGAGGAGGGGCGACGTTCACGTCGCTCGCCGACGGTTACGCGGGTGGCGCCGTCGAAGCGGATATCCATCAGGTCCACGCCGTGGGCTTCCAGCAGGTCGCGGAGCTGCTGCCCGCGGATCACCTGCTCGGTCCCCGGCGCCGGCGCCGGCATCAACGGCAGTGCCGATAAGCGGGCGGCCTCGCTTGGCGTGGCGCGGAGCACGGTGGCGATCTCGCCGAGCCGGACGATCGAGCCGGTTGGCATCGCCCGCTCTCGGAGCAGCAGGTCGGCCGCGTGCGCGCCGGCCGTGGCGCTCGCTAAGAGCAGCAGGGCGAAGGCGGCGGTGGTTAGAGGCGATTGCATCTTGTGTCGGTAGAGGTCGGTAGAAGAGCGATTGGCGGGCGCCGACCCGGCGGTCGGCGTTACGGCAGCCTACGGCCGTTAGCCGCGGCGAAGGTTGGCCACGATCTGCATCACCTGGTCGCCGGCTTGAACCACTTGCGAGTTCAGCTCGAACGCCCGCTGCGTGGTGATCAGGTCAATCAGCTCGGTGACCGGCTCCACGTTCGACGCTTCGAGGAAGCCCTGCTGCAAGAAGCCAAAGCCGGGCTCGCCCGGGTTGCCGGGGACCGATTGGCCGGACGCGTCGGTCTCCTTGAAGAGGTTGTCGCCCATCTTCAGCAGCCCGTCGGGGTTGATGAAGTTGTAGAGCTGCAGCTGGTCTCCGCCCTGGAGCGTGGGCGAGTCGGCGGTGCGGTACTGCACCACGCCGCTGGCGCTGACGACGATGCCCACGGCTTCTTCGGGGATGTTGATCTGCGGGTCGATCAGCCAGCCGGTGTTGGCGGAGCCGAGCACCAGGTTGCCGTCGGCGTTGATGCCGAAGTTGCCCGACCGCGTGTAGAGCCGGTCGCCGTTGGGGTCCTGGACGGCGAAGAAGCCGTCGCCCTCAATGGCGAAGTCGAGCTGGTTCTCGGTGGCTTGGAAGGCGCCCTGGTCGAAGTCGGACTGCATGCTCTGCACGCGGACGCCCAGGCCGACCTCGATGCCGGTGGACGTGAGGTTGCCGTCCGCGTCCTCCGAGCCGGGCAGGCGGATCTGGCGATAGAACAGGTCCTCGAAGTTCGCCCGGTCCTTCTTGAAGCCGGTTGTGTTGACGTTCGCCATGTTGTTGGCGATGACGTCCAGCTTGGTTTCCAGGGCCTCCATGCCGGTGGCGGCCGTGTAGAGCGTTTGAACGGACATGGTAGTGGCGAGTGCTAGTGGCTAGTGGCTTTGGGAAGCTGACCGCTGACCGCTGACCGCTGATAGCTGAGGGCTTGTCTCACGCGACTCTGAGGAGCCGGCCGACGAGGCCCTGCATCGCGGCGTCTTGGGTTTGGATCATGCGGGCGTTGGCCTCGAAGGCGCGGCTCGCTTCGATCATGGCCATCATCTGCTGGGTGGGGTTGGCGGCGGACATCTCAAGGGTTCCCGGCCGGACCTCGCGGGCGGTCTCCGCAACAGGGTTCACCGGCCCGCGGCTGGCGAAGACGTTGGTCCCCACTTTGGTCAGGTCGCTCAGCGACTCGGGTTGAACGATCGCCAGCTCCACGGCGCCGCCGCCCTGCTGCACGAAGCCGTCCTTGGAGATGTTCCACTCCACGTTGGGGGCGAGTTGAATGCCGGCGCCGCCGGAGTCGAGCACGGGGCGACCGTCGCCGGTCAGCAGGCGGCCATCGGGGTCTACGCGGAAGTTTCCGGCGCGGGTCAGCAGCGGCTCTTCGCCCTCGCCGGCGACTTGGAAGAAGCCCTCGCCGATGATCGCTACGTCGCTGTCGCTGCCGGTGTGCTGCAAGCGGCCGGCGGTGTAGTCGGTGAGCGTTTCGATCACTTTGACCCCGCCACCAACGTCGTGGACGGAGCGATCGCCCGCGGCGGCGTGGCCTTCTTGGATGGCTTCGGCAAAGCGGGCCTGGAACGCGGCCTGGTCGGGCTTGAAGCCCACCGTGTTCACGTTCGCCAGGTTGTTGGCGATCACCTCGAGCCGCTGGGACTGCGCCTGGGCGCCCTCGGCGGAAACGTACAAGCCGTACGGCATGGTTGGTTGGGTGCTTGCAGGTTGGCCCCCCTGCCGGCGACGCCTCGGTAGTGCAGCCCGCGTGCCAACCCAACGAAAGAAACTCGGGAGCTGCGTTCAGCCCCTGGCTCTGCCGTGGGATAGCCCCGCGGAAACGTTCTCTTTCGGGACCGACGTTTTCGTGCGGAGAAGCGGTCCCCCGGCGGATCCGGGGGCTGAGACGGCGGCCGGTCGGCAAGAACTGCCGGTCGTCGGCGGCGAAGGTTGCCGGTTGCGGGCGTGCTAGCGGCGGATGAGGAGCTCGCCGGCGCCTTGCGATAGCAGATCGTCGGCGGCGGCGATGCCGACGGCGGCGGCCTCGGCGGGGCTGCCGGTGGATTCTGCGAAGAGCCGCTTCGTGCCATCCTCGCTGAGCACGACGACCGACAGCCGCAGCGATTCGCCTTCGATTCGCCCCCAGGCGCCGAGTGCTGCGAGGCAACCGCCTTCCAGGTGAGCGAGTGCGGAACGCTCCGCCACCACCGCGGCGTGCGTGGCCGCGTGGTCGAGCGGCGCCAGCACCGACGGCGTCGATTCGTCGCCCGCCCGGCACTCGATTCCTAGGGCGCCCTGCCCCGGCGCCGGCAGCAGCGTTTCGGCTGGAATCGCTAGCGAGATGCGGTCGGCGAGACCCAGGCGCCGCAGGCCCGCTTCGGCTAGCAGAATCGCGTCGTAGTCGCCGTCATCGAGTTTGCGAAGGCGCGTATCCACGTTGCCGCGCAGGTCGAGCATCTGCAGGTCGGGCCGGCGGTGAAGCAACTGGGCCCGACGGCGGTAGCTGCCTGTGCCGACGCGGGCGCCCTGCGCCAGCGCGTCGAGGGACTCTGCCGCGGGCGAAATCAGCGCGTCGCGAACGCCCTCCCGCGGCGGCACGGCCGCCACCGTCAGCCCGTCGATCGCGGCGGTTGGCAGGTCCTTCAGGCTGTGCACCGCCAGGTCGACCCGCTCCTCCAGCAACGCCCGCTGCAGCTCCTTGGTGAAGACGCCGGTGACGCCAATCGCCTCGATCGGGCCCATCTGCTGCCGGTCGCCGGAGGTCTTGATCTCGACCATCTCGACCTCGTGGCCGAGGCCGCGGAGCTGCTCGGCGACCCAATCCGACTGCCAGCGTGCGAGCTTGCTGGCGCGGGTGCCGATGCGGAGTGGCCGGTCACTCATCGTCGGCGGCGTCGCGAGCGGCGAGAGTGGGCGTGGCGACGGCGCCGGCGAACGACTCGCCCGAACGCCCCTGCTTGGCACGCTCCGCCACGGCACGCGTGATCTGCTGCGGCGGCACCACCACGCCGCAGCTCACAAAGAACTGGAACGCCTGCTCAATGGTGATGTTGAGGTCGACCGCCTCGCTCTTCTTGACGGTGAGCGTGAACCCGGTGAACGGCATCGGCGAGTTGGGGATCAGCACGCTCATCACCGGCTCGTTGGCGGCGCTCTCGATATCCAGCATGCTCTCGCCGGTGACAAACGCCACGCACCACATGCCCTTGCGGGGGAACTCCACCGCCACCACGCGGCTGAAGTTCTGCTCGATCTCGGACTCGGTGAAGACGAAGTCGGTGACCTGCTTGACCGAGGAGTAGACGTTGCGGACCAGCGGCACCCGGTCGATGAGGGCCTCGAAGCGGTGCCAGAAGAACCGGCCGATGCCCGCCGCGAAGAACTTGCCGAGCGAGTAGACGATGAGGATGAAGACGCCGATCAGGGCGACGCGCCGGCCGAGCCACATCGCCCAGTTCTCATCGACGTAGTTGCGGTAGACGCCGACCGCCGTGTCCGGCATCGAGCGCCCACGCATCCGCTTGGCGACGTCGTCGTAGACCTCGGTGGGGACGTATTTGGGCGTCTTGCCTTCTTCGGCCTGCGTGTAGATGCCCTCTTCAACGGAGCCGGCAGGCAGCTCGCTGGCGGTGCGGATATCGCCGGTCCACTCCACCTGCCAGTAGCCGATGGCGCCTTCAAGCGGCTTGAAGACGTAGGTGGTGACCGTGTTGCCGACCCACAGAAAGATGACGATGGTCAGCAGCGGCGGCAGCAGCACGCCGAGTCCCCGCAGCACCGCCCGGCGGAACGGATCGAGGCCGCCTTTTTCGGGCTCGCTCGGCGTTGGCAAGCTGGGTGTCACGGGGGGGGCATCGCGGGTTGGTGGCGATCTAGGGACTTGGCGTCCGCGCAGCAGCAACGGCCAGATCGCGTCGGAACTCTACCATTCTTCCTATTCGGCCTACGCCGACAAGATCACCATGGTGCGCGCGAGTTGGCGGAATCGCCCGGTTGTGCCGCCCGTCACAGGCTCTTGGCCGCGACAACCAGCACAACCCGCCGGGCGCCGGCCCGCTTAAGCGTGGCGGCCGCCTCGCTGGCGTGTCTTTGACCCCACCGCCTTGGGATGAATTGACCACCAAGGACCCTTCGCGAAGGGCCACGCGGGTGAGACCGCCGGGCACAAGCTCAATGCGCTCACCCACCAGGCAATAGG
>JBCDJN010000010.1:0-76029 GCA_039414355.1 Planctomycetota bacterium | reverse complement strand
TTCCGCACAATCTCGGCAAACGCGGATCGCAAACGCGATCTGCTCTTCCGTGTAACGCTTCCTGGACATGGCTCTGGGCCCTCCTTCAAAGTGCAAGCTACGCAAAAATCTCGCACTGCCCATGGGACAAGAAACGGGGGAAGACCAGATGGAACCGTCGCCCAATCTCCACGTCGCCGTTACCCAAACTGGTACCCAAGCGGCCCTCAGGAGGTGCAAATGTACACGCGATTCGCGAGGGGCGAGAATGAACAACGCAGGCGTTTCGCGGGGTTTGCACTCCAGAGCCCAGCGTGATGCTGCACTACGAATCCGAAGGTTGCAGGTTCGAATCCTGCGGGGTGTGCTTCGCTGTTGGCGATGAATCGGATCATCGGCCACCTCTCCAGGCCATGCTCGTCGCTAGCACGCAATGCCTGCTCCTGGGCATACCTGCCGGTGGCTCGGCGTGATCCTGGCCGGCCGTTCTCTCTCCCTTCCGCTCGGTGGTCGCCGAAGGCTCGCAAGATCGGATCGCAGCGGCTTTGTCCGCTGCGCTTTGCTGCGAGAACGCTGCGCGACGGCAACGAGGGGTCGCTTGCGTTGCCATCGCCGCGAGGCGAAACTCCGAATCAGGCGCTCGGCTCTCGGCGATGAGGCAGGAGCCCCCAAACACGCCCCCGCGAGAAAACGGATGCCAACTCTTGCCATCATTGGAGCGGGGGCCATCGGCGCGCGGCACGCGGCCGCGGCGGCCGAGTGCGGATACGGGATCGCTCGCGTGTTCGACACCGATCCTGCGCGGGCGGCTAAGCTCGCCGAGGAGCACTCGGGTCAGCCAGCCGAAGCGCTCGACGACGTCTGGGGCGACAAGTCGGTCGACGCCGTCGTGGTCGGCGTCCCGAATAAGTTCCACAAGCCGATTGCCGCCGACGCAATGCGTGCGGCCAAAGACGTCCTGCTCGAGAAGCCGATGGCGAAGTCGGCTGCGGAGTGCGACGAACTGGTCGGCCTCGCCGAGGAGACCGGCCGTGTCCTGCAGATCGGCTTCGCCCACCGCTACACGGCGGTCGGCGCCGCGGCGAAGAAGGTCGTCGCGTCGGGTGACCTCGGTCAAATCCACCACGCCAAAGCACTGTTCTACTTCACCCGCGGCATCCCGGGCCTGGGTGGCTGGTTCACCACCAAGGAGATGGCGGGCGGCGGGGCGATGATCGACATCGGCGTGCACCTGATCGACCTCGTGCTGCACCTCACCGGCCAGCCGACGCCCGAGTGGGTGCTGGGCAAGACGTACAGCAAGTTCGGGCCACGGATGAAGGACTACGTCTACGAGTCGATGTGGGCGGGGCCGCCAAACTTCGACGGCGTTTGCGACGTGGAAGACTCCGCCCACGCGATGATCACCTTCGCCGGCGGGCTCACACTCGACCTGAATGTCTGCTGGGCGGGCAACTTCCCCGAAGGCAAGCTGCCGCCAACGCAGATGGCGTTGCTTGGCGACCGCGCCGGCGTTTCGTTCGAGCTGTTCGGCGATGCGCTCTACCTTGCCGGCGAGCAGCACGGCCGGCTGAGCGAGACCAAGATTCGGCTGACGGAAACCGACCACATGGTCGATCAAATGCGGAGCTTTGGTGAGGCGGTCGAGGCGCGGCGGCTCTCGGTTGGCGCGACCGCCGCCGAGGGCCGTAAGGTGCAGGCGATTGTCGACGCGTTGTACGAGTCGAGTGCGACGAGCAAGCCCATCGCCCTCTGACGTTCTCTTCCATCGAGGCCCGCTTGTCGCCACTGCTGCTTGCCGAAGCAACCGCCTTGGACGCCTGGGTGGTGGCCATCTACTTGGCGTTGGCGTTCGCCGGCGGCATGGTCGGCGGGCGGCTGCTGCAGCGGAAGGGTCGGGCGGCCGGGGACGGCGAGCCCACCAGCGAAGACGAGTACTACCTGGCCGGCCGGCGTGTGCCGGGCTGGATGAATGGCGTCTCGTACGCCGTGACCGCCATGAACGCCGACGTGGCGCCCAACTACGTGGGCTACGCGGCGGTGGTGGGGCTGCCGATCGCGTTCTTTTACCTGCCGCGGTTTGCGCTGGCGTGGATGATCGCGGCCACGCTGTTCGCCGTCCGCTGGCGGCAACTCGGCGTGCGTACCGGTCCGGAGTTCTACGCCCGCCGGTTCGACCCGCGTCACGCCACGGTGGTGCGGGTCTACTCGGCGCTCTTCGCGGTCGCCGTGAACATGGCGCCATGGATCGGCGCCGGCATGCTTGGCGTGCACAAGATCTTCGCCCCGACCTTCGGCCCGCTGTTCGACATCGACACGCTCGCCGCATCCGCGGGCGTGGAGCCGAAGGTGATCACGCTCTCGATCATCCTTCCGCTGCTGCTGCTTTATGTCTGGGTCTCCGGCTTCGCGGGCGTGCTGATTACGGACGTGCTGCAGACGCTGATCATCCTCATGGCGAGCATCGCCATCCTGGTGATGGTGCTCATCGACTTCGGCGGGCCCGCGGGTCTGGCCGAGGGCGTCCGGCAGGCGCTGCCCGACCGTGCGGGCGAAGCCCTCTCGACGTGGCCGGTGTGGGGCCACCGCGCGCTGGGGCCGATGCTCGCGCTGGCGTGGCTCATCGTGCCGACGGTCGGCCGCGGCGGATCGGTCGATCTTGAAGGGCAACGTCTGTTCTCCTGCCGGACCGATCGCGACGCGGCAAGGATGAACGTCTGGGCCGCGGCGGCGCTCTTTCTCATGCTGCTTCTAGTCACGCTGCCGGCGCTCGGTGTCATCGCAAAGCACCCCGAGGTCTACGACGGGACGGCCGCCGAGCGCGAGGAGGCATACAGCCTGCTGCTGGGCGATTACCTTCCTAACGGGCTGCTGGGCGTCGCGCTTGCCGCGCTGTTGGCGAGCGTGATGTCGACCATCGACAGCCACCTGAACTACGGCGCCCAGACGCTGGTCAACGACATGCTCCGCCCGCTCTTCCCGCGGGCGAAGGTGCTCGACCCCGGCAGCAAGTCGGCGGTTTGGATCGGCCGTCTGTTGATGCTGGGCATCTTGGCCGTGTCAATCGCGGTGACGTACGCCGCCGACTCGCTGATCGGCATCGCCCTCACGCTCGCCGGCATGTACGCGGGCGCCGCCACGCTCTTCTGGGGCCAGTGGTGGTGGTGGCGCGTCAACTTCCCGGCGTGGCTGGCGGCGCTGGTTGGTGGGCCGATCATCTACGTCGCGCTTGGCGGGCTGGCGCTCGGCAAGGTCAAACTGCCCGGGCTGCTGGACCTCTGGCCTTGGTGGGCACAGCAGGCCGAAGCCAGCGACGCGGCGGCCGGCGGGCTAGCGATGCTGCAGGCCTTGCTTGGCATGCTGCTCACGTTTGCGGTCTGGGTCACCGTCGCACTCGTGACTAAGCCGGAGCCGATGGACCAACTCAAGCGCTTCTACCGAGACGCACGACCGCCCGGCGCGTGGGGGCCGGTTCGCGCGGCGTGCCTGGCCGACGGCGACGACCCGGCCCGCCTGCCCCCGCACGGCCTGCTGGCGGGCGGCCTCGCCGTCGCCACGCTCGGGGCCATCTGGCTATCGGCGGCGACCGTCGGGCTCGGCGTGCTTTGCGTCGGCCGCTGGGTTGAAGCCGCGGTGCTGCTCGTCATTGGCGCGGCCGGCGCCGGGGCGTTCGCCAAGGCCTTCAACTGGCACCTAGGGCGGATGGATGCGACCGGCGCTGGGGAGTGATTGCGTTTCACTCGTCGTAGAGGTCCTCGAAGACGCTCGCGTGCTGCTCAAGCCCGTCGTAGTAGAAGAAGACCTCGCCGGCGAAGCCGAACTCGCGGTTGGCGGCTACCATCTCCCGCACCCTCTCGCTCGGCAGGTCGTAGCCATCGGCGAGGGCGATCAGCAGACCCGGCGCGATCTTTGAAAGCGACTCGGGCGCCACCTGCTCCTCGACGATCTGCCTAAGGCACTCGCGATAGGCGGGCACGTCTTTGCGATAGACCTGCGGGCAGAAGAGGTCACCCCAGCCCTCGCGTACCCAGCGGGGCCAGTCCTGCAAGTAGTTCTGCTTGCTACAAGGGTAAACGCTGGGCGACCAAGAGACGCACAATTCGCTGTCGATCGCCTTCAACTCACGGTAGGCCCGCTCGGCAAACTCGCTCAACCGGTCGGCTCGCCACTGCACCCACGCCTCGTTGTGCACATCGACCGGCGGCTCGGCGCCGTTGTGCTGCGTGGCGTACAGGACCTTCGTTTTGCGGTCGTAACCGCCGGTGACGGGGAGCGCCGGCAGGCGGTCGTCGCCCTGCACGCCGTCAACGTCGTAGTTGGTCGCCACTTCCTTGAGGAGCGAGAGGACGAAGTCCTGCACCTCCGGGTCGAAGGCGTTCATCCACTGGAATCCATTCTTGCTTACAAGCCGACCGCGTGGGTCGAGCGCCGCCCACTCGGGCCGGCGAGCGATCAGGGGACCGCCGTCTGCCTGGCGGTACGAGCAGGAGAAACCGAACTCAAACCAGGCCACGACGCGGATGCCCTGGGCGTGCGCCTCTTCGACCAGCTCTGCAAGCGGGTCCCGCCCCGCGAGCCGAGGGTCGATCGAGACGCCAAACTCCCGCTGCATCACCTGGCTGGGGTAGAGCGTGTACCCGCGGTTCCAGGTAACCACGAAGATGGTGTTCAGCCCCACCCGCTTGCAACGCGTGACCACCTGGCGGAGCCCGTCGCGGGAGAGCATCGCCTCGCTGCCGACGCTCGCCAGCCAAACGCCGCGGACCGGCTCGGCTGCCTTGGCTCGACCGGGGACCATTGCGAGCAGGAGCAGAAAGAGGGCGAGCTTTTGCACAGGGGCCCCGTGTTTGGCCGGTGGGGAATACGCGGCTACCGGCTGGCGACCGGGGCGTGTTCCGGCTCAATGGTCCAGTCGATCGGCGTGTGCCGACGGACGATCGCCTGCACCTTTTCGATCTGCTCCAAGCCATCGCGGGTGACGCCGCCGGTCTTCGCCAAGAACGCGGCGGCCGCGCCCGCGGCGCAGCCGGTGGACCACTCGATGGGGTGCAACCGCGTCGCCGAGTTCGCCAGGAAGGTTTGTGCCATCGTCTTGCCGGCGACGAGCAAGTTGGGACGCTTGTCCACCGTGAGCGCTCGGTACGGAAGGTAGAAGGGAAGGGTCTTGTGATCGACGATCAGCGAGTCGTCGTACGAGCAACCGGCAAGCGGGTGGATGTCGGCGGCGTAGGCGCCCAGGGCGACCCGATCTTCGAACCTCGTACCGGTCTGCTGTTGGGCGGGGCCCGTCAGGTCGGTGATCTTCAGCCGGAACCCGTCCAGACCGATCGCCCGCCGGGTGTCGCGGATGTAGGGCAGCTTGCTCAGCCCGTGCGCAGCGCCCAGCACCTCGCGGTCCAGCGTGAAGCACTTGGGGTCAACGCCCTCGGGCGCCGCGTTGCGGAACCAGTCGTGCCAGGCGTAGGCCTGCCGCTCGGCGGCGGCGAGAACCTCGATATCGACGCCGCCCTGCCAGTCGCCGCGTTGGGCTGCCGCCTCTTCGCGCGGCAGCAGGAAGTGGCGGCCCGGGTAGTCGTTGCCGCTCTCGCCGGTCCGCGGGTCGTACCCCCAGTTCTGCAGGCTCAGATCGCCGGGCGTCGGCTCGGCGCCGGTGGCGTAGATCCGCCGGTAGGTCCAGACCCGCGACCAAGCGTCATCTCGCTCTCGGTAGCTGCCGAAGCCGAGGTTGGGCGCCGATGGGAAGGCTTCGCCACCGGCGACCGGCGACTCGTTGTAGCGCTGGACGAACCCGTAGGTGATCGCCTGCCCGCATGGTTCGTTGGCGAGATCAGAATCCTCCGCCAGCTCGGCGCCTTGCAGGTACGGGGCGTCGGCAAGCACCAGCAACTCGCCCCACTCGGTGGCGTCGATAAACACCGGCGGCGCCTTTCCCTCGCCACGGGCGAAGACAAGAACCTCTTTGGTGAACCGCTCGCTCGGCGTCGGCGAGTACCAGTCTGCCAAGACCTTTGACGGTGGCTCGGTCTCGCGGGCGGCGGCGTCCGTGAGAGGGGCTCGGCGGATGGCGGTTAGGCTCGTCACGCGGCCCGTGCCAACCTCCACGGCCACCTGCTTGACGACGGTCCGGCGGAACACCGTCAGGCGGTCGGAGAGGGCGTGCTCGCGCGGCAGCAGGTGCCCGTCGAGCAGCAGCCGCGGCTTGAAGCAGTATCGGCTGACCCAGCCGCGTCCCGGGTTGCCGATCTGGGCGAGTGCATCGCGAAACCACGGCGTCATGTTGCGTGGGTCGCGGGCGATCGCCGAGACGTTGAGCAGGAGTTCGCCGGTCTCCTCGTTGGTGAACTTGTGCCAAGCCTCGTCAACCGCCGGCACGCCCGACGAGGTGAGTTGGCCGCCGATCCAGTCGGTCGGCTCAAGCAGCGCGACCCGGCAGCCCTCGTCGGCGGCGGCGAAGGCGGCGGCAAGCGCGGCGGTCGAGCCGCCGGCGATCACCACGTCGTAGCCGTCAAGCTTCGTGGCATCGCCGGCCGATGCGGCAGGCGCCCACCACGAGAAGAGCATCAGCGCAGCCGCGGCGTGTGAGCAGAATCGCATCATGCCGCGTCGTACCCCTAGCCGCCAAGCTTGAGTTCGTAGCCGCTAAGCCCCTCGGGCGGGACGTCGACCGCTAGGCCGCTTGTGCCGACGCGGCTGAACTTGGGCGGAATAAGGCTCTTGCCGAGCGAAATCCCTTCTGGCTTCTTGCCTGCTCGGTAGGCCGGGTCGTGGCCTTGGTAGCACTTCACGCTAATGCGATGCCGCCCAACGATGGCCCCGTCGCTAAGTTTGAACGTTGAGAGCGTGAAGGCTCCGCCGGCTTCAATCGTCGCCTGGGCGCCCTGCCCCTGGTCCGGCTGAAAGTTGACTACGCCGAAAGGCAGCGGCTTGCCATCCAGCGTGACCGTTCCAGAAACCGGGGCTAGTGCCGGGCCAGAGTCGCACCCCGCCGCCAGAGTTGTACAGACCACCGCCGCATGGACGACAAGCACGCGGCTCCGCCCCTTACCGATCGTCATTCACGACCTCTTCCCCATCAACGGTCCCAAGACTCTGATACAAAATCACGGAAACGTCGTCGGCAATCGAGTTTACGCTGCCGTCACAGTAGACAAAGTTGGTTACGCCAGGGTGGTAGCTACCCATCGGCATCTTGTTCCAGCCGTCGTCTGTCCGCGTCTTGAACTGGCTGTTCGGTGGAAACTCCAACTCCTTGACCGCATAGACGGAAGGGACGTCATCTCGTTCTCCAAAAAAACCTGCCAAGTACCACGGCCGAACGTTGCCGGGCGCTTCTACGCACCCGTCTATCAGGTTGCAGTCCCTATGAACGAATTCGCCGATCAGCAAGGTATTGCTTGTACCGTCGATGATCTCACCTATCTTTCGCCGCTTGGCGACGATCGTCGTTCCAACTTCTCCAAGCGTGAACGGGCCATTGACGGGGTACTCGTCATTCGGGCCAACCAACTGCGTGTCGATTGCGTTTGCTGAACCTCCAACGCCGGCGTACGTGACAAGTGCTCCAATCAAGTGGGGCGCTACAAAGTAGTTCGTCTGGTCGAACGGCAGCACGAGCATGTCGGGCCAGCTCGGGCAAATGAAACCGTCCACGACGACATCTCTCGCGGGATCGTCAGCCGGGTTGGCGGACTGCTCAAAATCGAAGTCGATTACGTCGTAGACCGCGTCCTGCTCCATGAACTGCAGGATCTCGGTAAAGACGCCACGCTTCTGAAAGTTGCGGCCGTCACGACCCGCGTACCCGTAGGGAAGCCGCTCGTTATTGGATGAGATGTAGTTTTGACACGCCAAGCCCATCTGCTTGAGGTTGTTCAGGCACTGGGCGCGGCGTGCCGCTTCGCGGGCCGATTGGACGGCTGGGAGCAACAACGCGACCAAGATGCCGATGATGGCGATCACCACCAGCAATTCGACCAGGGTAAAGCCGCCCGTGGCCGGGCGGCTCGCACGGGTTTGCATCGATCCTACTCCGTATTCTGTTGAAGAGGCCCGAAGCCGGGTTTGCTCGCGGCTAACGCCGACGCCGGGAAAGCATGGCCGCGACGGGCGAAAGAATCAATGCTACGGCGCCCGGCTCAGGGGCGGCCGTGGCGTCCGCGGGTGGCGGCAAGATGGCGTTCTTCCAGATAGAGTAGTCGTCGAGGTCCACGTCATTGTCACCATCGCCATCGCCGGGCGTGCCGGGCGTGATCGAGCCGAAGTTGTCACGCCACACGGTGTAGTCGGCCGCATCGACAACGAAGTCGCCGTTGTAGTCGCCTAGGACAACCGGCGCCGGAACGACCGCCTCTTGAGTAGTGCCGAGACGGATCTCGTCAAAGAAGGCGACCCCCGATTGCGCCGGCGACTCGTACTTCGTCTGCGTGAAGGGGCTCTCGGTGTCGAACAGGTCCTGATCGCTAATCGTCAGGTCGGGGGCATCCGCGAGCGCCGCCAGCGTGGTGGGGTCATTCCAAACCTCGATCGTTTCGTTGCCGTCCGTGGCGGTGTCGATGGTGAGCTTGACGATGATGAATTGGTTGGCATTGGGCACGGAGTCTTGGGTCAGCACGGTGTTCGTGCCATTCGAGCGGAGCACCAAGTCCGGGAAGCCGTCGCCAATCTCGTCGTCGTAGCCGATCTGAATGCCATTGCCCGAGGCATCGGTAACGCCGCCAACCACATACGTAACGTCGGCCGCATCAGGAGCGTCAGGCCAGGAGAGGCGATTCACCATGATCGAGAACCACCACTCATCGGACTGCGTCCCCGTTACGGTGGGCGTGAATTGCCGGGTGAGTTCGCGGTTGAACGGGAAGTTGGGGGCTCCGATCCACTGAATCCTACCGCCCTGCTCGTAGTCCACTGCGGCGGAGTTTTCCCCGAGCTCGTTCGCCCGGAAGTTGCTGGTAGTGCCCGCGTGGGGGATGCCGAACCCATCGGGCGTTTCGGGTTGCCCCACGAAGCCCAGCGCCGCGGCGCCCATGGTTCGCATGTCCTCGCCGGCGGTGTACTCGCCGTCGCCGCGGGCGTCGCCGCTGAGGAACGGGTCGTAGACGAGCAGATCGGCCTGGGCGGGACCCGCCATCAAGCCTGCCAACAACGCCAAGGCGGCCGTCGCCCGCCAGCGCGACACTACCGAAAGAACCACAGTGAGTCTCCTTGGCCTGCGGCGTGAGCGCCGCGATTGGGCCGTGATTGGTGGGGGATCGTTGTTTTGGGAAGCCCGCGGCGCCGGGTTCGCGGCGCCGCGGGATGGTTGCAGGACGCGACAGGTGTCGACTCGTCGGCTCAGCGCCGGCGACGCAGCCCGGCGATTGCCAGGCCAGCCGCGGCGATCAGGCCGGCGGCGGGCTCGGGCACGACGGTCAGCGACGTCAGGTTGGTCGCCAAGCGGATCTCGTCGAAGAACACCGCGCCCGACTGGCCGGGCGACTCGTACTTCGATTGCGTGAACGGCGAGAGCGAGCTCGTCAGTTCTTCATTCAGAACGAGCGACGGCGCGGGCAGCGCCTGAACGCTCGCCGGGTCGGCCCAGGCGGTGATGGTCTCGACACCGGCGGTGTCGATATCCAGCCGCACCACCACCAGCTGGTTGTCGCTGGAGGGCACGTCGGCAGCCAGCACGTTGTTGACACCGTTCACTCGGAGTACTAGGTCCGGGATGTTGTTGCCGGCGGTGTCGTCGTAGCCCACCTGAAGCCCGTTGCCGCTCGCGTCGGTGAAGCCACCAACCGCGAACGTGTTGGTCGTCGAGTCCGCCCAGCCCAGGCGGTTGACCATGATGCTCATCCAGTACGTGCTGGAGGCCGGGATCGGGTTGAGCTGACGGGTGAGGTTGCGATCGAACGGGAAGTTGCCAACACCGAGCCACTGCATCCGGCCGCCCTGCTCGTAGTTGACGGCGGTGGAGTCTTCACCGAGGGCGTTCGCTTGAAAGTTGCCGGTGCTGCCGGCGTGAGAGATGCCGAAGCCGTCGATGCCGCTGGTGCCAACCCAGCCCAGGGCGGCGGCGCCCATGGTCCGCATGTCGGTCCCGGGGGTGTATTCGCCGGCGCCGCGGTTGTTGCCGCTCAAGAAGGGGTCGTACGCCACAAGCGTGGCGAATGCCGATTGCGTCGCCGCGCTGCTCAGCGCGACGGCCGCCGCGAGGGCGAGCCAAGTCTTCCGGTTCATGAGGTCTGCACCTAGGGAGTCCGACAAGAGGAGCCACTGACGACGCACGGGTCGCCGCTGCCAATTCGTCCAGATTATCCGGCGTTTGCGACGCTCTCCAGGGTTTTCCGCGCAGGTTTTTGTCGTAACTTCGCAGTCTTACCTAACATGGAGTGACAACCTCAGGATCCACCAAGCCAAGCTAGAAACCCGTGGAAACTGCCGAATCCTCCGCCGTGAGAGTCCGTGATCAATCCATGAACACCTGCGTTAGAAGAGTGGCGTTGTGGAGTCTGATGGCCGCAATGGCCTGCGAGGCCGCTTCGGCTGCTACGCCCGAAGTCCGTGGCACATGGTTAACGACGACCGGCGTGGATCACATCCGCTCCGGCTTCGCCACGCCCGCGGTGATGGAGGACCTGAGAGGGATCGGCCTGAACACCGTTTACGTCGAGACGTGGAAGAACGGCTACACAAACTTCCCCTCACAGGCGTTCTCTGACTTCGTGGGCGGGGCCGCTGATCGCAACACGCCAGTGATCGGCTTCTCACGCGACCTGGTCGAAGAAACGCTCATTCATGCCCACCGCAACCAGTTGGCGTACGTGGGCTGGTTCGAGTACGGCTTCGCCTCGCAGTTCATTGGCAACACCGCGACGATCTTCAACGCTAACCCGCTAACGTCGCGGGCCCTATCGGAAGGCTGGCTGCTACGGGACCGGGACGGCCGGTACGGCAACAGCTCCAACGGCTTCGCGTGGATGAACCCGGCCGTGCCCGAGGTGCGTCAACTGCTGATCGAAATCACCCTCGAAGCGATCGACGAGTACGACCTAGACGGCATCCAGTTCGATGACCGGTTGAGCTGGCCGCGAGAGTTTGGTTGGGACCAAACAACCGCCGACCTGTACGACGCGGAGACCGGTCGTTCTTTGCCTTCGAGTGTGGACGACGTCCTGTTCCGCAACTGGCGCCAGGGCAAGGTGACCCAGTTCGCTGAGGAGCTCTCCACAGCGGTCCGCGCGGCCCGCCCCGGTGTGCTGGTCTCCGTCTCGCCGTCGATCACCAGCTTCTCCGACATCAACTTCAACGCCCCGTGGCCGGAGTGGCAGAACGACGGCTTGTTCGACGAGTACGCCGTGCAGGTCTACCGCTCCAACTTCAACGACTTCAATTCGGCCCTGACCGGCCAGCGGAATCAGTTCGCCAGCAGCGAGCGGGCCGAAGAGTTCGTGGTCGGGCTGCGAGGCAACGGATCGGGCGCCAACACGCCGTACAGCGAACTGGAGCGGATGCTCGATCGCTCGCGACAGGTTGGCGCGGCCGGGCACGCGATCTTCTTCAGTCAAGCGGTTCGCGACGACTACCCCGACCAGCTTACGGCCTACTACGATGTGGCCGGTGACGGCCACGCGGACAACCCGCAGTTCGGCCCCAACTGGCGACCGCCGCCGGAGGTTGGTGCGTCGCTTGGCAACTCGCAATGGCGTTTCGATGTCGACCAAGCGAGCAAGTACCGCGTGGTGGCCCGGGTTGGCTCTTTCTGGTCGGAGGTCGGGCTGGCGTCTCTCGGCGAAGGCGATCACATCCTCACCGTGCCGGGCGCAAGCCAGGTGGAACTCCTGCTCGACCGCCGCCCGCTCGAAGTCGCTGACTTTAATGGCGACGGGATCGTAGACGCTGGCGACTACACGCTTTGGCGTGACACGCTTGGCTCCACTATCGACCTTCGCGCCGACGCCGACGGCGACCAAGTGATCACCCTGGTAGACTACGAGCGGTGGCGTGCGGACTTCGGCTTAGCCAACCCGGCCGCGCTGGCCAGCGGAGTATCTTCCGCCGCCGCGGCGGTTCCCGAGCCCGCCGCGTTGGCGTTCGCGTGGGCCGTACTTGCATGGCTGGTCGGCCGCCGCAACGCCGGTCGCCAACTGTGTTCGAGGTGCTAAGGCGTAGCGGGCGGCATTAGCGTTGGCGTCGGAACGCCAACAACCCGAACGCCAAAACCGCGGCGGCGCCGGTGGTGGGCTCCGGAACCACGGCGGCGCCCGCCTGGCTGGCGCCGAAATTCGCTTTCCAACGGAGGTAGTCGACTTCATCGAACGTCGTTCCGAAGCCGTCGCGCCAGGTAGTGTAGTCGGCCGTGTCGACGGACAGGTCGCCGTTGTAGTCGCCTTCGAGCGTATTGATCAGCTGAACCTCGCCGACGAATAGCCCGCCCGTCGTGGCGTCACGAAACTCGAAGCTCAGCTGCGACGGGTCGCCGGCGGTATCGAATACCTGGCCGAGAAAGACCGGCGGCGCCGACGTGGTGAACTCACTGCTGGAGAGCAGGAACGTCTCGCTCAGCACGCCCGGCCCTGCGGCGCCCGCCTCGGTCCACACCTCGCCGGTCCCGTCGCCCGACTCGGCCCCCTGGTCCGGACCGTCCACGGCGTCGAAGTTCTGGTCTTGCAGGCTGTCCCACTCGGCGAGGACGAGCGAATCATCACCGCTCGTCACGCGGTAGTAATCGATGTCGAAGGCGGAGGCGGCCGTGTCGTTCACAATCGAGACGGCGCCGCTGATCGTGTTCACCTGAAGTGTCAGCGTATTGATGTCTGGCACGATCGACAGCTCGTCCGCCACGTAGACGCGGTCGATCAACACGTTGTCGCCGACAAAGTCGTTGTTGAACTCCATCCGGAACGACTCAACGACACGTGTCGAATCGATCACGCCGACGCCCCCGGAAACGAAATTGGCCCCAGCGTCGGCGGAGTACAGGAGCTCGTAAGTGTCGTTGTCGAGGTCCGCCGCGACGACGGCAATGAACTTATCTGTCTGCGTAAGCCCGCTGCCAATTAGCGGCGAGTCCGAGATTGCCGTGGCGCCGGAGCCGAACGCTCGGCCGGTGATGACCATCTGGTTGGAGTCGTTGCGGACCAGGCGAAACTCTGCGGTAACCTCGATGCCTGTGGGGGCGTTGTTGATCAGCGTTATCCGCAACTCCTCATTGTTCGAGGTGTCGAGTGGTGACTGGAAGTCCCACGTCAGCTCCATCACGCCAAACACGGTGCCGGTCGTCACGCCGGGCTCGATGTCTGCGAAGTGCTGGCCGCGGTTGCCGTTGTTCTTAGGGCCTAGGTCCAGCTGACCAAGCCCGTTAGTGACGACGCTGCTCGAGTCCTCGTCGGCAGTGAAGAAGCTGCCCGGATTCACGTTGCTGGCAACGCTCTGAACCGGTGTCCCGGCGGTGTCGTTGAACAAGAACTCCTCGAAGACTACCGCCCGCGCGTGGCCGGCGCCGCACGCAAACATGGCGAGCGTGGCCACGACCATCAAAGCCCGGCGCCTCAACCGGACACCGGTCGTGCCGCTCCTCGGACCTTCTCTCCGCGAGCAAAACGAAGAACGAAAGCGAAGCAACGCCCACGGCGACGCGGCCAGCAGCACGGCCAGGGCGCCCGGCTCCGGAACTCCAGCCACAAGCCGGGCGAAAGCCGGGGCGCCGTTGGCGGCGATGAACGCGTCCTTGAACAAGCCAAAGTCAAGCCCGTCGTTCACGCCGTCACTGTTGAGGTCGCCTGCCATGTAGGCTTCGAGGGGAGTAAGCCCCGCGGTCGACGCCTCGGACCCCGCCACCAGCAGGGTGTAGTCGGCGACGTCTATCTGTCCGTCGGTGTTAAGGTCGCCGAAGTCGGCATTCAGCGTCTCGGCCAAGGCCAAGCCGAAGTTCTCGCCGAGTGCATCGAATCGGTCGGCGTTCTCGCCGGCGATGAAGCGGGTCTCAAACGTGATCGTGAAGTCGGCGCCCAGATCGAACAGCCCGAATCGGGCCGCGGTGTCGCTGATGAGCGACGCGTCCGACTCGCCGATTGTTGGTTCGAGCTGCAGCAGGCTTTGCCAGAACGGGTCGAGCTGGAAGTCGCGGTCCAGGTCGATGAAGGCGAAGTGCCCCGGGCCCTTCTGGACCGTTGAGTGGAAGTCGATGAAGTAGTCCACGCCGCCCCCGCCGCTCGTGACGCCGGTATCGAGCCGCATCGCCTCGCCGACGGTCGCAACCTCGGGCTGGCCGTCGTAGCCGGGCGGGTCCCACGACCGGTTTGGGTCGCGGAACTCATCTTCCACGGTGCCTCGGTTGTAGCCGGCCAGGCGGCCGTCGGGGTTAATCATGGGGTAGACGTAGAACTCCGCCGAACGTCTCAGCAGACCGGCCTCCAACGTGTCGCTGACGAGGAAGTCAACGAGTGCCTCGAGCGTGTAATTTCCCAGCGTCTCGTTGGCGTGGATGCCGCCGGCAAGCACCACCTTCGCCTTCGGCCCGGTCGCCGACGGGTCGGTGACGCGGTAGCCGTACAGGTCGAGCGGCGGGATGCTGCGGAACAACTCGTCGATGCCGCCCGGGGACTTGCCGATTACTAGCTGGCTGTTGCCGCTGGCGGTGGGCGAGACCCACGGACTGCTGATCAGAGACGCGGTGTGGTCGCGGGCGCGGGCGAACGGGTAGGGCAGGGCATAAGCGACGAAGACGCGATCCTCCGTGAACGGCGTGTCGTTGGAGAACGTGAACGTGTCGGCCGAGGCGTTGCGGTTGTTGTTGTCAAAGAACGACCACTGCTCGTTGTCGTAGCTGTAGACCATGGCGTGGGTATCCAGGTTGCTACCGCCGGTGACAAAGTTGTCGTCGATGCGGAACACGGGCTGCTGACCGATGACACCGTCGGCCGCGAAGTAGACCCACTTCCACTGACCGGGGTTGAAGTTGTCTCGCCCCGCTAGCTGGATCAGCCCGCCGTTGACGCTGCTCCCCGAAAGGTCGAGCGACGCGTGATCGAAGTTCGCGCTCAGTGTGATCTGCGCGCGGGCGATTGAGCCTGCTGCGACGACGGCGATTGCGGCTAGTTGCACGATCCGCGTGGAGCGATTCATCGGGTCACTCCGCCGCTGCGCTGTTGGTGCGTCGCGGATCGGCCACCGCCACTAGCCGGCCGCCCGGAAGCAGCATCGCCGCGTTCCCGCCGCCGAAGTAAGAAGACCCCGATTCCTTGCGGGAGACTCGCCAACCGAGTTCTTCAAGCTGCTCATCGAGCTCAGGCGGGAACTCGGCCTCAAGGTCGATCTGATTCGTCGGCTGGCGGCTCGCCGTCGCGCGGCGAAGGTGGAACCTCGGTCGACGGAACGCTTCGTCGAGCTGCACTCGACCACCGAGGACGTCGACCAAGAGTTGGGCGGTGGTTGTCGGGATCCGCTGGCCCCCGGGGATGCCGAGCGTGAGCACCGGCACGCCGTCCCGCGTCACCACCACCGGCGCCACGGTGCTCCGCGGTCGCTTCCCGCCCCGGACGTAGTTGACGCTCGATCTCGTCGCCGTGGCAAAGTTGCTCATGCTGTCGTTGAGCAACACGCCCGTACCCGGGGCGATCGCGCACGCTCCGAAGTGAAGGCTTAGCGACTGCGTCAGGCTGACGAGATTGTTTTCGCGATCGACCACGACCAAGTGCGACGTGCTGGCGTCAACGCGGTCGTCGAGAGTCGGTTCGCTAAAGAACCCCGCAGGTGCGGAGTCGCGGTCGGCGGGCGCGGGCCGTCGCGCTTTCTCACGCGCACGATCAATCGACGCCTCCCCCAGAAGGGCCCATGCGTCTGCCTCGGCCGATGGCACGTCGGCCACGACTCGGCTGATGCGTGGGTAGAGCGGCCTGAGCAGTCGGCATAAGCCGTGGATGTACGCCGCGTCGCGTGCCTTACCCTCGGGCCACGCGGTCGCCTCTTGAGCGGCCAGCAGTCCCAGAACGGTCACCCCGCCCGTGAGCGGCGGTGGGCTGCTGTAGACGCGATAGCCTCGGTAGCCAACCGCCAGTGGTTGGGTGAACCGCGGCTTGTAAGAAGCGAAGTCCTCCAACGACATCGGCGACCCGGCCGCGTGGCAGGCCTCGACGATTCGCTCAGCCGTCTCGCCTCGGTAGAACCCGTCACGGCCGCCCTCGGCGAAGAGGCGGAGCGTGGCGGCAAGGTCGGCATTCACGAGGACGTCGCCGACGTCGGGTGTGGCGCCGTCTACGGCGTAAAACTGCGCCACCTCCGGCGCCGCGTTGATCTGCCTCGCGTGCGGCACGTAGAGCTGCCGCTGCTCCGCTGATACAGCAACCCCCGCGTCCGCGAGTTCCGCTGCCGGCATGACAAGTTCACGCCACGGCTTGGCGCCCCACTTCGCGTGGGCGGCCGCCAGCCCGGCCGGCAAGCCGGGCACGCATACGGACCGAAAACCATAGCGCCGGTCGGCCCGGCTGAGCGCTGCGAACTCCGGCGGGTCGAGCGCCGCGGGCGCGGGGCACAGCGCCTCAATGCCGCTGACCTCGCCGGTCTTGCCGTCGCAGTAGAGCAGCACGAGCTTGCCGCCGAGCCCAGAGCCGTAGGGCTCGGCAACGCCCAAAGCCAGAGACGCCGCGACCGCCGCGTCGATGGCATTGCCACCTTTCCGCAGGACTTCCGCGCCCGCCTCGGTCGCCAGCGGGTGACCCGTCGCCACCGCCCACTGCTCGCCGTTGGCGACAAGCACCTCCGGCGCCACGACTGCAGATTCGCCGCGTGCACCCAACGGCAACAGAAGGGCCAGCATTACGCTCGCCACTGCCGGACACTCACGACGCAAGCGATCGATCAAGGTGACCTCTCTAGAGACGCGGCTCAAGAAGCCTGCGCCGCTCAGCGTCGCGGCCGAGTGCCGGCGATGAGGCCAACGAGCAGCACGACCGCCGATGCGGGCTCGGGGACGATGAACGAAACGGCAACGCGCTCGATCAGCACCGAGTCGTCACTGAAGTCTTCGTTGGTCACCAGCCGTAGCTGCGCAATTCCCCGACTGGGATCCAACAAACCCGTACCGCCGGAGGTGAACGACACGCCATCATCGTCGGAGTAGAAGATCTCCATCGTGTCCGTATCGAGATTGACATCGAGCAAGGCGAGAATCGAGCCGCTGCTGCCGAAGACGGTGTCAGCCGTGTCGACAGCCCCGGTGCCAACCGCGTTCCCGAAGAGCGTCAACTCATCCGCGGCAGTACGCTGGAAGTAGAGTTCGCCCGTCACGAACGACGAACGACCTGGGTCGCGAATGAGCGAAACCCGCACTTCTTCGTCTTGGGAAGGATCGTAGACCAACTCGTCGAAGGCCCAGGTCAAGTCCATGAGGGCGATGAATCGGCCGAACGATGCGTCTGCGAAATCGGCATAGTTGCTGCCGAAGCTCGTGTTCGCCTTTGGCGAAAGATCCAGCTGGCCCAAGCCGTTGGTGACGACGTCTCCGGAATCCGAGTCGAAGTCAAACGGCGCGGCCGGGTCAGCCGAGTTGGCGACCGCGGTCAATGCGGTGCCGGCCGGGTCTTCGAACAAGAAGTCGCCGACGATCTCGCCGGCGTTGAAGTCGTCAAGAATCGACGCTGCTGCGTACGGGGCGGGCCCGAGGGCGACCGCGCACGCCGCGGCCGCGATGGAGAACGCTAGGTTGGGTTTGCTCATTAGGTCAATCCAAATCTGAAGTTGTCCGACGAATCGGGCGTGCCCGTATCCCGGGAGTCGATCTTTGAAGTATGACGCCTGCCGCTCAATTCGACGGCGACGCGCTGAAACGCCCCTGCTTCACCACGACCGCGGCGCCAACCTCGCCGTGGCCTAAGCATCTCTATACCAAGCGTGGCCGGCGGACGCCTAGAGATTTCTCATAAAATCCCACGTCTCGCCGACGAACGATCACTCATGGCCGCTACGTTGTCTCAAGAAAACGAAGCCGCCTGGGTGCGATCTCAAGGCGCCGCGTGCCTCAGCTCGGACCAGGTCCTCCTACTCTGTCTAGCCAGTTGACTTCGGGTCGTGCCTGGCGGTGATTGCCGGCCAGCGGGACTTGCCCCGGTACGCCGAGGGCGACCCACCTTGTACGGGTTTGCTTCTCAACGGCTCTTGAGGTCTCAACCGATGATCGCAAACCAAGATCGCCATCCGCCCACCAGTCCAGCCCTCGTCGGCTGGGTGCTAGCCTACATGATGGGCGTATTGCTGGGCGATGGTGCCGCCATCGGCGATGTGATCTCCGTGTCGAGCGACGTTGAGTTCAGCCAGGCACTAGGTGCCGCGTCGCCTGGCGACATCATCTCGATCTCGCCGGGCGTCTACAACGGTGGGCTGTTTCGGTCGGGGCTATCCGACGTTGTCATTCGCGGGAGCGACCCCAACGCGCGGCCGATCATCCGTGGCGGGATCAACGGCATTCAACTCAGCAACGCGACGGGGGTGACGCTCGAAGACCTAATCTTCGAGCAGCAAACCGGCAACGGCCTGAACATCGACGACGGCGGCACGTTCGCCACGCCGACGACGGACGTCACCATCCGCCGCGTGCTGGTGCGTGACCTGGCGACCGCCGGCAACCGGGACGGGATCAAGCTCTCCGGGGTGACCGGCTTCCTGATAGACGGCGTGGCGGTTGAGAACTGGGGGACCGGCGGCAGCGCCATCGACCCGGTCGGCAGCCACAATGGGGTGATCCAAAACTCGTTGTTCCGCCACACAACCGCGGGCTCGAGCGGCGTCCGACCCAAAGGCGGCAGCAAGGGCATTGTCATCCGGGCCAACCGCTTCGAGATGGCCGACGCCGGCCGGGCAATTCAGGCGGGCGGGTCGACCGGGGCCGAGTTCTTCCGCTTCATCGATGGAGACTCCGGGTACGAGGCCGCCGAGGTGTCGGCCTACGGCAACGTGGTGATCGGCGCCAGCTCGGCGTTCAGCTACGCCAACATCGATGGCGGCCAGTTTCACCACAACCGCATCGAGCGGCCGCAGGATTGGACGGTTCGCATCCTCAACGAGAACCAAGGGCTGCCCATCGTTGACACCCAGAACGGAGTCTTCACCGATAACGTGGTGGTGTTCAACGACACGGCCAGCGAGTGGAACCGGGCGGTGAACATCGGGCCGGAGACGCTGCCGGCTTCGTTCGAGTTCGCCCGCAACCAGTGGTTCAACCTGGCCAACCCGACGCCAGCCGGCTCAACGCCCAACCTGCCGGTCGCCGAGCCCGGCGGCGTTTATGGCGTACCGCCGGAGTTCACCGTCGACGAGCCCATCGTGTGGGACTTCCCATGGGGCAAGTGGGTGGTGAACGCCACCGAGCAGCCGGCCGGCGTCGCCGGCGAAGTTGCGAATGGGCGGCGGCTTGCGAGCGGCGATGGCGGCTTCGCCCCGCTGCTCAATGAGCCCCTGAGCGGCGCGTGGACCCTGAGCGACCCGCCACCGGTGCTGAACCTGGCGCCGTTCTCGCAGGCGATCTTGATCGACGCCGACGCGTTCAACTCCGGCGTGACCGGCGACTTTGACGGCAGCGGCGTGGTCGATGTCGCGGACTTCGCGTTTTGGCGGTCGCAGTTTGGCCTAACCGGAAACCGCGCTGCCGATGGGAATGGCGACGGCGTTGTTGACGCGGCCGACTTCACAGTGTGGCGCGACGCGCTTGCCGTCGCCGCCAGCTCGACGGCGATACCCGAACCGGCGGCCGCAGCTGCCGTTTCGTTGGGGGTCTCGCTGGTCGGCGGGCGCCGTTACTCTTCGTCCTGGCGGAGCGAGGCGAGGACCGAGTAGTCTTCCAGCGTCGTGGTGTCGCCCACGGTTTCTCGGCCCGCGGCGATGTCTCGGAGCAGGCGCCGCATGATCTTGCCGCTGCGGGTCTTGGGCAGCGTGGTGGTGAAGCGGATGTCGTCCGGCTGCGCGAGGGCGCCGATCTCTTTGCGGACGTGCTGCTTGAGCGACTCCCGCAGCTCATCGGAGGGCTGCGCGGTCTTGAGCGTCACGAACACAGCAACCGCCTCGCCTTTGAGTTCGTGCGGTCGGCCGACAGCGGCGGCTTCGGCGACTTCGGGGTGGCTTACGACCGCGCTCTCGATCTCGATGGTCGAGAGCCGGTGGCCGGAGACGTTCAGCACGTCGTCAATGCGGCCCATGATCCAGTAGTAGCCGTCAGAGTCCAGGCGGGCGTTGTCACCAGCCAGGTATTTGCCGGGCGCCTTCGACCAGTAGACTTCCTTGTAGCGCTCGGAGTCGCCCCAGATGCCACGGAGCATACCGGGCCAGGGGTGAGTGATTGTAAGCCAGCCGCCCTCGTCGCCGGAGACGGTCTCGCCCTCTTCGTCCAGGATGGCCGGGACGATGCCGGGTAGCGGCTTGGTGCAACTACCGGGCTTGGTGGCGATGGCGCCGGGCAGGGGCGACATCATGATGCCGCCGGTCTCGGTCTGCCACCACGTGTCGACGATGGGGCACCGCTCGCCACCAATGGTGCGGTGGTACCACATCCACGCCTCGGGGTTGATGCCTTCGCCGACGGTGCCCAGCAGGCGGAGCGACGACAGGTCGTGCTTCGCCACTAGCTCGTCGCCCCACTTGATGAAGGCGCGGATCGCGGTGGGCGCCGTGTAGAAGAGCGTGACCTTGTGCCGCTCAACGATGTCCCAGAACCGGTCGCCCGCCGGGTGGTTGGGGGCGCCCTCGTACATCAGGCACGTGGCGCCGGCGGATAGAGGACCATAAACCACATAGCTGTGGCCGGTGATCCAGCCGCAGTCGGCGGTGCACCAATAGACGTCGTCGTCGCGGTGGTCGAAGACCCATTGGAACGTCTTCTTGGCGTACAGGTTGTAGCCGGCAGTGGTGTGCAGGATGCCCTTGGGTTTGCCGGTCGAACCGCTGGTGTAGAGGATGAAGAGCGGCGCCTCGCTATCGAGCGGCGTGGCCGGGCAGTTGGCGGACGCCTCACGCATCAGGTCGTGCCACCAATGGTCGCGGCCCGGCTCCCAGTGCACGGCTTCGTTCACGCGGTCGAGCACCACGCACTTCTCGATGGTGGGGCTTTTCTTGAGCGCCTCGTCCACGGTGCTCTTCAGCGGCAGCACCTTGCCGCGGCGCCAGCCGGCGTCGGCGGTGATGATCACCTTGGCGCCCGCGTCGTTGTTGCGCTCGGCGATCGCCTCGGCGCTGAAGCCGGCGAAGATCACCGAGTGCACCGCTCCGATTCGAGCGCAGGCGAGCATGGCGATCGCCAGCTCGGGCGTCATCGGCATGTAGAGGCTCACGCGGTCGCCCGGCTCAACGCCGAGCGTCTTTAGGCAGTTAGCGAACTTGCAAACCTGCTCGAGAAGCTGGCTGTAACTCAGCCGCCGCTGGTCGCCCGGCTCGCCCTCCCAGAGGATGGCGGTCTTCTCGCCGCGGCCCTCGGCGACGTGCTTGTCGACGCAGTTGTACGAGGCGTTCGTCTTACCGCCGACAAACCACTGGGCGTTCGGCTCGTCCCATCGGAGCGTTTCGGTGAACGGCTCGAACCAATGCAGCTCCTCGCGGGCGAGCTCCGCCCAGAACGCCGGCGGGTCCGCGGCGGCCTTGTCCCACAACGCCTGGTACTCCTCTGCCGACTTAACGCGAGCGGCGGCCGAAAACTCCGCCGGCGGCGTGAAGAGCCGATCCTCGTGCATCACGGTATCGAGGTGGCCGTGGTGATCCGACATACGCGTGGCTCCGGAAGCGCCTGGGCGAACAAGACGGTGGCGACGAGACCGTCGACGAGAGCCTAAGATTGTGCCGGCCCGCGCGGCGGCCTGTCAAACCGCCAAACACGCAGGCCACCCGCCACGGCTGCGCAAGCCGCACGCCACCGCCGCGAGCGTTAACACCGCGGCGGCTGAGGGCTCGGGGGCTGCGACCGCGGCGGTTGCCGCCCCGGCACGCCGGCCCAGATTGTTACGCCAGACTTGGTAGTCGGCCGTGTTAACGATGCCGTCGCTGTTGCCATCGGCGCCGGCGAAGGCCGTGCCCAGGTTGTCACGCCACACGGTGAAGTCGGCGGCGTCAACCGCGCCGTCGCCGTTGTAGTCGCCAGGCAGCCCGGGCGGGTCGGCGATGGCGAACTCAACCGAACGCACGTTCATCGTGCCGTTGCCAAAGGGCGTTGTCGCGCCGAACTGGAAGTTGTTCTCGACAGCGGAGTGGGTCGATGGAACGCCATCCCACGACGCGATCAGCTGGCCTCCGAAGAACAGCGACGCGAGGCCCGTCGCAGGTGACCAGGTTAGGTCGAAGTCGTGGTAGTCGTTGAGCTGGCTCGGCGGAGCGAGCGGTCGGACGATCGATAGACCCTGCTGGGTGTCGAAGAGCGAGGCTTCCAGCCAGCCCGATTGTGGGCTCCGCCCGAGGGTGACCAGGTACGCCTTGCGGTCGTGGTAGACGGAGAAGCCCATCGACGGAGTTCCGCCGGGGTCGACAATCCGCAGTTCCGCTGAGAGTCGCCAGCCCTCGGAGTCAACACGTCCCAGCAGATGTACGGGCAAGCCCTGCAGGTAGCGGGGGCCGCGGCGATCGCCAGCGCGATCAGCAACCTGCCAAGCCGGTCCACCCGCCGAGGGGTCGCTGACCGACCGCCCCTCGGTCCCAAAAACATCCCAGGCCTGCCAGCCCCAAACGCCAGGCGACCATGCCGTTGGGCCCTGCCCGGCGTCGTAGCTGGCAATCAGCTCGCCGGCCGCCGCCGGCGGACACGCGGACACGACCAGAAGCAGCCAAATCGCGACAAACGCAAGCCTTGCGTAACGCATCATTCCTGGAATCCCCGCAGCCATGGTGTGATTGCAACGCCCTCCGCTACCAACCAAAGCGAGAAAACACAGGAATGCATGCCAAAGAAACCGAAGAAAGCCGGCGAACCGTAGCCGATGGCCGCGCCGGCGTCGCGGCCAGTTTCGTCAAGACTGGCTTAGGCGTTTCACTTCGGCCCCGCCGAGCAGGCCGTGTGTTTCCTGAAGCAAGGCGGGAATCTGCTCGGAAAAAGGAGAGTCCTTCACGGCCTTTGCCAGCTCGTCCGGGTCGAGCGAGCCCACGTGCGCCGCGTTCAACCCGGGGAACCAATGGCCGCCGTTTCCCAGCAGGTTGTAGCGCATCTGCCCGTACTCGGTCATGTCGTACGCCAGGGCGAGCCCCCGCAGCCAGAGCATGATGCCAATGTTCATCCGGCCGGGCGTGAGTTCCCAGTCGGGCAGGCCTTCGAAGAGCCGCTCGGCGTAGTCTCGGCCCACGGTCTCGTGCATCGCTGCACGGAGCTTGTCTTCGATCGCCGGCAGCACGTCGCCCGCCGTGTCGAGCAGTTCGAGCGAGGAGACCTGAAGGTCAAAGTCGCTCGGCCGCGCGGCGCCGATGCTCAGCGTGTGCACCTGGGGGTGGCTTAGGCAGAACAAGCTGTTGAACACGATTGGGTGCAGAGGCTTGCAGAGTTCGACGAGCTTCGGCGTGGGCTTGTAGAGCATGCCGCCCTTATCGGCGGGCGAGATGATGAAGACGCCGATGTCGCGTCGGGTCGCCTCTTCCACCGCGGCCCAGTTCTGCTGGTAGATGTAGTACCAGTGCAGATTGACGTAGTCGAATCCGCCGTGCAGGTCGCACGCCAGCGTATCAACGATCTGGTCGGTGGGCCCGTGCGTCGAGAAGCCGACTTGCCGAACCTTGCCCTCCGCCTGCAGCTGCCGCGCCACCTCCAAACACCCGCCGGGCCGCACCGACTGCCACATGAGCCGGTGCGTGTTGATGCCGTGCAAGCCGAGCAGGTCGATGTAGTCAACGCGCAGCCGCTCGAGCGACTCGAGCACGTGCTTGCGGAACAGCTCGGCGTCCGGTCCTGGTCCGATCTTTGACTGGATGATCAGGTCTTCGCGCCGCACGCCCTCGGCGAAGAGCTTCTCGAAACAGACGCCCAGTTGCCGCTCGCTGGTGCCGTAGCCGCGGGCGGTCTCGATGTGGTTGATTCCCAGCTCGAGGGCGCGGCGGATAGTCGCCTCGAGGTTGCGCTGGTTTTCGTCCTCAACAACATCCAGCAGCGCATCGTCCCAGGTCTGCTGGTAGCGCATGCCGCCACAACTGAAGACGGGCATGGAGAGATTGGTGCGGCCGAAGCGTCGGTAGATCATGTCGCGGAGCGTACGTGACCAGGCGCCGAGCGGCAAGCGATCACTTTCTTCTACTCCGCAAGCACGGCGTCGAGCTCGCAGGCGGCTTCGTCCAGCATCGCTTCGGCCGATCGCCTCGGCGCCGACTGGCAGGTGACAAAGACGCCGCTGGAGGTGGCGTCGGCCGGGCGGTCGCCGAAGCTGATGCCGAGCGCCCGAGCCGCCTTCACCGCGGGGCCGTGCGGGTCGACTTGCCGGATGTTGTGCACCGCCTCGGCGATGGGCACGCTGGTCATCTCCGGCGGGCGGCTGCAGATCATCTCGCCGAAGCGTCCCTGAACGACAAGCCGCACCGCGTGGGCGCCGAACTGCGTGGCAAGCACCCGGTCGAATGTCGTTGGCGAGCCGCCCCGCTGCAGGTGCCCCAAAACGCAGACTCTGGTTTCGCGATGCAGCCGCCGCTCGATCTCGTCCGCCACGGCCTTGCCGATGCCGCCCAGCTTGATCTGCTGGTTGCCATCGGCGTGCCGCCCAACAACGTCGCCGCCCGGCAGGTGCGCGCCCTCGGCGACGACGACCAGCGTGAACTTCTTGCCGGTGCTCTGACGGTAGAGGATCTTGTGGCAGAGGTGGTCGTAGTTCCAGTCGATCTCGGGGATGAGAATCACGTCGCCGCCGCCGGCGATGCCCGAGTGCAGGGCGATCCACCCCGCGTGGCGTCCCATCACCTCGAGGACCATGATCCGTTCATGACTGGCGGCGGTGGTTTGCAGCCGGTCGAGGGCGTCGGTCGCGCAGGCAATCGCGCTATCGAACCCAAAGGTGAAGGCAGTCGCCGAGAGGTCGTTGTCAATCGTCTTCGGCACGCCAACAACCGGCACACCGTGCTCGTGCAGTTGCTGGGCGATCGCCAACGAGCCGTCGCCGCCCACGCAGATCAACCCGTCGATGCTGAGCTGCTTGACGGTTTGCTTGACGCCGTCGATCAGCTCGGGCCGAACCTCTACGCGGTCGTTCACGCCCGAGAGAGCGCAGAACCGACCCTTGTTGGTCGAACCGAGGATCGTTCCGCCCTGATTGAGGATCCCCTTGGTGCTGGCGGGCGTCAGGTGCACGTACTGCACGGGGTCGTGCAGGCCTTCGTAGCCCTTGAGGAATCCCACGCAGTCGTAACCCAGTTGATGGCAGCTCTTCACGGCGCCGCGGATCACGGCGTTCAGGCCGGGGCAGTCGCCGCCGGCGGTGAGGATGCCAATCCGCTTGGCGGAAGGATCGGTCGAGGGCGACTGGGACACGGGCTCGGCTCCGGGCGGTTAGCGGTGAGCGCAGCGCCGACGCCACGCCGACAACCGTACGTCGCGGGTTTGGGCCGAGCCTGTGCCGAGATGCATGGGGGCCGCCGGACGCTCCCCAGTACCCGCAAAGGCGGAAGAACTCGAACCGATGACGCCCTAAGCGGCAGGCGGCCGGCGAAACCCGAAGCGGGCGAGCATCCTCAGCTTGCCGCCCAACTCGCCGAGCCCGGTCTTCGAGGCGCCGGCCCGGCGGTCGCGAAACGTGATGGGCGTTTCCGTGAAGGCCGCCCCGGCGTGGTGCAGCCGCCAGACGATTTCTTCCAGGTAGGCGTAGCCCGTCTCCTGCAAATCGCCCAGGTCGATCCGCTTCAGAGACTCAACGCGGTAAGCACGGAACGCGCCGCTGGTGTCGCTGGCCGGCACGCCGAGGGCGAGGCGTGACGCCCAGTTCATCAGCCGGCTCGCCACGCGGCGATGCACCGGCCAGCCGTCGATCCGCCCGCCGCGGCAGTAGCGGGAGCCGATGGCGACGTCGGCCCTGTTGAGCCCGGCGACAAGCGCGGGCAGCGCGTCGGGGTCGTGACTCCAATCGGCGTCCATGGTGACAACGGATTCGTAGCCGCGATCGATGGCGTGCCCGAACGCCGCCACCGTTGCCGAGCCCAACCCCAACTTGCCTGGCCGATGCAGGCAGGTGACGCGTTGGTCGGTAGCCGCCCGCGCGTCGCACCACCGGCCGGTACCATCGGGCGAGTTGTCGTCCACCACCAAGATGTCGGCGCCGGGCAACTGCTGCTGGATCGCTTCAACGAGCGTCGGCAGGGTCTCAATCTCGTTGTAGGTCGCCACGGCGACCAGCGTCTTGGTATCGCTCACGCTTTGACCACGAGCGTCCCGGCGATGATATCGTGCAGGGCCTGCTTACGCTCGGTGAAGGCGGCCATGAGAAAGCCGATCATCAAAATCAAAGCGGAGAGAAACTCCGCGAACCACCGCCCCACGGCTCGCAAAAAGCTAATCCTCTCGCCGGACGTGCTGACGACACGGATTCCCATAGCCTGCTTGCCAAGTGTTGCCCCCTTCGCGGAACTCTCCAAGCCAGCGAAGTACAAGAGCTGAACGACGAACCCAATCACGTTGGCGAAGAGTTCGAGCGCCGACCCGTCCCCTCCGCCATCCCCAAACATGGCGAACCACGCAATGCCGAACGCGAAACCAATACCTAGGTTAAGCCCGATGAGAATGAGACCGTCGATGATCGCCGCAACCCACCGGGTGCCGAAGCCCGCGTACTCCAGGCGGCCTGTAGGACTCGTCGGATCGGGCAGCGACGTGGAGTCCGCCGCGATTGGTGACGCGAACGGGTTGGCGCCAATGCTCTCGGTTGAGGCTCCCCCCGCCAGCGGCTCGTCGAGGTTGAAATCGTCATCCCACGCCGGCTCCTCGGCGGCAGGAGCGGGCGGGGGCGACGGCGCCGGTGGTGGGGGCGGCGTTGCAGGGGCCGCGGCGCCGGCCGACATGCCGGCGAGGTGCGCCTCGATCTTCTCGCGGCTTGGCAGCCGAATCGTATTGCCGCAGCCGCTGCACTTGGCTCGCTTGCCGGCGTGCTCGATGGTGATCTTGAGCTGCTTGCCGCACTCTGGGCAGCTAATCTTGAGCGCCATAACTCCCCCAGGCTTTGAGTTGACGAACCCGATAGTAAGCAGAAGGGGAGGGCGTTGGTAGAGAGTTCGCGCGGCATTCCGCGGAGCACCTAGGCGGCTTCAACGGTGAGACAGGTCGCATCGCTGCGGACCTGTCGCAGCCGCCACGCCAGCCGGCGAGTTTCGGGGCCGAGCCTCGAGGGTGAGGCGACGACGAAGGCGCCGTCGCAACGCGAAGCTAGCCAGGCAAGCCAAGCCCGCGAACGCGTGGCCGACACCAAGCCCGTGACCGGCTGGCCCTGCCGGCATTGGTCGAGGAACCGCACCCAGTGCCGCGGCTGAACCTCGCCGTCGACCAGAGGCAAACTCGTGGGCTCAATGGGGCTTCCGCCTGAGTCAGCCGCCCGCGCGTTTGGCTCGGCGTAAACACTCGGGCTAGCGAGGCTGCCCGCCGAAATCGCCGAGGGAACAAGCGTGAAGACCGCGTCACACTCCTGCCGCGCGGCCTGTTGGGCGATCTGGCTGTCGCAAGGCGCGGCACAGTAGAGGTAAACGCGTCGATTGACCTCCGCGGCCACCTCGGCTTCGCTCACGCTAGGCGGCAGCGTGTCGTTCGCTGACAGCTCGACGTCGACGGCACGCTCCGGCGTCGGGCGATCCGCGATCTTCCGCAGGGCTGCCGAAAGGGGCGTCATCGATCAGCCTTCCCGGCGGAGGCTTGCGAAGAGTTGTCGGTACTCACGCCGCTCCGCTTCCGGCGCCGGGTTAGCGGGCTCGGTGGGCTCGGGCTCGATGATCAGCACGCCCCCGAGCAACTCGTTGGCTTGCCCTTCCGCCTCGGTTGCCGCCGATACCTCAGCCGGCTCGGTCGATACGACCGTCATCGGAAGCACCTGCACCAGTTCGGGCTCAGCGGCTTCGAGACTCTCGCTTGGCGCCCCCAAATCACAAGCATCCTGACACGACCCGCGGCCGCAGCACGCGTCCGATGACACGGCTGGCGGGGCTGCCTCTGTCGTGGTGATGGCCGCGAACGTCTGCTCGGCGTCCAGCGTCGCTACCGAAGTTGAGTTGGCTACCGCGAACTCAAGCGACGCGAAACGATCGATCACCAGCTCCTCGTCGTCGAACTCGTCGCCGAACAGCGACGCCGCGTCGGGCGTCGGCTCGAGCGATTCGGTCAGCGCGGCGGACGTAGGAACCGTCTCGGGCTTGAGCTCGACGACGGGTGTCGAAACCGGGTCGGGAACGGGAAGCGGCGCCACGTCGATGTCCGGCGCGGGGGCGGGCTGATCCAACTGGACCACGGCTTTAACGTCTGGCTCCGAAACAGTCTCGCTCGGCTCGGGCTCGATGCTCGCTGGTGCGAGTTCCGGTTGGCTTATGACCGTGAGCGCCGAGTCGGCGTTCCAGTCGCCCTCGGACTCAACCGCAGCCAGCGGCGCTTCAAACTCGTCGGCGGGCGGCTCGGGAAGCACACCGAACTCAACGACGTTCGCTTCAGGCTCGGGCATCGCGGCCTCCGGCGTGTGCCAGGGGGCGGGCAGTTAATGCAGGTCCGACCACGCCTCTTGCACGAGGGGCTCGCCGATCGACTCGACGCCCCGGTCCACCGCCAGCAAGATCGCCCGATCGCAAAGCTGATTGACAAGCCGCGGCACGCCGTCGCACGCGGTGTAGATGCAATCGAGCGCCGCCGTGGCGAACAGCTCATCGGGGTTCGCGCCGGCGGCCGCTACGTGGGCGCGAACGTACTGGTGCGTCTCCTGGTAACTGAGCGGCGCCAAGTAGCAACGCGCGGCGAGGCGTTGGTTGAACGACTCCAGTTCCGTCGACGCGAACTGCTCCTCCAGCGCGGACGAGCCTGCCAGCACCAGGCGCAGCACCGGCTGCCCGTTGCGTACCGTATTGGTGAGCACGCGGAGTTCTTCCAGGAGGCGGATAGGCAGAGCTTGAGCCTCATCAATCAGCAGCGCAACGCCGGCTCGGTCGGCTGGCTGGTCGCGCAGACGCTCGACGAGTGCGAGCCGGAGCTCCCCTTCTTCGCGCTGGGCGTAGGGCAAGCCAAGGCCGAACAAGATGGCCTGCAGCAATGCCCGCCGCGTGCAGAGCTGCGTGCTTGTGATCGAGACCACGTCGAGCCGATCGGCGAGCGACCCGGCCAGGACGTTCATGAGCATGGTCTTGCCGATGCCCGGCGCGCCGATGACCAGGGCGGGGCCATCCGCGCGTTCAATCACCCGCATCAGCCGGCTGCGGCACTCTTCCGCTGAGGCCGACGGGAAGTAGCGGTCGACGCACGGGTGAGAGGGGAAGGCACGCTGGTTGGGGGAGGCGACGTTACCGGCGCTGGACATCTCGGCTTTCCTTGCAGAGGGTCTTCCTCGGCCGCGTGATGAGCGGCGCGTACACCGAGAGGAATCGGCGCCCGCGGCGTAACCGCTCCAATGATTGCCGCTGACACGCATGCCGAATGCGTGGGCGACTCGTGCGGCAGCGGTCGGAAGATCAAGCCGCTAGCTGACGGTCAACCTTCAGCCGTCGTGATGGCATTGCCAGCACCGCGTCGGCGTGACGTGGGTTGGCCGACTCGGCGAACGCGGTCTGCTTCGAACGACCCTGAGCGAGCAACCAAACGCCAGCGGCAATCAACAGTCCGCCAACCCACCACGGGGCGTTGGCGGTGCGGCGTGAGAAGTGGAGTCGCCGCACCATGGGCTTGGGCGCCGGCGTGCGATGGCCGGCGGCCCTTGCCTGAAGCTCACCCGAGAGCGCGGCAAGGTGTCTTTGCTCCAGGCGGATGCTGTGGGCGGAAGCCGCCGCGTGTTGCAGGTCCGCCAGTCGCTGCTGGGCTTGGTAGACTCGACGCGCCAGTTCCGCGTCGTCGATCGGTCGTCCGCGGAGGAACCTCGCCAACCCGAACGCCGCCTGCGTAGCCTGGTGGGCGCGCTCAGCATCGTCCCCCGCATAGCTCACGCAGAATCCATCCCGCTCTGGTGTCGGAACCGCGACGATCCCTTCGCGAGCCAGTCGACGCACAACTGCAGCCGGAACCTGCAGGCTCCCACTTGGCTGGCTCGCAAGCGGGCTGTTGCTAGCTGCTAGCTGGTAGCTCACCGCATGGGTTGGCCGGTCGCTCACCAGTTCGGTAAGCAGCAAGGTGACGCCGGCCACGAGCGTGGCGGCGGCAAGGACGCGGCGGCTTGTTGGCATGGTCGACGGCGGCGAGCGGTGAGATTGCGAGGCGCAGGATTGGCCTTCGTCGCCCTCATCGGCGTTGCGGACCTGGGCCCGTAGTTTCCGGCGGCGTCCCGTCAGGGTTTGCCACGCACGGGTAGCCAACGGCATGCGAGTGAGCAAGACTTCGCTTTGTTCCGTCATCTGTTCCCAAAGCAGCCGGCCGTGTTCCGAGTCAAGATCTGCGGTGTCACCAGACCCACCGACGCCGTGCTAGCCGCCGACAGCGGCGCCGATGCGATTGGGCTGAACTTCTACGCCAAGAGCAAACGCTTTGTGCCGGCGAGCGAAGCGTCGCCGATTGTAAACGCGGTTCGAGGGCGGGTGACCTGCGTTGGCGTCTTCGTCAACGAATCGCCACGCCGTGTGCTTGAGATCGCCGAGAGTGTTGGGCTCGACGCCATCCAGCTCCATGGCGACGAGCCGGCCGCGACGTTAGCCGAGTTCGGCGCCACGCCGCTTGTCCGCGCACGCCGCCTTGGCCCGGGCGGACTGGCCGAGCTCGCCGGCGACCTCACCGCGTGCCGCGACGCCGCAGACAATGTCGCGGCTTTGCTTGTCGACGCTCCGGCGGCCGAAGGCTACGGCGGGACCGGTCACACCTTCGAATGGCAAGCCATTCAGGGTCATGGCCCCGTGATCGACTGCCCGCTGATCCTGGCTGGCGGCCTCAAGCCCGAGAATGTGGCCGAGGCAATCGGCGTCGTGCAGCCGCATGGCGTGGACGTGGCCAGCGGGGTCGAATCCAGTCCCGGCATCAAGGACGCCGTAAAGACCGAAGCGTTCATCCGCAATGCGCTGACGGCCCTCGACCGAATCGGGTAAGCCGATCCCGGCCGACGCCGACTCTCCGACTTGAAGAAAGCGGGGAATTGCCCATTCCGAGATGGTTGTCGCGTCGGCACGGCTTTAGCTATAGTGGGCTACCTTCCCGATTGGAGCGGCACGGTTTCCTCTTCCGCTCCCACCCGCCCGCCTCTCAAGGAGTAGTCCCCCGTGGCCCAGGTCGAGACCGAAAAGCTTCCGTACAAGGTATTGGATTGCACGCCGGAGGAGTTCGAGCGTCTCGCCGAGTTCGGCCGCAAAGAGATCGCGCTGGCTGAGAACGAGATGCCCGGCCTCATGGCGCTCCGCGAGAAGTACGGCCAGAGCAAGCCGCTCGCCGGAGCCCGGATCGCCGGCTGCCTGCACATGACCATCCAGACGGCGGTGCTCATTGAAACGCTCGCCGAACTGGGCGCCGAGGTCACCTGGAGCAGCTGCAACATCTTCAGCACCCAGGACCACGCGGCGTGTGCCATCGCCAAGGCCGGCATCCCCGTCTTCGCCTGGAAAGGCGAAACCGAGGAAGAGTTCGATTGGTGCATCGAGCAGACGATTACCGCGTTCCCGTCGGGCCAGCCGCTCAACATGATCCTGGACGACGGCGGCGACCTGACCGCCATGATCCACGATCGCTTCCCGGAGCTGCTCTCGGAAATCAAGGGCCTTTCGGAAGAGACCACCGCCGGCATCCACCGGCTGGAAGTGCTCAACCGTGAAGGCCGGCTGGGCGTGCCCGCCATCAACGTCAACGACTCGGCCACGAAGAGCAAGTTCGACAACCTCTACGGCTGCCGCGAGTCCCTGGCAGACGGCGTGAAGCGTGCCACGGACGTGATGCTAGCCGGTAAGGTTGCGGTGGTTTGCGGCTACGGCGACGTCGGCAAGGGCTGTGCCCACAGCCTCCAGCGGTACGGCTGCCGGGTGATCGTCACGGAAATCGACCCCATCAACGCCCTGCAGGCGGCGATGGAGGGCTTCGAAGTGACGACCATGGAAGCGGCTTGCAAGGAGGGCAACCTCTTCGTGACCACCACGGGCAACAAGGATATCGTCCTGGGCGAGCACATGGTGCACATGCCCGAGGACGCGATCCTGTGCAACATCGGCCACTTCGATACCGAGATCGATGTCGCCTGGCTCGAGTCGCAGGTCGACGCCGGCAAGGTTACCAAGGACGAGATCAAGGGCGAGAAGGAAGGCGCCGTCGACAAGTACACGTTCAAGGACTCGGGCCGCTCGATCATCGTGCTGGCCAAGGGCCGGCTCGTGAACCTGGGCTGTGCCACCGGCCACCCGAGCTTTGTGATGAGCACGTCGTTCACCAACCAGACGCTCGCCCAAATGGAGCTGTGGTCCGACGGCAGCAAGCCCGAAGCCGACCGCGAGTACGAGGTGAAGGTCTACATGCTGCCGAAGAAGCTGGACGAAGAGGTCGCCCGGCTGCACCTCGATAAGCTCGGCGTCAAGCTCACCGAGCTGAGTCAGGAGCAGGCCGACTACATCGGCGTGCCGGTTGAAGGTCCCTACAAGCCGGACCACTACCGCTACTGATCAGCGGCGGCTCTGATGTCGAACGACGTCGGGGCTGCTGTTTCGCTAAACGCAAACGAGGCCGCTGGGGACTGCCGGCGGCCTCGCTGCGTTTGGCTTATCAACTCGCGGTCACGTGAAGCCCACGCCTCGCTCCAGACAGAGCTTGATTGGCGTTCAGGTCGTTGGCTGTTCGGCCTGCGCGATGCCCGGCGAGGCATCGGGTTCGGCTGAGTCGGCCTTGGGCGAACTCAGTTGAGACGGAGACACCGCCCAATCGGGTGAAGTCTCGACACCGAGACGGACGAGCGTGTCGCCGCTCTCGGCCGCGAAGAACTCGCGGTCTTCGGGCGAGAACAAGTCCCACCACTTCTTGGGCCGGCCCGAGCGACCGGGGCGAGCCGTGCTCGGGGGCCGGAATCCCATGAGCCGGGCAACGCGGTAGTCGGTGCCCGTTCGGATGGGCCTTGGCAGGAGCGGCTGCTTTAGCACGGGGGCCATCTTCAGATGCTCCCCGAGCGCCTCTAGCTGTGCCTGAGTGTCCTTCACCGTTTCGTGAAACAGCAAAGCCAACGCCTGCTCGGACTGCAGCCCATCGTCCACATGATGCCGCCAGTACGCTACGCGGCTCCGCCCGTCACCCGAGTCTTGGCGTAGGAAATCGCCGATGGGGCAATTCGCCTGATCGTCGAAGCTCCGCCGGTACAGGTGGTACGACGCCATGACCTCTCGGCCGTCTCGGGCGGCGTAGCAGAAGTCGGCGTTCTCACGCAGCCACAATGCCAGGTCCGGCATCGGCTCGGCGTCGGCGTCAAACGGCCCGAAGAAGTCGGAGACGAGCCGGTGCGTCTTGACGATGGGCCGCTTTGCCCGGGCGAGCGACGTAAGAAACCGCTTCACCGCACGCGGCGTTCCAACCCTTGTGGTGGCGTCCAGATCCGGGCTGAGGAGCGTCATGTCCTCGCCCGGTAGCTTCCAGTGTGAGCAGTCGCGGAAGTGGCGTCGGAGAAGGTCGATGGTCAGGTGCGTCCCTGACCGAGGGTGCGAGCAGACCACAATCGGCCGCCTTCGCAACTGCTCCAGGTCGGCTCTCGTGGGGCCTGCGTATACGCTCACGTTTCCGCGTCTCTAGGAGTCCTTGACTGCAGACCGCTGCCGCCGCGACGGGTTTCCCCCACACAACGCCAGTCTAGTCCCGCCCGCGAGGGGACGCAAACCACGCCGGATCGGTCGCCCGCTCTTCCCGCAGCGGCCGCGTGACCCTCAGCACACACCCGGCAAGTCCCCAGAGAATCGCTCGACGCCGACGCTTCCCCGGCGTGTCAGCCCGTGGCTTAGCCTCGCCCAATCGCACGGTTTCACGTGGAACGGTTATCGGGGCCGACGTCAAATGAGAAGGATTCGCGGCGAGCGGGTTTCACGTGGAACGCGGGGTTGGCGAAGAATGGGGTGGCTGTTTCACGTGGAACGGTCAGGAGTTCGGCCGCCAGGTGAGGAGGCGGGCGCTTCCTCGTCGGTCGCCCTCGATTCCCATCCGGTTAGTGTGCGTTGATCCCAGTGTTGGCTGGGGGCGCCTGAGTCGGTTCGTTTCTGCCTCGCCCTCCAAAGCGGCGGCCGTTTCGCGAGACGCATCCATCGCGCGTCGACAATCGCCACCGCCACCTGCAGTGTGCCAAGCTGCACCGTGGCCCAGCCGGCAAGCAAGGCGCCGACCCGCGTGGTGAGCAGGTCGCAAGCCCGCAAGACCGCCAGCAGAACGCTCGCGACCACCATTACGCCCATGATCTGCCGGAGGGTGAAGCGGCTCGTGGCTTCCTCGCGGTTGCCCTGCCGCTTTCGTTCCCAAACGCCGGAGGCGCTCAACTCGTAGAGCATCGCCGCGTAGCCGCTGCCGACCTGACCGGCGAGCGTCGCCACCGCCAGACCGATCGTCAACGGAATCAACGCGGGGTCGGGCGCCGTTACCCACAGAGGCAGGCTGGAGACCAGGGCCAGCAGCCCGCCCGTAAAGCAAGCCATGGGCGTTTCGCGGACCCGCAATCGGATCAGCATCGCGGCCAAGTAAACGACCGGGAGTACCGGCAACGCGACGAACCCGACGTAGCAGCAGAGCATCGCGCCACCGATGAGAGAACCGAAGAACCCGTAACCGAGCACCTCGCCGATCGCGATTGGATCCGTGACGAGACACACGACGATGGCGATAACCACTCCAACCCATGGCAGGCAAAACGCCCCCAACGCCGCGCCGAGCCCCACATGCGGCCACGAGACCTGATCGGGGTCGCAGGGGTGCCAGTAATCGGAACGCACTTCCGCCAGACTTCGCCGCGGTCGTCGTGGCGACATGCTCTGGGTGTGAGCCTTCATCAGCGGCGGCTTTGAGTCGCTCATACCCAGATTCTACCGCCCCGCTCCCCCCGGTGCTGGCGCCGGGATTGGGGATGCGGCGAGCGGCGCCGGCTTCTATTCTCCGCTCCCGTCCCGCGCAAGAGCGCAGCGGAATCGACACCCGCCACTCGCACTCGCCACGTCCAAATGTCCCGCGTCATCTGCGTCGCCAATCAGAAAGGGGGCGTCGGCAAGACCACCACAGCGGTTAACCTCGCCGCGTGCTGCGCGTACGCCGGGCGCAAGACGCTGCTCGCCGACCTTGACCCGCAGTGCAACGCCACCAGCGCCGTGGGCGGCGAGCCCTCGCCGCGGCACCCGTTGATTGAGCGAACGCCACTCGCCGAAGCCGTGACGTGTACCTCCGTTCCGGGCTTGGAACTGCTGCCCGGCAGCCGCAGTTTTCACGACGTCGATGCCCTGGCCACCGCGGGCGACAGCCAAGCCCGCCGCGTCGCCGAGCACCTGCACGCTAGCCTAGCGGCATACGACATGGTGCTGGTGGACTGCCCGCCCTCGCTCGGCGGCCTTACCCAAACCGCCCTGGCTACCGCAGATGAAGTTCTGATGCCCCTGGAATGTGAGTACTTTGCAATGGAGGGGCTGACTCAAATGATTGAACTGATCAAACGCGTGATGCAACGCCCCGCCAGCCGATTACAGTTCGGCGGAATCCTGCTCACCAAGTATGACCCTTCGCTTGAACTAACGGGCGAGGTGGATCGCGAGGTGCGAGATTTCTTTGGCGAGTTGGTCTTCCGCACCGTGGCGCCGCGTGACGTGGCGCTGGCCGAAGCCCCAAGCTACGGCCAACCCGTATTGGACTACGCGCCCCGCTCCCGCGGAGCCCGGGCGTACATCGAGCTGTGCCAGGAGGTGTTAGGCCGTGTCTAGCCAACGACGTTTGGGACGAGGATTGGAAGCGCTGCTCGGTCGATCGCTCGACGAATCGTCGCCGATGGCTGCCAGCGACCAGCCGCTAAGCAGTCAAGCGCCCGTCGCCTCCGACGATCCATCGCACGTCGGCCGTGACGACTCCGGTCAGTTGTGGCTCGACCTGGGCGTCATCCAGCCCAACCCGCACCAGCCGCGGAAGCACTTCGACGAGGGCGAGATCGCCGACCTGGCGGACTCGATCCGCGAGCACGGCATGATGCAGCCACTGGTCGTCCGCAAGGCGGCCGGCGACGACGGCTCGCAGCATTACGAGTTGATCGCGGGCGAACGCCGGCTCCGCGCTGCGCAAGCCGCCGCGTGGGATCGGGTGCCCGTGCAGCTCCGCGAGGTGAGCGATCAGCAGATGGCCGAGCTGGCCATCGTCGAGAACATTCAGCGCAAGGACCTCAACGCGCTCGAGAAGGCGGGCTGCTTCCAAAAGTACCTGGAAGACTACCAGTGCACCCAGGACGACCTGGCGAAGCGGATTCATGTCGACCGCTCGACCATCGCCAACCTGATCCGACTGCTTGAATTGCCCGAGGCGGTCAAGGCGATGCTCACCGCCGGCGACCTGACGCAGGGCCACGCCCGAGCCCTGCTGCCGCTGGGCGACGAGAAAGAGCAGATCGATTTCGCCGAGCGGATTAAGCGTGACCGCCTAAGCGTTCGCGCCACCGAGCAAGATGTTCAGAACCACATTCACCAGCTCGACGACGAGCTGCTGCGCGTGGTTGGCGACGATGGCGTTAGCCGCAAGCCAAGCCGCAAGCCGCGGAGCGAGCAACTGGCGGCGCTGGAGCAGGAGCTGCAGATGGCCCTCGGCACGAAGGTCGCCCTGCAGCAAAACGCCAAAGGCAAGGGAAAGATCACCCTCCACTTCGCTAGCGCTGAGGAGTTCGACCGGCTGCGATCGCTGCTCGTCGGCGAACAATCGGCGTCCGACAGCGAACGGGCCGCCAGCTAGCCGGCCACGCGTTGCCGCGAACCGCGGCCAGGATTAGACTGTCACGACTGCGGCGGTTAGCTTGCGAGCCACCATTAGGCTCGGTCGAGATGGCCGCTGGTTTCCCTTTCGGGGCGTGGCGCAGCCTGGTAGCGCGACTGCTTTGGGAGCAGTAGGTCGCACGTTCGAATCGTGTCGCCCCGACTAGCTGCAAGTGCTTACGGCGTCGGAGCTTTGGCCGGACCCCACGATGGTCGTGGGAGCTGCCTGCGAACCAAGACGGGAGTAGTCACTACTCCCGAGAAGGTCTCCAACGCCCAGTGTCGAAGAGCAAGAAGGCCCCAAGCCACGGGGCCAAGCCGCCCCGCGTGCCCGCTTACTGCCTCCATCGTGCAAGCGGCCAAGCCTACGTGAAGGTGGGCGGGCAAACTCTCTACCCCGGCGTCCATGGTTCGCCCGAGAGTCGCGAGGCCTACGCGGACGCCGTAGCTCAAGTGCTCAAGGGTCAACCGGTCGAAGCGCCGGGCCGCCGGGTGGAACGGAAGCCCAGTCCGTGAGGTCTGTGAACGCTATACCGAGCACGCCGCGGGCTACTACCAGAACAGTGGCAACCCGACCGCGAGGTTGGGCTGGTTAGCAACGCCTGCGAGGTGGCGGTGCTGTTGTTCGGCGACGCACCGGTGACCGCCTTCGGCCCGCTCGCCGTTGCCGCTGTGCGAGACCGACTTTTTGCCGATGGGCTCGCACGCTCAACGATCAACGGCGCTGTGCGTCGCATCCGCCGGGCGTTCCGGTGGGCGGCGTCTCGCGAGCTAGTCCCCGCTGGCGTGCCAGAAGCTCTGGCAAACGTTGATGGCTTGCGAGCTGGCCGAACCCCAGCGTGGGAGGCAAAGCCGGCGGTGCCGGTCGATGATGCGGTGGTCGAAGCCATGTTGGGGCACTTGCCTGAGGCGCTGGCCGATATGTTCCGCGTCCAGCGACTGACCGGCATGCGACCTGGCGAGGTGTGCTCGCTCCGCGCTTGCGACCTAGACCGGTCCCGCGACTTTTTGGCCTTCCGCCCCGGCAGTCACAAGACCGAGCACCACGGGCGGCAACGGGCGATCTTCATTGGCCCCAAGGGCCAGGCCGTGCTGCTGCGATACTTGGCCCGCGACGCCGAGGCATCTTGCGTCCGGCCGTGCGACAGCGACGGTACTCGCCCGACCAAGGAGTACCGGGCCTTTGCCGACGCGAAACAGTCTGTTCGCAAGGAAACTGAGCGGCTCTTCGACGGCTACGAGCGAGACCTCCTGCAGTCTCAGCCCAACCATGTCGAGGTGCTCGTTGAGAAGAACACCGTCTTCGACATGGCGGTGAGGGTGACTCGCGAGTTCCAGCTGCAGACGGCAGACTCGCGACGCCGTTCGCCGTCCTCGGAGGTTAAGCTGACCGACGCGTATTCGCGGCCAGATCAGATGCAAACGGCTGGTCCAGCCGACTGCTAGATGAGTCGTCATCGGACGCGTTTTGCAGAGTTCAGTCTGCTACGCTTCTTGGCGATTGGAATTGAGATTAGGGAGATGGCTGGTCGATCGTCGAGGTACGGCGTTGCTCAGTAAGAGACCTATGTTCAGAGGCAGCTTGGCCCACACCGTCTTCGCGTTAGCCACCACTTGTCTGAGCGCAACTAGTGCGGTGCGCTGCCTCGCCGAGATTCAGAAGACCCGGTCGTCGAGCAACTGGATCTATCCCAGGTGGTGGGGGGCAGCACGCCCTCGCTTTCACCGATGCGGATCGGACGGGCAACTTGCTTCGGTCAGACAAGGACTGATTCGAAGCTCGGAATCTCCTCCGAAACCAGGTTTCGGTCAGGGTCGATCTCAAAGACGCTCACCGCCTGGCTGACGCTGCGGCTTACCCATGCAGGGCTAGTCCGACTCGATGCGTCAGTTGCTGAAGTCTTCGGTGTTGAAGCATCCGCGCGAGCACGGTTGGATAAGCGGATTACGATCGCGATGCTGTTGGAGCACACTTCTGGGCTGCCTGGGTCGACTTACCGGGACTACGCCACTCAGTTGCCCCAATGCAACAGGAATTGAGTTCTTGGAGCAAGCGGGCGTCCTAGAACCGCGATGGCGACCGGGGGCGTTCTACTCGTACTCGAATACGGCGTACGGAGTTCTCGGGGCGACTCTCGAAGAGGTCACCGGCGAAGCCTTCGACGACCTCATGCAGCGGGAGGTGTTCGATCCGCTTGGGTTGGCGTCGGCGACGTTCGCGACCGACGGCGGTGGCGACGCAACCATCGCCGTCGGCCACGATCGAAGTGGAACCGCAACCCATTTGGGCGATGCCAGCGCGTCCCGCCGGCAGCCTCGTCATCACTGCCGCCGACCTTGCCAAGGTGGTCCAGATGCTGATCAACCGTGGACGCCTCCCCGACGGCCCAGTTCTTTTCCGGAACATCAGATCGAGCGGATGAATCGAGGAGAAACGTCGCTCGTCGCCCAAGCGGGTATTGGCGAAGGTTCCTACGGCCTCGGGCAGTTCGGCTTTGTGATCAACGGACGAATCCACCGCGGCCATTGGGGTACCTACGCCGATTCGGGTTCCCGTTGACATTGGTCGTGGCCGCCGCCAGTGTTCTTGTACAGCCGACTGCGTAGCTGGTTCGTCGACTGTGCGGCCGGTCTGCCGAGCGCTCTCAGCTAGCTCGTTGGGCCGATTGGACTCGGTTCTTCTCGGCAATCGGCCTGCTGGCCACCACCGCCTTGTTCCTTCGCTACGGCCTACTCGGCAGTGCCGGCGAACTGATCCTCTTAGGGACCCTTTCGTGGCTTTCGCTAACGATGGCGATCGCGAGTGGACTGTTTGTGTCCGGCGGGCTGGCGACGGCAGGGCTACAGTCAATCGACGCGTGCAGACGCCGATGCGTTCGGGCTTGGCTCTTGGTGATCGCCTCGCCACCGCTGGCCGCGGTCGCCACTCACTGGATCGCGAGCGGGTGGGGGACCCTGCTCACTTGGCTGTGACGCGCCCGTCATCAACTTGGCAAGCTCTACAGCTGGCATCTTCCCATCGGCGCGGTTGGAGAGGTTTGTCAGCACCACGACCGCTCGACGACGAGCGGGTTGGTAGCGGACCACCGCGTTGAAACCGGTAACGTCACCGTCGTGGCCAACGCCAACACGGTTGCGACTGATGAGGAAGCCGCACTCTCCCCCTCCGGCTTGCCGCCACCGGTGCAACTCCGCTCGCGACGACGGTGACAGCAGCGAGTCGGTGGCAAACGGCTTGGCCGCTCGCCCAAGGTCTTCGAGAGTTGAGTACATATCGCCGGCCCAGCTGCTCCACGATGCGCTGTGGCCGGTTACGTCAAACCAGACTCTTCAGTAGCCGATCCAGCGATCTCGATCGCCGAACCGGTAAGCCGACGGCGTCGGCCTTGGGGGCGACTCGCCGCGACAAGACCCAGTCGCTGTTAGCCCCAGCGGCCCCGCCAAGGTTCTTTCGATGACTTCGGGAATGGCTTGCCGGTTGCTGACGTTAGCACCTGACCGAGCAAGACCGTGTTAGTGTTCGCGTAGCGGTGCCCCCTGCCCGGCTTAGTCGCCGTGGTCTCGGCGTCGGCCATCGCCCGCACTTCCCTGGGTTTCCACGGGCGGCGCGGCGCCTTGAGGATCTTGGCTTGGAGGATGCTACTCGTTGTGGGGTCGCCGAGCCCGCTCGTTTGGTCTCCGAGCATCGGCAGCGTGATTCGCTCGCTGTTCGGCACGCCTGGAACGTACCGCGACACCGGGTCATCAAGCGACAATACCCCCCGATCCACCAAGCAAAGCGCCGCCGCTCCGACGAAGAGCTTGCTGACGCTGCCGATCCGTATCCGCATGTCCAGCCGCACCAGCGTGCGAGACTCCTTGTCGGCGGCGCCTACCGCAACCGTTGCCGCCGGGCCCTCGTCGGGGAAGAGCCCAACGACCGCGCCAGGGCACTTCAAGGCGTCGAGCTCTTCTGTCAAACGCTGAGGCCAGAGCTCATTTGCTCGCGTTCCTGACGCAACGGACGCGGAGGCGATCGCGACGAGCGCCACGCATCTCTAAGTCATGCGTAGCGTCCCCGCCGGCGCAGCGAGCCAGCCCCTACGAACACGGCGAGCAACGTGGCGCTGCCCGGTTCAGGGATAACCCCACTGGCTACGATGACCCCTGAGTACGTGCTCTGACTAAAAAGCCCGCCGGGCTCACTCACTACGAGCTCAATTGGGAGGCTGATAGTCATCAGATTGCCGACAAGCGTTGTGGTCCCCGGCCCCGACGTTACGCTTGTCACGCCAAAGACTGGCAGCGGGCTTATCGCGGGCGTGCCAGCGTTGAGGTGGCCCTCACCGCTCACGATAGCCAGGTCAGGAGTGCCGGCGCCCAAGACGCCACCGCCGAGCGCGCGTGGTGCGGTATCGTCGATGGAAAAAGTGAGATCGCGGAGCGCCACCGCGATGTCGATGCCAATCTGCGGAACCATTCCCGTCGGGTAGAAGAAGGCAAAAGACGCGGGCGCCGGGGTGGTGTTGTTGCCGAGAAACAACGGGCCTTCGGGAATGCCAGGCAGAAAAGAGCCTTCGTCATCCGCGACAAACAACGATCCCGGTAGGATCTCGAAGGTGGTGTCCGTGACGTCGGCAACGAGCGATCCGCTCAGCGACGTTTCTCCGCCCCCGCCGGGGGCGATCAAGCCCGGAACGGCGCCCAAGGCAATTGCCGAATCGAGCGCGAGACTGCTCTGGCTCGAATCGATCGTGAAGCGGACGGCTTCGGCGTGCGGTGTCGCTACCGTGAAGGCCGCCAGCACGAGAGTTGGTAACGCAAGTCGGATCATGGGGTCGCTCCTAGGAAGTGGGAAATGCTGTCGGGTTAGGTCAATCGGTGATCGGCACGTGGACGCAGGACTACACCCGCGAGTACGAGTACCGCTAGGGCAGCCGACGCAGGTTCTGGGACGAAGCGTGAAGTCGCAGCAACGGTCTGGCTTGCCGTAAAGGCGTCGCGCCACACCGTGTAGTCTGCGGTGTCTACCGCACCATCATTGTTGCCATCGGCGATCGGTCCCGCGGCGCCAAACTGGAGGCGCCACAGCTGATAGTCGCCGATGTCAACGGAGCCGCTGCCATCAAAGTCACCCGGCAGCGGTGGCGCCTCAGAAACCTGATCGACAACGCCCGTTGATTCCCACGTGTATCGGAATGGAACGTTGCCGGTGCCGAACGGTGCGGTGTCGTCCACGTCGAGCAAAAAGCGATCGCCCGTGAAGGTCAGCTGGCCGGTGTAGTCGAGGAAGCCGGCCGAAAAACCGCTGAAGTCGTAGGTGAACGTGATCTCAGCATCGAAGTCGATCGACGTTAGCACCCCCTCGGTGAACTGGACCGTCCCCGTCAGCTCAGAGATTACGGTCGCGTAGCCTTGATTCTCGACGGTGTTGGCGAGCGCATCGTCGTCGGCAATGTTGACGTCGAAGTCCACCTCGTACGCAAGTACGGCCGCCGTCTCGATGCCTGAGCCTGTCAAAGCTGAGCCGTCGTACGTGAGCGTTCCAAGATCGGAGTTCTCGTCGTTTGAAAACGCATCAATGCCGCCCGCCTGCCCGACGGGAACGTAGTTTGGCAGCTGGCTAATCAGGTAGAAGCCATCCGGCTCTTGTCCCAGCTCGACGAATACATCGGAAATGTGCTCGAACCACCGCGTGTCGGCATCGGCGACACCGGTCAGCGGCAACTCGACCGGTGTCGCTGCAACGGGCGGGACGACGCTCGCTAACGCGATCACGAGACCTTCGTAGAGTCGCGCTGTTGGGCCCTCAATCGATGTCATGGGTCTAGCTTGCGGCGGCAGATCGGTAGCGAGCCCCGCTCGCACGTGTAAGATGTTGAGACAAGATCGCATCATAACCCGCTCAAGCAAAGCGATGTTGCATCTGGCTCGCAAAACGCGACAGCTCGCCCGACAAGGACATGGCTTTACGCTTGTGGAGTTGCTCGTGGTGATCGCCATCATCGGGGTGCTGATCGCGTTGCTGTTGCCAGCGGTCCAGGCGGCCCGGGAGGCGGCGCGCCGATCGAGTTGCACCAACAACCTCCGTCAAGTCGGCCTCGCGGTGATGAACTACGCCGACACGCATCGCACGCTGCCGGCGGGCTACGAGTACGGGATTGTTGAAGACCGGACTAAGGGAAATAACGGGGCCGTCGTCAACGGGTTCTTTACCCTGATTCTGCCCTTCGCTGAGCAGCAGGCCCTGGAGTCGTCGTACGACTACGAGCAGGGGTACGACCACGCGGTCAATCAACCGGCCGTCAATACACCGGTATCGGTTTACCAATGCCCTTCGACGCCGGGCGATCGCCGGATGGCCATCTTGAACAACTTGGCGATCTTCGCGGGCGGCGCCCCAGACCTGGGCCACACCGGCGAAGCCACAGACTACTTCGGTGTTCGGTCGCTTGAAGATGCGCAGTCGGTTGTCGTGAAGGGAGTCTTCCGCGCGGTCTTGCCGCCGATCATGGGAGGCGACTCCGAGTTCCCCTTGCGATTCGCTCAGATCACTGACGGCGCCTCCAACACGCTGTTGCTTGCCGAGTTGGCCGGGCGGCCCCAACGTTACGCCGACGGACAACCCCTGGGGATACAGCCCTACTTGTCCGGCACCTGGGCCGGCATCAATGGCGAAATGACTTACTCGATCGATCCCGCTGTCACCGACGCGCCTGTGGACGGCCCCTGCTTCATCAACTGCAATAACTTTTACACGCCGTACAGCTTCCACCCGGGCGGCGTTAACGCCATGTCTTGCGACGGGTCGGTTCACTTCTTGCCGGACGATATCGAGTTTGCGGCGTGGCGGGGATTGGTTCAGCCCGACGACGGAGAAGTCGTGGCGGGCACGCCTTGATCAACGCTTCGACCTGGCTTAGCTCTCGACGGCGACGCTTTGGCTCTCCGATTCCGCATCGGAGGAGTCATCCGTTTCTTCCGAAGTCTGCCCGGTCGCCTCGACAGGTTCAGCCGTCGCGTTGACGGCGAGACGCTCCACGGAGGCCGTACGACCAACATCGGGCGAAGCGCCGGCCACCGCCAGCAACGCCCCTTTGCCGTCGGGCAGAAGCTGATGGAAGAACCGCCGCGTCGCGAAGTCACTCACCTTCCGCCACTCGGCCATGTCGTCGGACAACCGGTAGAGCACCCCCTCCATCCCGCCCGCGTAGAGCGTTCCGTCCAGGTTCCAGGCCGCGAGTCCGAACCCGTGGAAGGCCTTGCCTGGGAATTCGGGTCCTTCTGCCCAAGACCCCTCTTCGGGGTCGTAGAAGAAGACCTGCTTTGATAGGTCGTTCTCGTCGGTCATGCCGCACAACGTAACGAGCTTGCCGCCGGCGTGGCCAACCGCCAGGGCCCGGCGTTTGAAGGGGGGCTCGGGAAGTGCTTGCCACGTGGATTCAGGACGACTCAAGTCGAACGCCAGGGCGCCACTCTGCCAGTTGCCATCGCTGTCGCCGGAGAGCGCCCATCCCCCGACCACATAGAGCATGTCGCCGATGACTACCGCGTTGTGTGAAGACCGCGGACCTGGGAGCGACGGCAGATCCGACCAGGCCATCTTTTGCGGATTGAACACCGCAAACTCATCGACAGAGTGCATGTCCTCCTCTTCGCCGGACGCGTTGCGTGCATCCATCCCGCCAACGCGGTAGAGCTGCCCACCATGCGCGACCAGCGGCAATCCCTGAAGTGGACGTCCCATTGGAAGCTCTTCCCATTCGCCCGAGCCGTCCAGGCGTAGTCGGCGGAAGTGCTTGGAGAGATTGTCTCGCGAGTGGTCGTGGGCTTGGCCAATGTGGCCGCTGTAGACGTACAGCCAACCGTCGCTCACGGCGGCGCCGAAGCTGGCAACCGCTTCGGGCACGGGCGGGAGTGAAGAGACCTTGTTTGCTACCTCGGAGTCGTAGTTGAAGGTCGCGGTCAGGATACTTGTCGCCGCCTTGTAGGGTTCGCCGTTGTGTTGGCCCGTCTTCGGGTTGACGTGCATTACCATTACGCCGTTCAGGCCGTCGACCAGGCTCGCCGCTTCGAAGACCGCCACGCCCTCGTCACTGGTTTCAGCCGCGGCCCCACCGCTTCCCTTCTCGTTGGAGAGCGAAGCCTTGACGCCGGTTAAAGGCTGCTCATCAAGCGACACCGTCACGAGCAGCTTCCCGTCGACCAGTCTCAGGCTCGCTTCGATGCCCTCGCCCAACCCTGTCTTCGCCGGCCAAGCCTCGGGGTTCTCCGATGGGAAGTGCTGGGCGTAGTAGGTGAGGAGCGAGCCGTGGTAGTTGCCGTAAACCACTTTGGTGCGGACCACCCCCCGCGGCTCGATGCGGTCTTCGCCTTCGAGGCCGGTGTAGCCTTCCTCCTCAATGCCCTCCATCATGAGCCGCTTTGCCGGCGCGTCGATTCCGTCTTGCCAAACCTCCGCCGCCGCGATCGCGTCGGGCACGTGGTAATCCCGCTCGGCAAGGCTCTCACCGAAGTAGAGCCGTGGGTAGGCGTCATCGGAGACGTAGATCCATGGCATATGTGCTTGGGCGGTGCTCAAGCAGCAGACGGTCAGCAACGCAAAGAGCGGCTTCATCATAAGTTCACCTAGTCGTCGGTTAGAGCGGGAATTGGGCTCTTGCAGCAACGCACACTACCGCGACGGGACTGCGAGGCTGGGCCCAGACGCAAGAGTTAACTCAGCACGCGTAGCAGCGGTCAAGCAGTGACGCTTGCGAGCATCCCCGGTAGCTTGCGATGGCGACTTCGACGCGACTGAATGAGCAGTCGGCAATCGGCCTGGCTGGCGGCGGGATGCAACGAATGCCTGACGGACTCGTTGGGCTGAGTCCTGTCAGAGGCTGGTTCGAGTGGTGAGACTGGACTAAACAGCAAAGCGGGCCTTGTTGCGACTCAGTCTCACAACCGTACACTACCCGCTGTTCTCGGCCACGCAAGGGGTTATCCGAGAGGTTTGGTTCCTTAGGCCCATCGGGGAACGCGCGGCGCAGCTTTCCGTCCGATCCAATCGCTTGGAGGCTACATGACTCTGGCCAACGCGACTCCTGTCTTGCGGGTCTTCGATGCGTCGAAGGCCCACGAGTTCTACGTGGAGTTCTTGGGCTTTGCGATTGATTGGCGGTACCGGCGCCAACCCGATCTGCCCGCCTACACTCAGATCAGCCGCGACGCTTGCGTGCTCCATCTGACCGAGCACCATGGCGATTGCACCCCGGGCTCAGCGATCCGTATCACCGTTGACGACATCGAATCCCTCAAGGGAGAGCTAGGCGCGAAGTCTTACCGCTACGCCCGACCATCGCTCGCCGAAACCGACTGGCAGACGCAAGAGATGCTCGTGACCGATCCGTTCGGCAACCGGCTCACCTTTGCCGCGCCCGCCAAGCACGGGGACCAGTAGGGCTGCGAGTTGCCCAGTCAGTCTGTCGTTTCGTTCCGGCAAGCGTGCCTCTTACTCCATTCCAATCGCCCCTAAACCCAACAAGCAATCATGAACCGCCTCGGGATGCACTCGATCGCCGCAACACAGCCCATTGCGGCATGGAGACTCGGAGCGTGGCCACTATTTTTAGCCCTGGTACCGCTTACGGTGTTTGCGATAGGCGTGCCTGCGAAGGGGGAAGGGTGGGCCTCGTTCCACAATGGCGGCCGCTTATCCCTCGAACCCGACACGCAGCTCCCGATCGCCTGGGATCCCGCCCTTGCGGGCGGTTGGAGCTTGGAGCTCGCCGGCTACGGGCAGTCGACCCCGGTTACCGATGGCAAGACCATCTACATCACCTCGGTGTCGGGCGACAACAAAGAGCAGCTTCATGTGCAGGCACTCTCGGTCGACCGGGGCGAAGAACTGTGGCGCCGAGACTTCGCCAATGTGAGCCCCGAACCGAATAACTCGTATGTGAGCCGGGCAGCCCCATCACCTGCTGCCGATAGGGACGGGGTCGTGGCCTTTTTCGAAGGCGGAAACGTGGTCGCCCTAGACGCCGCTGGCGAAGTCCGCTGGGAACTCAATCTCGTCGAACAGTACGGAGCCTTAGCCGCAAGGCACGGACTCGCAGCGTCGCTTGAGCAGGATGAGAGCCGCGTGTTCGTCTGGGTTGAGCGGCAAGAGAACCCGTTCGTTCTCGCCCTCAACAAGAAGTCCGGAGCGGTCGAATGGAAATCAGACGGCGTCGGCGCCACGTCTTGGAGCAGCCCGCGGCTGATTTCTGTCGGGGAATCGAATCACCTGGTCTTAAGCGCGATCGGCAGCCTCGTTGGGCTTGATGCCGAGACCGGCGAAAGGCTCTGGACGCTTGAAGGAGTGACCGGAAACTCGGCGCCTACGCCGGTGCCCATGGGGATCGGACGCTTCCTGATTGGGGCGACTACCGGCCGAGGCACTTCAGCAGGCGGCGGTGCAGCCGCGTCGAACGGTGTTGTAGAGATCGTCCAAAGCGAAGCTGGTGATTGGTCTGCCGCCTACGCGTGGCGGGCGAAGCGAGCAACCAGCTCGTTCGGCTCGCCGATCGCCCACCGCGGCTGCGTGTACTTCATCAACCGCTCCGGCGTGGTCTATTGCCTCGACGCCGCAACGGGTGAAGAGCACTACGCGAAACGGATCGGCTCAAGCAGTTGGGCGACGCCGATTGGCGCCGGCGAGCATGTCTACTTCTTCGGCAAGGACGGCTCGGCCACCGTGCTCAAGGCGGGCGCCAAGTTTGAAGCGGTTGGCGAGAGTACAACGTGGGAGACCGGTACGGCGAGCACCGAAGGCGCCCCGGGGCCGCGCCTCGGAAACCCCGTCCTGTACGCCGCGTCAATCATCAACGGCAAGCTGCTGCTACGCAGGGGCGATCGGCTCTACTGCGTCAAGCCCTGAGCTTTCAAGCTAGGGGGCGTCGTCATGCGATGGGCCGCCCCGTGAATCTTCTCGGTCTTGAGCCTGTGCGGCAGCCGTGAGACGTTCGCAGACTTCGGTCGCAACCGCGGCGCGCCGCTTGTCGCCAGCCCAGGAGCAGAGCCGGGCGATCAGCTTCGCGGAGCAGTGGCAATCGATCGCGGAGAGTTCTTCTGCCGCTAACTCCGCCAGCACCGCATAGGCGTCGCTTGGCTTTCCGTCTCTCAGGAGTTGAACCGCGAGACTTGCCCGGTACACCACGTTGTCGGGGTTGAGCTCTACCGCCCTGCGCAGGACCCCAGCGACGTACGCGGCGGCGTAACGCAACGACGCCATGCAATGAGCCATCCCGTAGTAAGCCGCATCGTTATCCGGCTCGAGCTCAACCGCGGCCCGGCAAGCCCTCAGGGCGAGGTCGTGGCGACCGCATCGGCGTAGGCCCGTGTACACGCCGGCATACACTGCCGCAGTGAGCGGGCCACGCTCGAGCAGGTGCTCGTAGCCGACCAACGCAAGTTCTTTTTGGCCGACCTGCCAGTAGCAATCCGCCAAGACCAACTCCCCGCCAACGGGGAGCGGCATCAGCAGCATTGCGGTCTCGGCGTCAGAGAGCGCCGCTGCCCACGCTTGCTCGCTGTGGAGCAGAATCGCCCGCAACACCAAGAGCTCACCCGAATACGGCGAGCCCTTGATGGCTTGCCCCAGCAGTTCGATGGCCACAGGGGTTTGCCCTGCATGGTGCAGCTCAATCGCCCGCGAGTGGGCTTCGCTTTCGGCTGGCAGCATCGGATTGGTCGCTCATCAACGAGTGTTTTTTTGAAAGGACCCCTTGCCTTTAATCGCGCGGCCAGTAATCTACCGCTAATGAGATTCAGTCGCAACAGATTCGGCAGCGTTTTGCGGGCCGGCATCGGCTGAGTCTTCCAACCTGCAGGTCTCTAGCCAGGCAGCCCGTCGCGTCCCGGTTTCCATGCCGGGGTTTTCAGCGACCAGCCACCAAGCCCGACCTGTCGACGGCGTGCGTCGATGGGCCGGAGCACAGCGGCTTTCACCGCTTCCTTCCGGGCATTGCATCTCAAATCGCGGACGTGCCCGCCTGCCGCTGGCAGCTCGGTTGACGTTGATGCGAACTGATATGAGAGAGCGCGATGCAAGGCACACTTGATGAGGTTTACCGGTCTGCCGCCGTCAAGGTGGCGGCGGGGGACTACGCGACCGCCGTTACCGATCTGACTGAGAGCTTACGGGTAGATCCGGACGCGGGCCGCCTTTGGGAGCTACGCGGCCAGGCCCACCTCGCGCTGGGCGAGACGGTTGAGGCGGTCAGCTGCCTTGAGCACGCCACTTGTCTGGTGCCGCTCTCGATCGAAGCGCGGATGGCGCTGGGGCGTTCCTATGAGCTGACCGGCCGGAAAGAGCTCGCTTGCCAGGTGTTCCTGACCCTGGTCAAGGTCGAACGCATCCCTTTCGGAGTGCTTGAGCCACTGGCCCGGGCATTGGGGCGCCTCGGTCAACTGCGGGCCGCGCTCCGGCTGTGCTTCGATGCCTCGGAAAGAGACCCGGAGTCTCCCGCACCGCTGCTGGGCATTGCGTTCTACCAACGCAGGCTCGGCTACCCGCCGGAGAAGCTGCTGTGTTCGCTGCTCCAAGCGTTCCATCTCCAGCCGGATGACTTCGATATCCGGCTCACGCTCGCGAGGACGCTTCACCAATGCAGGCGGTCGGAGGAAGCGGCCAGTCTGCTCTCGGTGGTCGACATCGAAACCTCAATGTGCCCGAGCTGCCTTGCGGCGATGCAACGCATCTTTGAAGCCGCTGGCGATGAGGAACGTGCGCGTCGATGCATGAATTCCCTGGTCTCGATCGTCCAGTCGTAGGCCCCTTTGATCCTTCTTCTTCGGAGTGACTGATGAGATTTACAAAAACCGCGGCGGCTTACTTGACCATTGTTGTTGCCGGAGCGGCTCAAGCGTCCGTGATCATCCCGCCAACTGAAGACGTGATGACTTCCGCGTTCTTCCAAGGAGCCAACCGTGTTCGTGGTTTCGCCGGAGAGACTCCACCGCGGGCCGTTCACCGTGTGAGCATCGACAACGCTTTCGGAGTCGGCCCGGAGACGGTTTACATCGCATTCGACCCTTCGGCCTTTGGCGGCTTCACGAGTCCGGTTCAGAGGGCTGTACTCACAGCGAGCAGCACCTCCGGCGGCTTCTTCGCTGACGCCGGACCAGGCAACCCGTTCATTGTGTCCGCTCACGGCGTCTCCGCAGATCCGTTTACAAGCATCACTGACGATACGAACCCCGGCGGGCCTCTCAGCTTTGTTGACTTCTTTGAAGCCAATATTCTCGACGCAGCGCCGCCCGCCCGTATTCCGGTCGCCTCGTTCGGGGAGATTGAGTTCAACGTGACTGCACTCGTCAACGACTGGCTTGATGGCACGACAACGGATTTTGTGATCGCACTGACCGGCAAGAACGATCGTCAGCTCACGGACTTTTTGCACGGCTTCGTGAACAACAGCGAAACCCCGGGATCGACGTTCCTTACGGTCTCCCAGGTGCCCGAGCCCTCGTCGGTAATCCTCACCGTCGCGGCCGCGCTCGCTGCTTCCTGGTGGGTCGTTCGGCCGATCCGGCACACCAACCACGCCAACTAACCAAGGGAAGGCGACAGAGTCATGTCTCGCTACCGAGGACCTAAAGCCCGCATCAACCGCCGGCTCGGTGGGATGATCTTCGAGAACAACGGCGCCGTGAAGGCCACCGACCGGCGGCCCGACCCGCCCGGCATGCACCCGCGTCCCCGCAAGCTCTCCAAGTACGGCGAGTCGATGCGGGAGAAGCAGAAGATCAAGTACTACTACGGGCTTCACGAGCGTCAGCTGCGGCGGTTGTTCGAGAAGGCCAGCCGCATGCAGGGCAGCACGGGAGAGAACCTGCTGCTGCTCTGCGAGCGGCGGCTCGATAGCGCGATCCGCCTGTCGGGGCTCACCAAGACGCGGCCGCAGGCGCGGCAAGGGGTGACGCACGGGCACTTCCTGCTCAATGGGGTTGCCCACGACATCCCGTCGGCGACGGTCCGGCCGGGCGACGTGATCCACGTCCGCAGGAACCCCGCGATTGAGACGCTGTACCGGAGCTGCCTTGCCGACACCGGCGGCCAGGCCGCGGACTGGCTCGCCCTCGACGAGCAAGACCTGAAGGTGATTGTCCACCGCCTCCCGGCGATCGAGGACATCACGCTGCCGGTTGAAGTGGGTCTTGTTGTCGAACTCCTTTCGCGCTGAGCCGAGGTCAGGGAGATGAACATCGGGGTTTTCTACGGGTCAACAACCGGCAACACCGAGCGGGTTGCGCTCAAGATCGCAGCGGAGCTAGCGCCGCACGTCTCTATTGTCCGAGACGCCGCGGATGTAACGGTCGAAGAGTTTGGCTCGGTCGATGTTCTTCTGATTGGAGCTTCGACATGGGACATCGGTGAGCTGCAGCACGATTGGGCGGCCATTCTCCCGATGCTGCGTGACGTTGACCTGACCGGCAAGGCGATCGCCATGTTCGGCATGGGAGACAGCGTCACCTACCCGTGGAACTACCTCGATTGCCTCGGTGAGCTCTACGAAGCGTTTGACGGCCGTGGAGCCACCTTCATAGGGAAGTGGCCGACCGACGGTTACGAGTTCGACGATTCGCGTGCCGAGATCGAAGACGGCTACTTCGTCGGCCTGGGGCTCGATGATGACAACGCCCCTGAACTCACCGACCCGCGGATGTACTGCTGGCTCGCCCAGATCTGGGGGGAGCTCGAACGGCGAGACGCAGTCATCCGTGGGGCGGCATGATTGTCACGAGTGAGAGATCTCATGAATAGACCTCAAGTCTTTGCCTTCCTGTTGGCGACCGTCGGCGCGACGTCGGCCGCGGCTGGCATCGTTTGGGATGAGGCCGTTGACGGTGAGCTTTCCGGAGATGGCGCCACGCCTACGCTATTGATTGTCGCCGAGGGCGAGAACGTCTGGCGTGGCGAAGTGGGCGTGCTCGACCCGCCCGGGACCGGACAGCCTTTCGACACCGACCTTGTTACCTTTACGGTGCCCGACGGGCTGTTTCTTACGTCGCTGCGGCTCAACCAGTACGACGAGCAGGCGTCGGTAGCAAATGGCTCGTTCCTGGCGATCGCGGCGGGTGACTCCGTAAGCATCGGCTTCGGGTCGGTCCATCTTGCGAACGCGTTGGTCGACTCGCTCGGCGAAGTGCTGGACGACCTGGAGTTGGGGTCGGCGTTCCCGCCTCCGGCAGCGATCTCTACCGGACTCACCGCTCCCCTGCCGCCGGGCGACTACGTGGTTTGGATGAGCGAAGTGGACGGTCCAGTCACCTACGAACTAGTTGCGACCCTCGCTGTACCCGAGCCCACGGCTCTCGGCGGGATCGCCTTCGCTCTGATTGCAGCAGCGCTTCGAAGTCAGGGAATGTTTGTCAATCGTCGGCGGCGTGTGCTTGCCGGCTCCTTTACTTGCTTCTGGGAGTGACCCAATGAAGAGTTTGATTCGTTGCGTGGCGATGGTGGCCACGATCGGTGCGGCGACCGCTGCACACGCTGAGTTTATCGACCCCGCCAGCGACGCCCCGCCGTTTGCCGACTGGGACCGCGGTGACGCTGACTCGCTCTACGCCGAATGGGACGTCTTCACGGTGCCCATTGGCGCCCCCGGCAACCTGCCGGACGTCGGGTCGTTCCCGGCTTCGGGCAGCACCACGGCGGGCGCGGACGCTAACGTGACGCAGGTCTTCGCACCCTTTGGCGGGCCCGGCGCCTTCATCACCAGCGGCGGCAACATCTACTCGTTCGCAACCGTGAACGACTTCGACGTAACGGTCCCCGGCTACGGCTACGGCGCCGGCTACAACACCCGCTTCATCGCCCAGGTCCGCACACTCGGCGTGCCGATCGACCCGTCGTCGGTCGGTCTCTCCTTTGATGGCGGCGCTCAGGCTCTGCCACCGACGCAAGTGCTCAAGCTGGGCGGCGAAGCGTTGGGAGGCCCGTTCGGTGCGTCGACCGACACGCTCTTCGCCTGGGACCTCGCTGGCAGCCCTTCAGACTTCCAGTTCGATTTCACGGCGGCGTCGTCTTCGCTGAGCCTCGACCGGCTGGCGATTGATGTGTACACGCAAACCGGCTCGTTCGGATCGATTCCCGAGCCCTCGGCGGTCGGCCTGATGATCGCGGCGGCGGGATCGATTGCGTCGCTACGTCGGCGTGGTTGAGGAGTCTTGCGTTAAGTGAGAAAGCAAGCGAACACCGCTGGCCGCCCGTGCGGGGCACACGGGCGCCGCCAGCGGCTAACTGGCAAGCGACCCATCAAATGATCTATCGGCGTCGCGCTGGCGTGCTGACAAGCCGCTCGCGACAGCCGCACAAATAACCCCGGAAGGTAACCAAGGAATGGCGATTCGAAACCACGCCGCGGCCTGTGCCGCAGTCTTAACGCTTTACTCGTCTTGCGGCCAAGTCGCAGCGGCGAACTTCCTCGAGCCCGGCGGCACGGTGACGACGGACATTGACGGCGAGGATCCGTCGATCGTTTCGTGGCCGGTGATAGACTGGGCGAGAAACAGCCCCGGCAGCGGCTACGCCCAGTGGGACACGTTCACGGTACCCTTCGGCCCGCCGGGCGCTGACGAGAACACCCCCGACTTTGGCGATTTCAACGCGGCGGACGCGCAAGTTGAGCAAACAGTTCAGGGCGGGTTCATTACCAGCGGTGGGAACATCTACTCGTTCTCCAGTGCGACGGCGTTTGAGGTCACCATGCCGGGGAACGTTGTCTCGCCGGGCTCGGATGCGTACTTCGTCGCCCAAATCGCAACGCTAGGCAATGTGATCGCGACCCCGAGCGTCACCCTGTCCTACGGCGACACATTTGAGGAGTTGCCGTTCGATGGATCGCTCCTCACCGAGGACTTCGAGAGCTTCGGGCAGTCTCAAACAACCGTCTTTTATTGGCAGCTCAACGGCGTCGACCCCAACAACGACTTTCTGCTGAAGTTCGCCGCGGGTGGGTCTTCGATGAGTCTTGACCAGCTAGTGATCGACACGCTCACAGTCGGCGGGTCGGCCCCGGGGGACCTCGACGGCAACGGCGCCGTGGAGATCGCCGACTACCTCGCGTGGCGCGACAACTTCGGAACCGCCGGGCCGGGCGGAGACGGCAACGCCGACGGCATCGTGGACGCCGCGGACTTCACGCTGTGGAGAGACAACTACGCGGCGAGCGGAGCCGGCGTGGTCGCCGTGCCCGAGCCCTCCACGTTCACGGCGTTGCTAGTTTTAGGATTGTCGCTAGCATTCGTCGGCGGCGTTGACTGGTTCAATCGACCAAAGCGAGCGGCGAAGGAGGCCCAATCGTGAACAGACATGGCCGGCGTCGAGGCTTCACCCTCGTTGAACTGCTGGTGGTGATTGCCATAATCGGCATCTTGATCGCCTTGCTGCTGCCGGCCGTCCAGTCGGCACGCGAGGCCGCACGCCGAGCGAGCTGCGCCAACAAGCTCAAGCAGATCGGCCTGGCGATGCACCTGCACGACGATTCCGTCAAACGGCTGCCGTTCGCGGTGCCGCTCGACGGCGAGGCGGGCAACAGCGCGTTCGTCTACCTGCTGCCTTACCTGGAGCGGTCGAACCTCCACGAAGCGTATGACTTCGAGAAGCAACCCACCCAAGCGCCAAACGACGCGATTTCGCGCCAAGTCTTGCCCGACTTCATCTGCCCCTCGGTGGAGTTCCCCGGCGGCCAGCCCCCGCCTGGCGCCGGAACTTACGCGATCTCCATCGGCAGTCAATACACCTCCACCGGCGCGTACATCGGTCGCGAAGAGACAGTCCGTACTCGCCTGCGAGAGATGCACGATGGGGCAATCATCGCCGCACTTACCGGCTTCGAGACATCGCTTGGCGGCATTGGCGCCGCGGACGGAACGTCTTCCACGTTTCTGGTTGGTGAGCTGGATTACGGGCTGCGGGACCTCATCGACTTTGGAGCAGGACCGGGCGGCGGCGGAATCACAGGCGGGGCGACCGAGTGGGCGTCTGCTTACTTCACTGGCACCCACGGCACCACGTCGGGAGTCTTCAATGCCACCGAGCGAAACATGGCGGTCGCCGGCGGCTTCCGAGAGCTGTGCACGTTCCGTGGCGATCACCCCGGCGGCGTCATGATGCTGATGGTCGACGGCTCAGCACACTTCGTTGAAGAGAATACGCCGAAGACGGTGCTTAATGAGCTCTCGACCCGTGAGGGCGGCAATCCCGTTCAGTGGTGACCGCCGAGGGGCCCAACTCACTGAGAAGAGCCCTCAGCCTGCCAGAGCCCGTGCTCAACCCCACCGCGGATGAATATTGCGCACATCCCGTGGCCTGGCAGCTTCATCGGAGGTAGCGCTATCTCAGCCCCAGACTCTGCGGCCTTGGCGACCGCTGCCTCGATATCATTTACCATAAAGTAAGGGCGGACGATCGGCGGCTCGGAATCGCGCAGCGGAGCACGCACGCCAATCACACCACCACCACGTAGTCTTGCAGTACGAGCGTTCCCTAAGCTCGCATCCGGCTCGCCGAAGCTGACTTGATGCAGCCGCTCGTACAACTGACAAGTCGCCTCGACATCAGGCGTCACAACCTCAAGGTACGAGACCTTCGCAAGGTCGCGTGAGCGACCATCGCGATGGCTCGTACCGCCCTGTGCGTCCACCGCCGTCGACGAATCCTCACCAAGACGCTCGACGTCGCTCGGTGTGCAGCCAAGCTGAGCGACTGCTAGTGCGGTTAGAGCTAGCAAGCTCTCGACAGTTCCACGCGGTCGCGCATTGGATCGGTGCATTCTGCGTTCATCCTCCGGTCGAGGTCATCTGGCGAAGCCCACCTCCGCCTGGGGCCGCATCGATACACGTCAATGACACTCACGATTGGAGACGCGGACTCTTCGCTGCGTTATCGGATTTGGTACTAACTCGACAATATCACGGGCGGAACAGTTCTTTTCCATGGCCGCAGAGCTTCGGCTGAGAACTGGATGGCAGCTAACTCTAGGCCGCTTCGGCAACGGCGACGCAATTCACAATCGACCGAGTGCCAGCCAAATCTACCTGTGCAGACGAGTCTTCGAGCAATTGTTCCGCCAGCAGCCAACCCAAAAAGTCCACGCGGCTGCGTCGACCGAGGCGGCTCCCGTCCAGGCTCAACTCGCGTCGGCGCCCGTCACCTTGGCGAGCTAGGGAAGGCCTGTTCGCTCTCTTCGGGACTGCCAGGGCTCCTGATATGGGTGGCACCTTTGGGGAGGTCAGTCTCTACCACCTGACGCCCGCAAGCCCCAGGGCCAAGCACGCGGATTCTTCGGCAGAGAGACAGTGTTTGGGACCCCCCGGTAGGTACTCCCCCGCAACCGGCGAACTGATTTAAGGGAAGTGCCGGCAAGGGCGACTCTCTTCGCGGGACGCCGGTCGCGGCCAGTTTCTTCTCCGCGGTGCCGTGGGGTAGTCGTAGCCTGCGGTCGCATAGACTTTTCTCGCGCGTTGGTCGCAACTTCCGAGTGGCTGTAACAACGCCGCACACGGCAACCACCGATCGAATCACTGCGATTCATGGTGGCTCAAAAACGGGCGGCACGCGGTCCGTTCATGACGGTCGAGAAACGGGCGAGGCGGCGAGTCATTCAAATCGGCGGTAAATGGTGCGGTTTGAAACCGCGGAAAACCGGCGGGCGCAAACGGGAGTAGTACTACTCCCGAATCGCCGCAAACGGCCGCGAATCGATGCGAAAGAAAACCTAGCCAGATCGCACCCAACCCTTTACTACGCGGTTGTTCTCATCGTCCTAGGTTGGCAACGGTTCGCACGCTGTGCGTGCTTTGGGAGCAGTAGGTCGCACGTTCGAATCGTATCGCCCCGACTGATCTAACAGCGCACGCGGCGAACCCTGTCGCACCAGTTCGTGCGACGCGGCGGATAGGCGCCGCAGCATTAGCGCCGCCGGGAGCGATCGCTTTGCGCCCACTTGTCGCTATCTTCATAGTCGCATTCGCGGCGCAACACTCGCCGGGGATCAACTTCGCCCGCGAAGTACGCCCGCTTCTGGCCGATCGCTGCTTCCGATGTCTCGGCCCTGACGAGGGGAGCCGCCAGGCCGGGTTGCCCCCGACGCCCGATGAGCGTGAGCAGTTCCTTAGCGACACTGAGCCCGGCGCGACTCGTCGGTTGGTTGAGCGACTTCTCGATTCTACGCACTACGGCGAGCGTTGGGGTCGCCATTGGCTCGACGCGGCGAGGTACAGCGATTCGGACGGCTATGAGAAAGGCCTGCGTCGCGACAACTGGTTCTACCGCGACTGGGTCGTGCAGGCCCTGAACGCCGACTTGGAGTACGACGAGTTTATCGTGACCCAAGTCGCAGGCGATCTGCTCCCGGGGGCGGGACAGGCCGAGCGGGTGGCGACCGGCTTCCTTCGCAACTCGATGGTCAACGAGGAGAGTGGCGCCGACCCTGAGCAGTTTCGTGTCGAGGGGCTCTTCGACCGGGTCGACGCGATCGGCAAGGCCGTGCTCGGCGTCACGACGCAGTGCGTTCAATGCCACACCCATCAATACGACCCGCTTACTCACCAAGACTACTTCGGCCTCTTCGCCTACCTCGATCGTTGCAACGAGGCGATCGCAGTCGTCTACACCGATGACGAATAAGAAGAGATTGAGCGGATCAAGACAGGCGTGGCGGCGATCGAGAAGGAGTTGAAGGACACCTATCCCGATTGGCGCCTTGCTCTGGCTGAGTGGGCCCGCCAAACGGGTGCGTCGACCGCGCCGCCCTGGACCGTGCTGCACACCCAGCAGCGCAACTTGAAGGGCCAGAAGTTTGAGTTCCTGGAAGACGGCTCAATCGTCTCGCGGGGCTATGGCCCGCCGCGCGAGCAGAACGATTTCTTCGTCGACCTCGGATCCATCGATTCCCTCACGCCCAACGGGAGTCCGGTTTCCGCGGTCCGGCTGGAGCTGCTGAACCACCCCGAACTCCCGCGTGGCGGGCCGGGTAGGTCGGCCTACGGCGCAAGCTCCTTGTCCGAGTTCAAGCTGGCGTACGTCGACCCGAACGGGAAGGAGCAGTCCCTCCCCATCGCCTCGGCGACCGCGAATCTCGGCGTCGATCGCGAGCCGATTGACGAGCAGTTCGCCGATCGCCGTTCGAAGGCCGAGGAGCGGACGGAGGGGCCGATCGAGGACACGATTGACGGCGACCTTAAGGCCGCGTGGACCACCGACACCGATGCCTGGCGCCGCAACCAGCCGTGTGAAGCGGTGTTCGTCCTCAAGACGCCTTGGGCAGTGCCCCGGAGCGGGCGGCTCATTTTCAAACTCAACCAGAGCCACGGCGGCAAGTACGGCGACCAGCGGCACACCAACGTCGCGGGCCGCTTCCGCTTCTCGGTGACTGCCGCCGATGGACCAACCGCCGACCCGCTACCCGCTGCGGTGCGGGCGTTCGTCTCACGCGACCCAGAGGATTGAAGTGACGCCGACTGGCCAACCGCCTTCCGTACTGGCGGAGCATCCAGCCTGGCTGGACACAAGCCAACGAACGCATCGCCGAGCTCCTGGCCGCGTGGCCCGAGGGAACCAACCAGTACGTCGTCAGCCGCGGCGACGAGCCACGCGTGACCCACCGGATGAACCGCGGAGACTTCCTGCAACCCGACGAGGTGGTTGAGCCGCACACGCCCAACTTCTTGCACCCGCGTCAGAGCGATTCGCCGAACGACCGCCTGGCGTTCGCGCGATGGCTCGTTGATCGGCGGTCGCCGACAACGGCACGGGCGCTGGTCAACCGTGTGTGGCAGGCGTACTTCGGAATCGGCTTGGTGGAAACGGCCGAGGACCTGGGTTCGCAAGCGCCGCCGCCGTCGCACCCCGAGCTGCTCGATTGGCTGGCGGTTGAGTTCATGGAGCGTGGCTGGAGCCTTAAGCACCTGCATCGATTGATCACTTCGTCGGCCGCGTATCGACAACGCTCGCACCACCGTGGCCGGCCGGCTCAGGTTGATCAGTACAACCGTTTGGTTTGGCGTGGGCCGCGCGGCCGTGTGGAATCCGAGGTGGTCCGCGACATTGCGTTGGCGGCAAGCGGCTTACTCGATCGCCGCACCGGTGGCCACAGCGTCTATCCGCCGGCGCCGCGGTTTCTGTTCGCGCCGCCGGCTAGCTACGGCCTCAAGGTCTGGAAGACCCGCCAAGACGCCAGCAGCTTCCGCCGCAGCCTTTATGTTCAGGCCTACCGCTCGGTGCAGTACCCGCCGCTGCAGGTCTTCGACGCTCCGCCCGGCAACGCGGCTTGCGTGCGGCGCACCCGGTCCACCACGCCGCTGCAGGCGCTCACGCTGCTCAACGAAGAACAGTTCGTCGCGGCCGCCCGGGCGCTTGCCTCGCGGCGGATGAAGCTCGGTGTCGACGCCGACCTCGCCCGTGTGGAGCACGCCTACGAGATGCTGATGACGCGTAGGCCCGATGCGGAGGAGGGCGCCACGTTAGTGGAGTTCCTGAACGACTGCCGCAAAGGGCTCGCCAGTGGCGAGATCGACGCCTTCGCGGTGACCGGTCAGAAGGAAGGCGCCGCGGATCCGGCCGCCGCCCGCGAGCTGGCCGCGTGGACACTCACGGCACGGCGCCTTCTGAACCTCGACGAGACGATCACCAAGCCATGGCGTATCCCTGCGGACGCCACGCCCCACTGGCGGGCGATCCGCGGATGACGAACCGCCGCTGGTTCCTGCAGCAGTGCGGGGTGGGCCTGGGCGCGATTGCCCTCAACGGGCTTGTTGGCGACGAGTCGCTGGCCGGTTCCACCGACCCGCTGGCCGCCAAGTCGTCGCACCACCCGGCCCGGGCGAAGAACGTCATCCTGCTCTTCATGGGCGGCGGACCGAGCCAACTGGAGATGTGGGATTACAAACCCGAGCTCCAGCGGCTCAACGGCACGCTGCGGCCCGCGGAGGTGTTGGAGGGCTACCGATCGGCGTTTATCAACCCGAACTCAAAGCTCCTCGGGCCTAAGTTCAAGTTCACCGAATGCGGCGACAACGGGCTGCACGTTTCGGAGCTGTTGCCCCACACGCGTAAGGTGCTCGACGAGTTGTGCGTCGTTCGTTCGGGTGTCACCGACGCGTTCAATCACGTGCCGGCCCAGCTCTTCATGCAATCGGGTTCTCAGCAGTTCGGCCGGCCCTGTCTCGGCTCGTGGACGACGTACGGGCTCGGGAGCGAATCCCGAAACCTGCCCGCCTGTGTGGTCTTCAACTCGGGGTCGAAGGGCCCGAGCGCCGGAGCGGCCAACTGGGGCTCTGGCTTTCTGCCCACTGTGTATTCGGGCGTTGAGTTTCGATCGACCGGCGACCCCGTCTTGTATCTCTCAAGCCCCGACGGCGTTACCGACGCCGTGCAGCGAAAGTCGATCGATACGGTCAACACGCTCAACCGTCGCCAGCTCGACCTCGTCGGCGACCCGGAGATCGCCACGCGGATCAACTCGTACGAGATGGCTTGCCGCATGCAGGCCAGCGCCCCCCCGAGGCGGTTGACCTGGCGAGCGAACCACGCGAGACGCTCGCCATGTACGGCGTCGACGAGAAGAAGCCGTCGTTCGCAAAGAACTGCCTCCTCCCCCGGCGGTTGGTGGAGCCGGGAGTGCGCTTTGTTGAGCTCTTCCATGAGTCGCGGGACCAGCACGGCGGAATCTCGACACAGCTGCCCAAGAACTGCGGCAACACCGATCAGGCGTACGCGGCGCTGGTGACCGACCTGCGGCAGCGAGGGCTGTTGGATGAGACGCTGGCGATCTGGACCGGCGAGTTCGGCCGCACGCCCATGGTGCAGGGCGGCGACGACGGCCGTGATTACCACCCCAACAGCTCCACGTTCTGGATGTCGGGCGGCGGCGTCAAGGCGGGCCGCTTCCAGGGCCGCGACTTCCGGCTCACTGACGTCCACGGCGAGGTGATCCAGGACCTGATCGCTTAGCTCACACGCTCCACGGCAGATCCGCTACCGCCTCGTCGATCTGCGACTCGAACTCTTCCACCTCGTCCGGCGACGCAAGTTCTTCGGTCTTGGGTCCTCTCTCGTCGCCGGTAGACACAGAGTCGAGCGCGGCCATGAGTAGAGCGCTTTCATCGTCGCCGGCGGGCGCCGCTGGCGTGCCCGGGTTCGATGCTTCGCTCCCGTCTCTTTCGACCGCGCTTTGCGTTGCCGCGTCGAAGAAACCACGGAACGAGAACCGCCAGGGAGATCGTGCGCTAATGGGCTCATCAACGAAAGATGTAGCGAGTGCGTCGTCGATGGCGTCGGCAGCTGCGACCGACGCTGACTCGGCGGCTTCTAGCAGCACAAGTTGGTCCGGCCTGGCGGTGGCAAGCGTCAGGCCGAAGTTCGCACGCCACAGACTGTAGTCGCCTACGTCCACCAACCCGTCGCCGCTCGCGTCGGCCCCGGCGTACGACGCTGATGATTGGCTTAGCTGGTCACGCCAGACGGTGAAGTCGGCCGTGTTGACGATGCCGTCGCGGTTGAAGTCGCCCGGCAGTAAGAAGGTTGCGGGCGTTGAGCGGAGCAGGTAGTCGCCCTCGCCCTCTTCGGCGGTCACCTGAACCGTGTACACGCCGTCCGCCGCGGCGACGAAGCCGATCGAGGCGTTCAACCCGACAGCGCTGTCCTGGTCCGTACCGACGAGCAAGCCGTTCGGGTCGTAGACCGTGATCTGGGCGTCGAGCGTATTCATCGGCGCCGAGGGCCCCGCTACCGGCAACGCCGTCTCCAGCAGCACGCCGTCGCCGGCGGCCAGCTCGAGACGGTAGAAGTCGCCTCCGAACGGTAGCTGTAGCACGACCTCAAAGTCATGCGTGGTATCGCGCCCAAGCCCCGGGCCCTCACGCGAATTGAGCGGATTGCCGTCGGTGTCAACGATCCCTCCGGTCTGGCCGTCGCCTTGCAGCGTCAGGCGATATCGGCCAACCACCAGGGGCACTCCGGCTGCCACCTCGAGCGTCACCGTTGTCGCGCCGTCGTAGGTGGGTGAGAGTCGAATGACCTGATCGTCGGTCGTGCCAAAGATGCCGTCGCTCCCGGCCGCGAGCAACTCGTAGTTGGCGGCGTCCTCGGCCGAAATCGCATCAAGCGGCTCGTCAAAATCAATCGTTAGCTCGGTGACATTGAGGTCGGCCGTAACGCCTTCCTCCGGTGTGATCGACACAGCACGCGGGCCGACCAACGCCGGGTCGGCGACGATCAGGGAGAGTGCCCCGACAGCGTCGAGCAGCCCGGCGCCGGTGCCGTTATCAAAGCCGACATCGAAGCCTGGAGTTGCGGGGTCGTCCATGTCGATCGCCGACGACTCCATCGCGTCGTAGATCTCGGCGGGTGAGGCGAGCGGGGCGAGCTCGTTCATCAGCGCCGCTACAGCTGCCGCGTGGGGCGCCGCCGCCGAGGTGCCGAAGAAATTCGGGAATCCGTCAAAGTCGCTATCGAAACCGAAGAACGTCGTGTTCGTCCCGTCGGGCGCCACGATGTTCGGCTTTGCCCGCAGCTCGTTGATCGGCTGGCCGGCTGTGTCGAACAGCGTTGGGATGCCGCCGGCCGAGGAGAACGATTCCAGGCCGGGCGACGCGGCTCCGAACGCCGGCGTGTCCAAGTAGTTGGCCGCCCCCACGGCCGACGCGCCCGCGGCATTCGTGTGGCCGTAAGACGTAGCGCTGTTGGTCGCGTACTCGTTGACAATAAACGGATCGAAGGCAACCCACTTCATCAGCCCCGGCGCGGCGCCGGCCGCGAGTCCAACGGCGAGGTTCAGCGATGATGAACCGGTCGTGTTGGTGAAGGAAAAGACCTCGAGCGCGTCACCACCGATGTTGTTCGTCGACGCCGAGGCGAGGAGGGTGTTGCCAAGGCTGTCGAGAACGAAGATGTCGACGTCGTTCTGCGTACCGGCGCCGCCGCTCACGGAGAAGAATGGCGAGTCCCACTGGAACGACAAGAGCACGCTGGCGCCGGGCGCAACGGTGATGCTCTGCAGGGTGTCGACACCCGGACCCGCGTCGAAGTCGTGCAGCGTGGCGCCAAAGCGGCTTACGCCGCTGTCGCGAAAGGCGTCTTCCCACGAGTCCCGGCCGGTGTTGCCGGCTGACGAGAAGTAGCTGGCGCCATCGGCGACCACCGTGTCAATCGCCTGAGCAATGATCCCGTCTTGGAACATCGGCTCGGCGAAGTAGATCACGTCGTCAACGATGACATCGGAGCCGGCGATGTCGCGGAGTTCAACGATCCCGTTGGCGAAGTTGGCTTGCCCGCCGAAGGCGGTGTGGAACGCGATTTCCGCGCCGGGCGCGACATCGTGAATGAGTTGGGCCATCGCGCGGCCCTCGTCCGACCCAAAGATGTCGTCGAGGACGACGATGGGCGCCGTATTGCCCAGTGGATTTCCGGGGCCGGGGAGGTCGCCGGTCAAGATGTCGGTCCCAGTGAAACCCATGCTGTCCGATAAGACCCCGACCGTCACGCCCGAACCGTCGACACCGAACGTCTCACGGGCGATGTCAGAACCCATGGCGGCATCGGCCTGGCTGGTGGTGAGGCCGACGTTCGTCATCGGTCGGAACGATGGCCGCGCGAACCGCATCTCCGGCAACGCGGCCAGCTCCGCGAGAGCGCCAATTGGCATCCAGCCCGAGACGGTGCGGCCGAATGCGGAGCCCGAATGCATGCCGAGTCCCGTGAGCGTCGCCAACAGAACATCACCCGAGCCTTCGGCAAACGCGTCGATGAGAACAAGTCCGTTGTCGACCTCCATACGGTCCTTGGCGCCCGACTGCGTGAACGCCGTGCTGGGCGTGAGCGTCGACTCGTTCTGAAGAAACTCGCGGTAGAGTGCGGCTAATTCGGTCCCAATCGACTGGCTCAGCGGGTCGTCTTTGGCCAGCGCGGCGGCAGCGGTAACGCCAGCGGTTTGCTCGCCGGGGATGGTGGCCGCCAGGCCGTCGTAGCCCAGATCGCTTTGCTGCGCCGGTTCCGGATCGAACGACCTGGGCGGGAGATCAAACGTCGGGAGGACGCCGCCCGGTTCGTCACCGGCGAGGCCGGAGATCGAGAACCCGGGGTTGAAGGTTCCCAAGACCGTTCCGGTGTCCGGATCGATTCGACGCACAACCCCCGCGGTGTTGCCCGTAAACAGTGAGCCGTCGACAAACGCCAGCCCCAAGACGGACACATCGGCCGCGGCGAAAGAGTTGACGACGGTGTTCGTTGCGACGTCGATCTCGTAGATCAGTCCCGAGCCGAACGAGTTGGCAAAGAGGCTGCCACGCGAAGCCGCCCCGGCGATGCCGCCGATGACGTCCACGGGCAAGCCAACACTTCCGAGAGCGGTGTCGGTTGCGGGATCGATGTAGTGGGCGCGGTCGCTGCTGTAGTCCATGGCAACGACCAGGTCAGCGTAGTACGCCAGGGCGTCGATGTTCGTTGGGACGCCCAGACTCGCAAAGAGGTCTGCATCGATCACCTCGCCCGTGATCGGGTCTAACTCGTAGAGTGTCGTCGCTTGCGTGTAGAACAAGGAGCCTCCGCCAACGGCGAGCCCATCAGGCCCGCCTGAGGGGAAGACCGGAAACGCGTTCCGAGTGATCTCCTCGCCCGTGATCGGGTCGAGCGCGACAAAGTCGCCAAGCGTGGCGTCGATCGCGAACAAGCCCGAACCCGGGCCCGGGTCGCCGTCGAGGAATCCCAAACCGGCGCCGCCCAGGGTTAGCGCCCGGGCCAGCGGGCTCTCGGACGAACTGTTGGGCTCGCTATCGAAGACCAGGTTCTCGGTTACTACCGCCACGTACTGACCCGGCGTCGGTGAAGCAACCCGGAGCTTGTACTCCCCGGAACGCTCCGGCGTGAAGCCAAGCACCGCTTGATCATAGTTGTCGGCCTCAATTCCGAGCGGATCGGCAGAGCCTTCCGCCACGACTCGCCCGGTGATCGGGTCGATCACCTGGAGCAAGGCGCCGGAGAAATCCACGCCGCCTTGGCCCGCAAGAATCACGTCAATCGCAGCGTCGCCGGCAACGGTAAACGTGTACTCGTCCAAGTCCGCAATCGGGTCGCCGGCGGCCTCGACGAGGAGATCGTCTACGTACCAGCCCTCGAAACCGTTCTGCTGGTCGTCAAACGTATCGAACCGGAATTGCAACTGGATCGTTTGGCCCGCGAACGCACTCAGGTCCGCCTCAACAGACTGCCAAGTGCCACCGGAGCCGGCGACCAGCGTGCCGTCGACCGTGCTAAGGACGGTCGTCGCGGTCTCACCCGCCAGGACCGAGACCTCGGCGACGTCCGTGGCGACATCGGTCTCGATTAGCTGATTGAACGAGAGCCACCCGCTACCCGTATCCGGCAGGGTGAGTAACGGCGTGATCACGCTTCCCTCGGCAACGGCGCCGGTGTCGTAGTCGCCGCCGCCGAGGAGCCCCTCGTTCTGCCCGAAGTAGAGGCTGCCGGGCGGCGTGTGGTTGGGCAGCCCGTCGAGTTGCCGACCACCCGAGAGCGACCAAAGGCCGCCGCCGCTCCCGAAGGCGTTGTCAAACGTGAAGCCATCGGCGCCGAAGTTGAAGTCCTCTTGGTAGACCGTAGTCCTCGACGCGGCCGGTTCCGAGTCGCCTAGCACCGCGTACCGGCGCTGGGGGAGTGTGCGGAGCGACCCATCAATCGACAGCGGCGAGGCGAGCCCGGTATCCACAGCTTCGGCTTCGAGGATCGCGTTGAGATACACGTCGAGGCGATAAGCCGTCGCGCGGTCGCCGACCACTCGGATTGTCACCGGGGTGTCGATCGGCGAGGCGGCAACGGGGAGCACGGCTGGCGCGCCGGGCGTGGGCGAGGCGCCGGGGCCGCTTAACCCGAGGGCCGCCGCCGTGAGCGTGGCGGTTGGGTCGAGCGGTGTGACGACCGCCGTTAGGACTTCGCCGGCAGCGAGTTCGATGACAACGTCATCGGCGTCGCCTGGTGCGTTCAAGATCCCTGCATTCGCGAGGCTCCCGGAAACGAGACCGCCCAGGGGATCAAGCCGCTCGAATCCAAGGAGCGTCCCGGCGCCGACGGCGTCCACCTGGAACGCTAGCGTGTAGTCGCCGCCGGGGACGCCGTCACCGGTTGGCGCCCCATCAAGCGGCGGGCCGAGCGGCTCGCCGTCGAGCGGGTTCCTCACTTGGTCGCGGACTGAACCGGAGCTGACATACAACTCGTAGACGCCCTCGGTCAGACCCACGTAGTCAAGCGTTATGGCCCGGGTGATCGGGTCGTAGTTGAAGGCCTCAAGCGGGACCAATTGACCAGAGATCGTCTCGCTGAGCGTGATCCTTCCGGGCGACAGCACGGCTTCGTCGAGCGGCTCGTCGAACTCGAGCGAGATCGTTCGATCGCCCGCGGGATACGTCACCCCAAGCACTAAGTCGGCCCCGTCGATCTTCGCTGAGAGGATCCGCGGACCGGAGCCGTCGACGACGAAGGTCGTTGCGAACACTTCGTTACCGAGGCCCTGTAGGTCGACCACCGCCCCGGCAGGCAACTGAACGTCATAGACTCCGTCACCGGAGTCGACCGATGGATCAACGTCAAAGCGGAACGTTAGGGCGTCGATCATGGTGACGCCGGTTGCGGGCAGGCCGTTGACCAGAAGGTCTTCGGGCCCCACCGTGCCCTCGAGCAGCGGCTCTGAAAAGGTGACTGTGTACGTGGTGGGAACGGTGGCAAAGAGCGTGCCATTGGCTGGTAAAGTCTCAACGACGGTGGGCGGCACGCCCTGACCAGTGGCGCCGCTGACCTCCAAGACGTACTCGCCTTCGAGAGCGAGCGCCGACACGCGGAGCCGGTAGTCGCCGGCCACGGGCGCGACGAGGTTAACGAAGTCGGCGCCACCGTCGATTGGCACTCCCGATGGGTCAAACAGTTCGAGTCTCGCCAACGGCGAGTTCGCGGTCACGAAATCGTGCACACCGGGTGTGGTTAGCGTGCGGAGCAGGTCCTCGGCAGGGGTAACGCCATCGTCCAGGGCGCCGGCGCCCGCCACGGACCACTCGCCTTGCACGAAAGCCTCACCAGACGGCATCGCACCGCCCGGCAGGCGGAAGGCGTAGCTGTCGGTGTAATCCCAGGCGGTCCCGGCGCCATTCGTGCCGAGCACCCCGTACACATCCAGCACGTTGGAACCGTCGGCGGTGTCGGTCAGCGCGTAACGGTCGTTCCCATCGCCGATCAACTCATCGGCGTAGAAGTCCGCCGAGAAGCCATAGATCGACTCAAACACGTCACGCCCGCCGTTCGACGATGCGGCGACCACATACGACTCGCGGGCCGGGATCGTCACTCCGGTCAGATCGATATCGACGTTGCGGTCGGTGCCGTCATTGGTTTGAACGATCAACCCGCCCGCCGGAAACGTGTACGCGGCGCCGGTTGTGTTCGTGATTTCAACGAACTTTGGGTTGCCGCTGTCGCCCGCGCCGTCGACGACCTCCGACAGGATGACTCCGCCGGGGATGCCAGTTGCCAGGGCGTTCTCGAATTCGCCCGGGCCTGAGGCGGGAAGCCTGACGCGAGAGAACAGACGATCGCCCGCGTCAAGCGAAACAGCGTACCAGTCGTCGTCACCCCCAAGCCCGGTCGGGTCCGGCCCGGTAACGAATCCAACCGCCCCCGCGGCAGCCGTCAACTCCTGCGCGGCGCCGAACGTGTCATTCACTTCGCGGTCAAAGACCGCCCCGCGGGTGGCAACAAGGCTGTAGGGCCCGGAGCCACCCGCCACCCTGACGAAGTAGTCCTGCGCAGCACCATCGTCCGTGCCGTCCACAAAGTTGTCGATCGACACAAGCCCATCGGTCGTTGCACGACCGATGGCAAGGAGAGTCTCGCCGTCGTCCGCGTACAACTCAACTCCGGAGTTGGCGCCCTGCAGGGCGAAGCTCGCCGACTGGCCATCGCCAAGCTGCAGGCGGTACCAATCGTCGCCCAACACGCTCTCGACCGGAAAGCTCAAGTCAACTGAGAGGCTGGTGGCGCCGAGGTTGTCGACCGCCGCCGACGGCGTCACGGTCACCGACACGACTCCGTCCGCGGCAAGCTCAGCAATCGTCGCTTGCGGGATATCAACCGCGGCCGTGGTCGGGTTGCCCTGTGAGCCGCCAGTCACGAAGAGGTTGGCGGTGAAGAGACCTTCGGCGTCGATCGCAAGGAACTCGTTCGCGGAGTTGAGGTCCGCGGTCACAGCGAAGGTCAGCGTCGCGTCTCCGAGGGGTGTTGGCACCTGTGCGAACCGAACGTCGGCGACATTCGGGAAGAACAGCGGCGTCTCATCGGTGGCGGTCGCGGTGAACTGCGGACCAAGGCTAGAAACAACGCCGGTGACCGCTGCTCGAACTGCGCTCGTCGACCGACGGCTGCCAATTACCGTGCTAAAGATGAGGTCTTCTGCCGTGGCGGCGGTGGCGTCGGCAGCCCCGCTGAGTTCTTCGAGTTCCCACTGGGCGTTGAGCGCCACGTTGACGCGGAAGGCGCCAGCCGTGCCGCCCTGGGCCCCAACGTTGATCCGGTACAGACCGCTCTCCAGGACCGGGATCGCCTGCAGGACAGCCGGGGTTGAGACACCGTCGCCGGTCGCCAAGCGGAGCGGTGTGCCACGGGGGCCAATCAACTCAACGGTCGGATCGATGTCACCTTGCACGACAACGGCAATCGTTTGTCCGGCATCGAGTTGAACCTCGAACGTGTCGACGTCATCCGCCGGCGCGAGGAAACCGGCGGCCGTGGCTTCATATATCTGCGAGCCGGCGGGAGACTGCCGAACGAATTCGCCAAGCCCCTGCACCCCGGTATCAACCGTCAACGGCAGCACGAAGTCTCCCCCCGGCGTGCCGTCACCAGAAGGAACCGTCGAGGCAGGATCGATCTCTCCGTCAAGCTCGAAGCCGAGCTCGTCCCGGAATCCCTCGGACAAGAGCCGCAAGGTGTACGTGTCTTCTTCGAGGCTCGCCGTCGTAATGGTCAAACGCTCTGCTGCGGCGTCGTAGTCCAACTCTGCATTGGCTTGGAGACCGGTTCGCGAGCCGACCAGTTCGACACTGGACGCGGAAAGCAGAGCCTGATCGAGCGGCTCGTCGAAGTCGAAGGTGAAAGCCTGCACGCCCGGCCTCACCACGTCACCTGCAATCACCGATGAACCAACGATCCGCGGTGCTGACTCATCGACGATGAACGACAGCGCAAAGCCCTCGAGCTCCTGCCCGGCGACCCCGACTAACGAACCGGCCGGCAAGGCCAAGGTGATTTCGCCCTCAACCAGTGTCGAGGGGAACTCGAACGTCAACGTACTGGGATCGTCGACGGTCACCGCCGTGGCGCCGGGCACGCCGTTGATCAGCAGGTCGGTAGTATCCAGGGTGTCCAGGCGTACCGCGTCATTCAGGTCGACAGTCAGGCTCCCGAGAGTTCCCGGCAGCACACGCTGTCCATCGACTACTGAGGCGCCTGTCACCTCGAATGCAGGAGCCGTCCCCGTTGCGCCGGCGATGTCCAGTACGTAGGCGCCCACTGATCCGGACTCGCCGAATACACGCACGGTGTACTCGCCAGCAAGCGGAGCGGTCTCCATCAACGTTTCGTCGCCCGCCGTGTTTGCGTACGGGACCACACCGCCGTCGGGGCCGATCAACTCCACGCCGGGATCCAGCTCATTCACAAAGTCTCCGGCCCCAGCCGCCGGTGTCGTGGTTGCGATGGATAGGTTGTCGCCTGCGGCGGCTTGGAATGTGAAGAACTGTTCCATCGACTCGGCGGCTACCGCGCCCAAGATGGTTTGGCTGCCCCGACCCAGCGCCAGAGCGCCGTCGGGCGTGCCGGGCGCCGGGCCGGCGAGACGGCCATTGCGGATCACGGCTAGGCGGTAGTCGGCAGTGCCGCTGGGCACGCGGATCCGATAGTCGTCCGCGGCGCCGTCGACGGTCGAATCCTTGAAGCCGCTGATCACCGGGCCTTGGGCCAGCAGTGTGACGCCGTCGGCCGCGTAGAGTTCCAAGGCGGTGGAGTCGGCGTCTAGAACAAGGGATAGCAAGTCGCCGTCCTCAAGAGAGACGGCGTACCAATCGTCGGCATCGGGCGTGACGGCGTATTCGAGCTCGACCTCAAGGCTTGTCGGGGCAAGGTCATCCACTTCAGCGGACGGCGTCACGTTCAGCAAAATCACGCCATCAGCCGCGAGCTGCGTCACGGTCCCGGCCGGGATCTCAACCGTCACCACACTCTCGGCGCTCTGTGACCCGCCGGTAATGAAGACGTCCGCGACGAACAGCCCCTCCGCGTCAATCGTGAGAAACTCGCCGAGTGCGTTAAGGTCGGCCGAGGCGGTGATGGTTAACGTCGCCGGGCCGATGGGGGTTGGCGTCGCGTCGAGGGTCAGGGTCGTAACGTTCGGAGTGAATAGCCCCCCAGACTGCGAGGCGCTCGACGCAAACACAGGTCCGAACGGCAACGAGCGACCGACGATCACCGCCCGCTCGGCATCGCCAAGCCCGACCGGCAGGAGCACTCCGTCAAACGTCTCAGCCTCGCCCGCCGTGTTGTTCGCGGAGCCTCCGGTTCGTTCCGCCTCGAATGACGCATTAAGCAGCGCCGTGACGTGAAGTGTCCCAAGAGTCGGGATGCCGTTGGCCGCCGCGACCGTGATCGTGTAGAGGCCAGCCTCATCGATAAGTTGCTGCGGCAGAAACAACTCACCCGCTGACCCAACGACGCTGGCGAGCAACTCCCCCGATGGATCGGTCAACGTGACCTCAGCCTCGAACGGCGCCACGACCGAGGCTGCGAGTGACTGGTCGGTATCGAGTTCGAGCGTAAACGACTGAGTCGGCTCGAACGGATTTAGATCGGCAGACGCGCTCGCCCTGTACGAGAGACTGCCGATGGGCTCCATGGCCGCGAAGTCCGTGAGCGGCTGCACCGAGAGCAACTCACGGCGCTCAAGCTGCTCGAGCTTACAGGTGCGGCGCCGAGTAGGGACCGAGGGGCGGGCGGGGCTCACAGATCGCTTCTCCAAGGAGGCTAGGCATACGACCCGGTCGTGAGGGATTCACCACGGAGGGTGCGGCGAAAGAAGGGGCCGTTGAGCCCAACGTCGCCAGCCAGGGGGCGCGAATCCGCACTGCGGGCCCAAGCTACGCCAACTCCCCAAACCCGACAACCATCAACACCCGCAGACTCGCCAGCCTTTCTCGCGTCCACACGCGGCGACTGAACTTCTCCGTCCGCCGCGCAATTGCTGGCTCATGACGGAAGTCATTTCCGGCAGGGACTTTGGGATGGGTGCTTGCCAGCTGTACGGCAAATGGCCACGAGCAAACGCGTCGGCTGTGGGAGTAGCGCGCGGGTTTTCCTGCAGGCCTGCTGTTAGGGGATAGTCCCTAATCGCCGCCATCGTCGTCGCGTTCCGTACAGCTCATTCCCCTTTCATCCCTCGACGCCTACGGTCCTTAAGGCACAGTTACACCAACTCCGTGAGGGTGCGATGTTTGGGGGAAACAAAAAAGACAAGCTTGAAAAGAAGTACGCGAAGCTCCTCGGAGAGTCACATCGACTATCGACGGTCGACCGCAAAGCAAGTGACTTGAAGCTTGCCGAAGCTGAGGCGGTCTTGGCCGAGCTCAAGAAGCTGGAAGCGGAGACCGTCTAGATGGTCGCCAGCGTTGCGCCCGCCACTGCTGACGAACCGGACTCCATCTCTGGCGTCCCAGCGTCTAGTCGGTCGGATCGGACCGAGCAGTGGGAGGTTGAGGTCTTCTACGACGGAGACTGCCCGCTTTGCCGGAAGGAGATCAACCTTCTGCGTCGCTGGGATAAGCGAGGGGTGATCGTCTTTACGGACATCGCGGCGTCCGACTTTCGGCCTGAACGCGTTGGCGTTGACTTCCAAACGCTCATGGCGGAGATCCATGGCCGATTGCCGAACGGCAAGGTGATCGTGGGAGTGGAGGTCTTCCGCCGACTCTACGCCGCAGTGGGTTTCGGATGGCTGGTCGCTCCGACGCGAGTACCGGGGATCCGTCACGTGCTCGATCTCGGCTACCGCTTCTTCGCCCGATACCGTCTCGCTCTCACGGTGCGACGCTGCGACAAAGAGGGTTGCCGAATCGACTGAAGCGTTAACGGGCAGTAATCCGCAGGCGCCGTCCGGAAAAGATGGGTAAGCTGGTAGGTCTTTAGTTGCCAGCCCTCCGACCCGGTTTCACGCGAATGCTCCGTTCCTGCCTCGTCAGGGCCTTTGGGCGCCGACTGGCTTTTCCCTCTTGCCTCATCACGGTGGCCGCTGGCTTCGCCGCGGCGCAACCCCCCGAAGGCTATCGCCGTCACTCGGAGTTCGTGGCGGAGGCGAACCGAGTCGCGTCACACCCTAATGTCACCCTCAGCCCGATCGCCAGCACCGCCCAAGGCCGCGGCGTGCTCGTCCTGAGCGTCGGCACGGACACCGGACGGAGCTCTGAGCCTCGGCCTGCAGTCCTCGTGGTCGGCAGCGTGGAAGGCGACTCGTTGGTTGGCAGCTATCTCGCGCTGGCCATGGCGGAACGTCTCGCCAAGAGGGCAAGCGACGGCGAGTTGGACGGTGTCGACTTCTACGTGATTCCACGGCCGTCGCCCGACGCGTGCGAACGTCTCTTCATCGCACCGTTTGCGGCGTCGAGCACCAACAGGCGGCCAAGCGACGATGACCGCGACGGACAGACCGATGAGGATCCGCCCGAAGACCTCAACGGCGACGGCCTCCTCACCCTGATGCGGGTGGCGGACGAAGCCGGCGATTACGTTCCCCACCCCAACGACCCCCGCGTCATGGTCAAGGCGGACCCGACCAAAGGCGAACTCGGCGCCTACCGACTGCTGACCGAAGGCGTGGACAACGACGGCGACGAGCGGTGGAACGAAGACCCCGTTGGCGGCGTGGCGTTCGATCGCAACTTCCCGTTTCGCTACGCCTACTTCAAGCCTGGCGCCGGTCCGCACCAGGTTTCTGAGCCGGAAACGAGAGCGGTCGCCGACTTCGCGTACGACCACCCAAACATCTTTGCCGTCTTCTGCTTGTCGTCGGTCGACAGCCTCAATCACCCACCGAAGCCGAAATCCGGCGATGGCCGCATCAAACGGTCAGTTCAGTCGGGCGACGCAAAGTACATGGCGGCGATCGCCAAACGCTACAAAGAGTTCAGCGAAGCGAACGACCCGCTGCCCGCTGCAGACGCGCCGGGCGGCTTTGCTCCGTGGGCGTACTTCCATTACGGACGGTGGTCGCTTTCGGCCCGCGGCTGGTGGCCGCCCGAGCCCGCCAAAGAGGAAGCCAACGCGAAGGCAGAAACCGAGGGCAAGGAGGCCGCGGAGGCAGACGGTGAAGGCGGCCCAACGCCAACCGATGACGAGTCGGACAGCACCAAAGACACGAAGGCGAAGCCAAAGAAGCCCGACTCGCGTGCCGCGGTTGAGCTGAGGCAGCTCGCTTGGCTCGATGCCGCCGGCGGCGACGGTTTCGTCCCTTGGACCGAAGTCGAGCACCCCGACTTCCCCGGCAAGCGGGTCGAGGTGGGCGGCTTCAAGCCGTTGGCGGCGACGCACCCTCCGGTGGAAAACCTCAACGCGGCGCCGCTGGTGGAGACACTGCTGGCTGTCGGGTCGATGCGGCCGCGGGCTGAGCTGGCGTCGGTAACCGGCGAGCAACTCGGCGGCGGCGTGACGCGTGTCACGGCCCAGGTCGTCAACCGCGGCACGCTGCCCACCGTCTCTGAGATGGGTCGCCTCGCCGGGAAGCACCGCCGGTTGATGGCTTCGCTTGACGGACCGGAGGGTATGGAGGTCCTGGCCGGCCCGCGGCGGCAAGATGTTGGGGTGCTGCAGCCGGGCGAATCCTCGGAGCGCCGCTGGTTGGTCCGCCTGCCCGAGGGCGTTGGCCCGAGCGATCTGTTGGTTCGCGTCGGCGAGCCGTCGGTCGGCTTCGCCGAAGGCCGCCCCGAGTAGCGGTCTTGTGTCGCTCACCTGTCGACTCATCCAACCTCGTGTTGATCTATGCTACGCACCAGTTTGATCCTCGCCTCGCTCGCGCTGTCGACTGAAGCCGCGCTGGCTGTCTACCAAGTCGCGGGGGCGCCGGCGGACCCGGCCGTGCCGGCGCGGTGGAACTACTACCGCGACTACGCCGAGGCAACCGGCCTGCTCAAGCAGATCGCCGCCGCCCACCCGGACGTCTGCCGGCTCGAGAGCCTTGGAAAAAGCTACGGCGGGCGCGAACTGTGGGTGATGACCATCACCGATCAGTCGGGCGACGCCGACGCCGAGTCTCGCAAGCCCGGGTTCTGGATCGATGGCGGGATCCACGCCAACGAAATCCAGTCCGTGGATGTCGTCCTTTACACGGCTTGGTACCTGGCCGAGACGGCCGGTCGGAACGGCCTGACCGATCGCCTGCTGAAGGATCGCGTCTTCTACCTCATGCCGATGATGAGCCCCGATTCGCGGGACGCTCACATGAAGCGGCCGAACACCACGCACTCACCCCGCACCGGTCAGATGCCGGTGGACGACGATCGCGACGGACTGGTGGACGAAGACCCGCCCGACGACCTCGACGGCGACGGCAACATCACGCAGATGCGGATGGCGGACCCGCACGGCACCTACAAGCCGCACCCGGAGTACCCGCAGCACCTGATCCCAATCCCGGCCGAGGAGAAGAAGACCTACCGCGGCCCGCGGTACACGCTGCTGGGAAGCGAGGGCTACGACAACGACGATGACGGCCGCGTGAACGAGGACGGCGACGGCTATTACGACCCCAACCGAGACTGGGCGTGGCAGTGGCAGCCCGCGTACGTGCAGCGTGGCGCCCACCGGTACCCGTTTTCCATCAAGGCGAATCGGCTGGTGGCGGAGTTCATTATGGCTCACCCCAACATCGCGGGCGCCCAGAGCTACCACAACACCGGCGGCATGATCCTTCGTGGCCCCGGCGCCAAGAGCGACCGTTGGCCCGGCGAAGATATCCGCGTCTTTGACGCCCTCGCCAAGCGTGGCGAAGAGATGCTGCCCGGCTACCGCTACCTCAACACGGCGACCGGTCTCTACGAAGTGTGGGGCGGCGAGCACGACTGGCTGTTCGCCATGCAGGGCATCTTCGCGTTCACCAACGAACTGAACTCGCCCTTCAACCTGTTCCGCAAGAAGCCCGAAAGCGGAGGCTGGATCGGCCCAGCCCTCGACCGGCGTCGGTTCGACAGCATGCTGCTCTTCGGCGAAGGGTTCACCCCGTGGAAGCCGGTGGAACACCCGCAGTACGGCGCCATCGAGGTTGGCGGCCAGATCAAGAACTGGGGGCGGCAGCCGCCCTCGTTCCTGCTCGAAGAGGAGTGTCACCGCAACATGGCGTTCACGCTGTTCCACGCCGATGAAGGCCCGCTGGTTGAGATCGACAATGTGCAGATCAAGCCGCTGGGCCGCGGCCTGCGGGAAGTCACGGCCACGCTGATCAACCGCCGGTTGATCCCTACCCGCGCAAGACACGACGTCGCCAATGGCATCTCGCCGCCAGACATCGCCAAGTTGACCGGGCCGAAGGTGATCGCCGCGTTGGTCTCCGACTCGCCGGTTTGGGAGCGTCCGAGTGAGGTGGAACGTGAAGCAAACCGCGTGCGGATCGATCGTCTGGTGAGCCGCCGTCCAAAGTATGTCCGATGGATTGTCGAGGGGGATCAGCCCGTGAGCATCGTCTTATCGTCGACCAAGGGCGGTATCGCCGAGTGGGCAGCAGGCAGGTGAGTAGTCCCGCAGACCGCGCAAGCCGCCCACCTGTACAAGACGGGTTTCCGACAGGGCCATGGCGCCGGTATGGGGCCGCCGTGCCGCTAAGTCTCTTCTTTGTCTGGCGTTAGGCCCGAGAGTCGCCGGCAAATTCCAAGCCGGTCCGGTGGAACAGATTACGTTTCCGGTAAATTCCACCCATTCCGCCCCTTGTGGTGTCACCCTCGATCAGTACGGTGCTCCATTAACTGATCTTGACGGCACACGCT
>JBCDJN010000009.1:0-76511 GCA_039414355.1 Planctomycetota bacterium | reverse complement strand
CCCAGCTCAGCGGCGCCGAGCTCACGACCGCGTGGCAGAAGTACCTGTTGCCGCTGGCGGGCAGAGACCTCACGCGGATCAAGACCGGCTTCGGTTGGAGCGTCGCCGGCCAGGGCAAGCCGGTCGTTTTCTATCTCGACGACATCCGCTATGTGAAGTGACGCGTGCCGAGTCCCACGCCGGGTCGCCGGAGATCGCCTCACGCGTAACGACTCGTCAGTCGCCGTCCGCAGCCGGCAGCGCACGGATTCGCACGTTACGATAAGCCACCGGGCCGTGGTCGCCCTGCAGGAAGAGCGGCCCGACCGGCGACTGCAGTTTCCGCCAGTTCGCGCCGGTTGGGTAGTCGACGACGGCGCCACGCTGCACCACCTGGCCGTTGAGGCGCACCTCTTCGAACACGGCGGACGCGGTCTTCGTCCCTGACTCATCAAAGCGCGGAGTCCGGAACCGGATCTCCAGCGTCTGCCACTCGCCCGCCGGCCGGGCCGCGTTCACCAGTGGCGGAGTGCCCTCGTCAATCGTGCGGTACCGCGGCTTGAGTTCGGCCCGCGGATAAACGCCGCCGCAATCGGTCGCCTTTGGCTTGGCGATGCCGTGCGAATCACGCAGTTGAATCTCATAAAGGCCGTGCATCTTCACGCCGGCGTTCGACCCCTTGGACAGCATGAACTCCAAGTGCACCTCGCAATCGCCGTAGTTCTCGTCACTGAGCAAGTTGCGGTCGTCGTACTCACCTCGGTAGAAGCTCATCAGAACACCCCGGCCGGCGACGGGCTCTAACCTTCTGGGGTTGGACGGGGCCAGTCCGGCGTCGCCCGCTTCGATCCAAGAGGCGCTCGGCGGCGCCGTGAACGGCCGGCTCCACTCGCCGGTCTCGCTGCGCGCTTCGTGGGGGCCAACGATCAAGGAAGCGGCAGCGAGCGCCGCGGCAAAACCAAGGCGGACAGACTGGGGCAGCGGCATAACGGGCGACCGTTGTGGCGTTCGTGAAGGAGACTCCGCACAGCGAGCGAGTGTAACCCGAGCGCGAACCCCGTGCACGCTACCCGGCGACCCACTAACTTGACCCTGACGCCGCGGCTGTGCGATAACGCGAGAGGCCGGGCGGGATTGGCTTGGCCCCCGTTGGCGTTGTTTCACGGCCGAGACACATGACGACTCCCCCCGCTGGCGAACGGCAGTCCCAGGACGACCGCGACCTTCTCAAGTACGCCCCGCGGCTCGATCGCCCCGTGGCGATGAAGGCCCCCGAGCTGGCTCAGGGCGATCGGCTCCGCCACGTGATCTTCTCCGGCCAGTACTCGGTCGGCATGCTCGATGAGCTCGCGCAGACGGCGGACATGATCCGCCTGCTCTCCAAGAGCCGCGGCGGGCAGGAGTTCCTCCGCACGCTGCTCTCGCACAAGCGGGCGATGCTGTACTTCACGCAGCCCTCCACGCGGACGTTCCTCTCGTTCATGGCGGCTTGCCAGATCCTGGGCATCACCTGCAACGAGGTCCGCGACCCGCAGACCTCGTCCGAGACCAAGGGCGAAACGCGGTTCGACTCCATCCGCATGTTCAGCAGCTACTTCGACCTGATCATCATGCGGTCGCCCATCGCCAAACTGGCCGAGAGCTGCGCCTACCTGATGAACGACCTGCGGCACTCGGGCGCCCGGCACGTGCCGATCATCAACGCCGGCTCCGGCGCCGACGAGCACCCCACGCAGGCGCTGCTAGATATCTACACGCTGCAGCGGACCTTCAACTTTGAGAACCCCAAGGACTCGCCCGGCGGCGAGCGCGTTGACGACCTCCGCAGGCTGCCCGGCTGCGAGCACCTGGAGAAGGGCCTCGCGACCAAGACTTACGGCTTCTGCGGCGACATCGGCCGCGGGCGGACGGTGCGTTCGCTGGCCATGCTGCTGGCGCAGTTCCCCGGCGTGCGGATGGTGTTTATCTCGCCCGACCACGCCAAGCTCCGGATGCGGGACGACATGCGGCGGCGGCTGACCGAGCGGGGCGTTGCTTTCTCGGAAGTGGAATCGCTCAAGGCGCCCGTGGGCGGCAAGCCGGCGATTGAACAGGTCGACGCCCTCTACGTCACCCGGGTGCAGAAGGAGCACGACACGCCAGAGGACGAGGCGGGCTACGCCGGCATCGACTTCTCGCACTACTGCCTGACTCCGGAACTCGTCTCGCGGATGCGGCCGTACGCGCCTATCCTGCACCCGTTCCCGCGGGACCAGCACTTCGGTGAGATCCCGCAGGCCATCGACAACGACCCGAGGGCGATGTACTTCCGCCAGGCCCGCAACGGCATGTGGGCCCGGGCGGCGCTGCTGGCGCATGTGCTGGACGTCGATAGCAAGATCGCCCGCCACTTTAACCAGGAGTACCGAGAGCGGCACGCGTATGAGTAGGTGTCAGGTGTCAGGTGTCAGGTGTCAGGTGTCAGGTGTCAGGTGTCAGGTGTCAGACTTCAGGGCGGGCTAAACAGCCTCGCTCACTGAAGCCCGAAGCCTAACCCCTGAGGCCTTCTCTCATGCAAACCGACGTCACCTACATCTGCGACGAGTGCGGTGAAGAGATCGTGATCCCGATCGACTTCTCCGAGGGCGCCCACCAAGAGTTCGTCGAGGACTGCCCGGTCTGCTGCTGGGCGAATGTCATCCACGTGGAGGTGGACGCCAACGGCGACGCCCGCGCTTGGGCTAACCTGGAACAAGACGCGGGCCCCACCGACCAGTAGGGCCGCTTCTTCCCCCCTGACTTCTCACCTCTGAGTTCGCATGCCTAAGCCCGTCACCTTCAAGCCCGGCGACAAGATCAAGCTGGCCGATATCGATCCGCGCGAGGTCCGCGGCGACTGGAACAAGGAGTCCGCCGCCGAGCGGATTGCCGAAAACACCGAGGCGAGCCGCCAGCTCGCCTACCGGCTGTACGCCGAAGACCGGCGGGCGGTGCTCCTGGTCCTGCAGGGGATGGACACCGCGGGCAAGGACGGCACCATCCGCGTGGTCACCACGGGCATCAACCCGCAGTCGTTCCAGATCAGCTCATTCAAACAGCCCAGCGTGCTGGAGCTCGACCACGACTTCCTCTGGCGGATCCACCGGCGGGCGCCGGCGCGGGGGCAGATTGGCATCTTCAATCGCTCGCATTATGAGGACGTGCTGATCGTCCGCGTGCACAACCTCATCCCCGAGAAGGAGTGGCGGAAGCGCTACAAGCGGATCAATGACTTCGAGGAGATGCTCGTCGAAGGCGGCGTGACCATCGTTAAGTGCTTCCTGCACATCAGCAAAGACGAGCAACGCGAGCGGCTGCAGGCCCGGCTCGACAACCCCGAAAAGCGTTGGAAGTTCGCCAAGGGCGACATCTCCGAACGCAAGCTCTGGCCCGACTACCAAGCGGCGTACGAAGACGCCCTAAACAAGTGCAACACCGACCACGCCCCGTGGAACGTGATCCCGAGCGACCGCAAGTGGTACCGCAACCTGGTGGTGAGCGAGCTGCTCAAGGACACGCTGCAAGCGATGGACCCGCAGTTCCCTGCGTGCGAAGAGGGGCTCGACGGGCTGGTGGTGGAGTAAGCCTCCGCTTGCCGACAGACGCCCGTTGCGAAGCGGCGACTTCTTCAACTAGCGCTCACGCCTCGAAACTAACGCCTCGCTACGGCGTGCAGCAGTGCGGTGTGGGCGTTAGCACGCACGACTTCGGCCGCTGCTGCAAGAGGTGCAGCGGCAGCAGCGCGAGGTCGCAGAGGAACTTCGTCGTCGATCGGACGCCCGGCGCGTAAGCGTGGGCGCCGTAGCGCTCGAGCGGGGCGTCTTCGAAGTAGAGCGGGTGGTGGCGGAAGCGCGCCAGCTGCAGCAGGTCGTGGCAGTTCCAGCAGCCGCCGCAGCCACCGTGGACGAAGACGGCGCCGGTGGCGCGGCCCGACTCGTTCCAGCAGTTCTGTGGACGTTCGTAGGGGTGGACGTATACGCCCTTCTCATCGCGGGGCGTGATGTCGATGTTGAGCTGGCCGATCGGCTTGTCCACCAGCATCGGGCACGGCACGGGCTTCGCGGATTCGCCGGCGCGGTCGGCGGACAATGCTTCTGGCGGGGCGAGAGGCTCGGGCGGCGCGGTTGTCTCAGGTGACTGGGCCTCGGCCACGCCGGCGGCCATCGCCAGGAGGGCCGCGGCAACCGCGGCGGCCGGGGAGGGATTGCGCATCATCACCGTCCGTGGTTTTGGGGGAGCGGCCACACATCGCCACGCCGCGGGCTCTACGCTCGCAATCGGCGCCCCGGCCGGCGGGCGTCAGATCAATACCGCCGGCAAGCACAACCGGCGCATCCGTCGCCACGCGGCGCCCTGCAACCCGCGCCGCCCGCAGCCTTTGCCAACGCCGCGCGATTAGACCATTACTCGCCGAGTTGATTGGCGCGGTGGGCGATCTCTGGGTTGACGTCGATGGTCAGACCGCGTCGCTCCGCCAGCTGCAGGGCGCCCGCCTTGAACCGCTCACCCGACTCAATCCGGACTTCAATGCGGCGGGCGAATTCGCGTTGGGAGAGTCTTCCGCGAGCAAACAGGTACGTCCGCTGCACAAGCCCCTCGCTCGCCTGAAACCGGTGGCTGACCCTCCGCGGCTTCAGGGTGCTCCCCGCCGCCGCCGCGCCAATGTCTTCAAGCCACACCCGCAGCGTATTCAGCTTCGGCGGATCGCCGGTGTGCTGCTCGACGACGGTGACGGCGTACTGCTGATCTTCCTGCCGATCCGCTAGCGACACGGTCACCTGCGCCTCGTTCGACGCCTTAACGGACAACGACCTGTTGCGGGGGACGTCGGCGAGTCGGACCGTCTTGGTGGCTTGGGGCGGCTTGTAGCTGCACCAGAAATCAACCCGCGCTTGCCGGGCTTCCTTGGGCCATCCGCCCACCTCAAACTCAACAACCGGCGCCACGGTGCCCGGCTTGAAGACGCGGTCGGCGAATGCGTAGGTCATCGGCGAGGCGCCGTCGCTGGACTTGCCGAAGAGTGGCGTCACCTCGACCCAGACCACAGTGGGACGCCGCGTGAACGCGGCTTCCTGGTCTTGCAGCATCAGGTTGAAGCTCGCCGCGCCCCACTCACGCAGCGAGGCCGGGATGACACTGAGTTGGTAACTGGTCCGCTCGCCATCGGCGCCACGCTGGAGCATCCGACGCTGATCGACGCCTCGGTCAACGAGGAACGGCTGGAACCGGCCGTCGGCGCCCGGCGCCCGCAGCTTGAGGCGTTCGCCGCCCTCAAGGGTAACGGTTTCCCTCTCCGTGCCCGTGCTTTGCTTGTAGACGAGCTCAATGTCCGCCGGCAGCGAGTAACGGCTGGAGAGCACCCGCTGCTCGCTGCCGAGCGCTACGTTCTCTGCGACGTCGTCCAAGTCGGCGGTGATCGGTTTGTTGTCGGGGCCCCACACCTGGTAACCCCGGATGTCAAGCCGCTCTTGGATGTTCCGCAGCAGGTCGGCGCCGGAATCGACCGGCATCCAGTTCCCACCGGTCTTCTTGGCAATGTCCTTGAACTCGCCGATCGCCTTGCCGATCGATGTATCATTCTTGAGCTCGGCGTTGATCCCGAACCCGAGCACGTTCACCGGGATCCCACCGCCGGCAGCCCTGAAGGCATCGAGCACCTGCTGCTTGGTGTTCGAGTTCTTGCCTTTGAATCCCTTGGGGTACTCCTGCTCGTTCTTGCCATCGGTGATGACAATAATGCTCCGCGCGTAGCCCTCCTTGAACTCCGCTAGCCCATCTAGCGCCTTGATGATGCTGAGGTAGACCGGCGTTAAGCCAAAGGGCTTCACGTTCCGCAGCCGCTCCATGACGATGCCGCGCTGCGTCGGCCGGAACACGCCAACGCGGTACGCCCACTCAACGTCTTCGGCGGGCGTGTCGCCGCTTCTGATCTTTCGCTTGATGGCGGCCGGGTTGTACCTGATGAACTTCTGAATGGTGTCACCCGCGTACTTGTAGTCCCTCTTCCAGGCCATCCGATGACCGAACAGGATGACCCCAACCAACGAGGAGTCGTACTCGGTTCGGATCGAAAGGTCTTCGAGGAGCGTCTCAAGCCGAGCGCGGGCCTGCCGCAGCCGCGTGTCGACACGGTCGGACTCATCGGAGAGCTTGATCGAGGCCTTCATGCTGTCCGAGCAGTCGAGGATGAACACCACCGCCGAGGGCTCGGCGGCGTCGCCGACCAGGCAAACCGATTGGCTGTTGTAGGCGGGCGGGTTGTAGGCGATCTCCGGCAGCTTGGCGTTGGATACCGTGAACGGCGTTAGGTAGACCTGCCCGCGGAAGAAGACCCTAGCGTCGGCCTGGGGCTCCTCGCTTGCCGGGAAGTCAGCAGAGATCCTCTTGCCGGAGGCCGGCAGCGGGAGTGAGAATCGGTCCCAACCGATTCCGAGCTGCGAGACGCGCTGCTGAACTCCCAGCGAGTCAACCGCAGACACCGCCATGAGTCCGCCGGGCAGATCCGAGCCGTTGCGGCCCGGCTTGGCGGCAACATCAAGGCGGAACCCTCCTGCAGCGCCGTCGCCGCCGATCAAGGACTTCGCCCGCGAACGCAGCAGCACGCCATCTCGTGAGGCAGTGTCTCTTCGACCCAGCAGCTCTCGGATCCTGCTGATCTGACTTGCCACCCCGGGGAGAGGGGGGCCCGTGAGCCCCTCCGCATGCTGCAGGTAGCTGACCGCCGCCTGGCGGAAGAATTGGCGTGGCCGATCCCGGATCGGCGTAAGGCTCGTCGCGAACAGCTCGTTCAGTTTGGGTGTCGGCGATTGGCCCGTGACCGTGTGCCAGAATCCATCGGCGACGCGTTGGGCGTGCCATATCAACAGTTGCTGCAGGTCAAATCGCCTAAGTTCGGCGACCGGCGAGTTCTTGGTGGGGCCGGCGCCGAGCGGGGCCGCTCGGCGAACCGCCAATGACGCCCGGGCAAGGGATTGGCGATCGACCGGGAAAAGCGTTGCGCCAGGCGGACGCTCCGTCGTCGTGGCGTCGCCGGAGACGCCGCTGCTTTGGGCCCCGTTGAGCCTCGTTCTCGCCGCCTTGCAGGACGCCTCGAGTCGCGGCAGCGTGGTCGACGGTTCCTCAGCCGGGGCGCCCAACAGGGCGAGCAACGGGTGATCAGCCCACCCGCCAATCTCGTCTCTTGCGGACACAACGTCCACGGACTCCGCCGCCTCGGCCGCGGGGTCGTCCGACTCGGGCTTGAAGTAGTCGTTGTGCAACGCCAAGCTGATTTGGTCGCGGCGTCGGAGCAGGCGTTGGCGATCGCCTTCTGCGTCGGCGCCGTCGGCCTTTGGGTCAGCACGGCGTAGCGGCGGCACGCTCAAGGCCGCCAGGATGTCAACCAACTCTCGGCCGTCGTTCGCGTCGCCAAGGCTCTCGCAATGCTCCCAGTACTGGTCGCGTAACCCATCCAACTTCTGCTTGACTTCTGCTTCTACCCGCTTCAACAGAAGACGGTCCCGCCGAGAAGGTTGGTCGTTAGCGTTGCCTGGGGCGTTGACGGACAACTCATTGAGGGTCACCGCCAACCGATGGGTAGCCCTCGCCAAGGACGCCAACTCGCTGGGGCCCGCCCCCTCCCATTTTCTGCCGCCGGTGCTGGAGGGAAGGCAGGCCCACTCGGCTAGGTAGGGCAGCTCGGCGAACGCCTGATCAATGGCGTCATAAGCTTCGGTCATGTTGTCTCGGACCTCGGCGGCTCGCCTGTACTCGATCTCGGCGAGGACAGGCGCCCTCTCTTCGGCGGGCGTCACCCGCTCGAGGAACAACAGGTCCTCCGCCAGTCGCCTCAGTCGCTCCGGCTTGACCAACGCGGCACGCACGTAGTAGTGAGCCCGCTCGTCGCCGGGTTTGCCATCGTCCATCCGCGGCGCTGCGAGCCGTTCGGCACGATTGCGGAGTCGCAGGAGGTCGATAACCTGAGCAGGCTGCTTGCCGCGCTGCGTCACCCGCTGCAGTCTGGCCGCGACCACGAACTGCGTGGCTTCGAGTTCCACGTCGCCTCGTTCAAACGCTCTGACAGGAGCGTCATCTTCAACAGGGACCGCTGCGGCGGGCTCGGCTAGCCGCTCCCAGAGCTTCTGCACACGATCGATCTCAATGCGACTCGACTCCGCGAACAACTCACGCAACGGCAAGCTGTGCATGCCGTCTAGCTTGAACGCCAGCGATTCATCCGGGTCCGAAATCGCCACCGCGTCCGCCAAGGCGTTGCTGCCGGGCTTTTGCCGGGTCGCCATGGCGTTCAGCTGCGACTCCAAGGCCTTGGCTTCTGACTCGGCCCGCCTGGCAAAGCCGGCACCGCCGATGGCGAGTTGCTCAAGCGTTAGCAAGCGGTGCTGAATCCTTGCCAACTTCGCGGGGGTGAGGCGGACTAAGTCGCCCGACTCGGTGAGGCCATCGAGGGTTTGCCAAAGCTCAGCAATCTTGGCGTTGCCGACAGGCTGGTTGGCGGCTGAGGGGGTGCTCAGTTGTGCCAGGATCGTCGAACCCCGATCGCGGTTTCCCTTGGCAACAACGAAGTCCCCGCACGAGGACTCGAACAGCGTCGGCCTCTGCTGCGACGCGCGGTTGGATCGCGCCCAGCGATCGACCTCCGTCTCCAAGTAGCTGGCCAGCTCGTTAAGCGAGACTTTGCCGTCGCCGTCGCCCAGCACGTCGGCTTGCCCGGCGAGCGCCAGACGCAGGTGGACCCCGAAGGCCGATCCGCCGAGCTCGGGCGAGGTCCAAGCCTTCTCCCCCGACCCGGCCGAGGTGAGCACCGCGAGATTGGGCACGCCGGCGTCCTCGATCACCTCGTCGAGCCGATCGTGGAACGCATTAAAGACCGTGCCCGTCCGCCAGCACGTTGGGTGCTGGTGCGAATCGAGGATCAGCAGCTTGTTGCGGGTCTCAGGCAGCTTCTTCTTCAGAGACTCAAGGATCGTCTTCACCGGCCAAAGCCGCTTGCTCTCGCCGAGCGGCGAGGCGCCGGGCGGCAGCAAGCAGGGTCGCCCGTCGCTGTCGACGAGCCCCGGCATGCGCATGTAGAGCACCACGGGCGTGCGGATCGGCAGGATGAAGGCCCAGGATCGGTTGTTCTGCTCGATCCACTTCTCGATCTCGACCCGCATGTCGGAGTCGCTGCTGCCGGCCGACGCCGTCGCCTCAGAACCGAGAAACACCTTGTCCAGCGTCAGCAGCCCGTCTGCGTCTTCTTGAGCCCACACGTTGGGCGGAGTTGGCGCCGAATACCCCACGCCCGCCACCACCATCAACGGTGTCCGCGGGTCAACGCGGGTCATCGCCCAGGTGAACAAGCCGACCAGCACGATGGTCACGGCCACGTAGATCGCCCACCAGTTCAAGAAGAACCGAGAAGGGCCACCGGACTTTTGTTGCCAGCCGTATTTGGGCCGATTGCTTGGCGGGCGGCTGGAACTGAAGACGCCGCTGCCGTAGCCCCGTTTGCTTTCGTCCGCCCACCCCATGCGGTATGGCCCTTGCGCAGAAGGAACCGCCAACCACCCCGGCGCCCGCGACAACAAAGCGAGGCCTCGGCGAGCGGTTGGCGCTCGGGCCGATCATAGAACAGGCCGCCCGCGCCCGCCAGCAATGGAGTAAATCGCCGCAAGAAGCGAGTCATCCGTTGGCGAACGGCCGAGGGCCCGGCGAAGCCCAACACGCGGTTCGCGCCGCCGAGACATCGTTGCGAACGCTGGGCGACGATTCGGGCGTCGAGAAACCTAACGAGACCGGCGGTGCTCAGGCGGACGCCAGAATCACCGCTGGTAGACCGCCGGCAACCGCTTGGGGGCGGGCGGCGGGATCGTCAGCGGCATGTCGCGGGAAGCAGTGCGCGGGGCGGCGCCACCCGACCCGCCCGCGGACGGCGGCTCGGGGAGCGACTGCGAGTCCTCATCGGCGTCTTCGTCGCCCTCACCGGTCTCGTCGTCGGCGGCATCGGCGCTTCCGCCGTCGCCGGGCGCCTCGATCAGCTCGGGCTCGGGCGCGACCTCCGGCTCCGGCTCGACCTCGGGCTCCTCAACAACGGTCGCCGGGCCGCACGCCTGCAGAGCAAGCCTCGCCTGCCGGCGGACCCGGGCGGAGGGCTCCGTGGGGCAGCAGGGGCCCTTCAGGTCGTACGCCAGCTCGCGGAGCTTCTTTTGGATCTTCTCCGAGCAGCACGCGCCGTGCGAACAGAAGCAGCACTCCTTGCCCGTGGTTTCACGGATAGCTAGGACCGCCTCGTACCGTACCTCCTCGGTGCAGTCGGTCAGGGCCGCCAGGAACGCCTCTTCCACGTTCTCGTAGCAGCCGCCGCAGCCGATTGTCGCCAGGTAACGCAGAGCCTTGATCTTCTGAGCCGCCTGATCCTCCTGCGCTTTGACTTCAGCGGCGGTCTTGACCGCCGGCGGTGCGCCCTCGGCCAGGTTGGCCGGGTCGGTGATGGCCAGGACGGGCGGCTTGGCTTCCAGACCCGGGAACAGCAGGCCGAGTCGGTTTCGGATGTTATTGGCGACACCCAGGATCGCGTCGCAGGCGCCGGTGATTCCCAGGAACTGCGGCAGCGTCTGCTTAGGGCAGCAAGGCTGCGGTGCGTCGAACGCCACGATCGCGGTGTCCGCCTTCGAAGCCGCCTCGATGGCAGACGCCAGGTCCGGGCCGGCAGGAGCGGGCGGCACCGGCGGCGTTGAGGCGCAGCCCGAGAGCACCGCAAGCGCCAGCGTTGCCGCGACCAGGCGAGTGGCGCCCGCGTGACCCGAGCGGCGCCCGGCCCGGGAGCCGCGCGAACGCACGTCAACCGGAACAAGACCTTCCAAGTCTTTGACACACGGCTCTATCGGCATCGTAAATCCCGTCTCGGCGTTCTGGTCGGGAGGCGCGTGACGGCTACACCGGCTACGCCGGGCCGTACTCTCGTGCCGAATCGTTATCGGCGATCCGGATAGCGCGGAATTAGCAAATAACCGGATTCTGCCGGTGGCGCCGGCAGCACGGCTAGCAGCGATCAGAACGGCAGGCCGAGCAGGCCGCCCTCGCTAGAGCTTCTTGAGTTCGACGAGGCCCAGGTCCTTCGAATCCCCCGGCTTGTCGCTCACTTCGACCGGTTGGGTCGCCCGGCGTGGCTTGTTGCTAACGGTCGCCTCCGCCACAAGTTCGTACGTGCCCGGCGGCACGGCGGGGAACCTGAAGGTCAAGCTAGCGTCGACATGGCCAACGATCGTCTTGTCGCCGACGAGCTTGACAGACGGCGAGACAAAGGAGCTCGCCCGGCCTTTGAGCCGACCGTAGACGCGATTGGACTTGGCTTTCCGCGGCGGTGGTGGCGGCTTCTTGATGGTCTCGGTCGTTGCGGTCGACTGCGGCGTCGGCCCAGCCGTTGGGGCCAACGGCATGGGATCGCGGTCCCTTTTGGTCGCCACGTTGCCAACCGTGTCCTCCGCCTGCCACTCCAAGAAGTACTCACCCCCGTCAAGCGCGTCGGTCTTGAGAACCACCTTCCATGCCGTGCCGTCCCGCGAGGCGTCTGCCCATTTCGTGACTGGGTCGAGGTCCGTCACGATGCGGGCCTGCACTCTTTTGACGTCGGTGGACGCGTCCGTCACCTTGATCCTGGCGGGGAACTCGCCGGCAGGTCGCGGGACAATGTACTCCGGCGACCCAAACTCCGGGTCCTCGCCGTCGATGACGAGCTCAAACGAATCGCTAGCGCCGAGGCCGCGGGCTGCTTCAACGAGCGCGAGCAGCTCGAAGCCGACTCCCGAGAGGCCGGCGATGCTCACCGGCACAGTGACGTCGCTCACCGCGGCGCCAATCAGGAGCGTCCCTCCGCCTTGCCTGGGAGGCATCGCGGAGATGGAGATGCTCCGGTCATACTCGAAGTCCTCCGGGTCGTCGCCGTCGAAGGTCTGAAGCCCGCCCGCGTCGATTCCCACCCGCACCCTAGCGCCCGGCGACTGAAAAAACGCCTGACTCGTATCGACGGCCAACTGCACGTCGATCGTGTCCTTCTCAAAGGCCTTGATCTCAAGCAGGCGGTCCGCCGGCGCCGGCTTGCCGTCGACCGAGAGAATCTCCACACGCGTGGCGTCGTCGGTCAATCGTCGACGGTCAAAGCTGGCTTGCCGGCGTGTGAGGGGCACCATGAATGCACGCGGGTAGTCGTCGACTCTCACCGTTGCCCACAGGGGATCGGTCGGCCATCTCTCTGGGTCGCGCAGCCTCGCCTTGACCGTGCAAGCCGGACTTGCAGGGCTGATGACGCCATCCAGCTTCGACCCGCTGACTGTGTATTCCCGAGGCACCGACAACTGCACCTTTACCTCACCCGGGAGCGGCGTTCTCCGCGAATCGTCGTGCCGGACCAACACGCTAAGCTGCTGGGCGCCGCGGTCATACGTCGCGAACGCCTCGACATAGTCTTGTGGTTCGCGAACGCGGAAGTTGATCCCACGCAGGCGGTAGCCATCGGCTTGCCAGAAGGAGAGGCCTTCGGTCCGCTCAGCGTCGAACTCAGCGATGGCGATAACCAGACCGCCTTTGCCGATCTCTTCGCTCGGGGGTTGCTTCGCGCCGGGTTGCGGGGGCGGGCGCCAATTCTCGACGCCCAACACCAGTTGCTCTTCGCTGCCAGGCGAAACGGTCATCGCCTCGCTCTGAGCGAAGTAGGGTTCGTCGCCCACGAGTTTGCCGAGCCGCGCGGCCGCGGTGGCGCCGTCAACGGCCCCGGGCTGAAAGACTGGGCCGCTCGTCTCATTGCCCGAAGCGTACAGGCGGGCGATCACCTTCTTCGGCACGCCGCCGTCGTTCGTCACGTTGAATGCAAAGCTACGCGGGCGGTTGGGGTAGAGCGTGAAGTCTTGCCCGCCATCCGCAACGATTGACTGCCGCCCGTCGGACACTAGCAGATCGATGTCTCGGTTGCCGGGCATCGCAACATCGACCTCGGCGCGTGCGTAGCCGCCCGTGTTGCTGATCGCCTTGAGCACGACGGTCGTGTCGGCGCCCGCGCGTTTCTTGAGGAGGATGGTCACCGGGAACTCCTTCTCGGCGCCCGGGGCCAGGCTGAACGACGAATCCGACACGAGGTCGGGCCGGTACGGGTACTGGTCTAAGCCCTTGGCATCGAGTTCTTGGCTGAGCACGGATTCGCGTTGAATCGTTGCGAGCGCGCACTCGACGTCGACCAAGGTCTCGTCGTGCTGGGCGACTAGCCAGACCTGGCTTTCAACCTCAGCCCGCGACTTCAGCTTCAACTGGATCGTGGCCGACTTTACCTGCTGAACCGAAGCGGTCTTCTGGTCGACCGAAATCTCAACCGCCTGTCTAGCGGACGAAACCGGCGCCGGCTGGTTGGGCTTGAGTTTGTTGAGTTGGACCCCAAGCGTGAGCACCGTGTCCGCCGCTGCGGCGAGGCGCCGAGACTCCGCCTCGGAGGCGTCTCGCCGAAGGCGGAGCAGCCGGCGGCGGTGGGCTTCCAGCAGGTCGTACCAGCGGGAGTCGTACAACCAGGCCACGGCGTCGACGAGCGCGTTGTCCGCCGTGGCCGCCGCGGCGGAGTCTGCGGCGTCGACAAGAGCCATCGCCCGGGCCGCACGCTCCAACTGCAGCAGGTTCTTCTCCCGATTGCCGGGCGTTTGCAGATCACCGGCCCGCACAACCGACGACGAGACCGCCTGCGGCAGTTCCCCAAGCCGCCGTGCGTGGTCAAGGCTCTCCTGAATCAGCACGGCGCGATCTTTCGTCGGCGCCGCGTCCGGCAATTTCGAATCGGGCATCGCCGCGTCGTACACAGCCCGCTCTAGGGACAACCGATTCGTCGTTTCCACGGGTCGTCGCTGAACCTCCGGTTGCGGCCCAAGCTGGACGCCTTGCAGCTTGAGCCGATCGAGTGCCGCGATCCGCTCCGCGAGCGCACCGCGGACGTCGATCCCAAGCAGCGGGCTGTCGACCAATCCAACCAGCAAGCCGGGCTCCGCGAGGTTTGCGGTAGCCGGGTCGGAAGCGACGCTTGCCTGGCCACGCAACTCCGCCAGCAGGCTCGCACGCTGGTCCGCCAGCTTCTTGACGGCGAGCTTGAGCGCCTTGAGGTCCCGCTCCACGCCGGGGGCGAGTCGGTTGCCAACCTCTCCCCAATAGGTCAGCAGGTCTCGCACCCCCACCGCATCTGGGTCGTTGCGGAAGGGTGTCCAGCGAAGGAAGTCTCGCAGCTCAACTCCTGTTGTGTGGTAGAGGCCTTCGGCATTGCGTGCCAGTTCAAGCCCCTCCTGAGCAGCACGATAGCCCTCGTTCGCTGTGATCAGGTTCTTGTTGACGCGTTCCTTCCAGTCAGAGGCGGCACGCGTCCGCAGCAACCGCTCAGCCTCCAACCGCTGGTCGTCCGCCCGCGCCACCAACGCGGCCGCCCAGCCCTGGCCCCACAGCGGGTCGGCGGTAACCTCGGCGGCAAGCCACCTCGACCGCAGCGCCGTCTTGAGCAGCCTGAGGTTTGGCTTCGCCCCATCAAAGTCTTGCAGGAGGGACCACTCGTAGAAGGCGGCGCGAGCCTGCGGCCAGTCCCTACCGTTCCACGCCTCGGGGTTCCAAGTAGCCGCGGCTTTCTCGAGATCCTCGATCTCGGAAAGGTTCTCCGGGTCGGACCACCCTCGGAAGAAGTCGACGAATTTCTGTCGCTCCTCGGTGAATGAGGCATCCGGGTTGTCGTCGGCTATCCTGTCTAGCAGGGCGAGAGTCGGCGCGCGTTGCGGGTTGAGCTTCAGTGTCGGTCGTGCCGCGTGGACGAGATCGACCGCGTTCTCCGGCACATCGGGCGGTTCGGCGCTCTCATCGAGCTTCTTCAAGGAACGTCTGATCGCGCCGATCCGGTCAGCGATCCTCGTGCGTGTTCTTTCCGCAAGGTCTCCGGATTCGCGGAGCTGGCCAAGCCATCTGAGGCGGTCAAGGTGCAGACGCCACAGGTGGGGGGCGTACGACGCGGGCGGCTGATCGCTGTCTGCGAGCTTCTCGGTGAGCCGCCACGCCTCCTCGTAAGCGTCCCGCGCCTGTCCCGCCACCCCCGTGCCAGCGTCGATGCTTGGCTCGACCTCTTCCTCATCGGCATCCCCGGCGCTTGGTGGATCCTCGCCGCCCAGAACCGCGTCGTTCACCACGCCCACGGCGCTCGACACGCTGTTGATTCCGAACTCACTGGCCCGGGCAGACAAATACTCAAGCGCGAAGACAGCAAAGCCTCTTTCCGGCGGGGTCGGCGCCGCTGTTGGCGAGGTGTTCGGCGGGGTCAGCTTCTTGCAGTAGATCAGGTGGGGCCGATCGGCCTTAACGTCGCCAGCCCTTTTTCCCAGGAGCTGTGGAGTCTGCTCGTGCCGATTGTTGGTCGTCTTCGCGACCCATGCGGCAACGTTGCCCCGCACAAACTGGGCCAACTCTGCCAGATCCACTCGGTCGTCGTTGTTGCCAAAGGCGGTCGCCGTGTCGGCAAGACCCCGAAGCCCGGCCGCCGTGACTGCGGCGAAGACCGAACGCTTGCGGGCGGGCGAAACATGCGAACGCTCGCCGGGCGAGTTCGCGGTCAGGACGTATACCGAAGGCGCTCCGACTTCTTCAACGACCTTGGCGAGCTGATCGGGGAAACCATCAACCACCGTGCCAACCCGTGCGACGCTCGGCGCCCGACCGGCGTCGAGGAGCAAGAGCTTGGTCTTGCACTTCGCTTTGGCCAGTCGCTCCAAGACGGTCCGCACCGGCACTACTTCGTCGGGCCTGGCGACCGGGTCGTAGCTGCTGCACGCCAGCACCGGGCCCTGATCGGTCACCAAGCCGTGAGCGGTTACGGCGAGGATGAGGGCGCCGCTGGTTGAAAGGTCCGCCTTCTCCAGATAGTCGAACTGACGCCCAACCGACGACCTGTCGCCGAACGCGCTGAACACGATCCGCTTCGGTTCTTTATCCGAGTCTGCAGCCTTCTCGATCGGGTCAAGCACAGGCCCAAGCGGCACGAACTCTGCAAAGTCTTCGTAGACGTAGGCGATTGGCGGCAGCGAGACCGACTCGCCGATGGGCGCCAGCGTGCTCACGCCTACCCTGGCGGGCATGCTGAAAAAGTACGTGTGCGTGCCCCAAATCCCCGGGACGATCAGGTAGACCAACCCGCCTACCAGAGACAGCAACAAGACGGTGAAGACAAACCGCTGCGCTGGCAGAGCCCACGACGACTTGGGCTGCCGCCAAGTCTCCAGGAGCGGTCCGTCTTGACGGTCGGCGGCGGAACGGCTGCGGCTCACGCGTGTACTAGCTCGTTGCAGGAAGGGAGCTTGGGCTCGGTAAGAAGATACGCGGTCGCCATCGCTCTAGCAATTTACCGGCGGGTGCTGTGAGCATTGAATCGGCCGCGAGGGAAGACTCCGCGGTTTGTTGTGCTTTTCGCCGCCCACGGATCATCCCTAGCTCGAAGAAGCTACAGGAAGTCTTGCGTCGCGCCACGCACGCCATCGCTTGACAGCGCTGGTAAGTTCTTTCGCAGCGGTCTCTCACACACCCCTTTACCAAACACGCAGTCACAGAGCGTTATGTCACTCCCGGCCGCCCGCGTCACCGATATGGTTGTGTGCCCCGCTTGGAACGGGCCCGCGAATCCGCACGTCGGCGGGCCGATCAACATGGGCGCTCCGACGGTGCTGATTGGCGGGCTGATGGCCGCCCGGATTGGGGATACCAACGTCTGCACGGGGCCGCCGGGTGTGGTGGCGACGGGCTCACCGCCGGTGCTGATCTGTGGTCAGCCGGCCGCGCGCATCACCGACCTGGCGGGCCACGGCGGCACGATCACCGGCCCCGGCTGCCCGACGGTGCTCATCGGCGGCCCGGCGCCCCCGGCGCCACCACCCCCGCCGCCGGAGCCCGAGCCGCCTCCCGAGGACGAGGAGTAGGGCGGGGCGGAGCATCGACGCCTAAGCGTTGCCGGGCAGCGGGATGCCCCCTTCGGCCACGGCTTTGCCCAGCGACAGGAAGTTGTCCAGCCGATCGGGCGCCTTGCCCGGGTCGCCCAGGTAGGCGGCGGTGACCAGCGACGACGTAACGCCCTGCGACGTTAGCCGGCTGTCGGGCTTCACCTCCGGCGAGCCTTCCGGCGCCAAGCTGCCTTCGCTCCAAAACGCGCCTAGCGCGAGCATGGCGCCGGGCCCCGAGTACTGCGGCTTGGCGGCTTTCTGCTCGGCGAATCGGCGCCGCGTCTCGTCGGGGTTCTCGACCCACTCCGCGGCGGCGTCAACGGCGGCCGCCTGGTCTTCGGGCAGCGGCTCATCGAGATGATCGCGCAGGCAGCAGCAGCCCCACCACACGGCCTCGCGTTTGGGCAGCAGGTACGCCCGCAAGCGGATCGCTTCTTGGTGCTTCTTCTCGGCGACGAGCTTGTCAATCAAGTCGTCGGGGGCTTCGTTGCTTGCCTCGGCCAGCGGGCCGATGTCGTCCCCCAACTCCAGGTACGCGCACACGCCGACCAACCCCGCGGCAGCCGCGGCGGCGGCCGTGTCGCTCAAGGCGGGCTTGTCGGACGACTCCTCGCTCGGCTGCTCAGGCTCCTCGTCCGCCGGCCGCGCGGGGCCGCCCTTAACGCTGACGCGGAACTTACTCCCGCCGGCAGTCAGCTCGTCGCCGTCGTACGCCTGATGGGACGCGATCGCCTCACCGTTGAGCTGCGTCGGGGCGTCCTGGCTGAGCGCGCGGATCGTGCAGCCCGTGGCCAGGCAGTGCACCTCGAAGTGCACGTCGATCAGGGCGTCGTCTTCGGGGATTGAGAAGTCCGCCCACCCAGAACTCCCCACCTTGAGCACCTGGTCGGTGCGCAGCTGGACACGCCGCCCCGCGGACGGGCCCGAGATTGCTTCAAGCAGAACTAGCATCGATCCTTCGCGCGGCGGTGGCCGGCCCGGGGTCTCAAGTTAGTTGATTTTGACAATGCCGCCGGTGAGGTTCAGGGTCGCGCTGCCGGAGACATCGGCCATCGCGCCGCTCACCGCCACCTTGGCGGAGCCGGAGATCACCACCTCCGGCGCCGAGAGCGTAATCTTGGCGGGCTCGATCGTCACCGAGCTGCCGCCGACCGAAAGCGTGATCTTCTGGCAGGCGGTAATCGTGCTCTGCCCGGCCGAGACATCAAGCGTGTGGTTGCCCTGAGACACCGTGGTGGCCTGGTTCCCCTGGGCGACGGTTGTGGAATCGTTGCCCGTGGCGATCTCGGTGGTGCGGTTGCCGTGGACCTCAATCGACTGGTCGCCGGGGTCCTGCTTGTCAAAGCCTACCTTGAGCACGTCGTTGTTCTCCACCACACGCTCAAAGTCCTTCTCCGCGTGGAAGTAAACGTGCTCCTCGCCCAGCTTGTCTTCGAACCGCAGCTCGTTGAAGTTGTCGGCGGAGCCGCCCTTCGTCGATCGGCTCTTAACGCCGGACTGCGTCTGATTATCCGGCAGCGCGTAGGGGGGCATCTCGATGTCGTTGTACACCCGCCCCGTGATGAGCGGCCGGTCCGGGTCGCCCTCCAGGAAGTCGACGACCACTTCTTGGCCGATGCGGGGGATCTGGATCGCCCCCCAAGTCTTGCCCGCCCATTGCTGGGAGACGCGGATCCAGCACGAGCTGTTCTCGTCCATCTGGCCTTCGCGGTCCCAGTGGAATTGAACCTTGACCCGGGCGTACTGGTCGGTCCAGATCTCCTCGCCAGAGGGGCCCGTCACCACGGCGGTTTGCGGGCCGCGGACAAACGGCTTGGCCGTCAGCCGCGGCGGGCGGTAGGGCTCGCTCTTGGGGGTCGCCTCGAACTCCACGTCAAACCGGTTCTCGGCCGCGTCCCGCATCTGCTCAATCTCGGCGGACTCCACCTCAAACTTCGCCGCGACCACGATGTACTCATCGTTCTCGGTGTCGCGAGGGAACTCCACCAGGTTAAACGTCCTGCCGGCGGAGAAGCCGCGGTGGTCGCACTTGCCGTAGTACCGCTTGTGGCGGCTCTGTTGCTCTTGGATACGAATCTTGGCGAGCGCCTCGCCGTCGGCGGCTTCCCAGTGCAGACCCGGATAATCGTACTGCTCGTACTCCGCCTGAGAGTGCTGGCGGGAGACGGCAGAGCGTCCTTCAAGGTCGACGCGCGGCTTGGTGAAGTCGTAGTCGTCTAGCACGTAGGCGCCCGTCTGCACCTCCCGCTCGGCACGCCATTCAGAAACGTGCTCCGTATCAAGCCGCGCCTCGCCCGGCGTGCGGTACGGTAGGTCCGCGTCGCCATCGACTTCTGGGAACTGCGAGTTCGCGTCGCAGAGCACCATGGTGTGCTTGTCTTCGGTGTGCTCGAAGTAGAACGAGATCCCTTCTTCCTCGAGCAGGCGGCTTAAGAACTCCATATCGCTCTCGCGGTACTGCACGCAGTAGTCGCGGGTGCGGTAGTTGCCCGAGAGCTGCAGCTTGAAGTCGGAGAAGCCGTGGGTGTTCTTGCAGACCTCCTGGAAGATGTCCGGAACCGTCATCTCCTGAAAGATGCGGCAATCGGAGTTCCGCGACAGCACCCAGAACCAGGGCCGCAGCTCCGCCTTGTACTGAGAATTGCCCTCCGCCTTGCCGCAGTAGGCGAAGTTGGTGACGTAGCCGTTGAAGTACCGCGGCTCGCGCTCGGAGAGCCGGACGCTCACGGTCAGCTTCTCGCCAAGCAGCTTGTCGGGGTCGATATCGTCGACCTCGCTGAGCAGATCGACCTTGTATTCGAACGGCTTGTTGAGCGCCTCTTTCCCGCTGAGCTGCCGCATGACGAGCGGGCTCTCACCCGCCGCGTTGTTGGGCAACGAGCACTTGACCTGATGGACACGCGGGTCGGAGCTAGTGGAGGGGGGCATCGGCGGGTTGAGCGTTGGGAGAGTCGCCGATCGACCCCTTCATGCCGAGTGGCGGGACGAACGGTTGACGGGACGTTGCGCGGGCCGGAGCAGCAAACACCGCCGTCCGGCGACGCCGCGCACCAACCCCGGCTGAAGGCGTTAGCCGGGACAACCACCAACGCTACCGAATCGGCGGCGTGGGCGTGCGGCCCGAGCATAGCAAATCAGCCTGGCCTGCACGCGGGTCATGCGTCGCGCGGGGAAGGCACAGTCCTTCTTCGACGGCCGCCGGCCTGCGGGGCGGACGAAAACGCACGAAATCCCAGGGCCCCGCTACCGGCAACGCCGCACGGCGACGCGGGGTAGCTACCGGGAACCCCGGTAATCGTCGTCGTAATAGGCGACGTCGTCGTCGCTCTGGGGGTAATCGTCAACCCTCAGGTTGCCGGCGTCGCTCTCGTTGCCGGAGAGGCTGTCGCCCTCGTAGAGGTCGTAATAGTCCTCGACAAACTCCGCCGGTCGGGAAGGATAGATCGAGTCTTCGCTGCCATCTTCGTCGATAGGACTCGACGCGGAGCCCCCTTCGTCGCCACCGCCCTTGTGGCCCGCCAGCTCGCCAACCCCGCGGCCCGCCTCGCGGGCGTTGTGCACCCAGCCTTCGTAGTCGCCCTTCTTCTGGAGGAAGCGAGCCTGCTGCACGTCGGCGGAGCTTACCCAGCCGTGCAAGAAGCTGAGGCCGGGGATGCCCCCCAGCTTGCCGATGATGCGTCGGAAGATCTCTACGCGTGCCATGGTTCGATCCCGGGCGTAGGCGGCCGCAGGTGTGGCCGATCAAGGGCAAAAGGCGAGCGGGAACGTGCAGATGCTTGACACGCCCGCTATTCTACGCGGTAAAGCGTGCGCTCGTCTGCCGCGTTTTTCGCTCTTAGTGTAGCGGAGTTCCCGGCGAGACGATCGCCGAAACACGCCGCGAATTATCACTTGTGACAGCACCCGCCTCCTTCTCATCCTAGTTCAACATGCCCGCCGGCGACCCCAACAGTTTTGAGAGCCCGGATATGGCTCTGGTGGACGATGAGGCGTTGATCGTTCTCGCACGCGAGTGCGGTTACGGGCCGGCTCGCGATGAGATCATGGTGCGGTACAGCCCCCAGACCGAGCGGCTGATCCAGTGGCTCGCCCGCACCGGCGGCGTGAACCCCGCCGACGTTGACGACGCCCGGCAAAACGCCGTTTTCTGGACCGTTGAGGCAATCAAGAAGTACGACCAAGACCAAGAGGGCCGCGAGCGTCGGTGCAGCTTTCACAGCTTCTTGCACCGCGTGCTGGTGGCCCGCTTCAAGGACTTCGCCCGCAAGGTCCACCGCCAGCAGCGACGCCACCGGCTCTCCGCGGACACCTCGGAGGAAGAGGCATCCGTGAGCATGCTCGCCTTCGATCCGGCTAGCCCCCAGGCGATTGCCGAGACCGAAGAAGCGGCCAAAGCGTTGCAGGCGGCCGTTGAGCAACTCGACGACGAGGCCGCCCACATTTGGAAGCGGCTCTGCGAGGGCGTCGGGCTGCGGGAGATCGCCGGTGAACTGGGCATCTCGTACGACGCGGCCAAGCGCCGCCGCCGAAAGCTGCTGGGCGAGATGAAGTCCAAGCTCGCCGAGCGTACGCCCGGACCGCTCACTGCCGGGCCCGCGGAATCTCCAAGAGATTCCTGAGAAATTGCCGCCCCGGACCGAGGGCGGACGCGAATAACCAGAAACGATGGCCGAGGCCAATGCCGGTCTCGCGGTCAACGGAGTGTGGGGTGGCCCGCTAGCCGCCCCGTTAAACCGTCAAGTCCACAGCGGGCGTATCGCCATGGCAAAGAAAATCTCAAGCTCGGTCGGCAAGGGAGGGAAGAACAAGCCCGCCGACACGCAAACGGTGCAGCAACTGCTCAACGATTTCTCCAAGAAGTGCGGCTTCAAGAAGCTGGACGTGGACGGCCTGGTCGGACCGAAGACCAACGCCGCCATTGGGGCCGTGCAGAAGAAGGCGATCGGCATGGCGAAGGCCGACTGCCGGGTCGACCCCCGCGGCAAGACGTTGGCGACCCTTAATCTGGGTCCCAAGAAAGCGGCCGCCGCCGAGAAGAAAAAGAACGACAAAGAACAGGCCGACCAGCAGCAGGCTCAGGCCGCTGCGTCCGGCAAGAAGGGCGACGCCGCCGGCGACAAAAAGAAGCCCCCCACCAGGCCTCAGGTGAAGGGGGACATCCGCGGCATCGACAAGCGGCTGCTCGGCATCCTTGAAGCGGTCTCGTCGCACTACAACAAGCCGATCGTCGTCCAGCTGGGGCGAGCCATGCCGGCCAGCGCCGAGACGCTCTGGGAGCACTGGACCGGCAGAATGAAACGCGGCAACGCCGAGCCGACGCTCAAGAGCGACAGCAAACTGCGCGACGAGCTCGACACGATGTACGAGCGCCTGCAGAAGGATCAGTTCATGGCCGCGGCGAGCAAGAAACTCGGCAAGCCCGGCAAGCCCGACCTTCACGCCAGTGGCAGGGCGATCGACCTCCCGAAGAGCACCGACAACCGTGTGCTCGCCGCGCTGGCCACCATGCTCAAGGGGAAGAAGGAAGGGGACGTCGTCCACTTTGACGACGGCGGCAAGTCCCTGCCCAAGTCGATCCCCGAGGAGGTCAAGAAGAAGTGGAAGTAGCAGCCCGCCGGCCGGCGCAAACGTTATAGTGCGTGCCGCCGCGGCAACGCCTCCCGCCCGGGACTCCCCGGCTCAGAGGCGGATGAGTTCGTCGCTTTCCGCCCGCGGGCGCGTGTTGGGGCGCGTCGCAGGGTCCGATTTCACACTCCCCGGCAACCCTACAAGAAAGAGGAAGCGTCATGATCTTTGTCCACATCCCCGGTTGCAGCGATGACTCCATCAAGACCGAGGGCTACACCAAGAACTGGTTCGTCGCCGACAGCTTCAGCTTCGGCGTCGAACGCGAGATGAAGGAGTCTGGCGAGAAGGGCGGCACCTCCGACATGAACATCGGCGTCGGCGAGCTGCAGGAGTGCTCGATCACCAAGAGCATGGACTGGGCCTCGACCCGGCTGTGCCAGCTGGCCATCAACGGCAACTCCCCCGGCGGCTGCGAGATCAACTTCGTCGAGGTTGCGCACGGCGGCTCCGGCATCGGCGACGCCAAGCCCTACTGCTACCTGAAGTACAAGCTCGACCGCTGCTTCGTGAAGAGCTGGAGCACCTCCGGCGACGCGGACGACCGGCCGACCGAAGAGGTCTCCTTCTACTACAACAAGATCGCCTTCAACTACGCGAAGACGAGCGACGGCGTGGAGTGGAAGGACTGCGACATGGTCATGGCATGGGACAACACCGAGCAGAAAAAGTGGGACAAGCACGGACTCACTTACGATGCGAAGAAGGGCTTCGGTGTCCTGACCAGCTAGTAGCAGCCGGACTGCCCCGCGGGCAGATCGAACGAGTGCCGGCCTTAAGGCGTGTCGGGTCATCCCCGGCACGCCCGGCCGGCCGCTTGTTTTCCCCTCCTACGCTTGAAGGCGCCCAAGGCCAACCAACGCAGCGCCGGCTCTCGCCGCGCGAAACGCTGCGGCAAGGTTGGTACACCGCGCCGTCGTCAATAGGCTCTCCCCCCAACCCAGCCACGCGGGTTCTTCCATGATCTTGATGCGTACCGACAAACTCGCGGGCCAGTACTGCGACATTGAGGGGGGGAGCAAGATGAAGAAGTTCTCCTACAACCAAAAGGCGGCGGGCTGGTTTCCCGTTGGCTCCATCAGCTTCGGCTTCCGGGGGAGGGATCAGTCCAGCGGCGCCAACAACCGCGCTACCGCCGCGGCGCCCCGCTCCGGCACGGCGACGCAGCAAACGGGCGCCACGCCTCAAGACGCTGCAGGGCAGGGCGGCAACCGCGAAGAGCCCAACACGCTCAACGTGACACGCAGCGTGGACCGTGCTTCTGTCGAGCTGTTTGACTTCGCAATGCGGGACCGCAAGGCGACCAAGGCGGACGAGGACAACGCCCGCCAGGTTGACATCCACTTCCTCCACTCGGTGCACGTCTACAAGTCTGACAACATCAACTGCGAGGATCAGTTCATCTACCCGTACCTGATGATCGCCCTCGACCGCGTGCTCTTCAAAGGCTGGGAGATCTCCGCCTCGGGCGATGACCGGCCTACGGAGACCCTCACCCTGTGGTTCGATAAGTCTGCGATCCGGTACGACCGCACCTCGAACGGGCGAGACTGGAACCACGCCTCGCCTAGAGGGTGGGATCAGCACGACAACAAAGAGTGGCTGCCCGGCGCCGAGTTCAAGTACTTCACGCAGCCCAACTGAGCGGCCGCGACGAGCTTGCGTGCCGCGTCGATAGGGGGCCGCCGACCTGCATGCCAAGGCGGCGTGCCAACGCCGCCGAATCCCGGTACAACTACCCGCTCGTCCGCCTCCCGCCACGACCCGCGAACGAGCGACCATGAACTATCAGGTGAACTTCGGCCGCCTCGCCGGCGGCGCCCGGGCCGCCGACAGCAGCGTCTTTGGCATCGCCTTGCTCGGCGACTTCTCCGGCCACGCCAACGCCGGCAAGCTTGAGACCGGCGACGAGCTGGCGGCTCGCAAGCCGCACCGCGTGGACGTTGACAACGTGGACGACATCGTCGGCCGGATGGGGCTCAACCTCTGCTTGCCGGTCGGCGAAGAAGGGGGCGCGGTCGAGGTCGAGATTGGCTCGATGGACGACTTCCACCCCGACGAGCTCTACGAAAACGTCGAGGCCTTCGCCGAGCTTTCGGCCCTACGCAAGCGGCTGCAGAAGGCTTCTACGTACGAGTCCGCCGCGGCCGAGGTGCGGGGCTGGGCCAGCGAGCCCGGCGAAGCCAAGCGGCTACGCCCCAAGGCCCGCGGCGCCGCGGTCCCCAACGCCAAGCTGAGCGACTTCGCCCGGCTGATGGGCGCCGCGACCGCCACCGCCGAAGCGTCGCCCGCCGACGAGTTGATCAAGCAGATCGTTGGCCCTTACATCACGCCGAGCGTCGCCGACGACCAAGCGCAGATGGTGGCCGCGGTCGACTCCGCGCTCAGCGCTTTGATGCGTCGCGTGCTGCACCACCCAGACTTCCAAGCGGTTGAGTCGCTCTGGCGGAGCGTCGACCTGCTCACCCGCGAGCTCGAAACAGGCACGAACCTGCAGATCGTCCTCTACGACATCTCGGCCGAGGAGCTGGCGGCGGACCTGAGCGCGGCCGATGACTTGACCGAGACGGGCCTGTACAAGCTGCTTGTCGAGCAGCCGGCCCACGACACGCGGACCACGCCACCGTCGGTGATTGTTGGCGCCTACCAGTTCGAGCAGACCCCTCCGCACGCGGACCTGCTCGGTCGCATGGCGAAGGTAGCCTCGGCAGCCGGCGCGCCGTTCGTTGCGTCGCTCGGCGCCGACGCCATCACACGCAAAAAGGCCGACGACGTCCACCCCGCGGTTTCCGAGGCCTGGGACGCCCTCCGCTCTCTGCCCGAGTCAGTCTACCTCGGACTGGTTACCCCGCGGTTCATGCTCCGCTGGCCTTACGGGGCGTCGACCGACCCGATCGATCCGTTCGACTTCGAGGAGTTCACGCCGGCCTTCGGGCTCAAAGGCTTCCTGTGGGGCTACGGATCGGTGCTGGCAGGCCTGCTGCTCGGCAAGACGTTCCAGCAGCAGGGCATGAAAGGCATGAAGCTTGGCTCGGTGCTCAGCCAGGGCGAGCTGCCGCTTTACTACTACACCGACGCCGACGGCGACCAGGTGGCGCTTCCGTGCACGGAGCGGCTGGTCGCCGAGGCCGACGCCGCGTTTGTGACGACGCAGGGCCTCATCCCGGTCTGCCCGATGCGAGGCCGGCCCGAAGTGCGGTTGGGCGGCTTCGGCTCGGTGGCTGGCGGCACGCTCGCCGGGCCTTGGGGCGCCGTCGCTGTCGCCTCTCCAGCGGCCGAGCCCGAGGTTGATGATGACGACGAATTCGAGACCGACGACGACGCCGAAGAAGACGACTTCCTCGCTGACGACATCGACGAAGAAGACGAGGACGATGGATTCGATCAGGAAGGCGACGACGACGAGGAGGACGACGCGGAGCTCGACGCTCTGCTGGCCAGCCTCGACAGCGACGAGGAAGACGAGCCCCTCGCCGAGAGCGACGACGAGGACGACGACGAAGACATGGACCCCGAACTGGCGGCACTGCTGGCCGACCTTTAGCGCGGTCGACTAGTCACTGGGCCTGCCTTCAGGTTCGCACCGGCGCCGGCGTCACTTGGCCGGCATCTCGCTCGGCCACAGGATCGCTTGCCCGTCGAGGCCGGTCGTTACCAGGAACGGGTTGCCGTCGATCTCCGCGATGGCGATCGACGTCACTTCGCGGCTGTGGCTGTCGAGCGTCAGCAGCTCGCGTTCACGCTCACCCGCTTCGGCGCCGGCAGCAGCGGCGGCAACCACCGACTGCGTGTTCCAGAGCTTGACCGTGGCGTCGCGGCTGGTGGTGAAGAACCGATTGCCGTCGGGCGTGAACGCGATGTCGGTGATCTCGCCCGAGTGGCCGGTCAACCTCGGCGACGCGACTTCCAGGGTCGCGGCGTCGCACACCGTGGCGGAGTTGCCCCGGGCGACCACCAGCCACTTGCCGTCGGTCGAGGCGCCGAGCGCCGACGCGGGGCGGTCTTCGCCAACGCGACGGGCGGGGCCGCCGCCCTCGCGGACGAACACCCCGGCGTCGCCCGCGGTCGCAATCTTCAGCACGCCCTCGTCGGCCGGCAGAAAGATCGCGTGCCGCACCTCCGCCGGCCCGCCGGGCGGGGTCATCGTGCGGTCTACAACCCACTCTCCGTCGCGCAGGGTCCAGAGCTTGGCTGTGCCGTCGTCACTCGCGGTGACGAAAACGTTCTTCTCCTTCGAAGACTCCGGGGCGAACGCAACCGAGTTGATCGCGCCGCTGTGACCGTCCTTGTCACGCGCCTGACCGGCGGACCGCCACTGGCCAGTCTGATCGTCCAGCCGCCAGACCTTGAGCGTTCCGTCGACACCGGACGAGACCATCAGGTCGCTCGTGGGGGCGAACGCCACGCAGCAGATGGCGCCCTGGGGCCGGTAGCTGGCGGTGACGACTGTAGCGTTGGCGCTAACCTGCTGGCGGCGGGCGCCACGCCCGCCGACGGTGAGGATGCTGCCGGGACGGTGCGGCGCGAAGACCGCCGTCGAGACGTCTCGCAGCGCCCCGCCGGGGACCGGTCGGAAGCCCGCTTCCTGTCCGCCCCAACTCCAACGAGCGAGCCGATAGGTGGACGAGTCGCGGTTGAACAACGAGACGAGCGCGGTCGGATCGGTGGCGTGCACCGAGACCGAGCGCACCAGCTCGCGGGCGCTGCCGGCGGCCGCCGAGATCGCCGAGGCGGGCAGCGTACGGACGGGCCGGCTCGGGTCGGCACGCCGCCAGACACGCAGTGTCGCCCGCACGTCTGCCGGGCCGGCGGCGGTGACGAACGTTTCGCCATCGGCCGACAGGTCCATGGCGACCACGCGGTCGGCGTGCCTGAAGGCGCTCACCTTGAGCGGCTCGTCGGAGCCCGGTCGCCGCTGGTCCAGGTCCCAATGGCTGACGTCGCCATCGGTGCTCGCGGTCAGCAGCCCGGCGCCGGTCGGCAGGAACTTGATCGCGGTGACCTTGGACGTGTGAGCCGCAAAGTTGGAAGCCCGCCACCCCTCGCTCGGATCGATCAGGTAGACAGCCCCCCACTGGTCAGCCACGGCCAGCGTGCGGTCGCTTGGCGAGAACGCGATGGCGGTCGCCTGGGGCTCTTCGCCCTCGCCACGCCGGAGCGCCCGGGGCGTATCGATCGAGGTGATCAACGCACCGCTCGCGGCGTCCCAGACGCGAGCCAGCACATCGCCATCGGCGCCCGTTGCGATCCAGCGGCCTTGGCTGGACGCGGTGGCGACCCCACGCCAGCCGGAGCCCACCGTCTTGTGCCAACCGCCGAGCCTGAGCAGCTCCGCGCCGGTGGCTTCGTCCCAAACCAGAGCGGTGTTATCACCGCCGGCCGTCAACAGCCGCTTGCCACCGGCGAAGTAGACGCCCGTGGTGGCCTGCCAGTCGTGCCCCTCGACCATCGGCTGGCGGGTGGGTTGGCTGGCGTCCGTGAGGTCCCAGAAGACCACCTCGCCGCCAGAAGAACCGGTGGCGACCCACTTGCCATCTGGCGACGCGTCGCCGGCGGTTAGCTCACGCGAGCCAAGCGTGCGGTCTGAGTTTTCCGAAAGAATGGTTGCGAACGAATACTCATCCACGTCCCAGACACGCACGCGGCGGTCGTAGCCTCCACTGATCACGTCGTAGGCGCCGCCGGCAACCTCGCCGCCGGCGGGAGGCACCGCCAGCGAGCGGACCCACCCGCCGTGACCACGCAGAGTCGTAGCCTTCTGGCCGGCAACGACGCCGCCTGCGAGGTCCCAGACCTTCACCGTGTGGTCGTGCCCGCCGGTGTAGAGCGCATCGCCGGTCGCGTCGAAGGCGACCGCGCGGACCGCGGAGTTGTGCTCGCCGATCACTTCGTAGTCGGCGGCCTGGGCGTCGGGCTTGGCGCCCGTCTTCAACCGGTCAGTGACGGCCTTGACTGGCTCCTTCTGACCGCCGCCCGGCTTGCTTGGATCGAAGGCGGTGGCGAGCACCCGACGGTCACGCCCGCCAGAGACAATCAGCCGCCCATCGGGCGAGAAGGCCGCCGCGTAGGCGGGCCCGTCGTGACCCTTGATCCTGCGGGCCGCTTTGGGGTCGCGCTCGCCGTCGACGATGTCGCCCGTGCTCCAGACCTGCACCAGCCCGTCTTCGCCCGCGGTAACAATCCACTCGCCATCCGGCGAGAACCGGGCCGACCAGATGCTGTTTTCGAGCTTCGCCGCCTGGACCTGCCGCGGAGCGCTGCGGGCGCCCAAGTCGGTCAGCAAGACCAACCCGCGTGTGTCGGAAGAAACCAGCCGAGGCGGGTTGGCTGAGGTGTCGAGGCTGAGGATCGGCCTCGCGTGCTTGGCGACCTCGACGGGTTTCGACCCGTCTCGGGCAGGCAGAGACCACGCCTTGACCGAGTGCGTCTCGCCGCCCTGCCGGCCACCGGCGAAGACGGTCTTGCCGTCGGCACTGAACGCGACGGCGCCCACCGCCTCGCCGTAGCGGAGGCGAACCGGGTCGGCGTCGCCGCCGATCTCCCACAAGAAGACGTCGCCGCTCGCCGAGCCGGCGGCCGCCCAGCGGCGGCCCGTTTGCTCATCGAACGCGACGGCGACCGACTCAACCCGCCCGGCCAGCAGCGGCCCGCGGTCGCCCAGCGTCCGGTTGCCCTCCTGATTCACAAGCGAGTTCAGGTAGCCCCATTCCCAGCCACGCAGCTTGCTCTTGACGTCGCTCTCCGCCTGCGTCTTGAGGGTCTGCTCGACCTGATCGAAGGCGTTCCGTTCTAAGTCTTCGGCGGCGAGGCCTACCTCGAACGCGTAGGAAGCGGACTCGGCGAGGCGCTGCTGAGCCGCCGCAATCTGCGCTTGACGCTTGGCTTCTGTCTCATTGGCAAGGGCAATTCCCGCTTGACGTTTCGCTTCCGTCTCGTTGGCAAGAGCAATACCCGCCTGACGTTTTGCTTCTGTCTCGTTGGCGAGGGCAATTCCCGCTTGACGCTTGGCTTCTGTCTCGTTGGCCAGCGCGATCCCGGCTTGGCGTTTCGCCTCAGTCTCGTTTGCTTGTGCAATTCCTTGCTGCTTGACTGCCTCTTTGCGTTGATCCTCCGCTTCCTTCGCATTCGCTACCGCAACCGCTTCGGCATCAAGGGCCCGCTCGCGCGCCTGATTCAAGAAGAACGAAAACCCGATCGTCCCCAAGAAGATCAAGCCAACCGCCGAGTAGAGCAGGGTGGTCAGGCGGTTGGTGCGGCGGCGGGCGGCGCGGAGCTTGCGTAGCAGCGGCTTGTGCTTGGGGTTCTTCTCCGTCAGCAGGTCGATGCCGCGGGCGTAGGCGCCTTCTTTGTACGCGTAGTTGGCGTAGTCCAGCACCGTGTCGTCTAGCAACCGGTGGGCGGTCTTATTGCCCGGCCAGATGTCCACCGCTTCGAGCAGGGCGAAGCGGGCGCGGTCGTACTCGTCGAACCGCCCACGCTGCTCGCCGCCGGCCCGGCCGTTCTTCTGCGCCTTGGCCAGCAGCTTCTCGCCCCGCTGGGTGAGCTTGATGCTCTCGGCGTGCGAGAGGTAGCTGCGGATCGCGTCTTGGAACTCGGCGACGTTGTCGTAGCGGTGCTCCAGATCGGTGGCCATCGCCCGGTAGGCGATCTCGCCCAGTTCGTCCGGGTCTTCGATCTCCACAATCTGATTCTGCGCGGCGATCAGCAGCGCGGAGTTCACCCACTGCTCCTTGGTGGTGCTCTCCACCGGCTCCGGGTGGGGCGGCTTGCCGGTGATCATCTCATACAGCACGGCGCCCAGCAGGTAGACGTCCGTGGCGGGGCCAATCTCGCCGGCGTTGCCCAGCGCCATCTCGGGCGCCATGTAGGCCGGCGTGCCGGCGGGGCTTAGGCGGGTGACGCCGCCGCCGATGCCGTCGATGTCCATCCGCAGCGCGATGCCCCAGTCCATGACGGACACCTCGCCGTAGCTGCCCACCATGATGTTGTGGGGCTTAATGTCGCGGTGGATCACGCCGCGGTCGTGGGCGAAGCGGATCGCGTCGCACGCCTTCATCAAGATAGTCAAGTTGTCGTGCAGCACCCGGGCCTCGTCCTCGGGCATGGCCTGCGACTTGGTGAGCTGCTGCTCTTCCAGCAGCTTGTCCCACGAACGCCCCTCGACCCGCTTCATCGAGTAGAAGAGCTGGCCCGACGCGTCCCGCGCCAGGTCGTAGATGGGCACGATGTTCGGGTGGTCGAGCTGACCGGTCACCACCACTTCAGCGATGAACTGCTTGCGGCCGCTGTGCGAACCGCGGAGCCCTTCGGCCGGCATCTTCAGGGCGACGTCGCGGTTGAGCGACGCCTGGCGGGCGGAGTAGACCACGCCCATGTTGCCGCGGCCGATCTCCTCGATGATCTCGTAGTCGAGCGGCCCGTCGTCGCCGAGGTCGCCCACGTCGCGGGCGCCGATCCGCAGGTCGCCCAGCTCACCCACGCCGCTCTGACCGCCGCTGCCCTGATCGGACCCGCCAGGGACGCCCGAGTCGCTGCCGCGGCCCGACCCGGAGCCACGCGAGCTGGACCTGGGCTCGTACTTAATGGTGTCCGTGGGCACCTTCTCTTCGCCGCCGGTCGGCTTCCAGCCGGCCGCCACACGGCGGGCGAACGCCGGCGCCAGTTTGCGCGGCTGGATCAAGTCCCGGCCCTGCGGGCGGGCCGGCGTGCCGGCGCTGCCGCCGCCCTGGGCGTCGCCGTCGCCGTCTTCCACAACCGTCGAAGCGGCGTCCGCCACGGGCATCGCGCTCGGCTTGAGCGTGCCGTCGCCCTGGTCGTCCACCAACTCGTCGGCGCCGTAAGTCTCAAGCGACGCCGACGATTCGTCCGCCTCTTCGGCGAGCGCGCGCTCCAGGTCCTCCTCGGCGCCGGGCAACGCCATAGCGCAGACGGGGCAGCGACCATCGGTGGAGTCTTTGTAGGCGCCGGCGGCGCCGCAATGCGGACAGATATCCATCGACCTATATTCCTCAGCGCGGTGCGAGGGGGGAACGTGATTGGGTATCGAGGGTCTCGTCGTTGGCTTCGCGATTGGCGGCGGAACCACCCACGCCAAGCTGGGCGCGGCCGAAGCGGGCCGCACGCCGGTCGGCCCGCCGCGCGCGTCGCCGGCGTGCCTGCTGGGAGAGGACGGCGGCACCAAACAGCAGCCCGCCGCTCGCTACCGGCTCCGAAAGGACCGGCCGAGCGGGCTTCACGCGGAAATCCAAGTCGCCATCATGGTCGCCGGCGGCGACCGGCAGCGAAGTCTCGGTGGGGCGCGCGGCCGACGGCTCGGCCGCGGGCGGCGCGGCGGGCACCGTGTCCAGTTGCTCCGGCAGCTCCACCGGCCGGCTCTCGCCGCCCACTTCTTCGATGACAAAGTCCAGCACCATCCGCTCGCTGCCCTCTTCGATCAGGTACAGCCGGTAGCGGTCGCCCGGCAGCAGTTGGAAGAGCTTGGCGAGCTTGCTGGGGTTGAACGGCGCCACCGCGGCGGCGTCTCTCTTGGTGAGTTGGATCGCGTCGGTCTCAACCAGGTCACCGCTGCGGTCGAACGAGATAATCCGCAACTCGTAGTAGCGTTCTTCTCCCGCGGTGGTGACACCGGGCGTGCTGCTCACGGGCGACGGGGCCGAGACAAACGTGACCGGCGCCGACGGCTCGGCCGCGGGCGGCAGGGCCTCGATAAACAACTCGGTCTGCGGCAACGCCTCGGGCAGCGGCGTCTGCGCCCCGACATCGAACGGCTGGACCTGGATCTCGACGATCGTCTCAATTGCGAACGCCGAGTTCCGAGCGGTGACATCCCGCCCCGCGAAGCCGAGCCCGAATTGAGTGATCACGAAGTCGGAGAGGCGTACTGGAACACGCACGACCGGGGAAGCGGCGCCGTCGGGATTCGACGCGAAACGGTGCGTGAACTGCCCGGAGGTGACGCCACGGGCGAACTGGCCCTCAACGAGGGGCGCCGTCAAGTCGGGATCGACAACCGCCTCCGGAGCGGCGAGCACGTTGACGTCCTCCGGGACCCCCATGATCGGGAACTCGGGCAGTGGGGGGGGATCGACCGCGAAAGGCTCTCGCCAGAACACCTCGAGGGAGAACTCCGCGACGATGCCGGGATCGACAACCGCGTCAATGACTCCTAGCCCCTGGTTGACGAGCAGCGGCCCCGGGTTGGACCCGTCCAACGCGGTGAACCTGCCCGACACGCTCACAAAGAACAGCTTCGAAACCTGAACGTCTTCGGGCAGGTTGGTGATTGGGTTGACAATTCGGACGAAGATGTTGGCGGAGTCGGCGATGTCCAGCTGGTCGATGATCGACTGCAGCGCGGTCTTGTCGGGCTCGAAGACACCGGCCGCGATCTGGGCTTCAACGGCCGTCAGGGCGGCCGAGTTGGTGTCGTTGCGGGCAACATCGACCTGGACGGTGTTTCCGGTCAGGTCCGCGTCGAGATTGAAGGTTCGGGCTGCATCGACATCGACTCCTTGGCTCGCCTCGATGGGAGCCAGTGAGACGATGTCGGTCGTGGTCGACTGCAGCGAGATCCCCCCGCTTTCAGACGTCTCGATGCCGCCCGACTGCGTCACCGAGCCGCCCAACGCCGCGATGTCGCCCGCGGTCGACTGCACCATCGCCGTGAAGCTGGCCGCGCCGCTCGCCGCGGCGAAGATGGCGCCGCCGTCTGACGTGATCTCAGCCGTTGAGCTCAGGGCGCCGTTGGTGGCGCGGAGCAGGATGTCGCCCTGGTTGGGCACATTGATCGTGGCGCCGGTTTCGACCGCGGCCGACTGGGTGACGTTCTGCCCGGTGACCGAGACGTCGCCATTTCCGAGGGTCGTCACGGCGCCGCCAACCTGTGCGTTTTGCCCGGCGAAGACGGTGACATCCCCATTGCCTGTGCTAATCGTGCCGCCCACCATCGACTGGAAATCGCCTGTCGAGGCTTGGATAAAAACCCCGCCGTCACCGGCCGACTGGAAGGCGCCGCCCTGCGTGACCGCGGCGGCCTGCGCGGCGATCCCCCCGGTCCCAGAATCCACGTTGGCGTTGAGCGTCGCCGCGTTGGATGCCGAGAAAGCAACCGCGCCGTTGCCCTCGGCCAAGATCAGCGTGGTAAATGCTGTGGTCAGATCGCCGCCGACTGCGGCCGTGGCGGAGAGATCAACGGGGCCGTTGCCGCGTGCCCGGATGTCGGCGGTTGAATCCAGATCGCCGTCGGTCGCGCGGAGGACGATCTCGGCGCCGTCAGGCGAGCCCGGATCGGCCCCCGTCTCCAGATCCGCCATCTGCATCACGTTCTCGCCGGTTACCTGGATCGAGCCCGCCCGCTGCGTTGTGATCGTTCCTTCAAGGGTCGCATCCTCGGCCGCAAAGATGGCGACCGAACCACGCTCGGTGTCGATCGTTCCATCCATGCCCGAGACGTAGTCGCCCGCGATCGCCGTGATGGCGACGTCGCCGCCGTCGTTGTCGTCAGCGCCGGCCGCTTCGCCGGTGGAGAACGCCGCTGCTTGCGTCACGCTTCGAGACATCACCGTGATGTCGCCGGTCCCGGTCGTTACCTCGCCACCCAGCGTGGCGTCGCCCTGCGTGGCCATGAGCGTCACGGAACCGGCGTCGGTCCTGATCGACACCGCGGTTGGGTCCATGGGAACCATTGGCATCAGGGTCGACAGGTTGCCGGTCACCGCGGTGATGCTGATGTCACCCAAGTCTCCGTCGCCCATGGCGGCGCCCGCTTCCAGCGGCCCTGAGAGCATCACGCCGAGGGCCTCGACAGTGATCGCAGCTCGGTCCGTCGTCACCGCGCCGGCCAGGTCGGCGTCGCCCTGCGTGGCTGTGAGCGTCACGGCTCCCGACTCGGTGGTGATCGAACCCCTCGCCGGCATCAGGGCGATTGCCGCCGCGGTTGTCAGGTTCCCATCGAACGCCGTCACCGCGACGTCGCCGCCGTCATTCGTGCCTGCTGCCGCTCCTGTACGGAGCGAACCCGACAAATCGACTGCCGAAGCCGTGACCGCGATCGCCCCGCTGCCGGTGGTCACGGCGGCCTGCAGGTCCGCGGCGCCGTTGGCGAGCAGCTCGACCGCGCCGGCGTCCGTGGTGATCGCCTCGGTCGACACCAGCGACATGGCGCCCGCGTCGAACGCGCGAACGGTGATGTTCCCCCCGTCGGTCTCCGTGGCGTCCGCGCCGGTCTGCAACGCCGCGTCTTGCATTACCTGCTGCTGGGCGGTGATCTCGATCGCCCCGGCGCGTTGCGTGGTGACCGCCCCCATGAGCGCGACGTTCATGCTGGCGAAGATGCTCACCGAACCCGCCTCGGTGTCGATCGTCCCGTTCATGTCCGACGTGAAGTCGCCCGCGGTAGCGACGAGCGTGACAGCGCCCGGGTCGTTGTCGCCCATCGCGTCGCCCGTCAGGAGCGGGGCGGCGACCGTTACGCTTCCGCCCGTGGCGACGATGTCGCCGCTTTCGGTTGTGATTGCCTGGTTGATCTGCAGCGCGGCGCCGGTGCTCAGTCCGATGCCGCCCGCGCCGCTGCTGACCGTGCCGTTGATCGTGAGCGCGTTGGTGGCGTTGAGGTCGATGTCGCCGGCGCCCGTCGATTCGACCGCAGCGTTGATGGCAATGTTGTCGGCGAAGGCCGAGATGTCTCCGTCAACGCTCATCACGGCGGCGTCAACGACCACGTCCATGTCGCTGACGAGCGTGATAGCGCCGGCGGCGGTGTTGATCTCTCCCGCCGGCATAGCGCCGACAGCGACGTTGCCGGCGACCGCCGACAGCAAGACACCACCAGCGTTGATATTGGTGACGAGCCCGTTGACGTTGATGCCGCCGGTCTGGGTTTCGATGGCGATGCTGCCGCCGCCCCCGTTGACCGACGCGATGTCAAGGTCGCCCGTCAGTTCCTCGATGAACGCGGGGCCCGTGCCGCCGATGAGCGTGAGCGTGTTGACATCGGTATTCAGATCGTCGCGTTCGAGGCCGCCGATGGCGTTGCCGGCTTGCAGTGTCAACGCGTCGCCGACGAGGTTGGCGGCTTCGTCCTCCGTAGCGTCGGTGATGTTGCCGCCCGCACGAACGACAAGGTTGCCGGCGCCCGTCGCGTTGAGCTGGGAGAGCGCGAGATCGCCATTGGTGGCATCGTACGTGATCAGTCCGCCGGCGGTTGTCGCCTCGGCGCCCGGCTGCATATCGATGCCGGCTCCGTCGGCCTCGACCGTGATCGTGCCACCTGCGTTGGTGTCGAGGTCGGCGTTCTGGTCGACGGAGTCGCCGCGGACAGTGAGATCGCCCGTGCCGGCGTCGATCGGCCGATCGATGCGGACTTCTCCGGTGGTTGACTCAAGGATGATCTCCCCGGCGCCCGGGGCGTTGATGGGGATGTCGATCTCCAAGAGCCCGGCGTCGGCGACGAGGCTCACAACGCCGTTGGGGCCGCTGACCACTCCAAAGTCGATGAGCCGCAGGCCGTTGGTTTCGTTGATGAAGAGGTTGTTGGGGAAGACCGGAACTTGAAGCAGCGTGATGCTGGTGTCGATGTCGTCATCGCCGGCGGCTCCAATGCCACCGGCGGCTCGCAGCGTCGCAAGGTTGCCGATCAGGTTCGGCGTTTCGGCGAGGCTGGCGTCGGTGATGGCGCCGCCGTTGGCGTTGACGCGGAGGTTGCCGGCGCCCGCGTCGAGGGTGGTCAGGGCGATGTCGGTGTTGAGCGACGACTCGTAGTCAATCGTCCCGCCATCGGTCGCGGTAACGGCGTTGCCGGACATCGTGATCGCGCCGGCGGTCGCCTCCACGTTGACCACGCCATTACCGGCGGCGGTGATGTTGCCGGCCTGGGCCACCCCGTCGGCGAACACCAAGACGCTGCCCGTGCCGGAATCGACGTCGCCGTTGACCGTTGCCGTTTCCGAGGCGAACAGGGAAACCGAGCCCGTTCCGGTCGCCGTGACGGTGGCGCCGGGATCAACCGTCACATCACCACCCATGCCGCCGATCATTAGCGCGGCGACTTGGATCGCCCCGTTGCCAGTCGCGGTGACGCTGGAAGTGATGGTCACATCGCCCTGTTCAGCGCGGAGCTGGATGTCACCGTCGTCGCTTCCCACTGCCGCCGTCGAATCGAGATCGCCGGCAAACGCGGAGAGGCTGACATCGCCAGCCCCGCCGGTTGTCACGGCCCCGCTTTGCGCGACCGTGAACCCCGCCACAGAAACGTTGCCGGTGGTCGAGGCGACGGCGTTTGCCAGCATGACGGCGCCGTTGGCGGACAGCGTGATCGCGCCCGCGTCTGACGTGATGTTGGCGGTGGAGTCGAGCATGCCGGCGGTGGCACTAACGGTGATGGCGCCCGCGTCCCCGTTGCCTGGCGTCGCCCCGGCAGTGAGGGCGCCGGACTGGTCGACCGCCTGGCCGGTAACTTTGATGTCTCCGCTCTGCGTGGTTACGTCGCCTTGGAGCTGAACGTTCACGGCGGCCGTGAGGTGCACGGCGCCGGCGCCAGAATCAATGGCGGCCATCGACACCAAGTTGCCGGTCTCGGCCTGCAGCAGCACCTTGCCGGCGCCGCCGGTTTCGATGGCGCCGGTTTGGTTAATGGAGGTTCCCGTGAGGGTCACGCTGCCGCTGTCGGAGTCGACGCCGCCGGAAACGGTGAGCGCGGCGCCGGCGTCGAGCAGGATGTTGCCACTGCCGCTGTCGATCATCCCGCCAGCGGTGATGGCGCCCGTCGCCACGAGGGCGACAACCCCGGCGGCACCGGTCTCGATCGGACCTGTGTTGGTTTGGGTGATCGTCATAGCGTCGACGAAGACGTCGCCGGTTTGCGACATGACATCGCCATTCACGGCCGCCGTTTGCGTCGCGTCGAGGTCGATGGCCCCTGAATCGGTCATCACGGAACCAGTGGCGCCGATGGTGAGGTTCCCATCGGTGGCGGTCAGCGTGACCGAACCGGCGCCGGTCGATTCGACGTCGGCGTCGATCGTCACGTTGTCGGCCGAGACACGGATGTTCCCGCCGGTCGTTATCAGCATGGCGGCGACCGATGCGTCTTGGTCGCTGGTGATGACGATGTCGCCGGTGGCGGTCGTGATGGGGCCGTTGACGTTCGCGTTGCCGCCGTTGGCCGCCAAGGCAACCTGCCCGGCGCCGGTGTTGGTGATGGCCCCCGCCACGGCAAGCGTGCCGGCTGCGGTCTCAACGTTGATGTCCCCGCCGGCGCCGGTAACGGGACCGAGACTCAACGGACCGGTGAGTTCTTCGACGAACGTGGCGCCCGTGCCGCTGTTGATCTCAAGCGTGTCGACGTTGGTGTCCACGTCGCCCTCGCCCGGCCCGCCGATGGCGACTCCGGCGGTGAGCGTGAGCCCGTCACCGATTAGGTTGGCGAGTTCGTCGGGGCGGTTATCAAGGATGCTGCCGTCGGCGGCCGAGACGACGATGTCGCCCGTCGCGGTGGCGTTCAGGCGGGCGAGGAGGATGTCGCCCATCGTCGCCTGGTAGTTGATCGTGCCACCGGCGGTGGTGGTGACGGCCGCGGTGGTCATGGCGATGCCACCGGCGGTTGCCGCCACGCTCACCGTGCCGGCGCCCGCGGTATCGAGGTTGGCGTTCTGCGTGACCGAGGCGCCGGTGATCGCCACATCGCCCGTGCCGGCGTTGACGGCCGTGTCGATCTGAACCATGCCCGCGACGGCGCCGAGCGTGACCGATCCCACGCCGGCGGCGTTGATGGCGCCATCGATCTCCAGCGTGCCCGCCGCGGCGACCAGGCTGACTACGCCATCGGCCGCGGTTGTCACTCCGGGCGCCAACAGGCGGAGGCCGTCGGTCTCGCCGATGAAGACCCCGGCCGGCGTGCCGCCGACCTCGAGCCGCATCAGGCTGGTGTCGATGTCGCCATCGCCGGCGGCGGCGCCGATTCCGCCGGGCGCGGTGAGTGTGGCGAGGTCGCCGATCAGGTTCGGGTCTTCCGTGCCGAGGGCGTCGGTGATGGCGCCGGCGGTGGCCGTCACGCGGAGGAACCCGCCGCCCGCGTTAAGCTGGGTGAGCGCGACGTCACCGCTATTCGCCCGGTAGTCAATCAGTCCGCCGGCGGTGCTCGTCACGGCGCCGCCGGCCATCGTGATGGCGCCCGTCGTCACGGCCGTGACGGTCCCGGCGCCGGCGGTGGAGATCGCCGCGTTTTGACTGAGCGACGCGGCCTGGATCGTCACGTTGCCGCCCTCACCGCCACCGGCGTCGATGGTGTTGTTCACCACCACGCTGCCGCCCGCGTTGAGCAAGACGGTCAAGCTATCCATCGCGTCGGCGGCCATCAGGCCGATCTGACCGTTGACGGTAATGTCTCCAACCGCGATGAGCGTCAGCGAGACGTCGTTCTCCATCGCGTCGGTGGTCAGGTCGGCGAGGATGTTGGCGTCGACCGTGAGGTTGCCCGCGCCGCCGCCATCAGACGCGGTGGTCACCACCACGTTGTTGCCCATCTCAAGCGCGTCGACGATATCGGCCGCAGCGATGGTGGCCGCGTTGGGCGCGGTCGGCAACGGGTCTTGGAACGTGTCGGTGCCGCCGGCACTGGTGGGCCCAAGGCTGGGCGTGGTTGCGCCGTTGTTGATGATGATGTCGGTGGGGTCGATGAGCCACGTGCCCGCGGCGCCGTTGGCGGCCGTGGCGTCGACGCGGCCGCCGAGCTGGAGGTTGACCAGGCCCGAGGTCTCCACAAAGCCGCCGTCGCCCGCCAGCCGCCCGCCACGCGCTGTAATCTCGCCCGCCGCAACCGTTGTGTGGTCGGCCCACAGGACGACGCGGCCGCCGTGCCCGCGGTTGGTGGCGTCGGCCTGGATCTTCGCGCCCGCTTCCATAGTGACGGCGCGAGCGTTCCGCAGCTGCGGGTCGGCGCCCGCCAGCCCGCCGCCAACAAACACCGCCCCGCCGCCCGTGGGGCCGGAAGCGTCAATCTCGGCGCCGCTCGCCAGGCGGACGCTCTCGCCCAGCAGGGTGACGCGGCCACCAACGGCGTGGTCGCTCGAAACGTCGATCAGCCCTGCAAGCTCAGTCGTGCCCGACTCGCCCGAGTCGATCGCCACGCGGCCGTCGCGATTCTCAATCCGCCCGTCTTCGGTGATCTTGACCGTGCTATCCGCGTCGAAGGTGAAGTCGGCCTGCTGCGAAGCGATCCTGCCGGAGACCTCGATCGACCCGGTGGTGACACGCAGGTCTCCGCCGCCCAAGTCGGCGTCGCCGGTGGCAAGGAAGCGATCGGCGGCGTCGGCGTTCACTTCGAGGTCGGCGGCAAAGCCGTCGGCGAGCGAGACCAGCTCGACCTCGCGCGGCGTGGCCGCGTCTTCCGATTGGCTATCGATCGCCAGGAGCTCGTCGGGCGAGGCGAAGGCGAGCGTCCGGACCGCAGCTCCGTCGACAGCAAGCACATTGCGGTCGCCAACTCCCGTTACCGCGACCCCGGTGGATTCCCCTTGCAGAACAACCTCGCGGCGGTCGGCCTGCGCGGCGTCATCGATGCTCTCGACGCCAACAAGACTGATCTCAGCGGTTGCATCGCCCGTTGCAGACGCGGCTTCGACCCGGCTGCCATCGGTCGCGTCGCCGGCGCTGCCGAGCGTGTAAGTCACGGACTCAACCGACTCGCCGCTGACAACACGCAGCGTGTCGTCGCCGGCGCCGCCGTCAAAGGTCACCCGGGCGCCGGCCAGCAGATCGGCCACCAAGACGTCGCGGTCGGCGGAGCCGACAATCTGGATCTCGGCGCCGAGGCTGGTGGTATGGGTCTCTTGGCCGTTAACCGAGACGCGGATGCCGGTCTCGTGCTGCTCCACTTGAAACGTATCCGCTTGGCCATCGCCGGCGGCGGCGCCGGCGTCGACCACCAGCAGCTCAACGGGAGCGGCGTCCGCGTTGAGCACGCGGCGTTCTTCGAGCCGCTTGATCGCGAGGTGCGGCACGACCATCTCCGCCGGCTTCGGCGGCCGCCGACTGGACCCCAGCAGGCGCGCAAGCCGGGCGCGCAGGTCTTTGAACCGTCCCATACCTCAGCCCCAAAAGGAGAGACCACGACGCCTGAAGAGCCCTGCCAGCCAACCACTCAGGTCTAGCGGGGCCGCACCCGGAGCGCACGTTGCGCAGCGCGAACGCGATGGAGTCAATAGTGGCTAGGAGCTGAATTGGTGTCAAATTGCCGGCAAATTCCTCCACCGAAGCGTTCCGGTGGCGCAATTCGGGCAGTCCGCACGGGCTGATGAGAAGAGATCGACGAGGAGCAGGCGTGGCCGGACGCGTCACCAGGACCAGCGGGCTTCGAACCGCATGATGCTGCGGTAGGTGCGATCGCTGGTCAGGGCGAAGCCGCTCGAGAGGCCGAACTCCTGGATGCCGCAGTCGCTGCCGCGGTCCCACACCCAGCGGACGCCGGGGTGGATGTTGATGACGTTGTCCGCATCCACGTCGCCGGGGACGCCGATGATGTTGCCATCGGCGTCGAACTGGTTCGTGGCGACGGTCGCGGCGCCGTCGACGAACGAGACACCGGTCAGTTCCAGCGTAGGCATCACGGCGTAGGAGTCGGTTTCGCTCCAAACATGGCTCATGGCGAAGCCGTACGTGATCACCTCGCCGGCGTGGTCCTGGTCGCCGCCCAGCGGCACCCACAGCTTCAGGTCACCGTGCAGGTAGGTGACGGGGCTGTACTTGTAGCGCCAGGCGAAGCCGGGCTCAATCGACGCATGCCCCGTGCCCAAACCTTCGCGGGCGTCACCCGAGGGGATATAGGTCCGCAGGAGCTGCGTGAGCATCCAACGCTTGCCTTCGAGGAAGACCAGCTTAGTCGTGATGCTGATGTCTCCCAGACCGGCGGTGTCTGGGTTGTTCTCCGGTGCGATCATGCGGATCGGGATGTCCGTGCCGACCGAGAACTTGCGGCCGCCCATCTCCAGGTAGGCACGAATGTCCTGGTAGTCGACGGAGCGTTCGGGCTGAAGCTCGTCGCTGTTGCCGATCTTCTGCCAGAAGTACTCCGAACGGTCCGGCAACTGCCAGCCGTAGCCGGCGTCGAGCCGCGTGCGGAAGTTGTTGAGCGGCTGGGCCGTGTCAACAAATGAGATGGCGTGCATCACCCGTTCGGTTCCCAGGCCGGGCTCGCAGCCGCACGGGCCGTTAAGCCGCGCCCGCATGTGGCACAGCATCTGTTCGAACGGTCCCATCCGCGAGGGCGTCATCGCCGTGTCGCTGCAGCTGGGGGCGTACTCCTCGTACGGGCCCGAGACGACCGGGGCCGACCACTCGTCCGGCACAATCACCTCGCCCTCAACGATCGGCATGCCGGCGTCGGACACATAGCTCACGTCACCGCCAACGGTGACCTGGCGCTTCGCCACCTTCACGTCGGGGCGGAGCATCGGGCGGCCGGTGCTGGTGACGTCGACCACGGCCGGCCGGAAGATGATCTTCGAACGCTCCGGCAGCGGCGTGGAGGCCGGCACATCGCCGCTCTCAATCCCGGAGTTGAGACTCGAAATGGTCGCCGCGGCTTGGATCGATTCCGACACGGGCGACGCCACCTCAGGCGGCGCGACCCGGCGGCTGGAGCTCGCCACGCTGGGGATCGGCTCCCCGGCCAGCTTCAGGGTCGAGGCGTCGGCTTCCGACTGGCTGTCATCGGCCGGGCCGGAGGAGCCATCAATCGCGTTTCGCATGCGACTCAGAGCCCGGTCCCACGGCAGCCCCAAACCCTTCCGGTCGGTGGCCATGGCGCCGGGCTTGATGGTCTGTGGCTTCACGGCCGGCGCCTCGGCAGCCGGCGCCTCCGCGTCGGCGTCTTTCGACTTGCCGAGCATTCCCCACACCAGCTTGCCGGCCGATGGCTTCGGCAGCGAAGGGGCGGCGGACGCCGCGGGCGGCTTCCGATTGGGCTTCGTTGCGAGCTGAGCAGGAGCAACCCGGGCCGGCGGCAAGGGCTTGGGAGTCTTGGTCGGCTCGGCAGGATTCGTAACCGGCTGCTGAAGAGCCGGGCCGCGGCTGGCGGGCGTGTCCGTGGCAAACACCGGCGGAGCACTCGGCGGCAAACGCCGGCTCACCTTGGTCGGCGTCGAGGCAACCGGAGCGGGCTTCGAGGCAACCGGCATCACCGGCGCCGCGGACGTCCGCGCCAGGGCCGGTTGCTGAAGCGGCGCGGGCTGCGGCTTGGCGATGGGCCGTGGGGTAGCGATTGGCTTGGGCGTCACGGCCGCCTGGGGGGCGGTCGGTCCCGGCAGGAAGACAACGCTGTGCTGGAGCGGCGCCGCCGGTGTCGTGGGCGGCAGCGGAATCGGCTTCGGCCTGGGGCGTCGAGTCGGTTGCGTCTTGGCGGTGGTTGCGGTCGGCGGGTTCATCGCCGAGGCGGGCCGCGACTGCGATGGCGGCGCCAGTCGCCGCGTCCCCGCGCTCGACGACGGGGCGGGCGTTGCGACGCGTCGCTGGCCCGCAGTGGTCTGGCGGAGAGTTGACGGCAGGAAGTTCAGCTCCGTCGCGGGCGATCGGCCCGGGGACGCCGCCGCCTGGCTAGCTTGCTGCTGGGGCGTGTACGGGGCGGGCGGAGCCGTCGAGCTTGCCGGGCGGCTCCGCTGCATGTCTTCAGCGACGAACGTGAGGGCAGAACCTGTGTCGGCCGACGCGACCGATCCGCCGGACGACCCCAAAGCCGCCTTCAGGGCAATCGCCCCGGGCAGGCTTACCAGGGCCAACACGGTTGCCGCGTAATGGTTGGCGCGCATTCAATGCTCGCAGACTTTGGGGGCGGCGCAAGCTGCGCCTGGGATCGGAGCCTATCTCACGCATTCTTAGATCGGTTGAATCGAGCGTGCGGTTTAGCCCGATTATCTCCGATCTGAGGAGCATGCGGCGCCTGCGCTCTGTGCCGGTCGCCTGCGTAGCAAGCACCGCCGCGCAACGGAGCGGAGCCGATCGCGGAAAGCCTTCAAGAGCCGCAATAAAGAAGCCAATGGCCGGTCCGGGCGAGACACCGCCCATCGCCAATGGTCACCGGTCGGCCAGAATCACGATCGCCACGGTCGCTAGCACCAGCAGCCCCGATAGCAGCCACCCGGCGAGCGCCAACCGCCCGCGGCGGGTATTCGCCTGCAGGGCGTCGCCGGTCCACTCCAGGTCTTCCTGCTCTTCGCGGAGCTTGCGGAGCACACCGCCCACAAAGGCCTGCCGCTCGGGCTTGGAGCCGGTGGCGGCGAAGTAGCACCCGCCGAAGAGCATGGAACCGGGCCCCTCCTCGGGTCGGTATCCAAACCCTTTGCTCAGCACGTCGCTGAGCCGCGCCTGAAAGCTGCGGCGGACCTTGCAGAGCAGGTTGTAGAGCGCGGGGTTGCCGTGGTGCGAGAGCACGTTGTCCTCGCGGAAGAGCGTGTAAACCCACTCTTCAAAGATGCCGGCGGCGTGCAGGCTGTACTTCTCGAGCTGCTCTTGCGTGGGCGGAATCCGCGTGTCGAACTTTCGCCCAATCCGCCCCGACGACGCCCGCTCGGCGCCGATCCGGCGGATCAACTCGCAGAACCCCCGCTCCTGCTCCATGGCCACAACCAACGCGAACACCGGGCAGCGGAGCTGGAGTTCGCGCTGCAGAGTGGTGAGGTCGGCGGAGATCGCCCGCTCGACATCTTCCACATCCTGCTGAGTGGCCTGCAGCAGGTCGAGGGGCAGCAGCACCAGCATCCCGTTGACCGGACATACCGGGTCGCGGCTCTGGCGGAGCTTGGTGCAGACGGCCTCAAGCCGCCGGAGCTGAGCCGAAGCCTCATCGGACGACGCCCGGCGACCGCGGCGAGTTTCGGCGGCGGAAACGGTTGCCGCGGCGTCAACGACCGGGGCGGCCACCTCGGTCGGCATCAGCGTGCCAGCATACCGCGGCACCGGCCGTGCCGCGGCTGGCGCCTGGGGGCCGTCGCCTGGGGCGATGGTTTCCATCCCGTCGGCCTTCCCGGCCGGCGGCGTCGGGGAATCGGGCGACAGCGTCGCGAGCGGCCCCTTCGCGCCCCCACCCGCGGGCGCGTCGCTCGGCATCGGTCGGCCGCCCGGCTTCGGTGGACCGGACCGCTGCCGCCGCGCCGCCAGGTTCATGCAGGCCGCGTCGTCGAGGAAGAGATAAATCGACTTCCGATTGGCGTACCAGTGGAGCGGGGCAGGGCGGTTCGGTACGCCGTTGACCGGGAAATCAATCCCCGAGGCCGCCATCAGGTTGCGGCGGAGCTTGTCGCTGCCGCCACCGATGATGAGGAAGAGCGGCGCCGACTTCGGAGTGATCCCGTGCTGGGCCATGGCGTCGATGCCCGCCCGCCACGAGTACTCGATGTCCTTCATCTTGGGCCCGTCGCCCATCATCCACAGCGTGACCGCCCGGAAGACGACGATCGGGATGACGAGCACCAGCAAGCCGGCGACGATGAGCGGCCAGACCCTGCCTTCGAGGCCCGAAGGGGTTAACGGCGAGCCGGTCACCTTGGCGATCACCGCCAAGACGAAGATCGCCAGCAGCACCAGCCCGGTCAGGCAAGAGGCCAGGCCCGCAATAGAAACCCCGCGCGAACGAACCGGCCCGGGTGGATCGGCACCGGCGTCGTTGGAGGCGGCATCAGGCTGTTCGGCCATCGGCGGGCTTACTCGCTCTGCGTTTGGACTGGTCGCTCGAGGAGCCACTCGGACTGCGTCACCGCCACAATGACCAGGACGCCGGTCATGAGCAACGCGATCAGCCACGGCCAAACCACCACGGACCGCGGCCGCAGCGGCGGCGCCCCCTCAGCCTGCCGACCCGGGTCGGCAAGCTGCGGCAGGCCTTGGCCGAGCCGGATGGACATGGCCGTCTGACGCGTCCACTGCTTCAGGCTGACCGGCAGGCTGAGCGCCTTGGCGATCTCGCCGCCGGTCTCCGGGTCGTGGTACAGACCGCGGAAGCCAAGGATCACGCAGACGTAGAAGACCTCCAGGGCGTCACGGCTCGACCCGCTCGACTTGCCCGACGCCTCTTGCGCTCGGACAAAAAATTGCTCGTGGCACTGGCGGGTGTTGAACAGCTCAACCTCCAGCACGTTGTTGTTCCACCACTCCCGGCCCTCCCAGAGGCTCTCGACCAGCATCTCGTCGATCCACGAAACGATGGCGTACTTGGCCAGCTCCCACTCGCCGCCGGTGCCGAGGGTGGCCTCGGCCTTGTCGATCATTGTGCGCAGGCGGAGCTTCTCCTCGGTCGGATCGGGGTTCTTCCCTTTGCCAATCCGATCCAGCAACGCCAGGGCGTAGAGGAAGATCGGGTCGACGGATTGGGCGAATCGTGGCGACATCGGAGGAGCAAACCAGGGGCCGCAGCGGAGCGTCGAGCTAGCCCCGAGCTCTCAAGGCGTTAGCGGTGAGGAATGGCGAACAACGCAAACTGGAGGGTGACTTTCTTGCCGAAGGTTGTGAGGTCGATGTTGCGCTCGCCTTGCAGACGATCCTTGTTTTGGATTAACGAGTCTTTCAGCCGCATGGCCAGCGTTTCCGTTTTAACTACGTCTTTCCAGGCCGCGCTGTCGTTCTGCACCACTTCGAAGTAGATCCACTCCTGCGAGGTCGGCAACGCACTCATCGGCCGGTCCACGGGTCGGAGCTCAACTCCCTGCGCCCGGCGAAGGAAGATGTTCTCCACCTGCGGGCTGCTGCCGAGCTTCATATCCAGCACGCCTGCGGATAGCACCTGCCGACATTCCTGCGCGCTGAGGTCCCCCTTCCGCACGCCGATGCACCACTCCCAGTTGGCGTGGAACCACCGAGACTCCAGCGAGACCTGCATCCCCAGGCCCACACCCAAGAAGTACCGCTGCTCGAACTCGTAGTCCCGCACCCCGAGCATAATCTGCTCGATCCGGCGTTTCACCTCACGGAAAATCCGCTCCAGGTCGTCGTGGTCGTACGCGGGGATGTCGGTCACCCGGCGTTCGGGCGTGAAGATGGACAGCTTGCCCAGCACCCGGACCAACTCGGTGTAGACCACGAACGGGTGGATCGTCTGAGCGAACCCCAAGATCGACAGCGTGGCGTAAGCCTCGTTGAGCATCTCGAGCATGGAGACACGGTCGAGGTCGCCCGGGTCTTGGCTGTCGCGGCCCAGGCCGCGGTTGACGACCTGCTTGCTGAGGAAGTCAATCTTCTGGCCAATCTGGTCGTAGAGCGAGCGGACGATGTTCTCGCCCAGCTCGGGCCAGGCGTTGGTGGCCAACAGCGGGGGGATGTACGCCGGGTCGATCTCCGGCGACGCCTGCCCGTCAGCGGTCTTCTTGATCTGGGCCAGCGGCAGCAGCTCGTAGCCGCTCAAGTCGTCGGTTGAGAGCAGCAGCTTGGCGTTGAACTCGCGGTACTCGATCTCCTGCTCGTGCCCGCCTCGGCTCTCGTCGGCCGTCTGGAGTCGGGACTCGACGTAGCGTGTGTCTCTGCGCTCACCGGCGGTGGCGCAGTTCTCGCGGCCGAGCTTGAGCTTCGGCACGCCGAGATAGACCTGAATCGATGACTGCTCGCCAAAGGCGCCGTCTAGCTTCGCGTCGAGCTTCATGGGGCCCCGGATGTCCACCCGGTCCGGCTGCCGGCCGAACTCCAGGTCGATCAGTGACCCATCCCGCATGCGTGCCTTGAGCACACGGACATCGAGGTAGTTGTTTGCGAGCGCCTCTTTGCTGTACTCAAACGCGTAGACGCCGTAGTCGTAGGCGTTGTTCCAGCGGCCGGAGGTGCTGTGGTGCTCGGTCCAGTAGCGATCATTCGCCTGGAGATGGTGGGGGCGAAGAAACAGCCCCTCGTACCAGTGGACCGCTAAACTTTGCATACCTCCCCCAAACGTAACTACCGCTCTGGGCATCGCCGGCCCGCAGCGGCGGCCCCAGCCGGCATTCGAGGTGGCAGTCTAGCTGCACAGGACCCGATGGGAAAGCAGTCGCACGGCACGGGCGGCGTTCGGCGGCGCCGCGGCTCTCGCCCAGTTAAGCTCGGTAGGGGGCGGAGGAAGCTTGGTGCCCAATCGCGGCGTAAACTACACTCCGCCCGCCGGCCTAAGGTGGCTGGCGTCCGCGCAACCACGAGTGGCTCATGCCCGTGTTAGACCTCGAAGCAGCGCTGAGCCCCGTTTCCGACGACGAGCCGTGCGGGCCCGACTTGCAGTACGACGAGGCGTTCATCTCGCTCGAGACCGCTTCGCAGGGAAAGCCGGAGCAGCAGTACGGCGACACGATCATCCCGGCCGAGGAACCGAAATGGCGCGAGATGAAGGAGCTTGCGCTCGAGCTGCTTGTGCGGACCAAAGACCTACGCGTGGCCGGCCACTTGGCGAGGGCGTCGCTGGTGATCGACGGCGTGGCCGCCTTCGGCGAGTGCCTTGAGCTGATCGCCGGCTACCTGGAGCGCTACTGGCCCACGGTGCACCCGCTGCTCGACCCCGACGACGACAATGACCCGACCGAGCGGGTAAACACCATCGCCTCGCTCGCGGACCCGGCGAGCACGATCCGCCGTCTGCTTGACGCTCCTATCGTTCAGTCGCAGCGTTGCGGCTCATTCAGATACCAGGATGTGATGATCGCCCGGGGCGAGGCGTCCGCGCCCGACGAGGATTCGCAACCCGACATGGCGGGCATTGAGGCCGCTTTTCTCGATTGCGACTTCGAGTCGCTGCAGCACCTGGCCACGGCGCTCGCGGCCGCTCACGAGCACGCCGTGCTTGTTGAGGCGAAGGTCACGGCCATTGTGGGCGCGGAGAACGCCACAAGCATGGAGAAGCTGAGCGGCACGCTGGAGAAGATCCGCGACTATGTGCACGAGCGTGTCGCGGCGAGGGCGGGAGTCGAAGACGTTGCCGAGGCGCCCACGGACGCCTTCGGCGAGCCCCTTACGGACGCCTCTTCGGGGCCTGCCGATACCGCAGCGGCGACACCGCCGCCCGCGTTGGCGGGCGAGGTGCGAACGCGCGAGGACGTGATCCGCGCCCTCGACAAGATCTGCGACTACTACGACCGTTACGAGCCCTCAAGCCCGCTGCCGCTGTTGCTGAAGCGAGCCAAGCGGCTGGCGACCAAGAGCTTCATGGATATCCTAGAAGATCTGATCCCCGACGGATTGTCTCAGGCCCGGATGATCAGTGGAGAAGGAGACTCGTCGGACGACGATTGAGGCGAGCAACAAGAGCTTTTAGGGCAGGGGTTTGATTGGTGTGTCGGTCGGGAGTCCAGAAGTCTGGCGTGGAGCAGTGTCGCCGAAGGTGACCGCGCGTCCTCCCGACTCGCGACTCCGGACCTTCGGTGAGCACCGGGCTCCCCGCTCCCGAGCTTGAGTTTGCTGTTCGGTCACCGTATGCTCTGCACTCGGCGGAAGTTGGGTCGCCTTAACGAGTTGGCAACGCCTGCTTTCCGCGTGGGTGAGTTCTTCCCGAGGAGAAACCAATTATGGCCAAAGCGAGCAGCCAGAAGTTTATCTCGCGGAACCGACCCCCACGCGTGCAGATTGAGTACGACGTGGAGACGTACGGCTCCGAGAAAAAGGTGCAGTTGCCGTTCGTCATGGGCGTCATGTCCGACCTCTCGGGCAAGCCGGAAGACCCGCTGGCGCCGGTGGCGGACCGGAAGTTCCTTGAGATCGACATCGATAACTTCGACGACCGGCTCAAGGCGATGAAGCCGCGGGTGGCGTTCCCGGTGCCCAATACGCTCACGGGCGAGGGCAACCTGATGGTCGACATCACGTTCGAGAGCATGGACGACTTCTCGCCCGCCGCGGTGGCGCGAAAGGTGGAGCCGCTCCGCAAGCTGCTGGAGACGCGGACGCAGCTCGCCAACCTGATGACCTATATGGACGGCAAGAGCGGCGCCGAGGAATTGATTGCCAAGGTGCTGCAAGACAAGGACGTGCTGGCGGCGATGACGTCGGCTCCCGCGCCCGAGGCGGCAGAGGACAGCGAGGCGGCGGAGGCTAGCGAGGCGCCGGCGGAAGGCGACGAAAGCGACGCGCCTGCTGCCGAGTAGCAGCGGAGAGTCGAGACGGGGAGGCCCGCTCGGTGGGCGGCCGGTGTGGGGTGCGGTGCTCTTTTTTCCCTAAGCGAGTAGGTGATTCGGATGGCAGAGGGTCAAAAATCGGCTGCATCGGCGATGGCCGGCGTCAGTTTCGAGGAGTCTGACTTCGCCTCGCTGCTGAAGAAGGAATTCAAGCCAAAGACCGACTCGGCGACCGAGGCGATCGAGTCGGCTGTGGCGACGCTCGCCGAGCAGGCGCTCCAGAACACGTCGCTCGTCGGCGACGACGCCCTGGACACCATCACGGCCATCATCGGCGCGCTCGACCGCAAGCTCAGCGAGCAGGTCAACGAGATCCTCCACCACGAGGACTTCCAGAAGCTCGAAGGCGCGTGGCGGGGGCTGGAGCATCTCGTCACAAACACCGAAACGGACGAGATGCTCAAGATCAAGGTCTTGAACATCACCAAGAAAGAGGTGGGCAAGACCTTCAAGAAGTTCAAAGGGACCGCCTGGGACCAGAGCCCGCTCTTCAAGAAGATCTACTCCGAAGAGTACGGCAGCTTCGGCGGCGAACCCTACGGCTGCCTGGTGGGCGACTACTACTTTGACCACAGCCCGCCCGACGTTGAGTGGCTGAGCGGCATGATGCAGGTGGCCGCCGCCGCTCACACGCCGTTCCTCGCCGCCGCCGACCCCAATGTGATGCGGATGGAGAGCTGGCAAGAGCTGAGCAATCCCCGCGACTTGACCAAGATCTTTCAGACGCCTGAGTACGCGTCTTGGCGGTCGCTCCGCGAGGCAGAAGACTCCCGCTACCTCGGCTTGGCGATGCCGCGGTTCTTGGCCCGGCTGCCTTACGGGGCGGCCACGGACCCGGTGGACGAGTTCGCGTTCGAGGAAGACGTTGAGGACGCCAACCACCACCGCTACACGTGGGCGAACTCCGCCTACGCCATGGCGACCAACATCACGCAGTCCTTCAAGTTCTACGGCTGGTGCACCCAGATCCGCGGCGTGGAGTCCGGCGGCGCCGTTGAGGGGCTGCCCACCCACACCTTCCCCACGGACGACGGCGGGGTGGATATGAAGTGCCCCACCGAGATCGCCATCGAGGACCGCCGCGAGGCGGAACTGGCGAAGAACGGCTTCATGCCGCTCATCCACAAAAAGAACAGCGACTTCGCCGCGTTCATCGGCGCCCAGTCACTACAGAAGCCAACCGAGTACAAGGACCCCGACGCAACGAGCAACGCGAACCTCGCGGCGCGGCTGCCGTACATGTTCGCAACGTGCCGCTTCGCCCACTACCTGAAGTGCATGGTGCGGGACAAGATTGGCTCCAGCATGGAGAAGGACGACGTCCAGGTCTACCTGCAGAACTGGATCAACAGCTACGTGCTCTCCAACACGCAAAACGCCAGCTTCGCCGACAAGGCACGACGACCGCTCTCCGCGGCCGAGGTGGTGGTGGAGGAAGACCCGGAGAACCCCGGCTACTACGCATCGAAGTTCTTCCTGCGGCCACACTACCAGTTGGAAGGCCTTACCGTTTCGCTGCGACTTGTCTCAAAGCTGCCTTCGCAAAAGGGCTAAACGCGTCCCCGCGGCGTGTGTGGCGGCATTTGGGCGCCGCCGCCAACTCATCGCACGGTCGCCCGCGCCCTCACGCGGCGAAGGCAATTAACGCTCAAGCTACCGAGGCGCCATGACCGCTAAAGAGGCCCTCAAAGCTGGCGACCTGCAGGCAGCACTCGCGCAGCTCACCGAAGAAACCCGCTCCCAGCCCGACGACCCCAAGCACCGGGTCTTCCTCTTCCAACTCCTGGCTGTGCGGGGCGAGTGGGACCGCTCGCTGACCCAGCTCAACGTGGTCCGCGACCTCGACGAGTCGGCCCGGCTCATGGCGCAGACCTACCAGGAGTGCCTGCGGTGCGAAGTGCTCCGGCGCGAGGTCTTTGCCGGGAAGCGAACGCCGCTGGTCTTCGGAGACCCAACGCCGTGGCTGGCGCAGCTTATCGAGGCGATCCGACTCGATAGCCAGGGCGAGACCGCCGCCGCGGCCGACCTGCGGGGCGAGGCGTTTGAGGCGGCGCCGGCGGTCCCCGGCACACTGTCCGTGGCGGCGGGCGACGGAGAGCAGGAGCACCGCTTTGACTGGATCGCCGACGGCGACAGCCGGCTTGGCCCCGTGCTGGAGATCATCGTCAACGGGCGGTACTACTGGGCCCCGGCGGAGCGGGTGGCGGAGATTACTTTCGAGCCGCCGGCGGACCTCCGCGACGTGGTCTGGACGCCCGCCCACTTCCGCTGGGCGAACGAGGGCGAAGCGGCCGGCATCATCCCCACACGCTACGTCGATTCCGAGAAGCACGCCGATGACGCGGTCCGCCTCTCTCGAAAGACCGAGTGGGAAGAGGTGGCCGACGGCGCCTACCACGGCCTTGGCCAACGGGTGCTGCTGACCGACGCCGGCGACTTCGCCCTGATGGACCTCCGCCGAGTGACGCTCAGCGGCGCCACGGACGCCGGCTGACGAACCGCCTGGCGTTTGGCGTCGCCTAGCGCCGAGCGATCCGGCCGCGTCCTCACGCGCCGTCCCCCCAACGCCCCAACCAAACCTTGGCCGACCTCGCCCCTTCCGAACGCCTGCAGCCGTCGCTGCTCGACCGTCTTGAGGACGACGAGCCGGACAAGCGGGTAGAACCCGTCGAGCGTCGGGTGCTCTCGCTTGAGCGGCTTAAGGAGTCGGTCATCCGCGACCTGTCGTGGCTCCTGAACTGCGAGAACCTGACGCCGGTCCACGACTTCCAAGACTACCCGGACGCGGCGACGTCGACGGTCAACTTCGGCGTCCCCCCCCACTCCGGCTTGGTGCTTAACCGCGGGCAGCGGTCGGAGCTAGAGGAGAAGCTCCGCGAGAGCATCGTGCGGTTCGAGCCTCGGCTGATCGGTTCCACCGTGCGTGTGGCGGCGGTCGTGAACGAGACAGACACGTCCAGCAACGCTCTGCGTTTTGAGATCGAAGCAACAATGTGGGCGCAGCCGCTGCCGCTGCAACTGATGGTGAACGCGGAGATCGATCCGCAGACGGGCAACCTGAGCGTGCAGGAACCAGCGCAGTAGCCCGCGCGTGCAAATTGGGGGAGTGATGGACCCGCGGCTGCTGAGGCATTACGACACGGAGCTGCGGCACATCCGCGAGATGGGCGCGGAGTTCGCCCGCGACTACCCCAAGATCGCGGGCCGTTTGGGCCTTGAAGGCTTTGCTTGTGCCGACCCGTACGTGGAGCGGCTGCTCGAGGGCTTCGCCTTCATGGCGGCCCGGGTCCAGCTCAAGATGGACTCGGAGTTCCCGCAGCTCATCCAGAGCCTGACGGAGATCGTCTACCCGCACTTCCTGGCGCCGACGCCATCGATGGCGATCGTGCAGTTCCAGCCCGACCTCACGGAGGGCTCCCTGGACGAGGGCTACGTGGCGCCCCGCGGGTCGGTGCTGCGGGGCAAGGTGGTTAAGGGCGAGCACACCGCCTGCGAGTACCGCACCGCCCACGACGTGACGCTCTGGCCGATGGAGCTCACCGAGGCGAAGTACTTCAGCCGCGACACGGTCTCGCTCGACCTCCCCCGCGAGGTCCGGAACGTCGACGCCGGCATGCGCATCCGCCTGCGGCTGGCGCCGGGCCGGAAGTTCTCGGGTCTCGCCCTTGAGAGTCTGCCGCTCTACTTGCAGGGCCGCGAAGAGCTGCCGGTGGCGCTCTACGAGCAGTGCATCGCCCACACCCGCGCGGTGATGATCACGCCGATCGACCCCGACCGCGAGCACGAGCCGATCATCCTCCGCCACGACGTGGTGCGTGGCCTCGGCTTCTCGCCGGACGAGGCGATGCTGCCCTACAGCGAGGCGTCGTTTCAGGGCTACCGGATGCTCGCGGAGTACTTCGCCCTGCGCGAGCGGTACCAGTTTATCGAGCTGCAGGGCATCGGCGATGCGCTGCGGATGTGCCCCACGCGTGAGGCGGACGTCACGCTCTTGTTCGACCGCTCCGAGCACCCGCTCAGCAACTCGGTGGACAAGACCAACCTCGCGCTCTTCGCGACGCCCGCCATTAACTTGTTCCCCAAGCGGCTCGACCCGGTGCAGGTCGACCCTCGGAAGTCGGAGCACCACATCGTGCCGGACAAGACCCGGCCGCTGGATATGGAGGTGTACCGCATCACGCGCGTGGTGGGCCTGGGCAGCGACATGGAAGAGGCTCAGCCCTTCTCGCCGCTCTACTCGCTCACCGACCACGACACCGCCGACCACCGCGCGTACTACGCCATCCGCCGGGCGCCGCGAGTGATCTCCACGCTTCAGAAACGGTACGGCACCCGGTCTAGCTACCTGGGCAGCGAGCTCCACGTGTCCCTGGTCGATCGGCACAACACGCCGTACAAGCCAGAGATCGAACTGCTGGCGGTCGACGCCTACTGCACGCACCGCGACCTGCCCCTACAGATGCCCATTGGCGTTGGGCAGACCGACTTCTCGCTGGAGGTGGGCGCCCCGGTCAGCGCGGTGCGTTGCATCACGGGCCCCACGCCGCCGCGGCCGTCGCTTGCGCACGCCTCGGGCGAGACGCTGTGGAAACTGCTCAGCCACTTGGGGCTCAACTACCTTTCGCTCACCAACGAAGACCCGCTCAAGGGGGCCTCGGCGCTGCGGGAGATGCTCCGCCTGTACGCCGACGCGCGAGACACCGCGGTGCAGAAGCAGATTGACGGCGTCGCCTCGATCGAGTCGCTGCCCATCATCCGCCGGGCGCCGGTCCCCGGGCCGGTGGCGTTCGCCCGCGGGCTGCAGATCACCGTCACCATGGACGAGGAGGCGTTTGGCGGTGTGGGCGTGTTCCTGCTCGCCTCGGTCCTGGACCAGTTCTTCTCCAAGTACGTGTCCATCAACTCCTTCACCGAAACCGTGCTCCGCACCCCGCAGCGAGAGGAGATCATGCGATGGCCGACCAGGATCGGCCGGCGGCACACCTTGTGAAGCTCCTCGAGCGGCTGGACGAGGACCCGCACGGCTTCAACTTCTACCAAGCGGTTCGGCTGCTGGACTGTGAGCAGCCCGACAAACCGGCGATCGGCTGCTCGGAGCGCGTGGCCGACGACGCGGTGCGCTTCGCCCAGGAGCCTTCGATGGGCTTTCCGCCCTCGACGCTAACCGGCGTTGAGAAGAGCGAAGACCCCGACGCGCCTCGGCGTCTTCTGCAACGGTTCTTTGGCGTCTTCGGCCCCAACGGCGCCCTGCCGATGCACCTGACGGAGTACGCCGTCAACCGCGTCCGCGACCGCAGGGACCGCACCTTCCACCGCTTCGTGGACACGTTCCACCACCGCATGGCCAGCCTGTTCTATCGGGCGTGGTCACGCGTGCGGCCGACGGTCAGCTTTGACAAGCCGAAGTCCGACCGCTTCGGCGATTACGTCGGCTCGTTGTTCGGCCTGGGGATGTCGTCGGTCAAGGACCGCGACGCGATGGCCGACCTGCCCAAGCGGCACTTCTCCGGCCTGCTCTCGAACCAGGCGAAGTGCGCCGAGGGGCTGCTCGCGTTGGTCTACGGCTACTTCCGCTTCCCGGTGCAGATCCAGGAGTGCGTGGGCCAATGGATCGAGCTGCCCCCCTCCAGCCGCTGCTACACGGGCCAGTCGTCGTCCTCGCTGGGCGTATCGACAACCGTTGGCTCGCACATCTGGGACGTTCAGCAGAAGTTCCGCGTGATCATCGGGCCGCTGACGCTCGACGAGTACATCCGCATGCTGCCGCGTGATCCAGAGGCCGACCCCGAAGGCGAGAAGACCGGCGGCCCCGCGGGGCGAAAGAGCCTGGACGCGATGATCGCCGTGGTTCGCACCTACATCGGCGACGAGCTCGACTGGGACCTGCAGCTCATCCTCAAGCGCGAGGAAACGCCGCCGGTCAAGCTTGGCGAAGAGGGCATGCTTGGCTGGACCAGCTGGATGCCGGCCGAGAAGATGGACCACGACCCGGACGACCTGGTGCTGGAACCCATGGCCGGCGTCTTCGCCAAAGCGATGGAAGGGGCGATGTAGCGACGCCACTTCCGTTTGCCAATCAACTGTGAACCAAGGAATCTCCCGTGGGCGAAATCCGACGAGCCGCTCTGTTCGGCAAGCTCAACAGCGTGGGCTACAAGGCCATCGAGGGCGCCACGGTCTTCTGCAAGATGCGGGGCAACCCCTACGTGGAGCTCTCGCACTGGTTCCATCAGATCCTGCAGCAGCCCGACTCCGACCTGCACCGCATCATCCGCCACTTCGAGTGCGACCCCTCGCGGCTGGCGGCGGACCTAACGGCAGCACTCGACAAGCTGCCTCGCGGCGCGTCGTCCGTTTCTGACCTGTCGTCGCACGTTGAAGAGGCGGTCGAACGCGGCTGGGTGTACGGCTCGCTGATGTTCGGCGACTTGCGCGTTCGCACCGGCCACCTGATCGTGGGCCTGACCAAGACCCGCGGGCTGCGTCACGCGCTGCTGGGGCTGTCGAAGGAGTTCGACAGAGTCTCCGCCGACGAGCTGGCGGACAACTTTGCCAAGATCGTCGACGGCTCGCCGGAGGACGAGGTCGACGCCATCGGCGCCGAAGGCGAACCGGGCGAGGCGAGCGGCGCCATCGCCCCCGCCGCCATGGGCAAGCAGGAGGCGCTCGCCAAGTTCTCCGTCGACCTGACCGCCGCCGCCCGCAACGGCGAGATCGACCCGATCATCGGCCGCGACGAGGAGATCCGGCAGATCGTCGACATCCTCATGCGGCGCCGGCAGAACAACCCGATCCTCACCGGCGAGGCGGGTGTCGGCAAGACGGCCGTCGTCGAGGGCTTCGCGCTCCGCATCGCCGCCGGCGATGTTCCGCCGCCGCTGCAGGACGTGCAGCTCCGCACGCTCGACGTGGGCGCCCTGCAGGCCGGCGCGAGCATGAAGGGCGAGTTCGAGAACCGGCTCAAGCAGGTCATCGAAGAAGTGCAGTCCAGCGAGACGCCCATCATCCTGTTCATCGACGAGGCGCACACGCTCGTCGGCGCCGGCGGCGACGCGGGCACCGGCGACGCCGCCAACCTGCTCAAGCCGGCCCTGGCCCGCGGCCAGCTCCGTACCGTCGCCGCCACGACGTGGGCGGAATACAAGAAGTACTTCGAGAAGGATCCGGCGCTGACGCGGCGGTTCCAGAACATCCAGGTCGACGAGCCCAGCGAGGAGCGTTGCCTGCTGATGATGCGCAGCATGGCGTCGACGCTCGAAGAGCACCATCAGGTGCAGCTGTTGGACGAGGCGCTCGAGGCGGCGGTGCAGCTCTCGCACCGCTACATCCCCGCCCGGCAGCTGCCGGACAAGGCGGTCAGCCTGCTCGACACGGCCGCCGCCCGTGTGGCCATTAGCCAGCACGCCGTGCCGGCCGACGTCGACGACAGCCGCCGGCGGATTGAGTCGCTGGAGACCGAACGGGAGATCATCGGCCGCGAGAGCGCCGTCGGTTACGACACCGCGGCTCGCGAGGAGAAGGCGACCGCCGCGCTCGAAGCCGAAAGCGAACGCCTCGCCGAACTCGAAGCCCGCTGGGAGGAAGAGAAGGGGCTCGTCACCCGGCTGCTCGAGATCCGCGCCAAGCTGCGTGGCAAGACCGGCACGGTGGAGGGCACCGGAGACGACTTGGAAGCCGCCGCCGACGAGGCGGCCGAAGAGGTCGCCGTCGAATCGTCGCCAGCCGATGAGCCCGAGGAGCTAACCGAAGAAGAGCGCGCCGAGCTTCTCGACGAGCTTCAAACCTTGCAAGCCAAGCTAACGGAATTGCAGGGCGAGTCGCCGCTCATCGCGCCGTGCGTCGATCAGCAGGCGGTCGCCTCGGTCGTGGGCGACTGGACCGGCATCCCCGTCGGCTCGATGGTCGCCGATGAGGTGCAGACGATCCTCAACCTCGCCGACCGGCTCGGCGAGCGCGTCCTGGGCCAAGACCACGCGCTGGAGCTGATCGCCAAACGCGTGCAGACCGCCCGGGCAAACCTGGATCACCCGAACAAGCCGATCGGCGTATTCCTGCTGTGCGGCCCCAGCGGCGTGGGCAAAACCGAGACCGCCCTCACGCTGGCCGAGGCCCTGTACGGCGGCGAGCAGAACGTGATCACCATCAACATGAGCGAGTTCCAGGAGGCGCACACCGTCTCCACGCTCAAGGGCTCGCCGCCCGGCTACGTGGGCTACGGCGAGGGCGGCGTGCTGACCGAAGCCGTCCGCCGCAAGCCGTACTCCGTGGTCCTGCTGGACGAGGTGGAGAAGGCGCACTCCGACGTGCACGAGATCTTCTTCCAGGTCTTCGACAAGGGCGTGATGGAAGACGGCGAGGGGCGGATGATCGACTTCAAGAACACGATCATCCTGCTCACCTCCAACGTGGGCAGCGACCTGATCATGAACATGTGCAAGGACCCCGACCTGATGCCCAGCGTCGACGGCCTCGCGAAGGCCTTACGTGAGCCGGCGCTCAAGGTCTTCCCGGCGGCGCTGCTGGGCCGGTTATCGCTCGTGCCGTACTTCCCGCTCAGCGACCAGATGATCGGCGACATCACCCGCCTGCAGCTCAACCGAATCAAGCGGCGTGTCGAGGCGAACCACGGCATCGAGTTCGCCTACGACGACGACGTGGTAAAGCTCATCGCCAGCCGCTGCACCGAACTCGAGAGCGGCGGGCGGATGATCGACGGCATCCTCACCGGCACGATGCTCCCCTCGCTCTCGACCGAGATCCTCACCCGAATGGTCAGCGGCGAGCCAATGGCCAAAGCGGCGGTGAGCGTGGCGGACGGGGAGTTTGCTTACGAGTTTGCGTGACCGCACTCCAGCAGTCGTAGCCGCTGGGCTAAATATCCGGGAGTTCGGCAACTTCTTGCTCGATGAGCTTGATCCGCTGCTGGGCGGCCGCCGCGTCTTTCGGCAGCTGCTTCTTGCGTGACTGCTCGTCCGCTTTGCGGTCTTGGAGCGTCTTGAGCAGTTTGTTGCTCTGGGCCTTTACCTCGGCGATCCGCTGCTTGATGTCGTCGCCCACCTCCATGGTGACCGCTTCCGACCAGCTCTTGCCGTTCTGGGTCATCTGGACCCAAGTGTTCGCCCAGAACGAGGGCGAGGTCATCTTGCTGTAGCTGTCGGCGAGGATCCCAATGGCGGCGGCGGTTTGGCTCTCGTTGTCCTTCATCGACTTGGCGGCCATCACGCCAAGGTCCTTCGCCTGGCCCTTCTTCATATCGATAACTTGTTTGAGGCCCTCTTCGTTGATCTTCTTGAGAGCTTCGCCCGAGGCCTTTGACGCGTCGTAAGCCGTCTTGCCAAGCTTCGCGAGGCCGCGGCCGAGGTTGATCAGGTTCGCCGCCACGTCGACACCAGAGCCCCACTTCTTCATCCCCTTCAGGTCGCCGTTGAGCTGGGCAACGATCTTGCCGGTTGCGTCTTGGTGCGACTTGATCAGTTGATCGTACCGCTTGATCTTTGCGTCGATCCGAGCGCCTTCGCCGTCGATCACCTCAAGGAGCTTGATCTGGGTGTCCCTATCCTCGTGCAACGCGTCTAGCTTCTTCTGAACTTCCTTCTTCTGCTTGTCGGTCAAGGGGATTACCAGAACATCGCCGGGCTCGATCTTCTGTGGCTCGCCCCGCTTCCTGACAACCTTCTTGTTCTCCGGGTCGTTCCAGATGGCCTTCCACTGCTTGTGGCCGTACTTCTTGGCGATGCTCTCGAGCGTATCGCCCTTCTTGACGGTATGCCGCTGCTTGGTCGGTGTCTTCGCCATGCTCGCCCTACGTTTGGTAGTTGGAATCGGTACGCGGCTAAGGCCACGGCGAGTCGTCGCCGCAAGGTGGATTCGCTGCTGGCCGGTGCTTCAAGCACGCGTATTCCGCCCGACCCTACTCATTCGCCCGCGGGAGAGAATCGGGGCGTGCTCATTGGGAATTTTCCCGAGAATCTTGCGTAGCCGACGCGCGCTTTGCGCCTTCAGCCCAGCCGCTGCTGAATCGCGTCCAGCCGGGACGAGAGCTCGTCGAGCCGATCGGCGATGCGGGTGAAGGCCTCGCCGGTTGCGGCGGACGTTTGCTGGGGCGGGGGGTCTTCGGCTTTGCCCTCGGCGGCCGCCTGCAGCGCAAGCTCTTCCTCGTGCCGCTTCTGCACTTCTTCCATGCTGTTGAGGATCACGCCGATGAACAGGTTGAGCATGATCATCGTCCCGAGGAAGACGAACGACACGAAGAACCCCATCCCGAGCCACCAGTTGCCATGGGGCTTGGGGGTGATGCCGGTGGTGTTGTCGTAGGCGTAGACGTCGGACCCGAACATCTGGATGTACATCACGTCCGTCCAGTCTTCCTGCGTCACCACACGGAACAGGCTGAGCATGCTGGTGGGCAGGTCCTGGAAGTGCACCGGGTCGTTGTCGCGAAACAGGAACACGCCCATCACGCCGTAAACGTAAAACAGCAGAAAAAGCAGCATGCCCACGTACGACATGGAAGGGATGCTGTTGATCAGCGCGTTGACCAGGATCTGCAGCTTGGGCACCGCGGTCACCAGCCGCAGGGCGCGGAAGACCCGGGCCAGCCGCAGAACGGCGGCGTACTGGGCGTTGATGGGGAGGAAGCAGACGGCGATGACCAGGAAGTCGAAGACGTTCCACGGGTCCAGACAGTACCGCCAGAACCGCGTTCCGTGCTCGGCCATCTTGATGGCCGCCTCGGCGACGAAGACCCAGAGGATGATCTCGTTGAGCAGGTGGAGCTGGTCGCCGTAGCGGGAGACGATCCCCGGGCTGGTCTCCAGGCCCACGATCACCGCGGCGAGGATGATGACGCCCAGCACCGAGAACTGAAACCGCTGGGACTCGGCGATCTGCTTCAGCTTGTCGGTCATCGGGCAGGCGGGTCAGAAGGTGCGGCCAAGGCTTGCAACCCGGGCCCGGGCGGCCCCCGGCGGGCGGCAGCAATATAGCCACGGGCTATAGCGCCCGCAAACCGGCACGCTCACCGTACCTCTACCCAACGGATGATCCGCAGGCCGCTGACCGTCTCGCCGTAGTAGAGGGCTGTTGCCTCGTCGATGCTTACCGGGCGGTTGTACACGCGGACGTCGTACATCTGCCCCGTGAAGAGCGAGCTGGAGGATTTGTCGCTGCTGCCGATGGCGTTGGTGGTCCGATGCACGTCCGCCGGCAAGGCGCCGCTGCTGGTGCTGATCAAAGCGCCGTCGATGTACAGGGTCATCTTGCCCGTGTCGTCGGCAGAGACAACGTAGTGCCGCCAGGCGTTGTTGTAGATCTTGCCAACGGTCTGCGTGTTGCCCAGCTCAATCTGGAGCGTGCTGCCGGCGTCTTTGCGGCCGACGCGGAGGTGGTTCGAGTTCCCTTCGGACAGCTCGACAAAGGCGGCCCGCGCGTCGGTCTCCGTGGGGCGAGCCCAAAACGACAGGGTGCAGCCGCTGGTGAAGTCGTCGTAGAACTCGGGGAGCAGCACGGAATCGTCGTAGCCGTCGAAGTGGGCGACGCTCACGCCGTCGGTCGGGCCGGCCTGGGCGCCCAGGTTCATGTCGCCCAGGTAAGTGCCGTCACGCTTCATGCCGCTTGAGTCGGTCGCGACGGTTCCGCTGGTCTCATCCAGCAGCCACTGGCCGACCAGGCCGTGCAGCGTGGCGACTTCCCATTGATTGAGCGCGCGGGAGTAGATGCGGAAATCGTCGAGGGAGACATCGTGCTGCCAGGTCGTGCCGCGGACGCCGAGGTGGATGTCACCGTCGTTGCTGTAGACTTCGCCCAGTAAGTCGTCAGTGGCGTCGAGCTTGCCGTCGACATACAGGTAGAGCTTGTCACCCTGCTTGACATAGGCAACGTGGTACCAACGGCCGACATCGAGATAAGTAGACGAGTTGGTTCCCTCGTCCCACGAGTAAGTGGTGGAGATGCGGGGATAAAGGCGGTTGTCGCTCGGCCGCAGCCACATGCCAAAGGTCCGCTCGCGGCCATTGTGGTGCTTCTTGACGATCTCCCGCCAGCTACCGGAGTGGTCGTTGTTGAGCTTGAGCCAGTAGGCGACGGTGAAGTCGGCGTCGTCCTTGCCGACCTCAAGGTGCTCGGCGTTGTCGATGATTACGTAGTCGCCGTAGTTGAACCGCGCGGCCGTGGCGACAACCCCGCTGGGGTAGGGGCCCTCCTGGTCCAGCTCCGGCGTACGGTCGTAGGTACCGTCATGGCCGTAGGCCGTCTCGTCAACGGCGGTTGTCGTTCCGGTTGATTCATCCAGCCGCCAGTGGCCGATCAGCCCGTAGATATGGGCGACTTCTTTGGCGGTGAGCTCGCGGTTGTAGACCCGCAGATCGTCGAGCTCTCCGGCATAAGGTTCACCGGCGCCGGTCCGGTCGCCAATGGACAGCACCCCGGCCGACTGGGCGATCATGTCCCGGTAGTGGGTATCGGAGCGGTGGAGCTCGCCGTCGAGGTAGATCTCGTAGGTGTCGTCATCGGCGTTGAAGTTAGCCACGACGTGGAGCCACCGCCCGTTGATGGCGACGGGGTCGTTCGTTCTGAAGTCGTCGTAACCGATGTAGGGCGAGATCCCGAGGTCGAAGACCAGTATGCCGCCGGATTCCTGCCTCACCTCCCAATCACCGCCGAGGCCGAAGAGCCGCTCCATGCCGGTGGGTGTGGTCGTGCGTCGCATCCAGAAGGCGACGGCGCCGGTGGCCGGAGGCTCGAAGTCTGAGTCGGTCGCCATGACGTCGTCGACGCCGTCGAAGGCTCGCCCGTTGTAGACGACCGCGGCAACCGGCCCGGGAGCGCCTGCTGAGGTGCTGGCGTCGTTGCCGTAGGGCGAGCTGTCAGCGGCTACGGTTCCAGACGACTCGTCGAACGCTAGGTGGAGCTGCAAGCCGTTGCCGCCGAGTTCGAAGATCTCGGTGTCGGTGAGAACGCGACGGTAGATTCGGACATCGTCGATACGGCCCTTGAAGTGCTCAGCATTACTCGACACCGCGCCCACGCGTACTACGGAGCTGGTTGGTATCGGAGATGTCGTACTGCTGTGTTGACTGTCAAGCTGCCCATTGACGTAGAGCTTGGCGACGCCAGAAGTGAAATCGTAGCTGCCCGCGACGTGGTACCAGCGATCGGCCGAAACGGTCGTCACAGAGTCGGCGGAATAGGGTGTCCCCGAGTTCCCCCAGCGAAAATGGAACGTGTTCCCCGTCGCACTCTGCCACAAGCCGTACCAGTTGTTGGTGTACCTCCCGTGCTCAACGATGGTGCGCCAACCACTCGGGATCGAGTCGGGTATGTAGACCCAAGCGGCAAGGGTCATGTCCGTCAACTCGTGCGCTTCGTCGGGCCCGCTCTCAACGTACTGACCGCCGTTGCCGTCGAACTCGTAGCCGCTGTCAACCGCCCCCGCGGCGCCGAGGGTCGGCCCGCCAACGATAGCCCCGTCGTTCTTGAACACGCTGCTGTCCGTCGCGGTGGAGCCGGACGTCTCGTCGAGCGTGTAGTGCAGGACCAGGTCCGCGTGCAGCTTCGCTACATCGTCTCCGGAGATGGCGCGGTTGTAGATCCGCACGTCGTCTAGGTCCGCGTTGGGCGCATCCCACCAGCCTGAGCTGCCGATCCGCAGTTGACCGGCGGTTGCCAGCGGCTCACCGTTGATCGTGACCGCGTTGGAGAACTCGCCGTTTATGTACCACTGCCCGTACTGCCCCGCCTTAACAAAAGCGACGTGGCTCCACTCGCCGTTGCGAACGTGGGCGTTGGAGTACCCGCCCGTGCCGGTCGGTATGGCCGTGGTGCTCATCCAACAATACATCCGCTCGAGAGTGGGGTTGAGCATGATGAGCGGGCCGCGATCGTTGGCGTCGGCGCCGCCGATGTGCAGCAGGTTCCGCCACGTGCCGCCGGACGTGGCCGCGGGGTTCACCCAGAAGGCGATCGAAAAGTCGCCCTGCGACAAGTTCTCGAAGTCGCTGTTGGCGTCCTCATAGATGTGATCCCCGGAGACGTCGAAGTTTGCCGCACGCACGCGTTGGGCGGGGGTGACGCCGAGCGTCACGGCGCCCATGTATTCACCGTCGTAGCCGTTGCCAGAGCTGTCGACGGCGGTCGTGCCGCTGGTCTCGTCGAGCTTGTAATGAGCGATCAAACCGCCCGACGCCGAACCGGCCGCCCAGACGAGAGACTGCCGCCAGATCTGCGTGCCGGCGTTCCAAGACCGGAGGTAGGTGAAGTCGAGCGAGTCGTCGGTCCACGGAAGCCGAACCCGGCGGCCGGCGGCGGTGGCGTTGCCGCTCACGTTGTTGGCCAGCGTGTCGCCGGCTTCCAGCGTCACCAGCACGGGATCGTCCCAGCGGGTCGCCAGCACTCGGGCGCTAGTTGCGAGCGTTCCCTGCACGCGGCCAAACGGCTGGTCCTCGGCCGGCCAGTCGTTGTTGGTGTACCGGAAGTACTCGAAGCACTCGCGGTAGTCGCCCACGTAGAAGTTGCCGGTGATCACATGGTCTCGGTCCTCGATCACCACGCCGGCCGTGTTGCTCACCGACCCGTCGATCGTGGAGACGCCGAAGTTGTCGTCCAGCAGCCGATTCTCAAACACCACGCCGCACGCCGCGGTGCGGAGCTTGTCGGCAACATCGGTCGCGTCGCAGGTGGCGGGGATGTACACCACATCGGCCGCCGCCACGGCGGTGTCGTAGTTGGTCTGGGTCTCACCGTCCCACAGCGTCACCACGGTCCAGCCGTCGCACTGCAATCGGCGAACACGAAACGTCTCTTGGTCGCTAAGCGTGCCGTCTTCGTCGGTCAGCATCAGGCACGTGCCGAGCGCGCCGCTGGGCGTGTAGGTGCTGGCGGTTGCCCAGAGGATGGACTGCTCCAGCAGTTCCAGGCCGTCGCTGGTGACTTCGCGCCAGTCGAACCCGGCGCCGCCAAACGGCAGGCGTACTAACCGGTGCGGCGCCGTTGAGTTGCTATCGATGGTGTTGGCGAGCGTGCCGCCCGCTTCGACAACGCCCAGGCACTCGTAACCGTCCTTCGTGGCGAGCCGCGTGTAGCCGGCCGCGACCGAGCCGGACAGGAGGCCGATCGGCTGCGAGGAGGAGTAGACCGTCAACGCGCCGGTTGGAAAGGCGGACGTTATTGACAGGGCGTTCGACTGAAGGTTGATCCAATCGCCGGCCGTCGCCGTGCCCTCCGAAACCGCGAAGCCCAGGTTGTCGTCCATCGCCGTGAGTTCAGAGAGGACCGGGGCGCCGTGCCCGCGGATCTTGTCGGCGAGTGCCGTGGCGTCGGCCTCGTTGCCGATGTAGAGCACGTCGTAGAGCGTGCCGCCGTAGGTATCGAACCAGCTGTCGCTGTTGTTGGGGTTCTCGATGCGCACCGGGAAACCCATCCGCTCAATGGCGTCGCGGCGGGCGTTGGTTTCGGGCGAGATGCTGCCGGTGCCGTACGCTTCGGTGTCGGTCGCGTCGCCGTCGTAGACCAGCGACACTTGCTGCCCTATCGCGGCCTGCGCAAGCAACAGCCCGAGGGCCGCGACCGGGAACAAGTCACTGAGAAAACGCATCGGCAGCCCTCGCGTCGAGAAACATCCACGCAAGGCTACGACGCTTTCCTCGCTTGGTCCGCTCGGCGCAAAAAGCAACCGGCCGGCCACTGCTAAGGCGACCGACCGGTGAGGGTGGTTGCGATGGTTGTAAGACTAACGCAGCCGCCGACGCGCGAGCATCGCCGCGGCGGGGAGCAGCAGCGCGAGCGACGCCGGCTCGGGCACGACGCGGAAATCGATGTCGTAGACAAAAACCGCTTCGCCGGCGGCGTTGACCTGAGGGACCGTGATCGGTCCGCCGAACGGCGCTGTGAAGTCGGGGCCGAGCTCGTCGTGCCGAATCACCAGGTCGAGGTCCAGGCTGCCGCCGGGGGCAATCGTGAACGGCGCCACGGGCGGAGTGGTGAGGCTGTAGAAAGTCCAGTTCTTGTCGGGCGGATTGAGACCCGCAACCTGGGCGGCGGCGTACGCGGCGAAGCCGGGGTTGGCCGTCTCCAACGCGGCGCGGGCCAGGTCGGCATTCGCCGGCTCGAGGTCCGGGAAGCCGAGAGAGCTGGGATCGACAATCGGCCCGGGGGCGACGCTCTCGATCACAATCGGGAAGCCCGAGGTGTTTTGGAACTCCAGGTCGAGCATCCAGCCGTTGCCCAGCGTTGAGTCGCCCAGCAGGGCGCCGGTCGAAGGCAGTTCGGTGAAGAAGTCGAGCAGCTCGAGGCCGCGGGCCGTCGGCGTCAGGGCGGGCAGTAGAAGCAGCGTGGCTAGCGCCGCTGCGGGCGCAGCAGGTCTCGTGATCATTAGGCTTTCACTCCAGATGCAGTGCCAAGTGGATGCGCGAGGGATCGTGCGCAATCGAAGAGGTGGGGAGTGCGGTCCATCCCACGGTGGTTCAGCTTACGGCAGCGGCCACTTACTTGCAAACTTTTGGACAGGATTATTGACAAACCGGAAACCGTTGGTGCAGCCCGCCGGTCTTTCGCCCGCCCCTTGCGGCACACGCGGGCTCAGTCTTCCTTCTTCGCGCTCCGCCCCTTCACGGCTTGCAGCTCCTGCCGCTGGCCCCAAAGGTAGAACAAGAAGCCGACCATCAGTCCGAGCACCGTGGCAGAGAGGACGCTGAACGCGCTCTCGGTGAACTGCGAGTTCTCGGTCGCCGCCTGCGTGGTCAGCACCAAGCCGATGAGGCTGATCGCCAGGCCGAGCGCGTCGCCCAGGATCTCGGTGATGCTTAGGCCCATCTTGCTGAGCACGACGAGTTTGCCCAAGACCAACTGCAGGCCGAAGCTCACCACGCCGGCGGTCATCAGCGTGAACGCCACCCAGTGGAACGCGGAGAAGCTGATCGCCTCGGCGAGTTGATAGATGGGCTTGAGGACGCTGTCTTTGACCTTCTGCGCCTCCGCGTCGGCGTCGATCTGCTTGGCGACCTCGTCGATCTTCTCGCCCGCTTTCTCCGCGGCGTCGGCGGCGGTCTCCGTGGCCGACTCCAGCCGCTCGGCCATCGAGGGGCCCGCGTCTGCTTCGGGGATTTCTACGTTCGGCCCCGCGACGCCGGCATCCGCCGGTGGCTCAAAGGGCGGCGCCGTCGGCGGTCCGCCTTCCTCTTGTGCCAGCACACCCGGCGCGGCAACCAAGGCGATTAGAACCGTCAGCGTGGCAGCGAGGGCGAAACGGGCGTCCATCACACAGTCTCCCAGGAATACGAATCGTCGGCGTGAGCACGTCCGACTGACAAGGCGCGGGGCATCTTCGCCGCGGCGGATTGGTTGGTCAATGATCGGCGGGCGGCGAGAAATGGTGTACCATCCGCCGATCAACCCAAACCGCACTCCGGACGCCACCGATGTCCCGATCTGATAACACGTCTCCAAAGGGGTTCGCTGCCGAGCGGCGAATCTTGGCCGCTTCGCTGCTGCTCGTCACCGGACTGGTGGTGAGCGCGGGCGCCGAGCCGGAATGGCCGCGCTTCCGCGGACCCGACGCCGCCGGCGAAGGCGCAGCGCCGGGGCTCGCCAGCGAATGGACGGACGCCAGCTACCTGTGGCAGACCGAGTTGGGCGGTGTTGGTCACGGGTCGCCCGTGCTTGGCGGCGGAAAGGTCTTCGCAACCACCGGCGACCCCGCGACGGGCGAATCGGAGCTGGTCGCGCTCGACGCGGCAACCGGCGCCGAGGAGTGGCGCCGCCGCCAGCCCGGCGGAGAGCGTCATCTGCACGCGATGAACAGCTACGCGTCGACGACCCCGGCGCTGGACGACGAGCGCGTCTACCTCACCGGCGCCACGCCCGATGGCGTTTACTGCGCCGCGTACTCGCACGCGGGCGAGGAGCTTTGGCGACGACCGCTCGGACCCTACATCAGCAGTCACGGCTTCGCCTGCTCGCCGGTGGTGGACGAGGGCATCGTCTACCTGGCGGACGATCACACGCAGGAGAGTTCGATCATCGCCCTCGACGCGGCGACGGGCGAGATTGCCTGGCGGGCCGAACGTCCCGCGGGCGACAAGTCCGCGTACGCCACGCCGCTGCTCACCACCGCCGGCGGCCGGCGCGTCTTAGTCACCCAGAGCAAGGCGGCTGGGATGGCCGGTCTGGACCCGGCGACGGGCGAGTCGCTCTGGCGCCTGCCGGAGGTCTTCCCCGCCCGCTGCGTGAGCTCGCCGGTGCAGGCCGAGGGCGACGGCGGCGTGCTGGTGCTCGGCGCCTGCGGCGGCGGTGGCGGCGGCAAGCAACTGGTCGCCGTGCGGCTGGATGGCGGCACGCCGACCGAGGCCTACCGCATGCGACGCAGCGTGCCGTACGTGCCCACGCCGCTCGTGATTGGGGAACTGCTGGTTCTGTGGCACGACCGCGGCACGCTAGCCGCCGCCGACGCCGCCACGGGCAAGGTGTTGTGGGAAGAGCGCATCGGCGGCAAGTTCTTCGCGTCGCCCGTTTCGCTGGGCGGCGGCGTGGTGCTCAACGTTTCCAACGCGGGCGAAGCCGTGCTCGCACGGATCGACGCCGCGGGCTGCGAGGTGCTCGCCCGCAACGACCTCGGCGAGCCAACGCACGCCTCGCCCGCGGTCGCCGGCGGCCGGCTGTACCTCCGCACCGAGTCCAAGCTGCTGTGTCTTGCCGGCACGCAGACCGCGGCGGGGCAGGGGCCGCGGCGGAGCGGCAATGAGGGTGAGGGGACTCAGCAGCGCTAAACGGGCACGGTACAGTATTGGGATGGCGACCCAGCCGCCCCCGCTGTCGACCTTCGCCCGACGTGCCGAGCTGCGCGCGATGGATCGGACCGCGCTCCAGGCGATGCAGCTCGAGAAGCTCAACGCGCTGCTGAGCGAAGCCCGGGCGCGCAACCCGCTCTACGCCCACAAGCTGCAAGCCGCGCCGGCGTCGCTCGAAAGCCTGGAGCAGCTCGCAACCCTGCCGGCCACGACCAAGGAAGAGCTGCAGCCAGTGGGCGCCGGCGACCGGTTCGCCTGCAACCTGACCTACCCAATCGGCCGGTACGTGCGGTACCACCAAACCTCCGGCACGCGTGGCCGGCCGATGGCGGTGCTCGATACGGCCGACGATTGGCGGTGGTGGCTCGACTGCTGGCAGTATGTGCTCGACGCGGCGGGCTTCGCCCCGGCGGAAGACGCCAAAGCCCACGCCGTTAACCAGCGGGCGATGCTGGCGTTTTCGTTCGGGCCGTTCATCGGCTTCTGGAGCGCGTTCGACGCGCTCGCCGCCCGCGGCGTGATGGTCATCCCCGGCGGCGGCATGAACACGCGGGCGCGGCTCGACCTGATCGAGAAAGCGGCGCCGACCAGCCTGTTCTGCACCCCCAATTACGCTTTGCACTTGGCCGAAGCGGCGGCGAACGAAGGCGTCCGGCTCGCCGAGTTGCCGGTGGAGACGATCGTCGTCGCCGGCGAACCGGGCGGCAGCGTGCCCGCGGTGCGCGAGCGGATCGAATCGGCGTTCAACGCCCGCGTGGCCGACCACGCCGGCGCCTCGGAAGTGGGCGCCTGGGGCTACGGTTACTCGGGCGACGGCGGCGCCGAGGGAACCGGGCTCCACATCATCGAGAGCGAGTTCCTCGCCGAGTTCATCTCGGTCGACACCGGCCGCCCCGCAACCGAGGGCGAGCTCTCGCACCTGCTGCTCACCACGCTCGGCCGCCGCGGCAGCCCCGTCATCCGCTACCGCACCGGCGACCTGGTGCGGCCCCGATGGCAGAACGCCGGCGGCGGCGACAACTCCGTCTTCCTCGAAGGCGGCGTGCTCGGCCGCGCGGATGACATGATGGTGATCCGCGGCGTGAACATCTTCCCGTCCGCCGTCGAGCAGGTGCTCCGCGGCTTCCCGGAGGTGGTGGACTTCCGCCTCACCGCCCGCAAGCGGGGCGAGATGGACGAGCTGGTGATCGAGGTGGAGGACAACCTCGGCGACCCCGGCCGCATCGCCGACGAGCTGCAACTGCGGCTCGGCCTGCGGGTCGATGTGAGGCTCGCGCCTAAGATGTCTCTGCCGCGGACCGAGGGCAAGAGCCGCCGGTTCCAAGACCTTCGTTAACCCCACCCCGCCACCCAACGCCCGCGCTGCCGCGATCGCCGATGACGCCCGCCGCCCCTCTTGAGCTCTCTCGCCCCGACGACGCTACGCTCCGCATCCGCTGGTCCGACGGCGAGGTGCGCGACTACAAGGCCCGCGACCTGCGAGACGCTTGCCCTTGCGCTACGTGCCGCGAGAAGCACAAGGCGCCCGCCCCGCCGCCGACGACACTCACGGTGCTCGCCCCCGAGGAACTGGCGCCGGTCCGTCTCGAGGCGATGCGCCCCGCCGGCACGTACGCGTACAACCTGCGGTTCAGCGACGGCCACAACACGGGCCTCTACACGTTCGACCTGCTCAAACGCCTCGGCGCCGAAGTGCCGTAACCGGAACGCCCGCTACTGCGCTAAGAACAGCGGGATGTCGCTCTCGCGGATCGTCTCCAGCATCGTGTCGCCTAGCACGCGGCGTGAGAGCAGCGAGCGCGAGCTGTTGCCCATCACAATGAGGTCGGCGTTCCAATCGCGGGCAAGCTTCAGCACGCCGCGTTTCGGGTCGACGGGCTGATACTCGCGTTCCACCTCGATGCCGTGGTCCTTCAGGTAATTCGAGGCGTGGGCGATGAAGCCCTCCTGCTTCTCTCGGTCGGGGCCGAGTGACACTACCCGCACCATCGCGTCGGGCCAGAGTTGCATCTGGGCGAAGCGACGCATCGTCTTGGCGGAGTGGTTCGATCCGCTGTACGCGATCATCACCCGCTCAACCCGCCGCGGCATGGGGCCGGTGGCCAGCAACGGGCGGACGCCGCCCTCGATCAGCTGCACCAGCGACGACGCCGGGTCGTAGTGGGCCTCGCCGCAGACGCCGTACTCAAACAGCCCGCGCAGGCCCATCAGCGTCACGTCGTGGTAGCGTGCCTGCGAGATCAGATAGTCGAACGGGCGGTCGCTGCTCTTGCGGTGCACCTCGGCGTGCACGCCGGCCGCCTTGCAGGCGTGGGTGAAGTGGGAGACCGCCTCGTCGATGCGGGTGCGGGTCTCTTCCTGCCGGTGCTCCCGCAGATCGGCCGCCGCGGCGCCGGCGCCGAGCGGGATCGGGCCAACCCGGTTGAGCACCGTGGCGTTGACCACGGTGACGCCGCTCAGGCGGGCGTCGTGCCGCTGAGCCAACTCGATGGCCATCTGCGTGGCCGACTCGGTGTAGTTGGCGTTCTGAGTGTCGAAACCACCAAGCCCAACGAGGATTCGTCGGATCATCGCCTGTCCTCCCGCTGTGCAAGACGAGGGGCCGATTGCTAGATGAGCTCGCCGACCGCTCCGCCGACCCCGTGACGGAGACGCGTTGCTCACCTCATTCTACGCAAGCGGAGAGGCGAAGAGGCGAAGAATCGCCCCCGGATTTTGGCTTCCGACGGCGCGGATTCCGGAGCCTGGTGGGGCAGGGTGGGGGGCTTGGTTGAACCGGTGTCGAAGCTTCACGTCGACGCACGTTGCCGCCGCTTCGATAGCAAGCCGACCATCAGCAGGCCGCCGGACAGCGCGGCCGAGGGCTCGGGAATGGCCGACACCTCGAACGCGATCTCACCGAATCTTGTGCTGCTTGTCGTGCCGTCGAAATCGTAATTGGAGTTGATGGTCAGCCGGACGTAGCGGGCGGTCGAGTCCGCCAGGTCGAAATCGTTCACGGGCCACGCCGACACGCCGACGTCCCGAGGCACGTTAAAACTCCCCGCCGCAAACGGGCTGGTGAAGGCGGGATCGGGAGACGTCTCCAGCGTGACGCCATTGATGTTTTGTCGCGACACACGTGCACGAGCATTACTACCGCCCTGCCAAATAGCGAAACGCTCGATGGTGTAGGGCTGTCCCAGATCGAAGACGATGCTGCCCGTCGTGTTGCCACTGGTCGATCTCCATTGACCTCCGTTGTCCACTCTTGCGACGTGAGTCGGCGACGTTGACAGGTAGGTCGCGTAATCGGTGACGCCGCTTGTGAAGCCGCCCGACAGCCCCGACTGGTCGATGACGCTGGCTACGGGTTCGTCTGTGCGGTCACCCAACGAATTGGAGACAACGCTCACGGGCGAGAGGATGAGGTCGGCGTGGGCCGAGCCGAGCGGCAGGAGGGCGAGCAACGCGGCGGCGGTTAGTGAGGTCTTCATCAGCGGGCTACCGGTCGGGTGGTGGCAGAGGCGGCAATTTCGCGCAGATTCTCACGTTAGTTGCGGCCTTCGTTTCGCATAATCTCACTTTTGAGAGGGGCGCCCCGCCGCGTAATGAAGACAATCAGAAGCCCCGCCTGAGCAGGTTTCCCTCCGTGAGAAGCCAAAGCACCCCATGACGCCCTATTCCAGGACCCTCGCGACCGACGACGCCGTTCGCCTCGTCGAGCTGATGGCCAAGGTCGCCGCTTGCCAGGGCGACCACGCCGCCAAGAAACGGCTCCTACTCGGCGAGCTGTGCGAGCTGGTCGACGCCGATCGCTGGAACTGGGCGCTCAACGCGGTCTCGCCGCAGGGCGAGCCACGCCACGCCGGCGTGCTGCAAGGAGGCTTCACCGCCGAGGGCGCGGCGAAGCTGTCGGCCGGCACGCACCACCCAGAGAGCATGGAGGTCTTCGGGCCGTCCTACCGGCGGATCCGCGCGCTCGGCGAGCGGGTCGAGCGCGGCGAGCCCCTCCAGCCGATCACGGTCCGCGGCGAGGATCACCCCGGCTACGACGCATGGAAGGCGACGAGCGAGTCGGCCCGGATCCTCCGGGAAGCGGGCGTCGGCCCCTTCATCACGTCGGTCTGCCCGATCGATGCGACTCAGTCGAGCAGCGTGACGCTGTTCCGCTCGCCCGGGCGTGAGCCGTTCACCGCGCGGCAGCGTGATCTGGTTCACGTGCTGATGCGTGGCGTGGTGTGGCTGCACACAACCGAATGGCCCGCGGGGGCGAAGATCGAAAGCCTGACCGAGCTGTCGCCCACCCACACGGTGATGCTCACGCTACTGGTGAAGGGCTACAGCCGCCAAGAGATCGCCGAGGCGCGCGGCCTGACGGTCAACACGGTGAGCACCTACTCCCGTGACCTCTACCGCCACTTCGGCGTGCGGTCGCAGCGCGAACTCACGCGGCGTTTCCTGCAGGGCGAAGGGTCGGAAGCGTCTCCGATCTGAACCTGCCTCGGCTTCATCGTCCGACGCCAACTTTCAGTCGACCGGAACAGCCTCAGGTCAGCCCCTCCTTGGCGCGTGCGGTGTGCTCACGCACGGTCATTCGCGTACCCGAAGCGGGCAAGTCATTCCAAGGTGTCCCGCCAACCTGACTACGCCGGTCACAGCCCCAAATCCAGCTCGCCGCGTTCTTGAAGCTGCACCAGCAGCCGCGCAAGGTCGACCGGCTTCTTTACGCCGAGCGACTCGAACGCCTTCTTGCGGCGGATCTCCACGTTGCGGCCGGTCATGCCGAGCTCGTCGCCGATCTCGGACGAAGAGCGTCCGAGCACCACAAGGCGGCAGAGGTCTTGGTCCTTCGGGTCGAGCCGCCGGTAGACCGTCGCCAGGCGCCGGAGCTGGAACCGCGGCGACGACGCCTCGAGACGCTCCATGGGTTGGATGACGCCAATGATCCGGAAGCCGGGCCGGCCGAGCCAGGCGAGGCTCCGCTTATGGATCAGGCAGAGGTAGGCGAAGCCGTCGTTCGCCACGCCGTTGTGCACGCAGTCGATCTCATCCGACCCGCTAAGGATCAACTCGTCGGTCAGGTTTGACGCAGCGCGGAACGACGGGTGGAGGAAGGAGTTGGCGTGCCGACCGGCGCCGGAACCTTCCGCGAAGAAGTCGTCGAACGCCTTGTTGGTCACCACCAGAACGCGCTCGGCGTTCTTGATGAAGACCGGCTGCTGAAACCCGTTGAGCGCCGTGACCAACGACTCTTGCGAGGAGGCTTCGTCCGCAACGACGCCGCAGATCTCCTTAACGCGGTTCGCAAAAGCAATGCGATTTTGTAACGAGACAGCCAACGCTCCCAATCCTCGTGCTACGGTTGCTAATCAGCGTGTTGCGTGAGTAGGGCTGTAGGCCCGTTGACGCCAAGCGGGGCAGGGTCGACGCGGCAGACTGCAGCCCTACTCACGCGGCATGCGGAGCGGGAGCGTGGCCTCTGCAACAACCTATACGGCGCTGGTGGAAGGTGTGCGAACGCCCGTTCGCCGCGGCGAACGTTTTCGCCGTTTTCTTGGGTCGGCTCGGCTATCTCTGCTGGTCGCAACGAAACTCCGCCCGTCAGTCGGCCCGTCGCGCTTGCGAGAAGAAATCACAAGAATTCTTGGACGCGTCCAAAACGGCGCAGAAAACCTGCGTGCTTGGATTTGGACATCCGGCGGGTAGGCTTAGAGTTGCCGCGTTGCAGACCGCGGCAGTGGCGATGCGCCGGGTTGACGTAAGTCAAAGCGGTTCGCGCTTTGGCTCATTCAGCGGCGGGTTTCGAGGCCCGAAAAACCCGCTGCACGCGCTCTCGCTCGCTGGCGCCGAGAGTGTTTGTGCCAACTTTCTTCGCGCTACCGCTCGATGCCGTACTGATCGATCTTGCGGTAGAGCGTGGCCCGGCCGATGCCGAGCCGCTTGGCCGCCTCGGGTACGTGGCCGCCGGTCCGCTTGAGCGCTTCGGCGATGAGCTTCTGCTCCCACTTGTCGATCTCAAGCGTGTCCAGATCGCCACCCCCCGCATCACGCAGGGCGAGGTCCATCGGCTCAATCTGCTCGCCGTCGGCCATCACCACGGCGCTGTCCATCACGTTGCGGAGCTGGCGGACGTTGCCGGGCCACGCGTAGTGGCGGAGCTTCTCCCGCGCGGACTCGCTGATGCCCAAGCCGGGCCGGCCGTGGGCGCCGCGGAAGTGGTTGAGGAAGAAGTCGACGAGCCGATCGACATCGCCGGCGCGCTCGCGGAGCGGTGGCACCGGCAGCTCGAAGACGCTCAGCCGATAGTAGAGGTCTTCGCGGAACCGCTTCTCGCGGACGTAGGTCTGCAGGTCCTGGTTGGTGGCGGCGACCACGCGGACATCCACCTTCACCTCTTCGGTGGCGCCGACCGGCAGGAACGGATGCCCCTCCAGCACGCGGAGCAGCTTGGCCTGGCCTTCGAGCGTCATCTCGCCCACTTCATCCAGGAACAGCGTGCCCAGGTCGGCCTGCTGGAAGTAGCCGGTGTGATCGCGGTCGGCGCCGGTGAAGGAGCCCGCCTTGTGACCGAAGAGCTGGCTCTCCATCAAGTCGGCCGGGATCGCGGCGCAGTTGACGGAGACCATCGGCCGGTCGGCCCGCGGGCTGGCGCGGTGGATCGCCCGGGCGACCAGCTCCTTGCCCACGCCGCTCTCGCCCCGCACCAGCACGCATCCCGCCGCGGCGGCCACGCGCGGCAGCTTCGCCTTGAGCTTCTGCATGCCCTCGCTCTCGCCAATCAGCTCGTCGTAGCCGGGCGTCTGCTGGGCGAGGCGGGCGAAGTCGGACTGCAGGCTGGAGAACTCGAGCGCCCGACTCAAAGCGAGCGTCACGAGGTTGGCGACCGAGATGATGAAGTCGAACTCCGACTGCCGGAACCGCCCATCCGCCAAGTAGACGTGCATGGCGCCGAGCGTCGAGCGTTCCCGCCCACGGCGACGGACGAGCGGGGCACACACCGCATCGGCAAAGTGCTCGATGCCGGCCTTTGGCTGATCGCCCTCGGGCGAGGGGTTGGCCACCCATACGGCATGGCCGCGTTCGATCACGAGTTCCGTGAGGGCCGGGTTGAGCGTGACCCGCTCCGCCTCGTCCGGCGGCAGCACCTGCTGCGGCGTCAGCACGCCCGCTTCGCTCTGCCACAGGAAGCCCACGACGGTCGCCCCCGTGCGGCTGCGGAGCAGTTCGAGCGCGGTCCGCACCACCGCGTCCGGGTCGCCGCTGCCGAGCAGCTTGAGCGAGAGCTGATAAAGTAGCATCAGCTCCTTCACCTGCTCCGCGTTGGGCAGCCCGCTGAGCGACGCCTCGCTGGCGCCCGGTCGATCGATGGGCACGTCTTGGACGATGGTCGGCTTCTGCTCGTCGGCGTCGTCCTCGGCGGTGAGCGGCTCTTCCGTCTCGTGGAATTCCATCTCCGTGGAGCCAATCCGTACCGTGTGGCCATCGCCCAGCGACGCCTCGGCGGCCTTCTGTCCGTTGACGAACGTGCCGTTGCGGCTGTTCTCGTCCCGCACCACCCAGGCGCCCTCCTCAAACACGACGCGGGCGTGCACCCGCGAGCAGAGCGGGTCGACCACGGCCACCTGGCAATCGGCGCCGCGGCCCATGAGCGTTGGCCGCTCGGGGTCCAGCGGCACGCTGGCGCCGGTCTCTTCGCCGGTGAGGATGGTCAGGTAGGCGTACATGCAAACCGCACATTCGAGGTCGCGAAGTCTGCAGAATACCGCTTTGCCCGGACTTTGGTCCACTCAATGGCCGGCAGAAAGAAACGGGCGAACCCTGTTGACCGATCGCTGAGAAGCATTACGATAAAACCAAATCTAAAAAACCAAAGGAGTCCGAGGCGTGGCCCGACCCAAATCAAAAGAGCTCACCGAACGCGAGCTGGAAGTCATGCACGTGTTCTGGGAGCACGGCTGCATGAACATCGCCGAGGCCCGCGACCTCCTCGCGGAATCGGGCCGCGACCTGGCGTACACCACCGTGGCGACGCTGGTGAAGATCCTCGTCGAGAAGGAGTT
>JBCDJN010000008.1:0-77858 GCA_039414355.1 Planctomycetota bacterium | reverse complement strand
TGGTGGTCGGCATGATTGGCCGTAAGTCTCAACACCCGCCGTAGGCCGCTCCCCGACGCAGAGGCGTCGAATTAAGCGGTCAAGCAAAATGGGGGAGCGGCCTGCGGTAGGCGTTGGGGTTCGTTGCTTGACCGAGAGAGAAGTTAGCCACGCGAAACGGCTACTTTTCGGCCGCGAACCATGCGAACTCGAAAAGGCCGAAACTCGAACCACGATGAACTGTCGCGAACCATGGAAATAAAGTGTCGTACGGGTTCGACATATCTCGGAACGGGCTCTTGTGCGACGGCTGACAGCCGTTTCGCACTGCAAAACAAGGGGTTTGGCGTTTTTTGGGCCAGATGTGGGCCGCAGCCAGAAAAGGCGAATGCTTCGGGTAGTGCTTCGGGTTGGCGTTTCGAGTGCCAAAAACCCCGGAGAAAAGGCAACCTCCGAATCCTGCCGGGGTCATTGGGCAGGATCGCGAGGAGTCGCATCGCGTTGCCCCGCACTGCAAGACAAGGGGTTTTCGGAGTTCGCCCGAAACTTCTTGCAACTCTCTTCAAGCTGCAGCGAGCGCCTTCTGCGCCCATTCCTGCACCCTCACGTACGACGGCGCTTGATTCGACAGGTTCTGAGTCACCTTCTTGCAGTGATTCGCAAGAGCCGCTCGCCTGGCGCCTGTTCGCGTGCTGTCTGCGTTGCAGGTGGGCCAGCGTTTGGGCCGTAATGCTTGCGATGGCAGGCGTTTGATTGAGATGGCGCCAGTTCCGGTTGTGAGGCATCTGCCAGAGATCCGGCGTCTGCCGGACCGTCGCGGCATGTTGTGGCCCGTGTCCTGCGCGCCGGCACGGTGCTCGGAACGCCGCGCGACGTAGGCTCCATTAGTGACTGAGCGGTAGATGTACCGCCGCTTCAATGCCTTTTCTGTTGAGCGCCGCCACTTGTTGGTCGGTCTGCGTGCCTTGGCGTCTCAGGAATCCGCAGACCAGGATAGCGAAGCCGATTACGCAGCAAGTTAGTCACATGCAGGTGTTAGCCACCGTTCGAATCGCTGCTGCGGTCAACGTCCTAGCGGCCGGGGTGCTGTGCGCGACCGTGCGAGGCGCCGACGTTCTGCTGGTTACTGCGAGTTCGTCTCTCACGTCCCAAGAGACACTTCGGAAGACTCAGTTCGAAGCGTGGGGTCATACCGTCGCCACGATTGAAGATGGTGATTCGCAGGCGAACTTCGATACCGCCATGGCTTCGGCCGACGTGGTTTGGGTTTCGGAAGAAGTGAACAGCTCCAGCGTGGGCTACAAGCTTCGCTCCGCGACCATCGGCGTGATCCACGAAGAGGCGTACATCGATGACTACATGGGCTTCGCGACCACCTACGGTGAGTACTGGAACTCCTCGTCGGTCACGCTGACGGACAACACGCACGAGATCACAAGCGGGTTGACGCTCGGGACGCTAACGCTCACCTCGGTTACCGAGACGCTCACTTACACCTACGGCACCGAGGCGGCCGGGGCCCAGCCGCTAGCCGATTACGATGGCGGCTACGACTTAGCGGTGCTTGAGCCCGGCGCCACCCTCGCCAACAGCTATAGCGGCAACAGCACCGCCTCGGGCCGTCGCGTGCGGCTGCCCTGGGGCGGCAGCAACTTCAACTGGTCCAACCTCAATAGCACGGGATTGCTGATCGCGCAGCGATCCATCGACTGGGCCGCCGGGCCCGATGCCACCGCCGACCTTGATCTGGACATTCTGCTAATCACGGCCGGGTCTTCTCTCTCCAGCGAGGAGACCGCTCGCAAGAACGCGTTCGAGTCCTGGAACTGCGTTGTCACAACGGTCCAAGACTCGGAGTCTGAAAGTGTGCTGTTGACAGCGGCGGCGGCCGTGGACGTTGTCTACGTCCCACAAACCGCCAGCGCCGCCGACCTGGGCGACAAGCTCCGCACGGCCCGTGTGGGTGTGGTCCACGAAGGAATCAGCGGCTGGGACGACAACGTTGGCTGGACCACATCGGTTGGGTACAACGCCAACACCAGCGCCACCATGACGGTGACCGACAACACGCATTCGATCACCGAGACGTTCTCCACAGGCACGCTAACCATCTACGACAGCTCTTCAGGCGCGTACGGCGCCCAGATCAACGGCACGCCCGCCGCCGGCGCAAGCCAGCTCGGCACGAACCTGGGCATCAATAGCGGCCTGCCCAACTTGCTTGCCCTCGAAGCGGGCGCCGATCTAGCCAACACGGTCTCGGGCAACAGCGCCGCGTGGGGCCGGCGGGTGCACCTGCCATTCGGCGGCTTCGGCACGCCGGCCTGGACCAACATCTCGACGGATGGCGAAACGCTGATCCAACGCTCTCTTGCTTGGGCGGCAGAGAAAACGCTCGTCGGCCACTGGAAGCTCGACGAGAGCAGCGGAACGACCGCCGAAGACAGCTCGGACTTTGGCAATGATGGCACGTACACGGGCTCGCCCACCCTCGGCCAGGCGGGGCTCTATGGCTACTCCGCGAACTTCAACGGGACCAACCAATACGTTACGGTTGCAGGCGGGGACGACCTGAACCTGCGGGAGAGAGTGACCGTCTCCTGCTGGGCGAAGAGCGACACCGCCACTTGGAGCGGATGGGGTTGCTTGGTTAGCAAGCGGAACCAGTTCTACCTGCACCCCAGCTTCGGCGGAACCTACGTCTACATGGGCGCCGACACGGAGGGCTCGGGGGACAAGTCCGCCGGATTCGACATGGCCGCGCTGGGTGGTATCCAAGAGTGGCATCACTACGTTGGCGTTTACGACTACGACGCCGGCGAAGTCCGCTTCTACGTCGACGGCGAACTGCGAGCCACGACCTCGGTCACCGCCGGCACGCTGCTGGAGAACGACTCTGGAAACTTAACCATCGGTTGGGACGACGGCATCAGTGGGACGCGTTACTTGGATGGAAACATCGACGACGTGCGCGTTTACGCCCGTGCGATCAGCGCGGAAGAGGTTCGGGAACTCTTCGGATTGGTCGGCCACTACAAGCTCGATGAGACGAGCGGCACGACCGCCGTGGACAGCTCGGGTTTCGGCATCGATGGAACCTACGGCGCCGGGGTGACGCTGGGAGAGACGGGCGTGCGTGGCCTCGCGGCAGGGTTCGACGCCACGGACAACGTTGTCACCGTCTCCGGCGGCGCCTCGTTGGACCTTAGGGAGTCGATCTCGGTTGGCTGCTGGGCGAGGTCCGACACCGCGACCTGGAACCAAACCGGTTGCCTAGTCAGCAAGCGAAACCAAATGATTCTCCACCCGTGGGCGGGCGGAACGCTGCTGTCTTTCTATGTCTACCTCGATGGCGCTTGGACGAGCGTTAACGCGGACGTTGGTCCAGTCGACCGATGGCGGCAGTACGTGGGGGTCTACAACCAGCACGCCGGCACGCTTGAGCTGTACGCCGACGGCGAGCTAGTCGGAAACGCCACGGTCAGCACAAGCGCGGTCGTCAGCGCCGACGCCGGTGAGCTCCTGATCGGGGGTGATGACTACGCCACCAGCCGACGGTTTGACGGAGCCATCGACGACGTCGTGCTCTACAACCGAGCAATCACCGACGAGGAGATTGCCAAGCACTACGGCCTGATCGGCCGCTGGAGGCTCAACGAGACCAGCGGGACCGTTGCCGCAGACAGCTCCGGGCTAGGTCACGACGGCGACCACAGCGGCGGCACCACCCTCGGAGAGAGCGGCGTGAGGTCTTTTGCCGCGGCGTTCGACGGGGTCGATGGCGAGATCACCACCGAAGAAGCGGCTGACGCTCTCGACGGGGCAGACGCCGTCTCGATCGCTGCGTGGGTTCGGCCCGATGGCACGATTTCCAGCTCAACCCGGATCGCAGGCAACGGCCGGAGCGAGGGCTTTCGCCTCGACGTCACGAGCGCCAACAAGCCCCGATTTCACGTTCACTTGACCAGCGGTAAAGAGTCTTTGACGGCGAACACGGAGCTACAAGCGGGGCGATGGACGCAGTTGACGGGCGTGTTCGATGGCAACAAGCTGCGGATCTATATCAATGGCGAACTCGACCGCGAAGCCTCGGTGAGCAGCAGTCCTCTCGTGGAGAACGATCACGCCTTCATCATTGGCAACGACACGAGTGGCTCTGGTCCGTTCGAAGGTCTTATCGATGACGTTGTGGCCTACAGTCGCGCTATGACGGATCACGAGATCGCGGAGCACTACGGGCTCGTCGGCCACTGGAAGCTGGATGAGACAAGCGGGACCACGGCCGCGGACAGCAGCGGGTACGGAATCGATCTGGCCGCGACCGGCACGCCAACCTGGGCGACCGACGGCGTGCGCAGCGGCGCTGCGACCTTTGGTTCAAGCGACTACTTCAGCTGCGACGCTGGCGCCTACGAGTCGACAATCACCGAAGCAATCAGCTTCGCTTGTTGGTTCCGCCTTGACGACGAGGTTGCTGACCTCACGAGCCATGCGTGGCTCGCGAACTTCGTGGGAACCGACGGCGCCGATATGTGGATCTCCAAGAACGGCCACGACCTACGCTTCCGGGCCTACGCGGCCGACGGCAGCAACTCGACTAAACACGGCGACGAGCTCTTCCTCTTGCCGGGGGGCTGGCATCAAGCGGTCGGCGTCTACGACGGGTCCGAGGTGCGACTCTACTTTGACGGTCAGCTCTACCTGACATCAGCCGACACGGACGGACTGGCGCCGCCGACGGGCAGCTTAAGCATCGGCCAGAGTATGGCGGGCGGCATGGACGATGTGCAGCTCTACAACCGCGTGATGACCGAGGAGGAGATCGCGGAGCACCACGGGCTGATCGGCCACTGGAAGCTTGACGAAACCAGCGGCACGGCGGCGGCTGATTCGACGCTCATGGGGGGCGACGGAGTCATTCTCGGCTCGCCAACGATGCTGGTCGAGGGCCCCCGCAACGGCGACCTCGCCATGCGGTTTGACGGCGTCGACGACGCGGTCATGCTGCCGGCCTTCGACTCGGACGCCTTTGCAGATGGCGTGACCCTCGCCTGCTGGGTCAAGCCGATCGCCGTCGGGTCTGAACAGAAGCTCATCCAGATCGCGGAGCTGCAGACCTACCGCATCGATCTTGGTCGCACGGGCACGACGACAACTCTCCAGGGGAATGTCGGCGACGGCGGTGGCGCGATTACCGCGACGGGCGCCCTCCACACCGGCGCCTGGCATCACTACGCCATGACGGTCGACGCTACCGGACTGATGCGACTGTTTCGCGACGGGTCCATCGTCTCAGAAACGCAGCAGAGCCCCGTGCCGACGTCCAAGCGCACGACCAACTGGATCGGCGACAGCGAATGGCCAACCGACGCCTTGTTTGAGGGAGACGTGCACGACGTCCGTGTCTACAACCGCGCGGCGTCGGCCGAGGAGATAGAATCGCTCTATTTCGGCCAGGAGGTATCCGGCTTGAGGATCATCCGGTGGGTTGAGATCCGATAGCCGGGCGCCATGCGGCTCGCCTTGCAGTAAGGCGCCGGTGGATCGCCAGGAGGCTCAGCGACACGAGTTCGTCTTGCGGCGACGGCTGCCGGCTTCGTCCACGGGCATCGCGGCGGGCGGTCGAAGCCTCCAGGAGAGTGAACAGCCACGCGATTGCCTTGACGCACGGCGTGGGATGGGTTGCCCAGCAGCACCTTTCGGGGTCAGTGACTAGCGGTATCGCTTCTGGGTTTGCTACGCACCCGCCGCCGAGTCTTGTGAGCTCTCGAATGCCTTGTCAGACTCCGCCGCCGCGGATTCTAGGTCCTGGCCGAGATAAGCCGCCAGCAAGCGATTGGTGACGAACGCGCTCGCTCGACGGATGCGCAGCGACGCGTGTTTGCCAAACTCCCCGCCGAAGGCGTGCGTGATTGCGCCGACGACGCGGGCTTGCAACTCAATGGCGGAGCCGAGCAGCGGACGCTTCGAGATGGCTTCGTGGCACAAGGATAGCTGCGCGTACTTGGAGTAGGTGGTTGTGCCGCCCGACTTGCAGTAGATCGAGAAGTGCTCGCAGTTGAACTCCAGGAAGTTGTACGGCATGTTCTTGCCGATTGATTCGCGGGCGACGCGCACCACCTCTTCCGTGCTCACCTGCGGCAAGTCGGGGTAGGTCCAGTGCTCGGGGTCGCGGCCGAGCAGGAAGTCTTCCCAGGTGGTAAGCCGGGAGCTGTCGAGCTCCCGCAGCAGGTCCACCACTTCGCCGTTGCCCACGTAAACGCCCACGTGGTAGCCGCCGCCGAGGAACACGGCGTAGACCTCGCCCGGGGTCTCCTTAACGACGTTGGGCTGCTGGGCGCCGAAGACGAACCGCTTCTCGATGTCGGTCGCTTTGTGGAAGGAGATCTGCACTAGCGCGACCCCGAAGAGCAGCAGCTTGACGCCCAACGCCACGATCACGATCGCTTCGACCTTCTCGGACCCGAGGTACCAGAACGCGGCGATTCCCAGGCCGCCGGTCAGGGCGGCTTGGAGCAATAGGCCGATTTGGCTCAGGCGGTGATCGAGATGCCGCGAAAAGAACGCTTGGGCGGCCGCCTCCAGCACGAGCGCAAGGCCGACCGTCAACGCGAGAAGCCGAATCGCGACCCTCGTTTCCGACATGAGCAAGGCGCCAACCGTAAGCTCAAGCAGCACGCCGAGGGCGAACATCAGGCTGATGCGGACACGTCGCCCGCGGGCCCATCCCCAAAGGAACTGGAGGATGGTCAGCGACGCGCTGCCGAGGACAAACAGCCCGGCGAGCCAGAGCAGAGAACCCGCCCAGTAGAGCGGAGCGAGGATGGCCGCCGTTCCAAGCGAGGCGATCGCGGCGCCGGTGAGCAGCAGAGGGCGATGCAAGGGCTGACCGGTTCTTGAGGCGTGGGCGGCATGGCGGTGAAGGGCGACGTCCACTGCCCCTCAATCGCCAACGAATGGAGCGTGATTGTCACCGCCCGTACGGCGGCAAGCAACCGGCTCGTTGCACGCGTTCGCGCTAGTAGCGTAGCACCTGCGCCCTGCGCTGCTTGAATTCGCTCAAGCCTTGAGCGCTGAGGCTGGGCAGCGAGTTGGCGGGTTCGCCGCCATTCACCGCGGCGAAACATGCTTCACTAACCAGCAGTCGATTGAATCGCTTCGTCTCCCACCCGTCGGGGTAGAGGCGACGCAGCGTCGCGGCGATCATTAGACCCACGTTCGTGGCGTGCAACTGGTCGGCGTCCTCCAGAATGATGTCAACACCGCCGCAGCGCTTGCCTTCGTGGTTGCTGGACGAGGGCGTGAAGTAACGCGGGACGAATTGCACGCCCGGCGTTGGCGCCGCGTTGAGGGCGGCGGCTAGTTCCGTTGGGTTGATCCACGGCGCGCCGAACAGCTCAAACGGTGTGTCCGTTCCGCGGCCGACCGACAAGTTGGTCGTCTCCAGCAGCCCGACGCCGGGGTACAGCAGGGCTTGGGTCAGCCGCCGCATGTTGGGGGAAGGGTTGGTCCACACCAGGCCGGTCTGATCCCACGTCATCGCGCGGCGCCAGCCCTTGCACGGGACAACGGTCAGGTTGACGTTGATCGGGCCGCGGTCGTCGCCCTCCCGGCGGAACAGCTCGGCGAGCTCGCCCACGGTCATGCCATGCCTCACCGGCAGCGGGTGGCAGGCGACGAAGGTCTCCTCGCCCGGGTCGAGCATGGGCCCCTCCACCGCGACGCCGCCGATGGGGTTCGGCCGGTCGAGCACCACAAACGCCACGCCCGCGTCGGCCGCCGCACGCATGGCGAGCTTCATGGTCGAGATGTACGTGTAGAAGCGGCAGCCGATGTCTTGGATGTCGAACACCAGCGCGTCGAGCCCGGCCAGGTGCTGCGGGTCCGGTGTCCGCCGGGGGCCGTAGAGGCTGACGATCGGCAGCCCGGTCGGGCCGTCGACCGCGTCATCGATCTGCGACTGGTCGAGCTCGCCGCGGATGCCGTGCTCGGGGCCGAAGAGCCGGACGAGCGCCACTTCTTCCGCGTCGTTTAGCAGGTCGATGGTCGTCCGCCCGTCGGCGGTAAGACCGGTGTGGTTGGTGATGAGCCCCACCCGCTTGCCGGCGATTGGTGCAAACCCGGTTTGCCCCAGCACGTCGACGCCCAGAGTGACGGGCTCCGCGAAGCCGACGGTCGAACCCATGAGAGCCGCCGCGGCGACACTCAACGGGCCGGCAAGACGATTCGCCACGCTGCGCATTCCAGAACTCCGGTTTGAGATCGAAGGAGGCGGGAATCGGCCCGCCCGCCTACGAGCATAGTCGCCGAGGCGGTGCGGACACGTCAGGTTTTTCGCACCGCGACATCGTGGGGCTGCGGCGTCGGCTTAGGCCGCGGCCCGCATTGCCGACTTATGGCTGGCCGTTTAGTCTCTTGGTGCTGTCTGACTCTTGGTCTCGTGGCTTTGGGGGCCACGCCCGTCAGTTCACCCGTCACTCGCACCCGCCACTCCCCCCATGAACATCTTGGTTACCGGCGGCGCCGGCTACGTTGGTTCGCACGCCGTCAAGCACCTGCTCGCCAACGGGCACGAAGTCCAGGTGCTGGACAACATGGTCTACGGTCACAAGGCCGCCGTGCCCGACGACCGGCTGATCATTGGCGATTTGCTGGACGGCGAGCTGCTCCGCCGCGTGATGAAGGAGCACAAGATCGACGCGGTGATGCACTTCGCGGCGTACGCCGCCGTGGGCGAGTCGGTGAGCAACCCGGCGAAGTACTACAACAACAACGTGGTCGGCACGCTCTCGCTGCTCGACGCCATGCGTGACTGCGGCGTTGGCAAGATCGTCTTCTCCAGCACGTGCGCGACCTACGGCACGCCCCAGGAAGTGCCCATCCCGGAGACGCACCCGCAGCACCCCATCAGCCCGTACGGCTTCACCAAGCTGGTCATCGAGCACGCCCTGGACGACTACCGCCACGCGTACGACATGAGCTACGCGGCGCTGCGGTACTTCAACGCGTCGGGCGCCGCGGCCGACGGGACGATTGGCGAGGACCACACGCCGGAGACGCACCTCATCCCGCTGGTGCTGCAGGTGGCGCTGGGTCAGCGGGAGCACATCACGATCTTCGGCACCGACTACCCGACGCCTGACGGCACCTGCATCCGCGACTACATCCACGTGGACGACCTGGCGACCGCCCACCTGAAGTCGCTCGAGCGCCTCGAGCCCGGCAAGGCAATCAAGCTCAACCTGGGTACCGGCGCCGGCGCCAGCGTGCGGGAAGTGATCGACGCGTGCGCCGACATCACCGGCAAGCCGATCAAGACGGTCGAGGGCGAACGCCGGCCAGGCGACCCGCCCGAGTTGGTGGCCAACCCCGAGACGGCCGCCGCCGAGATCGACTGGCGTGCCGAGCACGTCGGCATCCGCCCCGTCGTCGAGTCCGCCTGGGCGTGGCATCGCGAACACCCGAACGGGTTCGGCGAGTAGCACGGGGGCGCCGCTCTGCTGGCATTGCGGCGCCGTCGGATTATCGCTAATCCGCGTGGATGAACCTCTCGACGCGGATCGCACGTTTCTCGCCGCTGGCCAAGCTGGCGGTTTGGGCAGCCTCGGTCGTGGCGATGGCCGCCTGCCTGGAGGCGGGGGCGTGGCTGATCGGGGCCGATTTCTCGGTGCTCGAGAAGAACGGCGGCTCGACCAGCGTCATCCTCATCGCCTTCGGCAGCCTGCTAGCGATGATGGCCGTTGAGAGCCGACCGATGGCCGACTACGGCCTGATTGCCGATGCGGCGTGGCATCGCCGCGCCGGCTTGGGGCTGGCCATCGGCGCCGGTTGCTACGCGGTTTACTGCTTGGCCGTCGGCCTGGCGGGGGTGTTCGTGCCGCACCCGGAAGAGGCCACCGCCGGTCGACTGGTCGCGGCCAGCCTTACCATGCTCGCCGCCGGTCCGGTTGCGGTGACGCAGCAGATCATCTTCAGCGGCTACCTCCAATCGACCCTCCGCGACCGGCATTCGCGCGCCGTCGCGGTCGCGCTGCCCGCGGTGCTGTTCGGCCTCGCCACCGCCGCCACGGCCCGCGACGGCTTGACCGGGCCCGTCGGCCAGCGGCTGTTTGTCGGCATGCTCATCTTCCAGGCGGTGCTTGGGTCGTTGCGGCTGCGGACTGGCAGCATCGTCTTCCCTGCGGGTTTGTTGGCCGGCTGCATCGCGGTGCGGAAGTTCGTGGCGAAGTCCCACCTGCTGGGCACCGAATGGAGTCACCCCGCCGTGCCCCTGCTGGCCCCCGACGGCGACCCCCGGCAGGCGCCGATGTTGTGGGGCGTGCTGGCGGCATCGCTGGTTGGCGTCGCGATCGCCCTGGCGCGATGGGGCGAACGCCGCATCGAGCCCGACGCCGGCGTCGACGCCAGCTTCAAACGCTACATGCCGCTATCGAACCTGCTCGGCCTCGCCCCGCTCGACTGTTGGCTGCCGGTGCTGTGGCAGGCTCGCTGGCGGATCGGGCTGCCGTACGTGCCGCGGGCGATTGCTTCGCTGATCGGCTCAACGCTGATGACGCTGCTCAGCCTGCCGGAGCGGCTGCTCGCCCCGCTGATGCTCCGCCACACGCCGCCGCCGCCGGTCTTCATCGTCGGCATGAACCGCAGCGGCACCACCCACCTGCACAACCTGCTGGCGCTCGACCCGCAGTTCCGCTCCCCGCGGAACCACGAGGCCTTCAACCCCCACGGCTTCCTGACCGGGTGGCTCACCACGGCGCTGCTCACGCCGCTGATGACGTGGCGGCGGCCGATGGACTCGGTGCAGATGACGGTCTTCACGGCGCAGGAGGAAGAGTTCGCGCTCGCTTGCATGGGGGCGCCGTCGCCGTACTGGTCGTTCTGTTTGCCCCGCGAGATCGCGCATCACGATCGCTACTGGCACGCCGACGGGTTCTCCGAAAGCGAGCGGCGCCGTTGGCAGAGCAGCTACCGGCTGTTGATGCGGAAGCTCACCGCGTGGCGGCGGCAGACGCCGCTGCTAAAGAACCCGGCCAACACCGGCCGCGTGGCGATGCTGGCGGAGCTGTTCCCGGGGGCGAAGTTCGTGCACATCGTCCGCCACCCGCACGACGTCTGGCGGTCGAACCAGCGGCTCACCGAGCACGGGCTCGCGGTGTTCCAGCTGCAGACGCCGTACGCCCAGGAGAACTTCGGCTCGCGTGCCCTCGACACGTACCGCGGGCTGATGGACGCCTTCTACCGCGACTCGGCCGCCTTGCCGGACGACCAGGTGGCGGAGGTTCGCTTTGAAGACGTGGAGGCCGACCCGCAGGCGGCGGTGCTGGATGTCTACCGACAGTTGGGGCTGACGCCGTCGGCCGCGTACCTCGCGCGGCTTAGCGACTATATGGAAGGCGTTCGCAACTATCGGAAGAACCGCCACGCGGTGCTCGACCCGGCAGACCGAGCGAAGATCGACCAAGTCATGGCGCCGTACCTGGCGGCTTGGGGCTACACGGCTGCCGAGGCGAAGCGGGCGGCGTAAACTGTTGGCAGCCGCCTTGCCCCCGCTCGCGACGTGCCGCCATGAAGCGTCTCTTGTCTGCCGCCATCACCGCCGTTGTGGTGGTTTTGATGATGCAGACGTTCGTCGCGCTGGGCCTTTTGCGGCCGGTGGTGGTGGAGGGCGTCTCGATGGCGCCGACACTCGATGGCGAGCGGTTGCTAGTGGACCGAACGCCCACGTCCCCGCGGCGGTGGGATGTGGTGGTTGCCCGACGCCCCGACGACGCCTCGCGGCTCTGCGTCAAACGCGTCCTCGGCCTCCCGGGCGAGCGGGTCGCGTTCCGCGACGGCGACCTCTGGATCGACGGGCAGCGGGTCGCCAAGCCGATCGCCGTTCAACGGAAGCTGCGCGTGCCGATCTCCTCAGGCCCCTCGGAGTGGCGGCCGACCCGCAACACCTGGGGGATGGCGGACGGTGGCTGGTCTCCGCTCGACGAAGAGCAGGCCGCAGTGCTCGGGTTTGCCCCCAGCGGCGGTTGGCCGATCCGCGACGATTTGCCGCTCAACGACCAAGTGTCGCGCCAGCTCAACGCCGTGGCGGACGCTCAGGTGACGGCGTCCGTTTCCCTCGGCGGCGACGCGAGTGTCGCGATCACCATCGACCAGGCGGCGAATCGGTTGGTCGCCACGATCGATCGGAATCGGGCCAGGCTCGCCGTCGCGAGCGGCGGTGACCAAGAGCAACTCGCTGACGCCTCGCTCGGTGGCGCTCGCCTGATCGAGGCCACGCTCTCGACCTTCGATGGCGTTCCGCTGCTGGCGATCGGTGGCGGACCGGTCTTGACCTTGCCAAGCCTGCCACCGGCGGCGGTGACGGGTATTTCAATCGCCACGGCGCCCGGCGGACCCGTCACCCTGAGCGACCTGCAGGTATGGCGAGACCTCTACTACGAGGCCGACCCTCGGCGGGGGCTGCGGGACTCAACCGACGAGTGGTCGCTCGGCACCGAGGCGTACTTTTTGGTGGGCGACAATCAGGCGGTCTCCACCGACAGCCGCACCTGGGGCCCGGCGGTGGGCGTCCCGCGTCGTCAGCTTGTCGGCCGGGTCGCAACCGCGTGGTGAACAGCGAAGTTCCCGCGGACGCCCGGTTGCGGTAGCATTCAGGTCTTCGCAAACCACTTCCACCGAGCCGATGCATGGCCCGTAAGAAAAAAAAACGCAAGAGCTTCCCCGCCGCCGCCGGGGCGGTGCCCACGGTCGACACAACCCGCAAGGCCAAAGCCAAGAAGCAGCCGCAGGGGCAGCCGATCCGCGAGACGGTTGAGTCGCTGGTCGTGGCGTTCATCCTGGCGTTCCTCTTCCGGACGTTCCAGGCCGAGGCCTTTGTGATCCCAACCGGGTCGATGGCGCCAACGCTGATGGGCCGGCACAAGGACGTTGTTTGCCCCGTGTCCGGGGAGCGGTTCAAGGTGAACGCCAGCACTGAGCAGTCGGACTTCAACCAGCTCCGTGATCAGTTTCCCGACAGCCTTCCGGATGATCAGCTGCGGCGGATGGCGCAAACCGTCGGTGGCGTCAGCCCGTCGTGCCGTTATGCGATGCCGCTGGCGCCGGGTTTGCCAACGCGGGCTGAGCCAGAGGGCGTTGACAGCACCGCCAGCAGCTACAGCGGCGACCGAATCCTGGTCAACAAGTACATCTATGAGTTCAGCGACCCGCGGCGATGGGACGTGGTGGTGTTCAAGTATCCCGGAGACACCGGCACCAACTACATCAAGCGGTTAGTGGGCCTGCCCAATGAAGAACTCCGCCTGTACCAGGGTGACCTCTTTGTGCGGCCGCTTGGGTCGAATGAGAGCTACCGAGTCGCCGATCGTTCCCCGAGCAAGATGCTGGCGATGCGGCAGATTGTTCACGATACGGACCACGAGTCGGCAACGCTTCTCAACGCCGGATGGCCTGCGCGTTGGCAGGCCGACGATGCCGGCTCGGCGTGGGAGTCCCGAGTTGCGGAGTCGGGTTTGCGGGCACGCCAGTCGTTCGCTGTGAAGTCCGGTAGTGATGGCGTGCAATGGCTGCGATACCGCCACACGCCGCCCCCGCCCGAGGCGTGGTTGCCGCCACGGAAGTCGCGGGTCACGCTCGAAGAGATCGCCGCGGACCGGGGCCAGCCGTCGCTGATTACTGACTTCAACGCCTACAACACGGAAGTCACGCGGTACCACGCCCGGAGGTACGGCGTCGCCGCGGTCAAGCCGCAGTCGATGGGGTTGCACTGGGTCGGCGACCTGTGGCTCGACGCCGAGGTGAACCTCGAAGCGGCCGAAGGCGATCTCGTGCTCGAGTTGGTCGAGGGCGGTGTCCACTTTCGCTGCACGCTTGATCTAGCGGCCGAAACGGCTTCCCTCTCGGCCCATGAATTCGAGACGGGCGACGCGATTGAAGGCTTCGCGCCAAAAGCGTCGGGCGTGCTAAGCGGCGCCGGCAAGCACCGGCTCCGCTTCGCCAACGTGGACGACAAACTGATGCTCTGGGTCGACGGTAAAGCGGTCGAGTTCGACAAGCCGACCGCTTACGACGTTGACAAAGTGTTTGGCAGCCGGGAGCAGATCGTCCCCCGCACGAGCGAGGCGGACGCCGGCGACCTCGCCCCGGTGGGCATCGGAGCCCGCGGCGCCCGCTTGACCGTGGACCGGGCTGAGGTTTCGCGGGACATCTACTACATCGCCGACACGTGGGAGAACCCGCTGCGGGGCCGGGTGAACGGCCTCCCGGTAACCGATTGGCGTGTTGACGGCAACGCTATCGCCGGCCGATTTCCGATCAGCACCGAGGACGGGCCAACGTGGCTGACAGATATCGCCTTTGACCCAAGCAGATGGGCGGTCTTCTCGCAGCGCGAGGCGGTGGACTTTGTCACCGAAGAAGACCAGTACTTCGTCCTCGGTGACAACAGCGGGGCGAGCCTCGACTGCCGGCTCTGGAAGAGCGGCGGGCAGGGCGCCGGCGACCCGGGCGGGCCCTACCTGGAGCGAAAGCTCTTGATCGGCAAAGCCGTTTGCGTGTATTGGCCCCATAGCTGGCTGTTCCCCATCCCCAACGTCACCGACATGCGATTGGTGAGGTAGGGGCCTTGCGGCCCGGCTTTCAGCGATCAGCGGTCAGCGGTCAGCTTTCATGCGAAGCTGCGAGCTGCCAGCGAGTCGCACAAAGCTGACCGCTGACCGCTGACCGCTGACCGCTCGCCATGGCCCTGCTCGATGTCCACGGATTGGTAAAGACCTATGGCCGCCGGCGGGTGGTGGACGGGGTGGAATTTGAGGTGGAGCCCGGCGAGATCGTCGGCCTGCTTGGCCCCAACGGGGCGGGCAAGACCACCTCGTTCCGCATGACCTGCGGCATGGTCGAGCCCGACGCCGGCCGCGTTTGCCTCGGCGGCAAGGACGTGACCAACTGGCCGATGTACCGCCGCGCACGGGATGGCGGAATGGGCTATCTGGCCCAAGAATCCAGCGTCTTCCGCAAGCTCTCGGTGCAAAACAACCTGCTCGGCGTGATGGAGATGCTTGGCATGGACCGCCGCACCCGGCGGCAGCGGTGCGACGAGCTGATGGAGCAGTTCGGCATCACCAAGCTCCGCAGAAGCCGAGCGAACAACCTCTCGGGCGGCGAACGCCGGCGGCTCGAGATCGCCCGCTGCCTGGTCTCCGACCCCAAGATCATCCTGCTCGACGAGCCCTTCACCGGCATCGACCCGGTCACCATCGACAGCATCCAGGGCATCATCCGCGACCTCCGCAGCCGCGGCATATCGATCCTGATCACCGACCACCAGGTCCGTGAAACGCTCGAAATCACCGACCGCAGCTACGTGATCCGCGCCGGCCGAGTGCTGTGCCACGGCCGGCCCGATGAGGTGCTGAGCAACCCCGACGCCCGCCGGTACTACTTTGGCGAGGGCATGGAACTCGGCGCGGCCTGAGAACCAATAAGTTCGAGCCTTGCTGTCAGAAGATTCGCCCGCCGCGGGCGTTGCGGTATATCTTGGCGGTCATGGAATCGGGCTACCCGCGCGGCAACTACCCAACCGTTGACGAAGCGTGGCCGGACGCCGCGGACCTGACCGGTTTGGGGCTGCTGTTCCTGCTGCTGGTCGTCGCCCCGATCGTGGGCTACTTCTTCTTGGTGGCCGACGTCCGGGCCTACTACCGCTCGCTGCGGCGTGCGCTGATCGTGGTTCGCGGCTACGTGACCACGCTGCCCGAGTGGGTCAAGCGGGACGCCCCGCCCTCCGTCCGGGCCCTCGGGCTGAAGCTGCCGTGCACGAAGTCCGAGGTGCTAGCGGCCTACCGGGAGCGTGTGAAGTACGTGCACCCCGACGCCGGCGGCAACCGCGAGGACTTCGCCAAACTGCAGCGGAACTTCGAAGAGGCGATGAGCCTTGCCGCGCCCGACCGCTGATCGGCGGCAGGCTGATCTTGTGGCGGTCGGCACGGCGGCGGTAAAGTCGCCCACCGCGCGGCGAAGGATCGCCGCCGCGGCTACCAGGCTTTAATCCTGGGCAAAGTCTGCTACCGAGCCACGTTGGGCAATTGGGAAGGAACCTGCATGGCAGCCCCTGCACCGCTGTCGGACCCCGCAGCATTGTCGGAACTCGCCGCTTTGGTTGGCGGCCATCTCGTTGGCGACGCCACGCTTGAACTCACGGGCGCGGCGCCGCTCGGCGAAGCCGGCCCCGGGGACATCACGCTGGTTGATCACGCGGATCGCCTGCCGGCGTTGGCCGAGTGCGCCGCTGCGGCGGTTGTTGTGCCGAAGGGCGTCGCCGTGGACGACCGGCCGTCGATCGCCGTCGATGATCTGCACGCGGCGTTCTCCGCCATCGTGTTGCGGTTTCGCCCGACCCGCCGACGAACGCTCGTCGGCCGCCACGCTGGCGCCACCATCGACCCCTCGGCCCAGATCGACCCCACCGCGCAGATCCACTGCGGCGCGGTGATTGGCGAGGACGTGACCATCGGGCCTCGCACCACGGTCTACCCGAACACCGTCATCCTGCCCGGTTGCCGCGTGGGGGCGGACGTCACCATCTTTCCGAGCGCAACGCTGTACGAAGACACCAACGTTGGCGACCGCTGCATCGTGCACGCCGGCGCTGTGATTGGCGCGTACGGCTTTGGCTACTCGCAGAGCGAAGGCCGCCACGTGCTCGCGGCTCAGCTCGGCAACGTTGAGGTCGAAGACGACGTCGAGATCGGCGCCGGCACGACGATCGACCGTGGCGTCTACGGCCCGACGCGGATCGGCGAGGGGACGAAGATCGACAACCTCGCCCAGATCGCCCACAACTGCCGCATCGGAAAGCACAACCTCATCTGCAGCCAAGTCGGCATCGCCGGCAGCACCACTACGGGCGACTACGTGGTGATGGCGGGCCAGGCGGGCGTGCGAGACCACGTGACCATCGGCACGGGCGCCCAGCTCGGCGCCATGTGCGGCGTGAGCCACGACATCCCGGCCGGCGAGAGCGTCCTCGGCGCCCCGGCCGTGCCGGTCAAGGCACAAAAACTCCGCTTCGCCGCCATCGCCAAGCTGCCTGAGATGCGGAAGGAGTTCAAGCAACTGCGGAAGCAGGTGGCGGAGCTGGCGAAGCAACTCGACGCCAGCGAAGCGACGCAACCGCAGCCGCGTGAAGCCGCCTGAGGACCCAAACGCCGAGCCGCGACCACAAGGGAGTCGGCCAACCGGGTCGACTATCGATGGTCGGCTCCCTGACGATCGCGGCTCAGTGACCGAGCAGCCATGCCCCCCACCAGTTCCAATCGCCGCGTTGGGCTCATCGCCGGTTGGGGACGTCTGCCGATTACGATCGCTGACACCCTCCGCGCCTCCGGGCACGAAGTGCAGTGCCTGGGCATCAAATGGCACTGCGAAGAAGACATCATCCCGCACGTTGATCACTTCCAGTGGCTCAACGCGGCCCATCTCGGCACGGCGATCCGGTACTTCCAACGCCGCGGCGTGACCCGGGCCACCATGGCGGGCAAGTTCCACAAGGTGGACCTTTACCGCCCCTGGGTGCTTCTGCGGTACGTGCCCGACCTGACTTGCCTGCGGACGTTCTATCCCCACTTCATCGGCAGCGGCGGCGACCGCAAGGACGACACGCTGCTCGGCACGCTGTGCGAGGCGTTCGGCCGACGCGGCATCAACTTCCTGCCCGCCACGGATTTTGCCCCGGAGCTTCTCGTGAACGCAGGCCCTGTGGCCGGCGGCGCCCCGTCGCCCGCGCAGTCGACCGATATCCAGTTCGGCTGGGAGATCGCCAAGCAGATGGGCGGCCTGGACATTGGCCAGAGCATCTGCGTGAAGGACCGCGCAGTGATCGCCGTCGAGGCGATCGAAGGAACCGACGCCGCCATCCGCCGCGCCGGCGAGCTCTGCCGGCAGGGCGGGTTCACGGTGATCAAGGTCGCCAAGCCGAACCAAGACATGCGCTTCGACGTGCCAACGGTTGGCATCCAGACGCTCGAGACGATGGCCGCCGCCGGCGGGCGGGTGCTTGCTATCGAGGCGGGCCGCACCATCCTGCTCGATAGCGAGGACTTCTGCCGGTTCGCTCAGAGTAAGGGCATCAAGGTCGTGGCGATCGCCAGCTCGCAGGCGGCGGCCAAGGCCGCGTAGCGTTCGGCCCTCAGCGGTCAGACATCAGCAGCCTAAGTGCGCCTCGCGGCCGCCTTGCTTGCGGTGCTATCGCTTGGGTGGGCCGCATCGGCCTTGCCGCTTCAGCGTGGCCGGTTGCCATGCCGATGAGAAACCGGGCGCCTGTGGCTTTTCGTGGCGCCGGGACTTCTGCGAGCAGGCACACGATGGCGACAACCACGGCGACCACCACCGGTCAATCGGGCTCACGTGTGGTATGGGGCGAAGCCCCCAGTCGGCGGAAAGTGGTGGGCCGCATGGGCCCCTGGCAGTTGGTCCGCCTGCTGGCCGAGAGCACGCTCAACCGCGTCTACTTGGCCCGCCCGCAGGAGACGCCGGACGCGCCGCCCATGTACGCGGTGAAGGCGCTCCGCCGCGAGTGGTGGAACGACACAGCCGCGGTGGAGACGCTCCGCCGCGAGGCGCTCGTCGGTGGCAAGGTCTCGCACCCGCACGTGGCGCCGGTGCTCTCGTCGCAGCTCACGCGGCCGCCGTTCTTCATCGTGATGCCGCGCGTGGCGGGCGAAACCCTCGCCGCGAAGCTCGCCGAGGGCCGCCAACCGGCGCTGCCCGCCGCCCTCTGGATCGCCCGGCAGGTGGCCGAGGCGCTCGCCGCCATCCACAAGGCAGCGGGCATGATCCACGCGGACGTGAAGCCGGCCAACGTCTTCGTTTCGCCGGACGGCCACGCCACGCTGCTCGACTTGGGCTTCTGCCAAACGTCTGACGAAGCCCGTTCGTGGGCCACGCGCCCGGTGGTGGGCACGCCGCACTACATGGCGCCGGAGATGGTCACCAGCGCCTGCACCGTCGACCGCCGGACCGACCTCTACAGCCTGGGTGTGATGCTCTACGAGACGCTCACCGGCGAGCGGCCGTTCGAGGCCGACGACCCCGCCGAGCTGATCAGCATGCACCGCCAGGCGAAGCCGAAGTGCCTCCGCGACGCCCGCCCCGGCACGCCCAAGCCGGTTGCCTCGCTTGTGCACCGACTGCTGGCGAAAGACCCGCTGAGGCGCCCCTCGACGCCCGAAGAGGTGGCCGACGAACTGGCGCGGCTCGAAATCGCTAGCTTCGCGGAGCGGTGATTCGCATCGTCAGTTCTCCGGCCGCAGAAGCGGGAAGAGGATCACGTCGCGGATCGATTGGCTGTTGGTGAGCAGCATCACCAGCCGGTCGATGCCGATGCCCAGGCCGCCCGCCGGCGGCATGCCGTGGCGGAGGGCGCGGATGAAGTCGTCGTCCATCTTCGCCATGCTGTCCTCCTCGCTCTGGCCGGCGAGCTGCGCCTTGAACAACTCCTCCTGCAGGTCGGGGTCGTTCAGCTCCGTGTAGGCGTTGGCGATCTCCATGCCGTCGATGAACAGCTCAAACCGCTCGGCAACGGCCGGGTTGTCCCGCTTCCGCTTGGTGAGCGGGCAGATGCTGGCCGGGTAGTCGGTGACGAAGACCGGCCCTGCGAGCGCGTCTTCCACCTTCTCTTCGAAGACTTCGTTCTTGATCACATCGGGGTGCTTCTCGGCGCCGTCTTCGCCTACGAGGTCAAAGCCGATCTTCTTCGCCAGCTCCGCCACCGCCGCCGAGTCGTTCGGATCAACGCCGGCGTGCTCCTGGAAGAGCTCGTTGTAGGTCTTGCGGGCAAAGGGCGGCGTGAAGTCGATCTGCTTCTCACCCCACGGCAGAACGTAGTTTGCACCTGCGCCGGTCGCTGCGCTGATAGCCGCGATCGCGTCGGTGATGACCGCTTCGGTTAGGTCCATCATCGACTCGTAGTTGCCGTAGGCCTGATAGACCTCCAGCATCGTGAACTCCGGGTTGTGCTTGGGGCTGATGCCCTCGTTGCGGTAGACGCGGCCGAGCTCGTACACGCGTTCGACGCCGCCGACCAGCAGCCGCTTGAGGTGCAGCTCCAGCGCGATCCGCATGAACAGGTCGATGTCCAGCGCGTTGTGGTGCGTGGTGAATGGCCGGGCCGCGGCGCCGCCGGCGATGCTGTGCAGCGTGGGGCCTTCCACCTCCACGAACCCGCGGTCGGCCAGCGTCTGGCGGACCGACTGAACGATGCGCGACCGGTTCAAGAACCGCGGCATCACGCCGTCGTTGAACGCCAGGTCGACGTAGCGCATCCGCTGCCGCATCTCCGCGTCCTTCAGGCCGGCGTGCTTCTCGGGCGGCGGCGTGAGGCACTTGCTGAGGAAGTGTAGCTTCTCGGCGGCGATGGAGAGCTCGCCCGTGTTGGTGCGGGTGAGCGTGCCGTCGACGGCGATGATGTCCCCGAGGTCGAGCTTGTCGACCAGCTCCCAGCTCTCGCCCACCTGCTTCTGGCCGACGAGCAGTTGGATATCGCCGGTCATGTCCCGCAGGCCAAAGAAGATCAGCTTGCCAGCCGTTCGACGAAACACGAGCCGCCCGGCGACGCGGAAGCTGGGGCCGACGACCTCGCCCCGCGCGTTGTCGTGCTCGGCGTTGCGATCGGCCTTCCACTGACGGAATTGCCAGCCCTCCTCCTGGGCTTCAAAGTCCGGCAGGTCAAGCTCCGTCCCGTCCGGGAAGCGGTACTTAACCTCGGCGGCCTGGGCGCGAACGGCGCCGATCCGCGTGTGCCCATCGAGCCGGCCGCCCCACGGGTCGACGCCCATGGCGACCAGCGCGTGGAGCTTCTCGCGGCGGGCTGCCGTCGGGTCGAGGGGGGCGGCGGCGTCGCTTTGGGGAGGGGTGTCGGGCATCGGGCGGCAAGCGGGCGTTGGACGGATGGAGGGGTTGCGAGACGGGCATTTTGGCGGCCCGCGACCGCGCGCGGAAGGGAGCAAGCAGACGTGCAGGCCGCCCGCGAGAAATCGCTCAGCGCCGCGTGCCCCGCGTCGACGCGTGCGGTACAATCCGGGCCGCGGGCGGGGCTGAGCCTTTTTGAGAACGGAGCGAGTAATGACCATCTTGTGCGCACGAGCCTGCCTGGCTGCCGCCATGGTCTTGGGTTCGGCGGCCGCTTCCCACGCGTTCCAGGTCTACACGCTAAGCGGTCAGATCACCGACGCCGAAGCACTCACGTTCGCCGTGATCAACGGCAACCTGCTCGCCTCAAACCCCGAGCCCGGCGACCTCCCGCTGAGCTACACTGGAACTCTTGAGCTGCCGACCGGCGACGCGGGTTCGTCGACCGCCACGCTGCGGTTCTCGGGTTCATTCACTTCGCCTACGCGGTCTTACGTGTTCGATGTCGCGGAAGTGGACCTGCCGGTTGAGGTCCTTCAGAACGATGCGCAGACGCTGTCGATCGTCGATTCGTTCCTCGATTTCGACGACCGATCGATCGACCTGATGCTCGACAAGACGACCGGCATCGGAACCTGGAGCTGGCGGGACGGCAGCGGCGTGCCCACATCGCCGGTCATGCCCCGCTCGGCCGAGGCCTCGATCGCCAGCTTCTCGTTCATCCCCGAGCCGTGCGGCCTGGCGATGGCGTTGCCCGTCGCGCTTGCCGCGCTGCGGCGGCGACGATAGCTCAACGCCCGCCGTCAGGGCTTGGTTTTCACGCGGCGCCAAGGGATAACCTCCCTGACAAGACTGACTGACCACGCCGCTGCGTCTGTGACTCGTTCGCCATGCCCAAAGCCTCTGCCACGCTCGCCACGCTGCACCGGATCCACACGCAGCTAGAAGACCTAACGGCCAAGCTCGGTCGCTTGCCGTTGCAGGTGAAGGCGAAGAAAGCCGGTGTGGCGAAGCTGGAGGCAGACCTCGAAGCGGCCCGTGAGCAGGTCAAGCAGACCAAGCTCAACGCCGACCGCAAGCAGCTTGACTTGAAGGCTTCGGAGACGCGGATCGGCGACTGGAACAACCAGCTCAACGCCGCGCAGAGCAACAAGGAGTACCAAACGCTCCAAGAGCAGATCGCCGCGGCCGAGATGGCTAACAGCGTGCTAGCGGACGAGATCCTGGAGATGCTCGAGCGTGTGGACGAGCAAGAGAACGAGGTCGGTCGGGCGAGGGACAACCTGGATTCCGGAAAGGCGGAGCTGCAGAGGTTCGCCGCGGGCGTCGAGGAGCAAGCGGCCTCGGCCAAGGCGGATATCGACCGGCTTGAGGGCGAGCTGGTTGAGACCGTCAAGGAGCTGCCCGGCGACTACCGCGGTGAGTACAAGCGGATGGTCACCGCGAAGGGCGCCGAGGGGCTGGCCGCCGCCGAAGACGGCGTCTGCACCGGCTGCGGCCAGAGCCTCACGCTCAACATGCAGAGCAACCTGGCCCTCGACAAGCCGTGCTTCTGCGGCTCCTGCGGGGCGATGCTGTACCTGCCGGAGTGAGCGTCGCGGAGTCGTTCGATCGCGGCGGCCAGCGGATACGGCTTGCCACGGGCGGTGGGAACGTGATAATTCGAACAACGCAGCGGGGCTCCGGTGGACCGGGGCCCTGCTGCTTTTTGTTGGCGGCGGGGGATTTCCGCCGCGACGCCGGGCGGCGTCTTCGGCTCGCCCGGCGCCTTTGAGACCCAAGCTTTGCGAGGCGTGCGATGACCGACAGCATCCCCATGACCCGAGCCGGCTACGACAAGCTGAAGGCCGAGCTGGTCGAGATGGAAGACGTGAAGATGCCGGCCATCACCCAGAAAGTGGCCGATGCTCGCGCTGAGGGCGATCTCAAGGAGAACGCCGAGTACCACGGCGCCCGCGAGGAGCAGGGCATGCTGCAGGCCAAGATCAACCTGCTCAAGAGCAAGCTCGCCAAGGCGACCATCGTCGACATGAGCAAGCTGCCCAAGGACGAGGTGGTGTTCGGCTGCACGGTGACCGTGAAGGACCTGGACTTCGGCGACACCGAAGAGTTCACCATGGTCGGCGCCGGCGAAGAAGACTTCGACGCCGGCAAGATCAATGTCACCAGCCCGCTGGCCCAGGGGCTGATCGGCAAGAAGGTTGGCGAGAAGGCGGAGATCGAGGTGCCCGCCGGTGTGAACCGGTTCGAGGTGCTCGAGATACGCTTCGAAGAGTAACGCAGGCTAGCCCGGTCTTCAGATTGCCGTTCCGGTTAAGGCGTCATCTTCGGCAACGGCGTTGTGCTGGTCTTTGCGCTTCTTCTTCTCCGCGAGATCGGTCAGCTCGTCTCGATTGGCGTTGTGGATTGAGACGAAGTCTTCGAACGACGTCACGAACGCGGCCACCACTTCGGGGTCGAACTGCGAGCCGGAGCCAACGAGGATGGTGTCGCGGGTCTCGAGGAGCTCCATCGGCTGCTTGTAGACGCGGCGGCTGACCAACGCGTCGAAGACGTCGGCCACGGCGACAATGCGGGCGGCCAGAGGGATTTCCTCCCCGGCGAGCCCGGAGGGGTAGCCGTTGCCATCGAACCACTCGTGGTGGCTGCGGGCCACGTCGATGGCCATCGGCATAAAGTCGGCATCGTCGCCCAGGTGCTGCTTGGCTCGGCAGAGCATCTCGGCTCCAATCTCCGCGTGCTTCTGCATCTGGCGCCGCTCCTCGGCGTTGAATCGGCCCGGCTTGAGCAGGATCTTGTCCGGGATGCCCACCTTGCCGATGTCGTGCAGCAGGCTCGCGCGGGCCAGCCTGCCACGGAAGTCGTCGCCGATTTCCCGCTCGTAGGGCGAGCCGTTCTCGGTGAGCTCACGCGCGAGGCGGTCGCTGTAGAGCTGAATCCGGCGGATGTGCTGGGCGGTCTCGGTGTCGCGGCATTCGGACAGATCGACCAGCGTCTTGACGATGCCCTCGTGGGTTCGGTCGATCGTCCTGGTGAGTTCCGAGGTCTGCTTCTCCGAGGTCCTCACCAGCTGATTGATTGCGGAGCTGAGTTGACCGAACTCGCTGAACTCGTCTTCGTCGGCGAGCTCGGGCAGGGTGCAGTTCTTCTCGGGCGAGGCGTGGCCGTAGGTCTGCATGAGCAGGTCCCAGTACTCGCTGCGGGCGCCGTGCTCGGCGACGCTCAGGCCTTGGGCTTCGGCCGTTGCGGAGACTCGAAGATCGTCAACGCGACGGTAGAGCCACACCGCGGCAGCCGTGGCCGTCCAGGAGAGGCCGAAGCACGCGGCGACGCCGACCGCCTGCACCGCCAGCTGCCCAAGCCGCCCGCCTTGGAGCATCTCCGCGGGCATGAACAATGGCGCCGCGAGCGTGCCCCAAACGCCCGCGATGCCGTGGCAGGCAATTGCGTCTACCGGGTCGTCGAGCCGGAGCCATTCCATCAGCCGAGTTGATTGCACCGCGACCACGGCCCCGCCGCAACCGATAAGTGTCGCCGCCCACGGCTCAACCGCATGGCACGTGGCCGTGATGGCGACCAGCCCACCGAGGATGCTGCACAGCACCGGGCGTAGCTCGTAGACCTTGGACGTGTAGCTCTGCCAAACAATGACGGTCATGGCGCCCACCGCGGGGGCGATGAGCGTGTTGAGCAGGATGCGCGGGGCGAGCTCGGGCTGCGAGTAGGCGCCGCCGGCGTTGAAGCCGAACCAGCCAAGCCAAAGCAGCAACAAGCCAACCGTGGCGAACGCCAGGTTGCTGCTGGTTGCCGTCTCGTGGCTGGACGACTCGTTGGTGAAGCGGCCACGCCGCGGGCCGAGCTGCTGCACCGCGGCAAGCGCACACCAGGCTCCGACGCCGTGCACGACTGTCGAGCCGGCGTAGTCGATGAAGCCGATCTGAGCGAGCCACCCGCCGTCTGCCCACGCCCAGTGGAGAGCCAGCGGGTAAACGAACGCGGAAACGATGAACACGATGAACAGGTATGCCCGGGTCCGTATCCGTTCCGCGACCGCCCCCGATACCACTGACGCGGCCGTGCCGCAGAACATCATGTGGTAGATCAGCAGACAGGTGTCGTACGGGGTGGCGGCGCCCAGGTGCTCGGCGCTCGGCACGCCGACAATCCCACGCCACGTTGGCCCCATCGCCAGGGCGTAGCCAATGGTGAGGAACATCGTCGTGGCGACGCTGAAGTCCAGCAGGTTCTTCACCGCCACGTGGACCATGTTCTTCGAGCGGACCACACCCGACTCGAACGAACAGAAGCCGATCTGCATAACGAAGACGAGCACGGCCGAGAGCAGCAGCCACGCTTCGGCCGTTCCAAACCCACCAATGCCATCGCTCATTACGCTCCCCACAATCCGACCCTGCGTTGGGTCCGCAAGTCCAGTGCGGACCTGCAAGCCTATCTTGGGGCAGGCTACGACCGAGCGGCGGCGACCAGAAAACGCGGCCTTCGCAGCGGGAAACTCGACCGGCCGGGTTGGGGTGTGACGAATGCTTCGGTTGACGACCGTAAGGGTAGCTCGGCGTCGTGCAAATCCGGCCCGTTATTGGGCCGGGATTCGCGAGACTCGGGCAGCCTGCTGAGAAACCGGCGTCGCTGCTACGGCTGCGAGATCCACAGCACGGGTTCGCCCGCCAAGCGGGTGCGGACAAGCTGATGGATCGCCGCGGCGGTTCCGATCGCCAGACACACGCCTGCCACCGCGGCTGCCACTGTGGTGCTGCCCATGGTCGCGCCCGACGCGCCGCCGATGACGAGCGAGCCGACGACGGACGCGAACATCACCCACATCCACTGCGGCAGGTTGTACGCCAGCAGGTACGCACATGGGATCACCACCAGCGTCAGGATCGTGGCGAACGCCAGGCCGAAGACCACCGCTCCGGTGAGCGGCTGCCAGAACTCAGCGCCGCCGGAGATGTTCATCAAGAGCGGCAGCAGGCCGCCGCAGGTGGTGATGGTGGTTAGCAGCACCGGCCGCAGCCGGTTGACGCCCGCCTCAAGCACGGCCTCGCGCACCGGCAGGCCGCGGCGGCGGGCTTGGTTGGCGAAGTCGACCAGCACGATGGCGTCGTTCACCACAATGCCGGTCAGGCTCACCAGCCCGATGAACGAAGCCAAGCTGAACGGGAACCCGGCCGCCCACATGCCGATCACCACGCCGATGAACGACAGAGGCACCGTGATCATCACGATCCCCGATTGGCGGAAGCTGTTGAACTGCCAAACCAGGATCGCCGCGATCAAGATGACGCCGATGATCATGCTGCGCAGCAGGTAGCCGAAGTTGTCGTCACGCTCGTCATTCTCACCGGCGAACTCGGCCTCGACTCCCGCCACTAAGGATGTCGTGTCGCCGGTGAACTGCTTCGCGTAACCCTCCAGGCTTCTCTCGGCGCCCGGCGCCGGAACAAAACCCAGGTCGGGCAAGATCTCGTTGTTGAGCACCTCGAAGACCTCGGCCGGCGTGATGGGCTCAACGACGTCGCACTTCGCAACCACCGCTCGCTTGCGGTCGTAGCGGTTCACGCTGTAGATGCCCAGGTCGCGGCGGATGTTGGCCAGCTCGCCGAGCGTGGTCTTCCGGCCGTCGGCGCCGCGCATCATCACCCGCTTCAGGTCTTCTGGGTGCCGGCGGTACTCAGGCGCCAGTTGGATACGGAGCGTGACGTCTTCGTCGTCCAGTGTGATCTGAATGCGGTTGTCACCCGCGATCGCCGTCTGCACTGCTTGGGCGATCTGCATCTCGTTAAGCCCGAACAGGCCAACCACCTCCGGCTTGGGCTCGATCACCAGCTCCGGGTTGTCCGGCCGGAAATCGGTCCGTGGGTCGGTGGCGCCCGGCACGTCACGCAGGCGGCGGGTGATTGTCTGGGCAATCTCGCCGAGCTGGTCCAGGTCGGTCCCGGTAAGGCGAACCGACACGTCCGCCCCGCCGGGCGGTCCGTCTTCCACCTCTTCCACGCTAAACTTCATGCCCGGCAGCGGTTTGATGTTGTCACGCAGGTACTTGATGACCTCTTGCATGTGGATGTTGCGGTCCATCGGCGGGACCATTTCAACCTGCACCTGACCGAACTCCGGGCCGGTCGCTGGATCGTCGTCCACGCGCATGGAGAGTCCGCCCGCGTAGCCCACGCTGGTGACGTAGTGAACTAGCACGCCGGTGTCTTGCCATCGCTGAAGCGGCTCGGTGATGACGCTCGAGGCCGCCAAGGTCTCCTCGCAGGTGTACCCCAGCGGCAGCTCGTAGCGGACGATGAACTGCCCGCGGTCGCTCGTCGGGAAGAAGTTGAAGCCTAGCTGCTGCACCAGCAGGAACGCCCCCCACACCGCCACCAGGCACCAGATCACCACAAACACCCGACTGGCGAGCGCAAAGCGGAGCATGCCCGCGTACGCCTTAGTTAGGGGGCCGATGTTGGGCCGGATGCGGGCCTTGAGCGCGAGGTCGCTCGCCTGGCCCGAGGAGAGCTTGTTGAACGACTGCGACTCGTCTTTCTTCGGCGCCCGCCGGCTGAACCACCGAGCGGCGAGCGTGGGGATGATTAAGTGATCGACAATCACCGAGCCCAGCAGCGAGACGCTCACCACCTTGGGCATCACGCCCATGAAGTCGCCCATGATGCCGGGCACGAAGATCATGGGCAGAAACGCGGCCACGGTCGTCAGGTCGGCCGCGATCACCGGCAGGCCGACCTCGTGGATGCCCTCCTTGGCGGCGGTCACCGGGTCTTCGCCCCGCTCGATATGTCGGTGGATGTTCTCGGCGACAATGATCGCCCCGTCCACGACCATCCCGAGCACCAGGATGAACGCAAAGACCACCATGTTGGAGACGGGGATGCCCGTCGCAAACAGGAAGACCAAGCCCACCGCCGAGCTGAACGGGATCGCCAGCAGCACCAGGATGGAAATCCGCAGGCCCATCGTCCAAGCCAGGATCACCAGCACCAACATGGCGCCGAAGATGGCGCTGGAGCCGAGCACGCGGAACATCACCCAGATTTCTTCCGACGCGTCGCGCGTGGTCGAGAAGGTGAAGTCCGGGTACTGCTCTTGAAGGTTTGCGACCTTGTCCTTCACCGCCTGGGCCGCGCCGAGCGTGTTGATGTCGGCTTCCTTGTTGACGACCAGCAGCGCGGTGCCGGCTTCGCCGTCGAATTCGGCCATCGTCCTCACCTTGCGGTGCGTGTCGATCACCTCGGCGATGTCCGAGACGCGGATCACCCGGCCCTCTTGGCTGGCGACGATCGCCTCGCGGATGTCGTCCACGCCACGCAGTTTGGTCTCGTTCCGCAGGCTGCGGTCGAACACGCCCGTGGAGAGCTCGCCGGCGGGGACCTCCGCGTGGAAGTCCGCCATCGCCAGCCGCACCTGCTGCAGCGACACGCCGTACTGGGCCATCAAGTCCGGGTTGACGTCGACATGAATCTCCCGCTCCTTGCCGCCGAAGAGCTGGATGTTGGACACGCCGGGGACTTCTTCAAGCTGTTCCTTGATGTCGTCAGCGAAGTCTTTCAGCTCGCGCTCGTCAAACCCCGCGGGCGGCGCGATGTTGACCAGCATCAACGGCATGCCCTCGAAGTCGATATCCTCGACTTGCGGTTGCACCTCGCGGCCGGCGGGCAGCTCGTTGCGGATGCGGTCGACGAGGTCTTTGACTTCCCGCTGCGCGTCCTTCGGCTCCACGCCGTCGAGGAACACGACCTGAGTGATCGACGAGCCGCGGAGGCTGGTCGAGACCAAGAAGTCAACGTTCTGCAGGTTGACCAACGCGTCCTCAACCTTGCGAGCGATCTCGTTCTCCGCCTCGCTCGGCTGCGCGTCCGGGTAGGGGATGGCGACCAGCACCACCGCCTTGGTGATGGCCGGCGAGCGCTGCACCGGGGTCAGCAGCCCGGCGAAGAGCGCCAGGCCGATGGTCAGCAGCGAGAACACCAAGACCACGCGTGGGTGGTCGATCGCCGAGTCGGTAAGCTGCCGGAGCACGGTGGAGTCCCAGAGTCAGGAGACTGGAGTCGGGAACGCAGAGCCGCCCGGAGCGACGAGTCGAAACCGTCGACTAGTTCACGCCGCCGCCGGACGTCCGTTGGGCGGTCATCTCGCCGCTGGTTTGGCTTGGGTTGGTGACGCGGACGAGCTGGCCGTCGGTGAGCCGCTGCTGGCCGCGGACGACCAACGGGCCCAAGTCGATGGAAGCGGCCGGCGCCAGGACCACGTCGCCTTGGTCGACCCATTGCTGCAGATCGATCCGTTCCGCCTTCTGGAGTTCGGTCTGACCTACCTCCCAGAACATCGCCTTGACGGTCGACGGCTGCGGCTTGAGGTGGTACAGGAACGCGTCGCGGCCGCGGAAGATGATGGCATTCTCGGGGATCTTGTAGGCGAGCAACCGGTCGGTCACGATCTCGGCCGAGGCGACCATGCCGGGCCTGAGCAGCCCCTCGCCGTTGGGGATCCGCACCTCAACCTCGAACAGCCCGGTCCGCTCATCCGCCAGTTGGGCGATGCGGTACACCTCGGCATCGATCCGCGGCCAGCGTTTGCCGAACACGTCGCGGCCTTCCATCTGGACGCGGGCGCGGAACGCGGTCGACTCCGGGTCGCTGTCGCCCCGGGCGCGGGCTTCACGGACCGCTCGCATGCGGAGCTCAAGCTCGCGGACGCGGGACTCGGGCACATCAACCACGAGCAGCACGTCCTGGTTTTCGACAACCTCGAAGACCACCGCGTGCGGATTAACCGACTCGCCCGCTTCGATCCAACGGTGGGCGATCGCCCCGTCTACCGGCGAAACGATGGTGGCGTCTTCCAGGCTCTTGGTGGCCACCTCCTGCTGGGCCTTGGCGAGCGCGAACGCCGTGAGGAACTCCTGGTACTCCGCGTCGGTGATCGCCTGCTTGCCGCCGCGTTGGCGGAGGTTGCGGGCGCGGGACAGGTCGGACGCGGCTTGTTCGAGCTGGGCGACCGCCTCGGACTTGCGAGCCCGCAAGATTCGGTCATCCAACCGGGCGAGCACCTGGCCGGTGGTGACCTTCGCCCCCATGTCGAGCGGCTTGCCGGCCGAATCGACGCCGAGCTGCTGCACGCGGCCGCCGATCTCGAAGCCGAGCGAGTAGGACTCCCACGGCTGCACCTTGCCGGTGTACTTGACCGTGAGCTCCGCCAGCTCGGGGCGGACGTCCATTGCCGCCACGCGGGCCTTGGGGGCAGCCGCCGCGGGCGGTGGCGCCGTGCCGGCTTTTCCACGCGTGGCGACCGAAACGTCCCGGCTGCTGACCCAGTACATGACGCCGCACGCCACCACGGTGAGGGCCGTCAGGCCGGCGTACCGCAGGACCTGCTGGGCGATTTGTTTCACGTTAGGCTCCGAGGCCGGGGTGGGGACCGCTTGCGTAGGACGACGCTGTGTCAAAAAACTCTGCCCGGGAAGGCGGCGGCTGATTCGCTGTCGTTAGCACGCTAACAATAAAGTTAGACGGCTAGGGTTTTCGCGGCAAGATCGGCCGTGGATGCAGCTTGCGGGCGAAGAACCGCCTATCGCCCCACCCACTCCGAAAGCACAAACAGCAGCAGGCTCGCCGTGTTAAACGCCATGTGCGCTACGACACACGGCACGATGCGATGGGTTCGGTGATAGACCCAGCCAAGCATGATGGCCAGCAGAAACAGAGGTAGTTGCACCGGCCCCTGGTTGGTGTGGGCGAAGGCGAAGACCAGGGAGCTGATAAAGATCGGCGCCCATCCGTGCCCGAGGCCGCCGAAGGAGACCAGCTCGCCGCGGGTCGGCATTGGGGCATCGTCGTCAGAGGGTTCGTTGGACTCCTCGTCTTCGTCCGCGTCGGCATTCTCGACCCCAACGCACCGCGGTCGTCGGGTGATCCGCCAGCCCAGGGCGTGGTCTTCGAGCTTCTCCAGCCAGCCCTGAAGCAGCAGCCGATGGAGGAACTCCTCGAAGAACGGCGCCACCAGGCCCGCCATCAGCCAGGCGCCCAGCAGCGTCCGCCAGTCGGGCGTCGCGAGCAGCTGCTCCAGGGTGGGGTGGATCTCCTCGTTGCCGGTCAGCGTCGACAGGCCAAGGTTTAGCACCGTGCAGGGCGCGTAGGCCGCCAGGAATACGCCGAGGCCGAGGCGGATGTCGCCCGCCAATCGCGTGCCGCTTGTTGGCAGGCCGAAGTCGCGCAGCCCGCCGCCGACGGTGGCGTGGATCATGGCCGCCATGATCCCGATGAACACGAAGTGAATCAGAACCGCTTGGCCGCTGCGCTCAAGGAACTGCTGCGGTGTTGCTGTCTCCACCGGGGTATCGGCGGTGACGGACGTGACGGCCGCCGCCGCCGCGATCGACAGGGCGACGAAGAACAGCACGCTCAGCCCGGCCGCCGCCCCCCACGGCACGCGCCAGCGGGGCTCGTAAGGCAGCAACGCGTCGCGCAGCAGGCGGGGGGTGACCACCGCCCAAAGCACCAGGCTTGCCGCCGCCAAGACACCGATGGCGACGAACGCCGGAATCTGATCGCTGGTCACGGTTCGCCTCCGCCGCAAGGATCATCGCTTCGCGGGTGTGCAGTCGCCGCCCGCACGTACTCGGCTGCCGAGTAGACGGTGGCCGCCGCCGCCGCCCAGACCAGGGCCGTGGTCGCCCGGCCGAGCGCGTCACCGGTCGAACCGCCGGCCGCCAGGACCAGCAGCGAGGCGAGGATTGCGAGGCACTGCAGCGTCATCTTCGCCTTGCCCGCGAAGCTGGTGACGAAGGCCGTGCCGGACTGTTCCACCCGCGCCCGCAGCGTGGTGACCAGCAACTCGCGGGTGATGACGACGACCGCCACCCACGCGTCGACACACGAATCGGGCGTCGCCGCCAGGTAGGTGAACGCGCCGCAGACCAGCACCTTGTCCGCCAGCGGATCGAGCACCCGGCCGAGCGCCGTGATCTGTTGGAACCGCCGCGCCCAGAAGCCATCGAGCCAGTCGGTTACCGACGCCACCGCGAACAAGCCGACGGCCGCCCAATGCCACCGCAGCGACATCGCGACGAAGAACACGGCCGCCAGCACCAGCCGAGCCGCCGAGAGCACGTTCGGCACGTTCCAAACGACCGCGGCCGCGTGGCTGGCGGGGAGGCTTGGCGCCGATTCGGTCTGGGGCGTGGCGGCGTTCATATTTCAGCGAGGCGAGCCGACGGGCGCGGCCACCAGGTCGTAGCCGCTGCGGGCCACCACCTCGCACGGCACGAACTTGCCGACCGGTGCGAACTCCTTCGCGGCGCCCGCGCCGCCGGAGACAAAGACCTGGCAGTCAACATCCGGCGCGTCGCTCACCGATCTGCCGATCGCCACGCCCGGCTGTTCGGCGTCGTGGGCGTCGATCAGCACGTCGAGCCGCTGGCCGATCTTCGCGTCGCCCCATTCAAAGGCCACTTGCTGCTGTATGGCCATCAGCTCGCCGCGGCGTTGCTCCTTCACGTCCTCAGGCAGATGACCCGGCAAGCGGGCGGCGGGCGTGTCAGGCTCCAGGGAATAGGTGAACACGCCGAGGCGTTCAAACCTCTGCCCGGCAACAAACTCCGCCAGCTCGGCGAACTGCTCGTCGGTCTCGCCGGGGAAGCCGGTGATGAGCGTCGTCCGCATCGTCACGCCCGGCAGCCGCTCACGCAGCTTGCCGAGCAGCTCTACCGTCGCCGCCCGCGGAACACGCCGCTGCATCCGCTTGAGCATGCGGTCGTTGATGTGCTGCAGCGGCATGTCGAGGTAGTTGACGATCCTTTGCGAGGCGCCGATGGTGTCGATCAACTCGTCCGAGAAGTACATCGGGTAGAGGTACATGAGCCGGATCCACTCCAAGCCATCCACCTTGTCCAGCTCCCGCAGCAGCTCAACCAGGCGCGTCTCGCCGTACAGATCCATGCCGTAGTAAGTGGTGTCTTGCGCCACGACCACGAGTTCGCGGACACCGTCCTGGGCCAGCTGCTTCGCCTCGGCGATCACCTCTTCGATCGGCTTGGTGGCGTGCTTGCCCCGCATCTTGGGGATGGCGCAGAAGGTGCAGAGCCGGTCGCAGCCCTCGGAGATCTTGAGGTAGGCGAAGTGGCCGGGCGTGATCCGCAGGCGGTCCGTATCGTCCAGCGGCTTGGCCGGGGCCGGGTTGAAGACCAGCCGCTGCTCCTGCAGGCCGCCGAGGAGCCGGTCGGCGACGCGCGTCACTTCGTCACGCCCAAAGACGCCCACCAAGTGATCGATGCCAGGCCGCTCTTCCAGCAACGCCGATTGCTGCCGCTCCGCCAAACAGCCGGAGACGATGACGCCCTTCAGGTCGCCCGCCTGCTTGAGGGCGAGCATCTCGTCGATGGCGGCGAACGACTCCTCGCGGGCTGCCTCGATGAAGCCGCAGGTGTTGACGATCGCAAAGTAGGCGTCGCCGGCGTCGGGCACCAACTCGTAGCCGTCAAGCTGCAGCAGGCCGAGCATCCGTTCGCTGTCGACCAGGTTCTTGGGGCAGCCCAGGCTGACGAACGTGTAGCGGCCCTTGGTCTCGCGGGCTTGTTCGAGGTTCTCAGAAAACGTGGTCGCCAACGTGCTTCGCCCAACGGGAGTGATGATCTGCTCTCGAATCCGTTGATTGTGCCGGGCCCGACGCCGGCTTGGCAACGCCCTATCGCGTGGATTCCTCAGCCGGACGACTTCGCCGGCCGAAAGAGCCTTGCGGATCGCGACCGTGCGAGTAGTATACATGCGAACACTTTTTCGGTCGCGTGCCGGCGCAGCCTGCCGCGGTCGTTGGCCCGTCGCCACAAGCCCTCGCCACTGGTGCCATGATCCCCGATCTGCCGGCCGAAGCCGTTGATGCGGCGACGCAGCGCGTCGCCGACGAACTCATTTGGGAAGCCGGCATCGACGGCCCGCCGGTGGACGCGTTCCGCGTTGCCGACAGCCTTGGCCTTGTGGTGGCCACCGCGGCCGCGACCGCCGCGCGCGGCAGCCTCGCGCGGTTCGCCACGACGGTGGCCGAGCCCAAGCCCCGCCGCGGCGTCATCCTGTTGGCGCCCGACCAGCGGCCCGAACGCCGGCAGTGGGCGGTCGCTCACGAGATTGGCGAGTGGGCCGCCGTGCGGGTTTGCGGGCGGCTGGGAGTGCCGGCCGAGCAAGCCGCGGGCGGCGTGCGGGAACGGATCGCAAACGCGCTGGCGTCGCGGCTGCTGCTGCCCGCCCGATGGTTTGGCGTGGACGGCGACTGTGCGGACTGGGATCTGTTGTCGCTCAAAGCCCTCTACAACACCGCCAGCCACGAACTGATCGCCCGGCGGCTGCTGGAAGTGGTCGACACGCCGGCCGCGATCACGGTGATGGACCAGGGCGCCACCGGCTGGCGGCGGAGCAACTTCAGACGCGAACCGCCGCCGTGGGGCGATGCGGAGCGGGCGGCGTGGCGGCACTGCCACGAGCGGGGCGAACCGACCATCGCCGGTCCCGAGGGGGAGTTCCTGGTGCGAGTCCGCGCTTGGCCGGTGCACGAACCTGGTTGGCGACGCGAGGTGCTGCTGAGCGAGTACACCGACCACGGCTAGGCCGCGGCGTCCGGCCTTTCCGTGTTGTCGTGGGTTCGCAAGCCACCGCGTTGTGGTTGGCTGCGGGATTCGCCGGTGGCACGGCGGAGGATCCCGGCCAACGCCCGCGGTGACCAGGGCTTGCCCAGCACAGCCGTGGCGCCGAGCTGGCGGGCGAGCCACGCCTCGTCCGGCCGCGGGAAATCGAGCAGCGCGACCACCATAGCGCATCGCCGGTGGCGTTGGCAGAAGGTTGCCAGCCGGTTTGCGCGGAGGCCATCGAGCTGCCCACCGACCCAAACCGCGGCGTCGGCCCCGCGTGTGAGGTTGGCGGGGCAGGGGGGAGTCGATAGAGCGGTCGCAAAGCCCTCGGCGTGCAGCGCTGCGGCGACCGTGTCGGCGGATTCGAAGTCCGCGGCTTCGGTGACCACCAGCGGCCGGTTGCCCGGCGCGATTGAGCCGTCGTCGCTGGGGGTGATTCCCTCAAGCCAACCGGTTGCCTCGTGCCAGGGCCGCCAGGCGATTCCGCCGGTTGTCGATGGCCTTGCCCGAGTGCCTTCGGACCAGCTACCGCCCACCATCAGCATCGGCGTCTCTGGCAAAAGCGTGCGTAGCTGCGTCGTCAGATTGCCGTGGCGCTGGGTGGGACGCTCGTGGCAGAGAAGAACGGCTGCCGGCGGGAATTCGGGGTCGGCCAGTTCGACCGCCTCGTCGGCGTCGACCGGCTCCGCCAGCCAGCCGGCGGCTTGGATTGCCAGCTCCAGCTCGCGATCGGCGGCGCTTCCGCAGCTGCCGAGCAACCAAGCGAGGGGGCTTTCGGCCAGCGTGTTGTTGTCGAGATCGATCGGGATTCCCATAGCGCGCGGATCGTAGGCCGATGCCCGCCCCGCCGCCACGGCAACTACCTGCGGCGTCGCCAGGGTACTTTGAGGGGCGCAGCGACGCCGATCATCCGCCTTGACGCGTTCTGGGGATTCGCCGAGTATCCCGGCGGTGCAGCGAGCCCAGGAGGGGCCGCGGCCCGGCTGCCCGGCGATGGGTGGCCTGAAACGTCACGCCGGCATGGAGGCCACAAGCGTGCTCAGCGCGAATCAGCAGACCGCCCAGGGCGTAAGCCTTGCCCAGGTGCTGGCAACCACGTTGCCGGCCGCGAGCGACGCGGTGGTGACCGGCTGCACCACGCAGGCCCGCCACGCCCGGCCTGGCGACGCGTTCATTGCTGTAGCGGGCGATGCCGTTTCGCAGGCTGAGGCCGCTGCCGAGGCGATCGCCCGCGGCGCTGCCGCCGTGGTGGCTGACACGCTGCTCCCGTGCTGCGCCCCGCAATTCACGGTGGCCGACCCGCTTGCCGCGTTCGGCGCCATCTGCCACGAGCTCGTCGGGCGCCCCAGCCACACGCTGCCCGTCACGGCGGTTGCAGGCGTTGCCGGCAAGAGCACGACGCTGCGGCTGCTGCATTCGATCTGCCAGCAGGCGGGCCAGGACGTGGCGTCGGCCGACGACGGTCGGCTGGACGATGGCCTGCACGTGCGGCCGCTTACCACCAAACAACTCACGCCGGCGCCCGTCGCCTCGTGGCTCGCGCGGAGCGGGGCGAACGGTTGCCAGCACGCGCTGATCGAGTCTCGCGCCGGCGGCATTGAGCTGGCCGGCAGCCGAATCCAAACGCTCTGCCTGGTTGGGCCTTCGATCAACAGCGCTTCGACCAACAACGCGGAGGCAGCCATTAACTGCCTGGCGGGGGATGGTGTCATCGTGGCGCCGCATGGTTCGTCGACGGCGATTGGCGAATCGCATCGCGTCTTCACCTATGGCCAAGACCCGGGCGCCGACTTGTGCGGCGCCGTGCTCGAACGCACCAACGGCGGCCAGACGCTGCTGCTTCGCTGCGGCGATGAGACAGTGGCCGTCGAGGCGCCGGTGGTGGGCGACGCCTTTGCGATGAATTGCTTGGCCGCGGCGGCCACGGCTGCCGCCGGCGGGGTGTCGATGGTTGACATCGCCCGCGGACTGGAGTCTGCCGGCCGGCGGATCGACATGATGCGGGCGGTCGTTTGTGGCCAGCCCTACTCCGTCTACCTGGACGCGGCCCAATCGCCCGCAGCGGTTGCCGCGGCCCTCCGGGCGACGAGCGGCGTAACCGCGGGCCGCGTGCTGGTGGTGGTCGACCTGCCCGGCAACCCGGCGCTCGCCAGCAGAATTGTTCGCGCCGCGGGCGAGGACACCGTCCTCGTGGCGCCGGAGGCTATCGGTCGCTCGCAGCAGGTTAGCGGCGTGCGTTGGGTTGAGGACCGCTTCTCGGCGGTCGCCCTCGCGCTCGCCCTGGCTGAACCCGGCGACGCGGTGCTGGTGCTTGGCAGCGCGAAGATTGAGATCGACGCCGGCGATCCGCCGCCCAACGAAGACGTTGTCCGCGGGCTGATCCGCCTGCGAATGAAGAACGAACCCGCCGCCGGCATGGTCGCGTAACGGCGCCCGTGCATCCCCGATCAACGACGAGACAGGAGACCCATTTCGGAAGCTTCATCGCCCGCCAAGCTGGGATTGCGGGGTCTCGGCAAGGCTGCCCTCCCCTGGGTAGAAGCACAATAGCTGTGGGGCCAGCGGTTACTGGGTCAATCGCTGCCTTGCGGCTGCTTCGCGGTGGAGCTTCTTCTAGCTGAGCGCCGGGGTGGCCTACGCCGCCCCGGTTGCTCAGCCGAATCACCTCGGCGGGCCCGCTCCCCGCCTCTGAGCACGACGCGGCCGCCGCGTCCGGCATTCAGGGAAGACTCCGATGCTCAATGGACCGCATGTGCTGCTGGCTGGTGGCTCGCTTCTGGGCAACCTCTACCCGGGCCTTTCGATCGCCCGGCATGTGCAGCGGATGATGCCCGAGGCGCAGGTCTCCTTCGCCGGCGATGGCCGCGCGGTGGAGCGGCACCTGGTCCGCGGCGCCGGCTACAACTACGTGGCGATGCCCAGCAAGCCGGTTCCCAATTCGCCGCTTGAGGCAGTCCGCTTTGTCACGGACAACTTCGTGGGCTTCTGGGCTTCGCGATGGCTGGTCCGTGAGCAGAAGGTCTCGCTAGTGGTCGGCCTTGGTGGGTGCGCTAGCGCCGCCATGGTTCGCGCCGCCCACGGCAAGGGTGTCCCGTTTGTGCTGCTGGAGCAGGACGCCGCGCCGTCTCGTACGGCTCGGCGGATGGCTCACGCGGCCGAGGCGGTGTGCGGCGCCTTCGAGTCGCTCCGGCCGCACCTCTCGGTCGACGCCCCGCTGATGGTCACCGGCGTGCCGGGCCGACCCGGGTTCGAGGCGTTGGCCGATCGCCGACGGCGGCCGCTGGACGCGGGCGACCCGCTTCGTCGGCTGGTCGTTCTCGGCGGCGTTGGCGGCGGCCACACGCTCAATGAAGCGGCGCCGGCCGCGCTCTCGGAGATGGTGGGCGATCTCTCCGGCTGGCAGATCGTTCACCAGACGGGCGAAGGCCAGCTGCAAGCCACCGAGCAGCGGTACGCGGGCCGCGGCCTGGACGCGCTGGTGGTAACGCACATTGATGAACTCGCGTCGCTGCTGGCGGAGACCGATCTGGTGGTTTGTCGATCGGGCGGAACGATGCTGGCGGAGCTGGCCTTGGCCGGCGCCCCGGCCGTGCTGGTGCCGCTGATCGATGGCGAAGGCGATCATCAGATGGCCAACGCCCGGTTGTTCGCCGAGCAGAGCGGCTGCCCGGTGGTCGACCCGTACTCCACGCCGCAATCGCTAGCCTCGGGCCTCGCACAAGAGCTCCGCCTGTTGATGGCGGATGCGGGGCGTCGGCAAGAGCTTTCCGACCGCGTAGCACAACTCGCCCGCCCGGACGCCGGCGAGAAGATCGCGGAGGTCGTCTGCGAATGCCTCTGCGGGGTGGGTGGCCGATTGGCCGCGTAGGGGTTTGGCGCCAACCGCCCCCTCGCTGCTCTTTGTGTGCGAAGCCTGGGCAATCTCGGCCGCCGTGGGCTTCCATTTTCCGGGGTGAAAGCTATACCAAAGGGCTTGTAAGTCCTTGTTATCCCAACCGCGGCGCCCTGGCATAACCGTTCGCCGGCCGCCGCAGGAATTCATACGGCCGCGGCCGCTGATTTCGGCAGCCGGGGCGGATCGCAACACCCACCATGGCCACCACCGACGCCAGCGATGGCAAACGAATCCTCCTGGTTGACGACGACGCGGAGATCATCGAGTCCCTCCGCCTCGCCCTGGAGTCCAACGGCTACAGCGTGCTGATCGCCCGCGATGGCAACCAGGGACTGGCCCTCACCGAGCGTGAGGACCCCGACCTCGTCATCTTGGACATGATGATGCCCAAGCGGAGCGGGTTCTTGGTGCTGGAGAAGCTCCGCCGCACGCGCGAAAAGCCGCCCCGCGTGATTATGATCACCGCCAACGAGGGCAGCCGGCACAAGGCGTACGCCGAGATGCTGGGCGTGGACGACTACCTCCGCAAGCCGTTCTCCATGGACGACCTGCTGAAGAGCGTCAAGCGGCTGCTGGCCGAGTAAGCCGCCGAGAAACGGCGCGCGGCAAAAGATTCTTCGCAGCCCTGTCCCGCGTGAGTCGCGGAGCGTTTTTTTTGCCCGATCGTCGCCGCGATGCGGACGAAGCGTAACGACTTACGTCACGCCAAGCCGCGAAACTGCGTCGCCGCTGAATGACGCCGATTCTTGTTGTACGCATCGCGTTGTCCAATTTCGACAACGATCGGAATCGGGAACGAATTGGACACCGGCGGCGATTCTTGGGCCACTTTCGCCCCGAGTCCATTCGCCGACGCGATTGGTGCTTCGCGGTCCGCTGAGCGTTACGCTCGGCGACGGCGGGTCTTGCACACAAGGCCGCCAGCTAGCACCAACGCCAGCGCGGAAGGCTCAGGAATCACGCGAGCCCGCGACACGAGCAACGCGTACGCGCCTTGCTCGCTGTGGGACCCGATCGCCAGCTCGTCCGGGAAGCCAGTCACGGCGAAGAAGTAGGAATCGGTTGCCGGGGCGAGGAAGTGCACCGCCGAGCCGTGCGCGTCGGTCGTGCCGAAGGTGTTGATGCCGAGATCGCTGAACGGCCCGCCCGCTTCGTCGTCGTCCAGCAGGATGTTGCCGTTGCTGTCCATGACGATGATCATCGTGTCGGGGTCGTCGAAGTCATCGCTCAACCCGCCCAAGGGAGCGGTCATCGCCGTCAGCACATCGCCCGCGACCAGGTCGACGCGGTAGAAGTCAACATCGCCCGTCGCGCCGGGGACCAGCGAGTTGACCGAGACGAGCGAGTCGAATTCGCCCAGAGGCAGCAGATCGGCGCCGGCCATCATTTCGTTGGCGCCGTCGGAGTCGGCGAAGTCGCCACCCAGCGACGTGGGATCGACGTGGCCGATCGTCAGCAGGTAGTCGCCCGACTCCCCGTGCCCGGCGCCCTCGAAATCATCGCCGAAGCCCGTCACGCCAACGGTGAAGTCGTCGGCCATCGTCTCCAAGCGAAACAGCGAGCCGAACGAGTCGCCGTCGTTGCCGTTGGGCGCGTCAAGGTTGTTGTCGGCGTCGCTGTCGTCGTTGATCGTCAGCACGAAGGGGGAGAGATCGCCGGGCCCCACATCGCTGGAGAAGAAGGTCGCCACGACGGTGTCGGGCGTGTCGAAGTCGAAGGGCACGCCTTCGATCGGCGTCGTGATGCCGAAGACAACTTCGCCCGTGGCGAACGACCCGAGCGAGAAGAACTGGGTCTCATCGGGCGAGAGCGTCTCGCGTTGCAGCGAACTGCTAATGCCGGCGCCGAGTGCGGCGGTGGAGGCGGCCGCCCCCACAACCCCCGAGAGGAGAAGGAAGCTGATGCAGCGTTTCACTAGTCACTCGCCGGTCAAGGTGGTCGCGGTTGGAACTGCCGATGCGAATCTGCATTTTATTTCGCATTACGAGGGCCGCAAGTTTTTGTCGATCGGTACGTAGTCAAAGAAACTTGCGGCTGCAAACGGACGCCCTTAGCGTGCAGCCCTAAGACGACACCGAGAGACTGCCGGGCGACCGGCGGTTCGGCGAAGGCCGTCGCCCGCGACTAAACTAGCGAAACGCTGTGGATAGGTTTGCGTGGCACAAGCGGCGTTTACGCTAAGCTACTTGACATCGGGGCGTGAGTGACGCTTCGATTATGCGAGTCAACAACCGCGACCCAAGCAATCGGTGAGTAGTTTCATGGAGCCCCTGCTAATCAAGAAGGGCGATAAAGGCCAGCAAGTGAAGTTTCTGCAGCTCGCTCTGCAGGGCGCCGGTTTTGATGTTGAGGCGTCGGGCAAGTTCGACGCGGCTACCGAGAAGGCGGTGATCGCTTTCCAAAAGAAACACGGGCTCCACAAAGACGGCAAAGTAGGTTCGGACACCGCCTACATGCTCGGCAAGAAGTCTAAGGCCAAGGAGTCGGCCGAGCTCACCAAGCTCGGCAAGAAGATTGAGCAGCTCGAAAAGAAGCTCGAGAAGGAAGAGGCAAAAGCGGAAGCAAAGGCAGAGGCCAAAGCGTGCAAGCCCGGCGCGCACCCCGACGCGCCGCAGCCGCACAAAGTGCTGACCAAGAAGGTGGTCAAGGAATCGGTTCGCCTGGACGAGAAGAAGTTTGTCAACGAGGACTTCGGCGCCTGGGACCTGTCTTTCACCATGGTCCTCACACCGGGCCGGCTGATCTATCCGGCCGAAGTTAAGGTTCTTGACGACCGGCTCAAGTCCGAGGTCAAGCAGTACCTCAACTGGGAGGCGGCCGCCTCGGCTACCGTCCTAGAAGAGCGCGGCTACACCGTCTGCAAGTTCTACATCGATGTCAGCGTGGCGGGGCCGAACGTCACCTTCTCCCGCGGCGGAAACCTGTCGGCCGGCATCAACGGCAAGGTCGCCGGCGACGCTTTTGTGGCGGGAGGCGAGGGGGGCATCAGTCTCGGCGGCACCTACACCTTCAACAAGACCAGCAGCTCCAAGGCGAGCGGCACGTGGCGCCGGTGGTACGCGGCCGCTACCAAGGACGGCAAGACTTTGAGCGTCAAACCGCTCAAGCAGGTCAATCTGAACAAGGTTATCATCTATTCGGACGACCGACGCGACACGTGGGGCATCGATACCGATTGGTGGCTCTACACCAAGTAACCCAATCGGGCGTCCCTTAGAGCAAACGCGTCAATCCAGCGCAATCGCCCGCGCCAGTGGTTGCAGCAGCGGCTCTACCACGCAGTTGTCTACTGTCTCTTCGCACAACTGCCTCAGCTCCTGCATCGCGCTCACGTAGGTCATGCCCGGGTCGAGGCTGCCGTAGCGGCGGGCGGTGACGTAGACGCTGAGCTGCTCCTCCTGGTACTCGCCGGTGCGGATGTGGTACGGCTGCGTGCGCGTTTCCAGGTGCACGCGGCATTGCAGGCGGCAGTCGTCATCGACGGCGATGGTGAGGTTCGGCTCGTTGTTCATGAACGACGCGCCGGGGATGTTCGCCAACCGTTCGAGGGCGGGGCAGACGCCGAGCGCCTCGGTCACCAGTTGGTTGTGGTTGCCGCGGTAGGAGAAGTCGAATCCCATCAGGAAGTCGAGCGCCTCGCAATCGAGCGGGCTGACCGAGAGCACGAACGGCGCCAGGTCGAGGGCGTGGGCGTGCTGGGCGGCCGCGGTTTCGATCGACTCGGGGTTCACGCAGCCGCTTGCCACCCGCCGCGGCTCAAGCGTGCACCAGCGGTAGCTGCCGCGGTCCTTGTCTTCCTCGAGCACGAAGTCGCCCTTCTCGCGGGCGTAGAAGTTCCGCATCTCGGGGTACTTCTTCTGCATCTGCTCGGCAAAGTGCAGCACCGTCTCCCGGCCGCTGGAGAGCTCCATCTCCGTGTTCAGGTTGACGTTGACGTAGAAGTCGTCCGAGAGCTGGGCGTAAGGGTTCACGCGCCTCGTCCTTTCCCGAATTGCCGTGCTCAGTATGCCGAGGGTTGCGGCGGCCCGGCGATGATGTGTGTCACCGCCACGTGCGTCGCCGCAGGCCTGGCTTGTCTGTCGGTGGGTCCGTCGCGGGCCGCCAAGGCGAAAGCCGATTCGCCCGAGGCCAGCCCGGGAGTATATTACTGCCGATCGCGGGCTGTCAAAGCTGGCGACGCGCTGGGCTAGGGTCTTTATCCATTACAGGGAAGCGACTTACGACGGATGGCGATCTCCAACAACCAGGTCGAAACGCCCACCGAAGGCACGCTCCGCGTCGTGCCAACGGACTCCGCGGAGCTTGATTGCGTGTCGCTCGACACGCCGCTGGGCTGGACGGCCGTCGTCGCCTCGTCGACGGCGGTGGTTCGACTCGCTTTCGGCCACGCGAGCCGGATGGACGCGGAGAACGCCGCGTGGCGGGACCTGCCCGATCGCCTTGAAGCCCTCGGCGAGCGGCTCGATCTCGATTCGCTCGCTGACGATCTGCTCTCCTTCGCCGAGGGGGAACCGATTGATCTATCGAGCGTTCCGGTCAGCCGCGCGCATCTGACGGCGTTTGGCCGGAGCGTGAGCGCGGCCTGCCAGGCGATTGGATGGGGCGAGCGGCTGAGCTACGGCCAGCTTGCCGACGCGTGCGGCCGGCCCCGGGCGGCCCGGGCGGTGGGCTCGGTGATGGCCCGCAATCTTGTGCCGCTGATCGTGCCCTGCCACCGCGTCTTGGGCAGCGGCGGCAAGCTCGGCGGCTACTCGGCGCCCGACGGCCTCGAAATGAAACGCCGGCTGCTGGCAAGGGAAACGATGTTCTAGCTATCGCGGCGACCGCACGGACCGGGCGTCATAGACTTCGCATTTTGCCTAAGATTGCCCTGCTAGCGGCGCCGACACTGCTTGCTAGGGCCACGGTTGGCCCACCGGGCGGCGGCAGTGCCCGGCAGGAATCGAGCCCGCACGGCGGCGGCGATCATGCGCTTCTCCTGGCGACAAATCCTGTTGGCGGCGTCGGCCGTGGTGCTTGGCGTTGGCGGCTGCAGTCGGCCGGCAGCCGATCGCCAAGCCGCAAGCGACGAAGCCGTTCGCACGGCGACGCCCCCACCGGTGGTTGACGTTGTCCGCGTGCGTCGCAGGCGGATCAAGCGTGAAGTGACGGCCCCGGCGCGCGTCGTCGCTACGCCGTCCGCCGAAGTGACGCCAACGCTCACGGCCCGCGTGAGGCGCGTATGTGTTGAGGCGGGCGATCGGGTTCACCGGGGGCAGGTGCTTGTTGAGCTCACCGCGCCGGAGCTCGCAAAGCAGGTGCGGCTGTGCGAGCGGACGGTTGAGCTGGCCCGAGCGGAGCACCGCTTGGCGAAGGCGGAGTTGTCACAGGCCCAAACGCTGCTGATCGCCGGCCGGGCGGAGGCGGGGCAGGGCAGGCTCGCCCTGTTGCAAGCCCGCCGGCAGTCCACCGCGGGCGTTGTGGGCCAACAGCAGTTCTTGCAGACCTACCATGTCTCGCGGGTTTCACAAGACCGGACGCGTCGGCTCGAAGGCACCACGCGGCAGGCTGGCGAGCGCGTGGCGGTGGCCGAGTCGCTCATCGACGTGGCCAATGCAGCGCTCGCGGTCGCCCGCGCTAAGCAGCAGCAGGCGTGGCTCCGGGCGCCGGTGGCGGGCGTGGTGGCGGCGTGTCAGACGCGGCCCGGCGCGCTGGCCCAAGCCGGCCGCCCGCTCATGACGCTCGCTGACGAGTCGACCCGAGAAGTGGTGCTCGAAGGACCGGAAGACCGACTCACCGGCATCAACCTCGGCAGCCCGGTGACGCTCCAACTCGGCCGCACGGCCACGGCGGGGCGCGTGTCGCGCGTCGAGCGGTCGGCGGGCGAGTTCGGATCACTGCTCACCGCGGTCGTTGCGGTCGACTCGAGCGCGGCGTCGCAGCCGATTGGCAGCCGGGGTGAAGGGACCGTCGAGCTGCACAGCCAGTGGCTGCCCGCGGTGCCGAAGACCGCGATCGGCTACGACGGATCGCAGCCGTACGCGATGGTCGTCTCCGCCGGCCAGCCGCGCCGCACGCCGGTCACGCTCGGCGTGGCGGACGATTTTTGGGTGGGGGTCGCCAGCGGCCTGACCGCCGGCGACCGCGTGGTGCAGCAGGTCGATTGCGGCTGCCTCGACAAGCCCTGCCGCTGCCGGCTGGTGGGCGTGCGATCGCCGTCGGGTTTCTGAAGCCCGCCCGTTACAGGTGGCGTGCGGCGTCGCGCGCGAGGTCTTCGTCTTGCGACTCTTCGTGGCTGGCGTTAGCCGCGGCGCCCATCACGAACAGGGCGACGCCCGCGACCAGCATGCCGATTCGGATCACGTTGCCGGTGGTCGGCCCCCACATGTCGATCCACCCCAGCAGGCGGAACTCCATATTCATGAGGTTCAGCAAGAACGACCCGCCGCCCATGAGCACCAGAAAGCCACCGATACCTTGCATTGCCTGACTCGATTGCTGATTGGAGTTAGATGGCAGCCCCTGAGTAGCGCTGCCTGGCCGACAGCGTAAGCCCAAACCGACAAGCGGACAAGCATTTCCGATATGAGTTCCGCGCCGTGCGAACGCAGCAACGCAATCAGCCCGCGTCGGCACTCGGCCAACGCGGGCTGTGTGGATACTTAATCGCTTCCTGTAAGCTCAACGCTTGCGGCGAGCAGCCGAGATGCTGACGCCGGTCGCCAGAAGCGTTCCGAAGAACATCGAGGTCGGCTCGGGGATGGCAGCAACTGATACCACCGAGTCAAAAGTGGTGCCGATGCGGACAGCATCAACGAGGATCGTCTCATCGCTTGACGAATTCGACTGCCGCAAAGCGAAGCGGCCAATTGAAGGCAGCGCAGCCGATTCCCCGTCGATACTCGTGTCGGACTCGGACGTCGGGTCGACCCAGAGCGTTGCCCCGCCGTCGTCGATGTTAAGCTCGACGACTGCGGTGTAGGACGTATCGAATGACAAGTCGGTCGCCCATACCGAATCAGCGGCGCTGTCCTCAGTGGCGATGCCGAGAGAGAAATCCCCGCCCCCGTTCGGCGCAACTGCGTCAACACGCCCTCTGAAAGTAGATCCAGTCGGGGCCATGAAGTGGGCGAAGTACTCAAAATCCGACCCCGAGAACGCTCCGCCTGAACTCGGAATTGAGAAGTCGACGGCGTAGTAAAGCGAGCCGCTGCTAACCGTAGCGAACGTCAAGCTCGCGTCTTCGCTGCCGCTGTCCTGCGAGACCACCGCCTGGCCTCCCGAGACCGCGAGCGTTCCGGAGGTGCCGCTGTGGGTGGTCCAGGTCCCACCCGAGACCGTCGTCAGGGCGCCATTCGGGTAGCTAAAGTCGTCCGACGCCACCAACATGGCGTGGGCGTGGCTTGTGAGCAGGGCTGCCGCAAGGAGTGCCGTCGATCGGAGCAGCGTCATGGATTCGGGATCCTGTGTATCACCGTCATTGTGCCTGTCGCCAGCGGCAAAACTCCTCCGCGGCGTCGCGTAGAAAATCGTTTCCCGCAACGCCCGCGTCAATGGTTTTCGGCACGTTTCTCGTCAGAATCGGCCAATCTTAACAAAGCCGCACATCGGCCGTGGCATTTGAGGCGCATTTTGCCCGATGCCTAGGCGGCGACGCCCATTTGTTGGGCAAATTGAATGCTGAATCGCGACCCAACGGCGCCGACCTCAAGCCGCCGCCAGCAGGCGGCATTGGCGCGACCAAGCGATCCAGTCGGTCACTTCGGCCAGGTCCGGCAGCTTGCTGTTGCGGAGCGCCCGTTGACCTTCGCTGGAGCGGCAGAACGGAAGCACGAACTCCAGCAGCTCGGCCGGCTTCATCGCGGCGATCTCTTCGGGCTGGCTGAAGCCGGAGCCGACCAGGATCTGGGCGTCGTGCCCGTGCAGCATCGGCACGCGGCAAACGAGTTGTGCCTGGTGTTGCCAAGCAACGACCGTGTCTGCCGAGATGCGGCTGCCCAGCTTCGAGGCGATCGCCTCGGCGTCCGCTTCTAGCAGCTCGGCAACGGTAGTGATGCCCAGCCCGCCGAGGCGCTCGGCCATCTTCGGGCCGATCGACGGCGCGTCGACCACGGGGCTTGTGGTCTCCAGGCGGAATTTCAGCACCGTCTCCGCTGGCGAAGTCGTCGTTTCGCTCACGACGCGGCGCTTCCGCTTGCGGCGGGTGCCGTCACGCTGCTCTCCGTCTCGCCGGACGCGGAGCCGGCTCGGGCGGTCGTCTTGATCGCGGTCGTCGCGGCGGGCGTCGTGCGGCCGGCGGGCGTTGCGGAGCACGCGCTCGCGGCGTTCGCCCCGGTGGCGGCGCCACGATTGCCAGATGTCGGTCGAACGCCAACGCTCTGCGCCGCGTCCGGCGGCTTCAATCCACTGAGCGGCCGCTTCGCGAGACCAGGCGACGCGCTTGTAGCGGCTGCCGCGTTCGGTTCGGCGGAGGTCGGTCACCAGCCGGAAGAGCTCATCAGCGTCGGCTTCGGCCAGGTCTTCGGCAGAGAGCACGCCCGCCGCCGAGATCATCGACGCGACCTCAAAGCTCATGCCGGGCACGAAGCAGACGAGCCCGGTGTGCGTCTGCCACAACGCGGCGAGGGCGGCGGTCACGTCGTCCCGATCCAGCTCCTCGGCCAACGCGCTGGGGTCGGCCGACATCAGGTCGCCAACGGTCCGCACGCGGGAGCGGGCGAAGACCGCTTCGCGGTTGGCGATGGGCACCGGGAAACGCTCAATGGGGTCCTCGGGGGCGAGAAGGTATTCGCTCTCGATCGTTTGGCGAACCACTCGCGCCGTGGGCAGCGTGGGCTTTGCCGGTGGCGGCGTGACTTCGGCGACGACGCGCGGCGTGGCTTCGGGGGCGACCTCCACACGCGGCCTCGGCGCCTCGGCGGGCGTCTCGTAGCTGAGTCGCAGCAGCGGGGCTCCAACCGCACGCATCCGGTCGAGCGCCACCGCGCGGTCGGTGAACACAATCACTTGGAAGCCGAGGCGGCAGAAGTCGTCCAGCACCGTCGTCAGGATGGCCGCCGAGCGGTCGTCGAGTCCGGCGAACGGCTCATCGAGCACCACCGGCAGCTGGATCCCGCGGCGGGCGAAGCCGCCCACCACCGCCAGCCGCAGCGCCATCGCCGCCAGCCGCTGGTCCTGCTGCGAGAGCGTTTCCACCGGGTGCTCCCGGCCGCCGGGCTCAAGGACCGCCACGCGGCGCCCGCCGGAGACCAGACGCAGGCCGGTGAAGCGGCCGTCGACCAGCTTGGCGAACCACTGCGAGGCGCGGCCCGCGGCCGGCTCCGTGGTCACCGTCTTTGTTGCCGGTCGGCGGAGCTTGGCGTGCAAGTCGTCTAGCTCGGCTTGCAGGGCTTCGAGCGACGCGTCGGAGAGCAGCGTCGAACGCCGCGCGAGCACCGAGTCGCGCTCCGTGGCGATCACCTCCAGGCGGGCGTCGAGGTCCGCCAGCTCGCGGCTGAGCTCGTCGCGGCGGCTGTCGAGGGCGGCCCGCTGGTCGGCGGTTACTTCCAGGTTGGCGTCGCGCTCGGTCTCGTCGGGGCGGGCCCGCGTGGTCCGCCACAACGCTTGTCGTCGGCCGAGCAAATGATCAAGTTGCTTCCGCAGGTCGTCCTGCGACCGGGCGAGGTGGGCCGCCTCGGCGTGGAGTGACTGCACGTGCAGCGCCCGCTCCTGCTGCTCCGCCAAACCGGCGAGCCGGCCGAGTTGCTTGCCGAGCGTGTCGACCAGCGGGTTGAGCCGCGGGTGGGCGTCGCGGCAGACGCAGGCGTCGGTGGCCGCCGCGCGGGCGAGCCGGGCGACTTCGCTTTCCAGGTCTTCCACCAACCGCCGGGCGACGGCCAGGCCGGCCCGCTGATCGGCCAGCGGCAGGCTCGGCTCCGCGTCGTCCGGGTGCACCGCCGAGAGCTCGGTGCGAACCACGGCCTCGCGGGCTTCCAGGTCGGCCAGCGTCTTCCGCCAGTGTTCGATCTGCTGTTCCAGCTCATCCAGCCGCGGACGCCAGTCGGCCGCTTCGCGATCGGCGGTCTCGCGCTCGGCCTGCTCGGCGAGCGCCCGGTAACGCAGCCGCGACTCGACTTCGGCGAGGTCGGTCTCGATGCCGGTGAGCGTCTTGCGGAGCTCGTCGCGGCGGAGGTGGAGGCGGTTCGCTTCGGAGTCGAGCTTGGTGACGACCTGCTCCAGATCCTCGCTGGTCTTGCGACGATCGGCGAGGCGGCGCTCGATCTCACGCGTGACTTCGTCGCGACGCGAAAGGAGGGACTCCGGCGACCAGCCGGCGGGCACGGCCTCGGGCGCCGCGGTGTCGTCCGTTGTTTGCAGGGCTCGGGCGACTTCGGGCGAGAGCAGCGTCGCCAGGTCGTCATGCGTGCCGGGGTGAGAGAAGAACACCCGGGCCGCCAACGGCGCGTCGTGGCCGCCGAGCAGTTGGGTGAGTGCCTGGCGATCGATCGGGTTGCCCTCGATCGTCTCAATCACAAACCGGCCGGCGCCAACGCCCCCCGGTTGGCGGCGGAGGCGGTATTTGCTGGTGCGGCCGGCCAGCTCCACCCAACCGGCGTTGGGCCGCTCTTCGGCCAGCGGCGTTTGGTAGAGGGCGTCGGCCAGCAGGCCGAGGGCCTGCCGCTGCCCGTCGTCAATCACGGCGGAGAGGCCCGGGGGCAGTGGGCCCACCTCGCCGCGGAGGGGTTGGCTGGTGGACTGGCCAAGCCAGCCGTTTTCGGTGGCGATACGATTGATCTTCATGATCCCGATTCCCTTGCGTCCTGCGGGGGGCACGGCACGCGGCATGATCCAACGTCGCCGTGGGTCGCGGCGTATTGTGCGCGGACACGCCGAATCCCGCGATGCCAGTCTGCTGGCGTCCGCCGGTTTTTTCGTCCGAAGGCAGGTGACCGGCGGCTAAGGCAGCTTGTTGGCGTACATGCGTCCATCGGCGGCGTGGAGCAACGCCTCGGGCGTGGGGTGCCCTTCGCTAGAGAGCGCGGCGCCGACGCTAATGCTCAGCCGCGTTTCGCCCATGGCGGAAAAGGGGGCGGCGACCGACTCTCGAAGCCGTGCGATGAGCGGCGGAATGGCGTCCGCGTGGACGACGCCGCCGACAAGGACGATGAACTCGTCGCCGCCAAAACGCGAAACGGTATCGCCTTCGCGCAACGCATGCTGCAATCGCCGGGCAACTTCTCTGAGGGCTTCGTCGCCCGCCAGGTGGCCGAGGCGGTCGTTGACGCTCTTGAAACCGTCAAGATCGACGAACAGCAGGGCGAACGGCTCGGCGTCATGGCTCAACCGGCGCGTCAGCTCCTTCAGCAGCCAGTTGCGGTCCGGCAGGCCGGTGAGGGGGTCGCGGCGGTCGGTTGGGGGCGCCGGACCGGCCACCGCCTCGGCACGGACGACAATCGAAACGGCTCCCGCGGCATTTCGTGCCGTGCGGGTGCGGTCCAGAAGTTCGCGGACGTCCCGGTCCTCGGTCGGTTTCCCGAAGCCCAGCTCCCGGGCCAGGGTCTCCGGCGGCGTGCTCATTCGCTCCGCAAGCGCCAAGAACGCCTGGTTGAACCACCACGGCCGATCGACGCCGGGTGGCGGGCCCAGAGCGACCGCGTCGTAGCACAGCCTCGCGGCGGCTAGGGCCTGCGACGGGAGCGAGGCCGTGTCGTAATCCGGGGCGGATTGGGCCGGCGGAGTCGATTGACTGTCGACGGGATTTGGGGGCAAACGGCTATTTTTCGCGGGTGATAAATCGACAATTTGTGAAGCCAGATTATACTCCAGCTTCGCTTGCTCGCCTCCTGTAAGCAGCGAGCCGAGGGTTTGGCATTGGGGGAACCGCCTCACGGGGCGCCGCCAAACGACTTGGCTGCACGGATGCTGGGCGCCGAGCAGCCCGAAATGGTTGCAGCACCGGGCGGCCCCGCCCAACGCTGCGAACAGGCCACCCACCTACCCCACCCACCTACCGACCCGAGAGACGGGCACGGCACGGCTGCAGGGCATCAGCCGGGCTTGATCGCCTCTCCCTAATCTCCCCGCAATCCAGTTGATCCCGCGCGGCGACTGGCGCGAGGGTTGCAGCGAATACCGATGCGGCGTTGGCGGTACCTCGGCTTGGCCGAGGGCACGTCGCCGCCGCGGATTGGCGTTAACACAGGCGACGCCACCCAGCGATCCACCTCCTGAGCTTCCAACATGAGACGTAGACGATGGCTGGCCCGCTTCCGTAGGAGGCGGCGCCACGGCTTGTACGGCGATGGCGTACTTGACGCGGCCGCCTTTGAGCAGGCCGCTATGGGCGAGCGGATGCGCGTCGATCGCAACGGGTCGGTCCTGGCCATGATCGCCATCGCCTTGCCGGACACGCCGCGTGCGAGCGATGCGATCGGCTACCTAGCTCGCGTGCTGGTCGATCGACTCAGGATGACGGACACCGTTGGCGTGCTCCGCGATGGCCGGCTTGGCGTTCTTCTGCCAGACACCCCCGCGTCCGGCGCCTGGAAGGTGGCGGACGACATTCGCGAGCTTCTGGTCGGCGGCGGCGTCACGCCAACGTGCGAAGTGCTTCTCTACCCAGAGGATCAACCCACCGAGAACTGGGGGGCGGGCGGAACGCAGGAGGATTCGGTCGACGCCGACCCACTGGCCGGCCCCGGCGGCGTGACCGCGGCCGTCGCCACTAAGCCAGCAACCAAGGTTACCGATCTCGCCTTGAACGCCGGCGCCCGGGCGCCCGTTCAGCCCACCGCGTTCGAAGAACTGCTCGCGCGGCCGCTGCCTTGGTGGAAGCGGGCGACGGACATCGCCGTCTGCAGCGTCGGATTGGTGGTGGCTGTGCCCATCATCGGCGTGGCAGCGGTAGCCGTGGCGGCGACCTCGCCCGGCGGGGCGTTCTTTGTGCAGGTCCGCGAGGGCCTCGGAGGCCGCCGGTTCAAGATCTACAAGCTCCGCACCATGCGGGCCGACGCTGAGAAAGAGAAGGCCGATCTCCGCCAGTTCAGCGAGCAGGATGGCCCGGCGTTCAAGATGACCACCGACCCACGCGTCACCAAGCTGGGACAAGTGCTCCGCAAGCTGAGCATCGACGAGTTGCCGCAGCTCATCAACGTGATCAAGGGTGAGATGTCGCTCGTCGGCCCGCGTCCGCTGCCGGTCGAGGAGTCGCAGCGGTGCGAGCCTTGGCAACGCCAGCGGCTGATGGTCACGCCGGGCATCACTTGCACCTGGCAGGTGCACGCCCGCAACGCCGTGCCGTTTGACGAGTGGGTGCGGATGGACCTGCGGTACCAGCGCCGGCACACGCTCTGGCACGACATCAAGCTGCTGCTGCAAACGGGCCCCTCGCTGATGAAGCTGCGAGGACCCCGCTGAGACGAACTCCCGCCCCCAACCAATGGGCCCAGCCTTCCTCCCCGAAGCTCCCCTCCCCGCCTCTTTTCATTCCCGCCCTGCAAACTCTTCTCAGCACCATGTCGCCAAGCGACAACCCGCTGCCGCAGACCCCATCGCCCGCCGATCGGCCGCGCCTGCTGATGTCGGCGTTCGGCTGCCACCCTGATCAGACCATGGAGACCCGCATCGGTTGGCGGCGGGCGTTGCTTGCCGCCGAGTGGTGCGACGTGACGGTGCTGGTCGGCCCCGGCCAGTGCAACCAAGAGCAGCGGGTCGAAGAACTCACGGCCCGCGCTTGCGAGGAGCGCGGCACTTCCCACGGCCTGCGTTTCGAGCGCGTCGATTACGATTGGCGTAGCCGGCAGCTCTGCTCGCTGGGGTCGACGTACTACCTGGGCTACCGCCACTGGGGCACGCTCGCCTACCGCACGGCCCGCCGGCTGCACGCTGAGCGGCCGTTCGATCTCACGCATCAAGTCACTTACTGCGGCTACCGCGAGCCCGGCCTGCTCTGGAAGCTGCCGGCGCCGTTCGTTTGGGGGCCGGTTGGCGGCACGCAGAACTTCCCGCTCCGCTATGCCGGCGTCGTCGGGCCGACGGCCGCGGCGAAGGAAGGCGTTCGCAGTCTGGTCAACGGCTTCCAGATGCGGTGCAACCGCCGCGTCCGCGGCGCCGCTCGCAACGCGGCCGCGGTGCTTGCCGCGACGACCAAGAACCAAGAGGACCTTCGGCGCGGGCTCGGGCTGGAAGCCGACGTCGAGTTGGAGACCGGCCTCGACTGCGACCTCGCCCCGCCCCGCCGGCGGCGTGACGCCTCTCAGCCGCTGCGGGTGCTTTGGGCCGGCCGGCTGCAGCCGTGGAAGGCGTTGCCTCTGTTGCTGCGTTCGCTTCCCAAGCTGCCCGCCGACTGCCCGGTAGAAGTCCGCGTGCTGGGCGACGGCCCTTGCCGACGGCCGTGGCAGCGGTTGGCGGAGCGGCTTGGCGTTGGCGATCGGATCACGTGGCACGATTGGCCCGGCTACGAAGAAACGCTGCCGCACTACCGCTGGGCTGATGTGTTTGCGTTCACCAGTTTGCGGGACACGTCGGGCACCGGCTTGATTGAATCGATGGCGGCCGGGGCGCCGCTGGTGGGCGTTGAGCACCAAGGGGCCGCCGACCTGATGACCGACCGCTGCGCGGTGCCGGTGACGGTCGCTTCGCCCGAGGCGACCGTCCGCGGGTTCGCCGACGCGCTGGTGACGCTGGCCACGGACCACGACCTGCTGCACCGGCTCAGCCACGGCGCCCGCGACCGCGCGGCGACCTACGCCTGGGAGGCCCGCCGCGAGTCCACCCGGCTGCTGTACCAGAAAGTCCTCCGCCACCGGGCGCTGGGCCAGCCGATGGTCAGCCAACCGCTCAGCCGGTCGACCGGCAGTTCGTCGTCGGCCACGCTGTCGGCGCCGGGGATGGCGTTCGACATTTGACGGCCTGAAGCCCGAGAGACAACCAAACACCGCAAGGGGACGATGGTCCCCGGGTCAAACGCTCACCACACGGCCCGAAGCCGAACGCTTTGGGCGCCACGAGCCATGCCAGAAACCCTCACCCGCCCCGTCCGACGCCCCGCTGCGGGCGGCGCCGCCTCTACCAGCCCTGCCGCGCCGGTCGCGCCGCCGCCGGCCCGTCCGCTCACGCCGGGCGACTTGGCGGAGGTGGTCTTCCGCCACAAGTGGAAGGTGCTCCTCACGCCGCTGCTGATCATGTCCGCCGCCACGGCGATCATCCTTTTCGCACCGCGGACGTACCAATCGGAAGCCAAGCTCTTCCTGCAGGTGGGCCGCGAGAGCGTGGGCCTCGACCCGACGGCAACGACCGGCTCCACCATCAACCTGCAGCAGACCGGCCGCGACGCGGAGGTGGTCTCCGCGATGGAGGTGCTCGGCAGCCGGGGGCTGATCGCCCGGGTGGTTGACGAGCTGGGGCCGGACTACGTGCTCCGCGGCGGCCCCGCCGGCGAGGGCCCCGCCGAGAGCACGATTACCGACGCCCTGATGGCCCCGCCCAAGTGGCTCATCAACCAGCTCAAGAGCATCGACCCGGTGCCCGCCCGCGAAGAGGCGATCATCCAGATCGAGGAGAACCTGCTGATCGATTCCGAGAAGGACTCGATGGTGATCGTTGTCCAGCTCGACGCCGAGACCGCCCGCGGCGCCCAAGAGATGCTCGCCACGCTTGTCGACCTCTACAAGCAAGAGCACCTCCGGATCCACCGCAACCCGGAGTCGCAGATGTTCTTCGCCGAGCAACGCAAGTCGCTGGAGAAGCGACTGGAAGAGGCGAACGAGAAGGTGAAGACTGCCAAGAACCGGATGGGCATCGCGTCGATCGAGGGTCGGCGGATGACGCTCGAGGGGCAGCTCCGGGTCGTTGAGCAAGAGGTCTACAACACCGAGCAAAACCTGGCGACCGCCGTCGCCCGCGTGGACGACCTCAACAAGCAGCTCAGCACGCTGCCGGAGCGGATGGTCGCCAGCCGCAAGAGCGTGCCGAACGAGGGCGCCGACCTGCTGCGGAACCAGCTCTACGCGCTGCAGACACGCAAGATGGAGCTCAAGGCCCGCTACAACGACGCCCACCCGCTGGTCAAGGCGATTTCCGCCCAAGTGGACGAGGCGAAGAAGGTGGTCGAGGACCAATCGGAGCAGCGCGAGGAAACCGTTGACGACGTGAACCCCATCCACCGCGAGCTGTCGCTTGAGCTCAAGCAGCAGCAGAGCGTGATGGCCGGCTACCAGGCGCGGCTGAAGACGCTGGACGAGCAGAAGAAGCTGATCCACGGCGACCTGGAGCAGCTCAATCAACACGAGATCGAGCTCGACGAGCTCGACCGCGAGGTGGCGATCGCCCGCGGCAAGTACTTCAAGTACGCCGAGAACCTGGAGCAGGCCCGCATCGACCAGGCGTTGGAAGAAGAACGCATCTCCAGCGTCAGTGTGCCGCAGCCGGCCACCCGTTCCGAGAAGCCGGTCAGCCCCTCGAAGCTGCTTGTCGGCCTGGGGGCGATGCTGCTTGCGTTCGGTGGCACGGTCTCCTGGGTCGCGGCGAGCGAGCACCTCAACGACCGCGTCCGCACCACCGAAGACGTGGAGACGCAGCTCGGCGTGCCGGTCTTCGCCGAGGTTCCCAAGAGCAAAGTCCACGGCCGCGTGCTCAGTAGTTGAGTCATGCGGGGCGGCTTCGCCGCCGGCCGTTCGCAAGACAATCGTCGCCAAACCGGCAACCAAACCAAGGACCCGCCATGAACGATTCGCCCAACGGCGCCGCCGTGCAGCACCGGCTTGATGCGCCGGCGAGCACGCGTCCGCGCCTGGCGTCCGGCGCCGCCAAAAGCCCCCGCCGCCGCGGCGCCGACTACTACGACACCATCCTCTGGCGAGTCGTCCCCAAGCACAACGAAACGGCCGAGGGCTTCGCCGTGGGCGTCACCGGATGCGAGCGCCGGGCCGGCGTGAGCACCGTGGCGGCCAACCTGGCGATCCGCGCCGCCGACCACCGCCTGTCGCCCGTGGTGCTGGTGGACGCCAACCTGCAGCACCCGCGGCAGGACCGGCACTTCCGCCTGTACGACGAGCCCGGCCTGACCGAGGTTCTGGCCGAGGAGTGCGACCTGCCCGACGCGCTGCACGAGACCAACGTCGACGGGCTCTCGATCATGCCACTCGGTTCGCAGGCGCTGGTGGACCGCACACGTGTCGACCCCGACGCCCTCGCCGCGCTGATCAAGGAGCTGCGGAACGTCTTCTCGACCATCGTGTTCGACCTGCCCGAGGTCCGCGAGCTGCGGCACGCGTTGCTGCTGGCCCAGCATGTGGACGCCACGCTGGTAGTGCTGCGTTGCGACGGCTCCAGCCGGAAGGGCGCCCAGGCGTCGATCGGCCGGCTCATGGCGGACGGCGTCAACGTGGTGGGCTCGGTTGTCACCCAGCACAAGACGCACACGCCCGAGTGGCTACGCCGTTGGCTCTAGCCACCGCCCGCCTGCGACGCAAAACGCTTCCTGCCCGCCAAGAGTTCCCCGCCCCCGCCGCGATGCCGCCAAGCGACAGCACCACCGTGATCGCCCCGGTTGCCGCGACCGCTGCACGCGTGGTGGCGAGGCCGTCAGTTGGTGAATGGTTGCGAATGGCGCCCCGGTCGGTTTGGGTGCTGTTCGACCAAGGCATGGTGAGCCTGACGAACTTCGCCGCGAGTGTCGCCGTCGCCCGGTTTGCGGGCGGCGAGCAGCTCGGGCTGTACTTCTTGGGCTTCGGCGGGTTGATGCTCGCCCACTCGGTGGCGAAGGCGCTCGTCTGGACCCCCTACACCGCGGCCGTGCCGCACAAGTCTGACGCCGCCAAGGCGACCTTCACCGGCAGCGCGACGTTCTTCGCCGTAGCGGTTGGGCTGATCGGCTCGGTGGTTGCTCTGCTGGCCGCGGCCGGCTGCTGGTGGTTGTCGCCCGCGTCGTTCTTCCCGGGCGTGCTGGCGGCGGTCGCCCTCGCGGCGCCGTTCTGGCTGCTGCGCGAGCACGTCCGCCGCGTCTGCTTGGCCGAGCTCCGCATCGGCGAGGTCCTGCTGTTCGACATCGCGGCGTGCGCGATCCAACTCGCGGCGATCGGCTTGCTGCTGGTGAGCGATCAACTCACCGGCGCCACAGCGCTGCTGACCGTGGCGGCGCCGGCGCTCGCCGGGTTCGTCTGGTTGGCGATCCGCCGGCGGCGGGTGAGCATCTCGCTCGCCCAAGTGAAGCGCGACGGCGCCGAGACGTGGCCCTTCGCCAAGTGGCTCGGCGGCGGCGCGGCGAGCGTTCAGGCGGGCGAGCAGGGCATGCGCTGGCTTATGCCGGGCCTGCACGGGCTGATGGCCACCGGCCAGTTAGCTGCGGGGCAGCAGATCATCCAACTCGCCAACCCGCTGGTGCTTGGCGTCTCGAACTACCTCGGCCCCAGCTCTGCCAACGTGTACGGCGAAGGCGGCCTGGCCGGGCTCTGGCGCCACACTGTTCGCGGCACCTACTGGCTGGTGCTCTGCGGGTCGGTGGCGACCGCCGGCCTGGTGACGCTCGGCCCGCTCTTCGCGCGGTTGGTGTTTGGCGCCGACTTTGAACAGGTCGATCCGCTGTTGATCCTTTCGCTCGCGCTCGGGGTCTTCTCCACCGCGGCGCACCTGCCAATCGAGTTCGCCTCGGTGGCGCGCAGCCGCGGCAAGCTGATGTTCTGGACCGCGATCCTCCGCCTCACCATCAACGCCACCGTGGGCGTCTGCCTGGTCTGGCTGCTGGGGCCGATGGGCGTTGGCCTGGGGCTGCTGGCGGGCAACTCGGCGTCGCTCGCCGTGCAGTGGACGGCGCTCGCCCGGGAGGTTCGCCATGCGTGAAGCCTCTTGGAACGAAGTAACGAGCGGTGCAACATCGGGACACGGGGCCCAGGCGCTGAGCCCCTCGTGGATCCGCATCCTGCTGGTCAGCGGTTACCTGTTCGTTTCGTTTGTGATCATCGAACACGAGTTCTCGCAGGCGGGCGCCAGCATCGAGCTGCAGGACGAAGAAGAGATTCTCGACCGCAACACGGCTGGCGCCGAGCAGGGCAACAAGCTCCGCGCGCTCACGCTGCTGGCTTTCGCCGGGCTGGGTGCGGTGACGATCCTCTCTGGCAAGCTGGCGCCGTGGAATCCGCACCGGCTGGCGTTCGGCCTGCTGATTGCGCTGGTGGTTTGGGCCGGCCTGAGTGTCGGTTGGGCCGCCATCCCGGGTCTAGCGTTGCGGCGGCTGATCGCGTGGCTCTGCTTCGTGATCGGCTGCTTCGGCCTGGGCCGGATCCTCACGCCGCGCGAAGTGGTCCGCGTCGCCCTCGTTTCGCTGGTCGCGATGATCTTCATGAGCTTCTCGGCCGACCTGCTGGCCGGCGCCGGTCCCTGGCAGAGCGGCTACCGCTTCAGCGGCACGCTCCACCCCAACGTGCAGGCCACGTACTGCACCGCCCTGTGCCTGGCCGCCTTCTGCCTGGCGTACGACTTCCGCCCCGCCACGCTCTGCCACGTTGTGTGGATCAGCGGCGTGGCGTTGATCTACTTCACCGGTTCGCGGACCGCGCTGCTGGCGTCGCTGCTGGCGATCTACGCGGCTTGGCTGCTGCGGCAGCGGGTCACGGTGCGGGCGATGACCCTCGGCGCCGGCGTGATGGTGATGGGCGTGCTCCTCACGACGTTCTATGTGATGAAGCCGGGCGACCAGCGGCAGCTCACCGGCGCCGCTCTGCTGGGCCGCACGGAGAAGGCGGGTTCGCTCTCCGGCCGCGTGCCGTTGTGGATGGAGCTGCGTCACTACGCCGAGACCCGCCCCATCCAGGGCCACGGCTACGACAGCTTCTGGACGCCCAAGGTCATGGAGGAAATGCTCGACAGCCAGAAGTGGACCATGACGTCCGCCCACAACATCTACCTGGAGACCGTGCTGCAACTGGGGTTCGTCGGCCTGGGGCTCGGCCTGGCGCTCACGCTGGTGACGCTCGCCCTGGCCAAGAGCCGGTTCGACGCGACGGGCGACGCGGCGTTCCAATTCGCGTTCGGCCTGATCATCTACGCCATGCTCAACGGCCTGCTGGAGGCCCACTTCCTGCGGCCAAAATATCCCACGGCGCTCGCGCTAATGGGGTTCGCCTCGCTGGTGCTCTACCGGCCGAAGAAGGCCGAAGCCGCCGACGCGTGGGAGTACGAAGAAGCCGATCAGCCGCGTGCGGCGATGGCGGGAGGCGTGGCATGACGGGCATCGCACCGGTCGATATCACCGTGGTGGTTGGCACGTTCAACCGCGCCGAGATGCTGCGGCAGACGCTCGCCAGCCTCACCGAGCTGGAGACCGAAGGCCGGTTCACGTACGAGATTGTGGTGGTCGACAACGCCTCGACCGACCACACCGCCCAAGTGATCGCCGAGACCGATCTGGGCGCCGCGGCGGCGGTGCGCGGCTTCTACGAGGACCAGGCCGGCGTCGCCTTCGCCCGCAACCGTGGCATCCAAGAGGCGGCCGGCCGGTGGATTGGCTTCCAAGACGACGATCAAGTGGCCCACCCGCGTTGGCTGATCGAACTGGTCGACCTCGCTGCGCGACGAGATGTGCGTTGCGTCGGCGGCAACGTGTTGCTGCGTCTGCCGGAGGGGACCGACCGCAAGCTCTCGCCGCAGTGCCGGAGCCTGCTCGGCGAGAAGTTCTGGATGACCGTCGAGCAGCCGTACAGCCGCAAAAACATCCCGGGGACCAACAACCTGCTGGTCCGCCGCGACGTGCTGGACGAGGTTGGCGTGTTCAACACCGGCTTGACCGACGGCGGCGAGGACGCCGACCTCGCCCGCCGCATCCGCACGGCCGGCGTTGAGGCGTGGTACACGCCCGACTCGATCGTCTACCACCTGATCCCCGAGAAGCGGCTGAGCGACCAGTACATGCGATGGACCGCCACGCGGAAGGGCCAGCACGTCGCCCGGCGGGAGATGCACGAGTTTGGGCGGGCGATGTTTGTGCCGGTGGTGGCGATGCGGTTCTGCCAAGCGATGCTGAACTACGTGCCGCGCTACGCCGCGTTCGGGCTGCTGGGCGACAAGGAACGCGCTCTCGGGGCCCGCTGCCTGATCAGCCGAACACAGGGCTACCTCAGCCAAGCATGGCAACTGATGCGTGGCGCCAGTGTTGATGTCGCCGCCGGCGGCGAGTCCTTAAGCCTGAGAGAGGGGCGTGAGCAGCTTGTGTCCGCGGAGTAGTTGGACAACCCACTCCGGCGAACAGCGTCGCCTGCTCAATGCAAGCAAACCGCCAACTGACCACATATTTCCTACTTCTGCACTCTAACTTCTGACCTCGAATGCCTCGCCTCTCCGTCCTGATGACCGTCTACAACGGCATGCCGTTCCTGCCGGCGTCGGTGGAGTGCGTGCTGGAGCAGACGTTCGCGGACTTCCAGTTCGTGATCGTTAACGACGGCTCGACCGACGGTACGGCAGACTATCTGGCGTCGCTTGAAGACGAACGCGTCGAGGTGATCCACCGCGAAAACGGCGGCACCGCCGCCGCCGCCAACCAGGGGCTCGGCAACTGCACGGGCGAGTACCTGGCCCGAGTAGACGCGGACGACATCTCGCTGCCGGAGCGCTTCGCCAAGCAGGTGGCGTTCCTCGACGCTAGTCCGGAGGTCGGCCTCGTCGGCACGCAAATGGCGCCGCTGGGCGACGCGGGCGTCGGACCCAGCCTCCAACTGCCGACCGATCACGACGCGATTTACAAGGCGATGATCGAGGGCCGCCACGGCCTGGGCCACGCGAACATCATGCTCCGAACGCAGATGCTCAAGGACCTGGGCGGCTACTGGTCGCTCCGCCTGCAAGACGCGTGGGACATGATGCTGCGGATGGGCGAGCAGGCCAAGCTGGCCAACCTGCCCGAGGTGCTTCACCACTACCGCGTGCACACCGGCAGCCTGAACGGCAAGGGGATGCGGCGGATGCGCAACAGCATCGACTACGCCTGCGAGCTGGCACGCCGCCGCAACGCCGGCAAGCCGGAGATCACCTACGTGCAGTTTGAAGCCGAGCGTAACGCCAGGCCGCTGGCCGTGCGGGCCTGGGAGTCGATCAACCTGCACGCGCGCTGCCAGTACCGCCTGGCGTTGGCCGAGATGTACGGCGGCCGCAAGGCCAAAGGCTACGCCCGCATGGCGTGGGCCGCGCTCTGTTCGCCGGAGCTGACCCTCGAACGTTTAGTAAGAACCGTCAAACCGAGAAGCGCCTGAAGCCGAGCCGGGGGCGTGAGCGCCCGGAACGTTCAAGAACCACCAAGAGAGAACAGCATGAGCGTAGCGATCATCACCGGTTCGGCGGGCCTGATCGGCTCCGAGGCGTCCGCCTTCTTCGCCGAAGAGGGCTTCGACGTGGTCGGCGTGGATAACGACATGCGTCGGCAGTTCTTCGGCGCCGAGGCGTCGACCAAGTGGAACCGCGAGCGGCTCCAAAAGCGGCTCGGCAGCCGGTACACGCACAAGGAGATCGACATCCGCGACGACGCGGCGGTGGACGCCCTGTTCGAGCAGTACGGCGAAGCCGTGGAGCTGGTGATTCACACCGCGGCCCAGCCCTCGCACGACTGGGCCGCCCGGGCGCCCAAGGTGGACTTCGGCGTCAACGCCCAGGGCACGCTCAATCTGCTTGAGGCGGTCCGGCAGAATTGCCCCAAGGCGGTCTTCATCTTCACGTCCACCAACAAGGTCTACGGCGACACGCCCAACCGCCTGCCGCTGGTGGAGCAGTTGACGCGTTGGGAAATCGACCCGTCGCATACCTACGCCGATGGCATCCGCGAGGACATGTCCATCGACCACGCCATGCACAGCCTCTTCGGCGCCTCGAAGGTGGCGGCCGACGTCCTGGTGCAGGAGTACGGCCGGTACTTCGACATGCCCACCGTCTGCTTCCGCGGCGGATGCCTGACCGGCCCGAGCCACTCCGGCGCCAAGCTGCACGGGTTCCTCGCGTACCTGATGAAGTGTGTGGTGACCGGCACGCCCTACACCGTTTTCGGCTACAAGGGCAAGCAGGTCCGCGACAACATCCACTCGGCGGACCTGATCCGCGCGTTCTACTCGTTCTACAAGAACCCCCGCTGCTCCGCCGTGTACAACATCGGCGGCGGCCGGCACAGCAACTGCTCGATGCTTGAAGCCATCGAGATCGGGCAGGAAATCGCCGGCCGGCAATTAGAATACACCTACCAGGAGCAGAACCGCGCCGGCGACCACATCTGGTGGGTGGGCGACCTTACGCGGTTCCAAACCGACTACCCCGACTGGTCCCTGCAGTACGACGTGCCGGAAATCCTGCAAGAGATCTACGACGCGAACGTGGAACGCTGGGCGGAAGTGGTGAGCAGTTAGGGATCAGGGGTTAGGTGTCAGGCTTCAGAATTCTGGCCTGACGCCCCGCCTTGATGAAGCCTGTTGAACCGCCGCCGAGCCCGACCCACCGAAGCCTGACACCTGAAGCCTGACACCTGAAGCCTGACACCTGACCCCCTCGCTACTCCCTTGATCGACCAAGGCAAACACAACGTGCTAGGCGTCAACATCGACGCCGTGGACTACGACGCCGCCGTGCATCGCGTGATGCTGGCCGCCGAGCGCAGTGAGCCGATGACCGTCTCGGCCCTCGCCGTGCATGGGCTGATGACCGGCGTCATGGACGAGGAGCACCGTTACCGGCTCAACAAGTTCGACCTGCTCTGCCCCGACGGGCAGCCCGTGCGTTGGGCGCTCGGCTGGCTCCACCGGGCGAAACTGCCAGACCGGGTCTACGGCCCCAACCTGATGCTCAAGCTCTGCGAGCGAGCGGCGGCGACCGGCACGCCGATCTTCCTGCTCGGCGGCAGCGAGGAGTTGCTCGCCGACCTCTCGGCCAAGCTGTGCGAGCAGTTCCCGGAGCTCAACATCGCGGGCGCCCGCGCGTCGAAGTTCCGCACGCTTACGCCGGAAGAGCGGCAAGAGATGATTGACGAAGTCCGAGCCAGCGGCGCCCGCATGACGTTCATCGGCCTCGGCTGCCCGCGGCAGGAGGTCTTCGCCTACGAGATGCGTGAGGCGCTCGGCATGCCGTTGCTGGCGGTCGGCGCCGCGTTCAACTTCCACGCCAAGCAGCTCAGCCAGGCGCCGCAGTGGATGCAGGACCGCGGCCTCGAGTGGCTCTACCGCCTGGGCAAGGAGCCGCGCCGGCTGTGGCGGCGTTACTTAATGCTCAACCCGATGTACCTGACACTGCTCGGCATGCAGGCGGTCGGGCTCCGCAACCGACCCGCCGGCGGCGAACGACCCACCCACGAAGTCTGCTACGGCTGAACCACGAGCTACCAACCCCGCAAAGACTACGGACCTTCCCATCACGGCTCGCGACGTTGGGGGACGCCTCGACGAGCCCAAACCGCCGCAAGAACCGCGGCCACTCCCATTGATATGGCGCTATGAACTCAGCAATTCCCCCGCTCACGTCCCCCGCCAACGCCGCCGAAGCGGTTGACGATTCGGCCGTGCACGCCATTCCGGCCGAGGTGGCCGCCGACCTTTACCAGGCGGCGCAGGCCCGGCTGCTCATCGTCCTGCCGGCGTACAATGAAGAAGAGTCGCTCGGCCCGCTGCTCGATAGCATCGGTGTGGCGATGGCCGGGCTCGGCCGGCCGTTTGAGGTGATCGTCGTCGACGACGGCAGCTCAGACGGCACTAGCCGCGTGGCGAGCCAGGCCTCGTTCCGCCTGCCGGTCACGCTCGTCGAACACGAGCAGAACAGCGGCCTCGCCGCGGCGCTGCGGACCGGCCTGGAGACCGCCGTCGGCAAGAGCCGCCGCGGCGATGTCATCTTCACCATGGACGCCGACAACACGCACCCGCCGGGGCTCATGCCACGGATGCTCGCCATGCTCGGCGAAGGGTGCGACGTGGTCATCGCCTCGCGCTTCCAGTCCGGCAGCCGCGTAGTGGGCGTGCCGCTCTTGCGGAACTGGATGAGCGTTGGCGCCCGCGCACTGTTCACCGTGATGCTCCCCATCCGCGGCGTGCGAGACTACACCTGCGGCTACCGGGCGTACCGCGCCGGCGTGCTGCACGACGCGCTGGCGGAGTACGGCGACCGATTCGTCACCGAGAAGGGGTTCTCCTGCATGGTCGATGTGCTGCTGAAGCTCCGCGGCCGCGGCCTGGTGATGGCCGAGGCTCCGATGATCCTCCGCTACGACCGCAAGGGCGGCGCGAGCAAGATGAAGGTCGCCAAGACGGTTTGGCAAACGCTGTCGCTCATCTTCCGCCGCCGCGTTGGCGGCTAACGGTTAGCGGGGAGCAGGGAGCAGGGAGCAAGGAGCGGGCAGGAACGATTCTCGCTCTATCCGTGCTCCTAGCTCCCCGGCTCCCCGCGCCTTGCCTCTACTTCCTGCCGCTATGTCTGAAGCACGAGAACACGCCGTGAGCGCCAACCACTGGGCCGTCGTCGGCGGCGGAATGCTCGGGCTCGCGCTCGCTTACCGGCTGTCGCAGCATGGGCAGCGGGTGACGCTGCTCGAAGCCGCCCCGCAGCTCGGCGGGCTTACGGGCTCCTGGTGCCTGGCAACCGGCGACGGCCGCGCCGCGGAGTGGGACCGTTACTACCACGTGACGCTCCTCTCCGATACCACGCTCCGCGGCCTGCTGGAGGAGATCGGCCTGGCGGACGATATGCGTTGGGTCGAAACCAAGACCGGCTTCTACAGCGGCGGCGAGCTCTTCTCCATGAGCAACTCGCTGGAGTTCCTCCGGTTCCCGCCGCTGTCGCTCGTGGAGAAGTTCCGCCTGGGCGGGACCATCTTCTATGCATCGAGGATCAAAGACTGGCGCCCGCTTGAAAAGATCCCCGTCGCCGATTGGCTCCGCAAGCACTCCGGCGAAGGCGTCTTCAACAAGATCTGGCTGCCGCTGCTCAAGGCCAAGCTGGGCGAGGCGTACAAGGAGACCTCCGCCGCGTTCATCTGGGCCCACATCAACCGCATGTACGCCGCGCGGCGGTCCGGGCTGAAGAAGGAGATGTTCGGCTACGTCCGCGGCGGCTACGCCCGCATCCTCCGCCGGATGGAAGAGGTGCTCCGCGAGCGCGGCGTTGAGATCATGACCTCGGCGCCGGTGCACGAGGCGGTGGCCACGCTCGAGGGCGGCGTCCGCGTCCGCGCCGGCGAGCACCCCACCAAGCACTTCGACCGCGTGGCGTTCACGGTCCCCTCGCCCATCATCGCAAACGCCTGCCCGGGACTCGTGCCCGAGGAGACCCGCCGCCACCAAGGCATCAAGTACCTGGGCATCGTCTGCGGCTCGCTGCTGCTGGAGAAGCCGATCTCGCCCTACTACGTCACCAATATCACCGACACGTGGGTTCCGCTCACCGCCGTGATTGAGATGACCACCATCGTCCACCCGGACGAGCTCGGCGGCCGGTCGCTCGTTTATCTGCCCAAGTACGTGGTGTCTGACGACCCGCTGTTCGACGAGTCGGACGAGAGCCTACGCGAGCGTTGGGTCGGCACGCTGGAGAAGATGTACCCGCACTTCTCGCGCGATCAAGTGGCGGCGTTCCAGGTCTCGCGGGCCCGGCACGTGATGGCGCTGCCGACGCTGGACTACTCGTCGCGCCTGCCGCCGATGAAGACCAGCGTGCCGGGCGTCTACGCGATCAACTCGGCCCACATCCTGAAGGGCAACCTGAACGTCAACGAGACGATCCAAGTCGCCGACGAGGCGATCGCCACGGTCCTGCGGGACGAACTCGCCGGCGGCGACGAAGCGACCATCGACTCCTCGGCGGACCAAACCGTGGTGGCGCCCGCGGCTCCTCGACCAACGCAACCGGCGGACGATGACCAAGCCGACCGCGAGCTTATCGCTCGATCTTGATAACAAGTGGGCGTACCTCCGCGCCCACGACGACTCCGCCTGGCAGGCCCGCCCCAGCTACCTGCCGCGGGTCGTGGAGCGGATTGACGGCTTCTTCGCCGATCACGGCCTCCGCGCCACCGTGTTCGTTGTGGGCGAAGACCTCGCGCGCAGCGAAGACCGCGACGCCGTGGCCCGGCTGGCGTACTCCGGGCACGAGATCGGCAACCACTCGCAGAACCACTACCCGTGGCTTGCCGATTTGCCGCGAGACGAGGTCGAAGGTCAGGTCGCCCGGGCCGAGGAGGCGATCGCCGCCCTCACCGGGACGCCGCCCGTTGGCTTCCGCGCGCCCGGCTTCAGCTGGTCCGACACGCTGCTCGAAGTCCTTGCCGAGCGCGGCTACCGCTACGACGCCTCGGTCTTCCCGACCGTCATCGGGCCACTCGCCGGACTCTACAGCAAGCTTCTGCTCCGCCGCGGCAAGCAGCCCGCCGACGAGGACCGCCCGCCGCAGCGCTTCGCCTCGCTGGCGGACGCGTTCCGTCCGCTTCGCCCTCGTGCCCTTGAAGCAACCCAGTCACGGCTCGTCGAGGCGCCGGTCACCACGATGCCGGTCTTCCGGCTGCCGGTGCACTTCACGTACGTCAGCTACCTCGGCCAGTTCTCAACGTCCGCCGCCGCCGCCTACCAGCGGGCCGCCCTCGCCGCGTGCCGGCTGCGGGGCGTGGGGCCGTCGATGCTGCTGCACCCGCTCGACTTCTTGGGGCCGGAGGATGAGCCCGACCTGGCTTTCTTCCCAGGCATGAAGCTCGCCTGGCCGGCGAAACGGCGGCTGCTCGATTCGCTCGTCGACGGCCTGCGAAAAAGCTGGCAGGTCGGACCGGTCGCGGAGCACGCCGCCGAGGCCAGCCCCGTGCGATCGGGCGCGGCGCCCCAACCGGCGGCGCAGCCATGAGCCGCCGCGCGGAAGCCGCGTCGATCGCCGCCGTGCTACTCGCCACGCTCGCCTACCACGCGGCGACGATCGACCGGCAGAGCTTGTTTGTCGACGAGTTCTCCGAGCTCGAGATCGCCCGACTTCCGATCAGCGAGCTGATCCACAAGCCGGACTCGATGCCGCCGCTCTACCCGCTGCTGCTCGGCGGCTGGAACACCGTGTTCGGCGGCGACGGCGCCGCGCGTTGGCTTAGCGCGCTCTGCGGCGTGGGGTCGGTCGTGCTGCTCTGGTTGGTGGTGCGAAGGATCGCCGACCGCGCCACCGGCGTGGCGGCCGCCGCGGTGCTCGCCGCGGCGCCGCTGCACCTGTACTACGCTCAGTTTGTCCGCGCGTACGCGCTGATGGAGCTGCTCGCCATCGCCGCCGCCGGCGCGTGGGCCCTCGCCGAGCGTGGCGATCGGCGGATGCTGCCGGCGTTTGTGGCGGCGAGCGTCGCGGGCGTGTTCACGCACTACTACTTCGTGCTGCTGCTGGTGACGTTGCTGGCGCTCTCGCTCATCGCCCGTCGCGGCCGGCTGAGCCGCGGGCAGTGGGCGGCGCTCGTCGCGGCGGCCGCGATCGGCTCGCCGGTGCTCGTTCCGCTGCGGAGCGACTTCGCCTTCCAGAAAGAACTCCGCGAAGCCCGACCGCTCGACGCCGCCGCGCTGGGCTACACGTACGCAAGCTTCTTCAGCGGCTACACGCTCGGCCCGTCCAAGGCGGAACTGCACACCGTGGGCGCGAAGCAGGCGGCCGCCGCCATGGCGCCGTGGCTAGCGGGCATCGCGGCGACCGCCGGGCCGTTGGCGGTGGCGGGGTTCGTCCGCCTTCGGAAGCAACGCCTCGCGCTGCCGGTCGTCGCCCTCGCCGTTGCGCCGGTCCTGCTGGCCGGCGTGCTCGGCGCCGTGGCGGGCATGACCTACAACGTCCGCTTCGTCGCCTGGTGCGTCGCGCCGGCGGCGGGGCTGCTCGGGGCGGGCGCGGTCGGCCCGTGGCGTGGCTGGCGGGCGCCGGCGGTCCTGGGGCTGGCGGCCATCGCGGCCGCGGCGCTGGCCGGTCGGCAGACCAACCCCCGCTACATGACCGAGGACCTCCGCGGCGCCGCAGGGCTGCTGCGGGAAGAAGCCGCCGCGGGCGACGCTGTCCTCTGCGTCACCGACTACCAGGCGCCGCTTCTGCGTTACTACGCGGGCGAAGAACTGGGAATCGAGGAGCTTCCAACGCCCGGCGAGCGCGGCCAAGTGTTCAAGTCGCAGGAAGACGCGGCCGAAGCGGCCGAACGAATCGATAGCGCGGCGGCCGGCGGCGCGGCGTGGCTGGTTTACTCCCGCCCGTTCCACGGCGACCCGGCCGGGCTGCTCATCAAGGAGCTTACCGAGCGCGGCACGATCGAGTCGCCCCACGCCGAACTGCCGGGCGTGGTGGTTTACAAGATCGCCGAGTGATCGGTCAGTCGGCCGCAGACTCGGCGGCGCCGGCGCCAACCGCTTCACGGGCGCCGAGGCGCTGGCCGCGGCAGTCGGGCGAGGGGGTCGAGCACGCCTCGCAGATGGAGTTGCCCTGGTCGTCCTTGAAGTTCGCGAGCCCACCGCACGAGCCCTTGATCCGCTTGCCGGCAACGATCACGCCCACCGACATCGCGGCGGCGGCTGCCAGGAAAACGCCGAGGGTGATCAGAAAGAACTGCATGGTTCGGTCTCCGCGATTGCTCACGGCCAAGGTCCAGCGGCCGGGCGGGCTACCAGTGGGACGTCGTCTGCTCTTTCGGTCCGTCGTCGGTGCGGCTCACGAGCACCGCGGCAACTCCGTTGGCCTCTGCCCAATCGTACCCACGCACCGGGCCCATGACCAACAGGGCGGTGGCGAAGGCGTCGGCTTCCATGCATGACCTGGACCGCACCGAAACGGTCGCCAGGTTGTGTTTGACGGGGCGGCCGGTGTTTGGGTCGATCGTGTGCGAGTACCGCACGCCGCCGGACTTGAAGAAGTTCCGGTAGTCTCCTGATGTGGCGACCGCCTCGCCGCTGAGCTTGACGATCCGCTGAACGCCGCCCGAGTCGGGCTTCTCGAGGCCGATCCGCCACGCCACGCCGCCCGGTTTATCGCCGAGCGTCGCGATCTCACCGCCGATCTCAACCATGCACCCGCTGGCGCCGTGCTCGGCGATGAGGTCCCGCACCGAGTCGGACGCGTACCCCTTGGCCACGGCCGAGAGGTCGATGTAAACGTCGGGTCGCGACTTCTTGATCGCCGGCGGATCAAGCCGCACCGCAACGTGTTGGTAGCCGACGCGGTCGCGAGCCGTTTTGATCTTCTCGGCCGAGGGGGGCTCCTTGCGGCGGCCATCGGGGCCGAAGCCCCAGAGGTTCACCGCGGGGCCGACGGTCGGATCGAACGAGCCGTCGGTCGCCTCGGCGGTGTTGATCGCAAAGCTGACCACCTTCGCCAACTCTTCGGAGACCTCTAACCAGTCGGTCTGGTCCGACTGATTAAACACCGAGAGCTCGGACTCCGGATCGTACGTCGACATCGCCGCGTTGATCTCGGCGAGCCGATTGTCTACCAGCTTCTGGAGTTCCGGTCGCGACGCCTCGCAGGGACCCCAGTACCTGACCGAGTACCGCGTGCCCATCGTGGGGCCGGCGAAGGACTCGACAATCGGCTCGGGAGGGCCGGGCGGCACCGGCTGGCATCCGCCGAAGGCGGCGAGCGCTGTCAGGCCAACGGCCAACAGCCAACAGCCAACAGCCTTTCCCGCCACATCAGCCCCCGAAATCGTCGTACGCGATGTTCTCTTGCTCAACGCCGAGGTCGTCCAGCATCTTGAACACCGCGGCGTTCATCATCGGCGGGCCGCAGATGTAGTACTCGATATCCTCGGGCGCCTTGTGGTCGCCCAGGTAGTTTTCGAGCAACACCTGGTGGATGAAGCCGGTGTAGCCCGACCAGTTGTCCTCGGGCAGCGGCTCGGAGAGGGCGATGTTGAACTGGAAGTTGGGGAACTCCTTCTCGATCTCGCGGAAGTGCTCGATGTAGAAGAGCTCACGCAGGCTGCGGCCGCCGTACCAGTAGCTGACCTTGCGGCCAGTCTTGAGGTTCTTAAACAGCTCAAAGATGTGGCTCCGCAGCGGGGCCATGCCGGCGCCGCCGCCGATGTAAACCATCTCGGAGTCGGACTCCTTGATGAAGAACTCGCCGTACGGGCCGGAGATGGTGACCTTGTCGCCCGGCTTGAGGCCGAAGATGAAGCTCGACATCTTCCCCGGCGGCACGTCCGGCATGCGCGGCGGGGGGCTCGCCACGCGGACGTTGAGCATGATGATGCCCTTCTCGCCCGGGTAGTTGGCCATGGAATAGGCTCGAACGACCTCCTCGTCCACCTTCGACGTGTACTGCCAGACGTTGTACTTATCCCAGTCGGGCCGGTACTCCTCGCCGATTTCGAAGTCCTTATACTCGACGACGTGCGGGGGCGCCTCGATCTGGATGTAGCCGCCCGCCTTGAAGTCAACGTCTTCGCCCTCGGGGAGCTTGAGCACCAGTTCCTTGATGAACGTGGCGACGTTGTCGTTGGAGACGACCTCACACTCCCACTTCTTGGTCTCGAACGCCTCGTCGGGCACCTCGACCTTCATGTCCTGCTTGACGGCCACCTGGCAGGAAAGCCGGCAGCCCTCCTTCGCCTCTTTCTTGGAGATGTGGCCCTTCTCGGTCTCCAGGATCTGGCCGCCGCCATCGTGCACCTTCACCAAACACTGGGCGCACGTGCCGCCGCCCCCGCAGGCGCTGGATACAAACACGCCCTGGTCGGCGAGGACGCCCAGGAGCTTGCCGCCGGCGGGCACCTTCACCGTCTTCTGTTCGTTGATGACGATGCTGACGTCACCGGACGCGACAAGCTGCGACCGCGCGACGAGGATGACGCTCACAAGAGCCAGAACGATGACGGTAAACAGGAGAACGCCGAAGACGATAGCCATGTTTATTCGCAGCCGTTGGTAGTCGAAAGTGGATCGGCCGGCTCCCCTCGCGGGGAACTGGCCGGGCGCCGGGCGGACGGTGCTACATTCCGCCGAACGACATGAACGCGAGCGACATGAGTCCCACGGTCATGAACGTGATGCCGAGCCCCTGCAGCCCATCGGGAACGTCGCTGTACTTCATCTTCTCGCGGATCGCCGCCAAAGCCGCGATGGCGAGCGCCCAGCCGAACCCGGAGCCGAGCCCGAACGTGACGCTCTCTGCGAAATTGTAGTCCCGCTCCTGCATAAACAAGCTTCCGCCCAAGATCGCGCAGTTAACGGTGATCAGCGGCAGGAAGATGCCCAGGGCGTTGTAGAGAGCGGGGAAGAACTTATCGAGCGACATCTCAAGGATCTGCACCATGGCCGCGATGGTGCCGATGAAGCAGATCAGGCTCAGGAACTCAAAGTCGTTGTCGGCCGCGATGCCCATCGACGCGGCGGTGCCGCTGCCGAAGCTCTCCAGGAAATTGTAGAGCGCTCCCTCTTTAAGGAGCCCCTGGTAGATGAGGTTATTGGCCGGGATCGTGATCGTCATGATCAGGATCACCGCCATGCCCAGGCCGAGGGCGGTCTTCACGTTCTTCGAGACGGCGAGGAACGTGCACATGCCTAGGAAGAAGGCGAGCGCCAGGTTCTCCGCGAAGACCGCTTTCAGGAAGATACTGAGGTGGTGATCGATCATGGCTCAGGCCGTGTGACTTGTAAGGAACGCAGTCCGTCGGTTCGACGACGCAGGCGTTAGGCGGTGGGGTCGCTGTGGATCTGTTCGGGTTTGAAGACGCGGACCGCCCAGATGAACAGGCCGATGATGAAGAACGCGCTGGGCGGCAACAGCATCAGCCCGTTCGGTTCGTACCAGCCCGGCTCGCCGTTGTAGGTTTCGGTCACCTTCGGCAAGATGGTGAACCCGAGCAGCATGCCGGAGCCAAAGAGCTCACGGAAGAAGCCAACAATGAGCAGAATCAAGCCGTAGCCCAGCGCTTGGCCGATGCCGTCCAGCAAGCTGATGCCGGGGCCGTTCTTCATGGCGAAGCCCTCGGCGCGGCCCATCACGATGCAGTTGGTGATGATCAGGCCGACGAAGACGCTCATCGTCTTGCTCGCCTCGTAGGCGACGAACTGCAGCACCTGATCCACGAAGATGACCAGCGAAGCGATGATGGTCATCTGAACGATGATGCGGATGTTCGTCGGCACGAACTGCCTGATGAGGCTGACCGAGACGTTCGACATCGCCGTCACAAAAACGACCGCCGCAGCCATGATCAACGAGGTCTCAAGCTTGGTTGTCACCGCTAGGGCCGAGCAGATGCCTAGCACCTGCAACCCGATGGGGTTGTTGTTGACCAGCGGGTCCCACAAGACTTCGGAGGGCTTTGGGGCTGCCATGGAGTTGACTCGGGTAAAGGCGTGGCTGCGTGATGACGCAGGCGTTGTCTTGTAGCTGTTGGTTTGGGTCGCTCTCGCTGGCGTAGCTAACTCTTTTTGGCGCCGGCGGTCTGCTCTTTGAGCCAGGGTCCGTAGCCTTGTTCACCGAACCAGTAGGCCATCATTCCGTCGACGCCGTTGGAGGTGATCGTGGCGCCGGAGAGCCCGTCGATCTCGTAGTCATTCGAGGCCGTTCCTTTGATGACGTCGAGGTCGACATCGCCGGCGGCGTCGTACATCTGCTTGCCCTTCCACTTGGCCTTCCAGGACGAGTTGCCAACCTCGCCGCCGAGGCCGGGCGTCTCTTTGTGGGCGTAGAAGGTGATGCCCATCACGGTCTGGCCGTCGGACTCGATTGCGAGGAAACCCTTCAGTGTCGACCACAGGCCTTTGCCTTCGATGGGGAAGATGTACCCGACGGTCTCCTCGCTACCCTCACCAAGCACGCGGTACACGGTGCGAGACGCGGGCCGGTCCCGCACGCCCATCAGCGCGTTCGGCGGTTCGACCGGCACGAGGCCGCCGGCCTCGGGCTCGACGCCTTCTGGGGCCGGCAGAGCGATGTCCTCGGCTCGAATCCGCTCTTCGAACAGTTTCTCAACCTCAGCCGACGAGACGTTCGGCTCGCAAAGGCCCGCTGCAAGCAGCACATTCTTGTTGAAGTAGAGCTGCTCGTTGTTCTCGATGTCCTCTTTCAAGAACTCCGCAGTGCCGGCCACCAGCAGCGAGCAGAAGACACAGAGGACGGTGGCGACGATAAACGTGCCTTGGATGCTATTAGGCTGCATAGCGTACGGCCCTCCGCGAGACGTTGGCTTGGATGACGGCCCAGTCGATGAGCGGCGCCATGACGTTGCCGAACAAGATGGCAAGCATGATGCCCTCAGGGTACGCCGGGTTAATCACTCGGATCAGGATGGTCACCACGCCGATCAGGCCGCCGTACCACAGCTTGCCGGTGTCGGTCATGGAAGCGCTGACCGGGTCGGTCGCCATGAACACAAGCCCGAAGGCGAGGCCACCGATTACCAGGTGCCAGTGAGGCGGGACGTACGCCATGGGGTTGTCGGAGAGGTCGCGGAAGGCGAAGAGCATCAGCGACATTGTCACGGCGCCGCCGATGACGCCCGCCATGATCCGCCAGGAGCCGATGCCCGTGGCGATGAGCAGGCAGGCGCCGAGCAGGCACGCCAGGGCAGAGGTGGAGCCCATTGAGCCAGGGATCCAGCCCATGAAGCAGTCGAACCAGCTGTAATCCAGCGACATGACGGTGCTGGTGATCTTGTCTTTCTCGGCGGGCGACATCGCGGCAAACTGGCCGGAGGTCACGCTGCCCACGTTGGTGAGGATGGTGGCGCCGCTGTAGGCGTCGGCGGCGCCGCCTTTGGTCACGGCTACCCAAACGCCGGTCTGCGTTGCGCCCGTGGGCGCCCACTCACCGACCTGGAACTTGGGGTAGGCGAAGTACAGGAACGCCCGCGCCGAAAGGGCCACGTTGAGAAAGTTCTTGCCGGTGCCGCCGAAGATCTCTTTGGCGAAGATCACCCCGAATGCGATCGCTAGCGCCACCTGCCATAGCGGTGTGGTTGGAGACAAACTGAGCGGGAACAGGGCGCCGGTAACAAGGAAGCCCTCGTTGATCTCGTGCCCGCGGACTGAAGAGAAGACCGCCTCGATGTTGCCGCCCACCGCCATGGTGACGATGTAGATCGGCAGGAAGAACAGGGCGCCGTAGACGATGTTCGACAGGTGGTTACTCGGGTCGTGCTCCAGGCCGAGCGTCTCCATGTACCACTCACGGTCGTCGAGCGGTCCGATGAAGCTGTCGAGCGGGCCCCAGGAACTCAAGCCGGTGATCGAACCGGCGTACGGCTCGGCATCGTATTTGGCGATGGCCAGGTTGGCTTGGTAGCCGGTGTTCCACATCGCCATGAAGAAGCACGGGCCGAGGGCGATGACCACCATGATCATCATCCGCTTCATGTCCAGGCTGTCACGGATGTGAGCGGCGCTCTTGGTGACAATGCCGGGCGTGAACAAGAACGTGTCGATCGCCTCGTACAGCGGGTACGCCTTCTTCAGCGGCCCGTCGCCGGTGAACAGCGGCTCGACGCGGTCGAGTTGGTCTCGAAGGAATTTCATTGAGAGGTAGCTGTTGGCTTTTGGCTATTGGCTGTCGGCAACGCTTAGCCGTCTTTTTCAATGGTGGTCAGGCTCTCACGGAGCATGGGACCATAGTCGTTCTTTCCGGGGCAGACAAAGGTGCAGAGCCCCAGGTCTTCCTCGTCCAGCTCCAGGCAGCCAAGCTGCTGGGCGGTGTCGGTGTCTTGGACGCAGAGCGCCTTGAGCAGCGGGGTCGGGATGATGTCCAGCGGCATCACCTTCTCGTACATCCCCAGCGGCACGATGGCGCGGTGGCTGCCCTCGGTTGACGTGGTGAACTTCCACTTGCGGCCCGGGCCGCTTAGCCAACCGGAGACGAACGCCTTGATGGTGGAGTAGCGATTGAGCCCCGGGCCGAGCCAGCCGAGCAGGTCGCGATGGTTGCCCTCTTCGAGCAGCGAAACCTGGTTGTGCCGGCGGCCAAGGAAGGCAACCGGGTCCAGGCTACGCCGGCCTGAAAGCACCGAGCCGGAGACGACGCGAACGGTCTTCCCCTCGCCGGGGTTGGCCTCGCCTTCGACGAGCTGCGTGAGCGACGCCCCGATCCGGGTGGAGATGAGACGCGGGTTGCTGGCGATCGGCCCGGAGACGGCGGCGATCCGCTCCACCAACAGCTCGCCGGTCAGCATCTGGTGGCCGATGGCGATGACGTCTTGGTAACCGATGTGCCAGACCGGGCGGTCGAAGCTGGCAGGAGCGAGCAGGTGGATGTGCGTCCCCGCCAGGCCGGCGGGGTGGGGGCCGGCGAACTCGGCGACCTCGATGCAGCCCAGGTCTTCGCCCGGCAGCTCAACCCCGGGGGCCTTGCACAGGTACGTTTCGCCCTCGGTCAGCACGCTGATCGCTTGCAGTCCGGCGGTGAATTCCGCAGGCCGGCGGTCGATTGCCACCTTGGGGTCGGCGGCAAGCGGGTTGGTGTCGATCGCCGTTACGAAGATCGCGTGCGGCCGCGAATCGATCGCCGGCACCTTGCTGAACGGTCGCGTTTGGAACGTGGTCCAAAGGCCCGACTGCACCAGGGCGTCGCGCACCGCTTCGTACGGCAACTGCGCGAGGTTTTGATCCGAGAATGAGGGAAACGTCTCCCACTCCCCGAGCCCATCGCCATCGAGCTCGATCTCAATCGACAGGAACGCGCGCTTCGCGCCACGATTGACCGCGGAAACCGTGCCGGCGCCCGGCGAGGTGTAACGGACGCCTTCGGTCTTCTTGTCGGTAAATAGAAGCTGGCCGAGCTTCACCCGGTCGCCCTCGGCGACTTCCATCGTCGGCTTCATGCCGAGGTAGTCCTCGGCCACGAGGCCCACCTTGGTGACGTTGGGGCTGCGCTCCACCACTTGCCGCGGGGCCCCCGCAATGGGAACGTCGAGGCCTTTCTTGATCTCAAACCGTCTTGTCATGACGCCACTCGCAGAGTCGTGCGGCCGATTGGTTTTGCGGGCACGGTGTCCAAGGCGGGGGTAGCGGACGCCGCGGCACGCCTCCTTCTTGTGGTACCTGTCGGTCCAACAAGCCCAGGAAGCACATTGACTGTGAATATTTTCACAGAGAATCCAAGACGTCAAGTGGAGAACGCCAGCATTCCTGTCAGATAGCCGGGAATGTGTCGTCGTGAGATCGATCTAGCAAGCACCGGCCGGGCCATTGCTCGCCTTTGAGAACCGCGCCTATACTCCGGCCGTCGCGCCCAGTGGTCGCCGAGTTACCCGCCTTTGGGCCACCCGCCGCTAGCCAGCCAACCTCATGAAAATCCACGAGTACCAAGCCAAGCAGCTCTTCCGGGCTGCGGGCATCCCGACCCCCGAGAACATCGTCTGCCGGTCCGGCGACGAGGCCTCCGCCGCCTACAAGGAGCTCGGCGGCGAGATCGCCGTCGTAAAAGCTCAGATCCATGCCGGCGGCCGCGGCAAGGGGACGATCAAAACCAACCCGTCGCAGCACGGCGTGCAGTTGGTGCGGTCTGCCGAAGAGGCGAAGGCCGCCGCGGAGGCGATGCTCGGCAACCCGCTCGTCACCATTCAGACGGGCCCCGAAGGCCAAACCGTCAGCCAGGTGCTGGTTGAAGCCGGTTGCGACATCGCTCGGGAGCTGTACCTGGGCATCGTCATCGACCGCGCCGCCCAGCTTCCGGCGCTTATGGTCAGCACCGAAGGCGGCATGGACATCGAACACGTCGCCGCCACCACGCCAGAGCTGATCTTCACCGAGCACTTCAGCCCCGGCGAAGGCCTGCAGGCTTACCAAACGCGGAAGCTTGCGAAGCGGTTGGGGCTGGAGGGCGGCTCGGTCCGGGCGGCGGACAAGTTTCTGCGGGCGCTGTGCAAGCTCTTCGTCGAGAGCGACTGCAGCCTCGCCGAGATCAACCCGCTGGTCGTCACCGGCAGCGGCGAGCTGATCGCCCTCGATGCGAAGGTGAACTTCGACGAGAACGCCATGTTCCGCCACAAGGACCTGCTCGAGCTGCGGGACAAGGCGGAAGAAGACCCGTCCGAGCTGCGTGCCGGCGAGGCGGGGCTGAGCTACGTGCAGCTTGAGGGCAACATCGGCTGCCTGGTCAACGGCGCCGGGCTGGCGATGAGCACGATGGATATCGTCAAGTACCACGGCGGCGAACCGGCGAACTTCCTCGACGTGGGCGGCGGCGCCAACAAGGAACAGGTGACCGAAGCGTTCCGCATCATCCTGGCCGACGACAATGTGAAGGCCGTGCTGGTCAACATCTTCGGTGGCATCATGCAGTGCACGACGATCGCGAACGCGGTGCTGGCGGCCTACAAGGAGGTGGGCTTCAACGTGCCGCTGGTCGTCCGCCTGGAGGGCACCGAAGTGGAAGAGGGCCGCAAGATCCTCGCCGAGAGCGACGTGGACATTATCAACGCCGAAGGCCTCACCGACGCCGCCAAGAAAGTGGTCGCGGCCGCCGGCGCGGCGTAGCCGCGGGCGATCAGCTTTCAGCGGTCAGCGATCAGCTACTTAGCCAGGGTTTGGGCTGTGAAGGACTTTCGGGACCCTGTCGTTTGGCAGCGATCACATCAACTCACGATTGAACTGTATCGAGTCACAAAGAGCTTCCCTGATGACGAACGTTTCGGGATTGTCAGCCAACTGAGGCGGTCAGCGGCGTCGGTCGCCGCCAACATTGCCGAGGGCTGTGGGCGAGGGAGCGATTCAGACTTCGCCCGCTTCCTGCAGATGGCGATGGGATCGGCTTCGGAAACGGAGTACCACCTGCTGCTTGCGGCTGATTTGGAGTATCTGGACAAGGCGAGAGCAGGCGTGCTGATCAGCCAGATGCAAGAGGTCAAACGAATGCTCGCCTCGTTCTTACAAAAGCTGAAAGCTGACCGCTGAAAGCTGACCGCCACCCCGCCTAAGCGGAAGAGATCAAAACTAATGTCAATCCTGGTCAACAAATCCACTCGCCTAATTTGCCAAGGCATCACCGGCAAGGCGGGGGAGTTTCACTCGAAGAACTGCCTCGAGTACGGCACCCAGCTTGTCGGCGGCGTGACGCCGGGCAAGGGTGGGCAGACGGTGCTCGGCAAGCCGGTCTTTGACACCGTCTTCGAGGCGGTGGAGAAGGAAGGCGCCACGGCGACCATGATCTTCGTGCCGCCGCCGTTCACCGGCGACGCGATTCTGGAAGCCGCCGACGCCGGCATCGAAGTCATCTGCGCCATCACCGAGGGCGTGCCCGTGATGGACATGGTCCGCGTGAAGCAGGACCTCAACCGCCGCGTGGCGGCCGGGCAGAACGTCCGCCTCGTCGGCCCCAACTGCCCCGGCGTGATCACGCCGGAGGAGTGCAAGATCGGCATCATGCCGGGCTACATCCACAAGAAGGGCCCGGTCGGCCTGATCAGCCGCAGCGGGACGCTCACCTATGAAGGCGTTTGGCAGCTCACGAACCTGGGCCTCGGCCAGTCGACCTGCGTCGGCATTGGCGGCGACCCGGTCAATGGAACGAACTTCATCGACTGCCTCAAGCTGTTCCAAGAAGACGGCGACACCG
>JBCDJN010000007.1:0-82558 GCA_039414355.1 Planctomycetota bacterium | reverse complement strand
TTGGGCGACGATCTGGTCGCCAGACTCCCACTGCGCGACGAACCCCCCGTCGGGCGAAACTGCGAGGTTACGCCCGGAGGTGCTCAAGTCTCCGGCGGACGCTGTCGCCAGGCGCGGCGCCGCATCAAGCGACACTCCGCTGGTCGTGTAGCGGCGGAAGTAAAACCCACCGTCGTCGGCTTTCCAAGAAACAACCAGCCTGCCGGATTCGTTCGCGGCAAACGATACCGAGTCCGCCACGTCGGTCGCCACCTGCACAGGCAAATCGTCGATAGGCGCACCGTCAGATCTGTAGCGACGCAGCCAGACGTTCTTGAGACCGGGTGTGGCATCCGCCTCCGTCAGCCAGAGCACGCCGTAGCGGCCATCGCCATCGATCGCCACTCTCGGTTGCGATGGGACGAGACCGACTTGTCCAAGGTCGACGAGTCTCGGTGTGCCGGGGTAGCCGAGAGTTGTGTTGACGCTGCGGAGGTACACCCCAAAACCTTCGGGGCCGTCGCCGCGATAAGTCGCCACGGTTTCTCCGCGTGCATTGCCCGCGATCCAGCTCTCTTCTTCGTAGAAGGTGATTAGGTCATCGGCGGCGGGGAAGGTGAGCGACTCGATAGACAGAAACCGCGTCGACTCGATCGCCACCGCGCCATACTCGAAGGCGCCGATATCGACCGTTCCAACCCTCCTTTGGGATGCCCCGCCGCCACCGGCTCGTTGATCGTTGTCGAAGCCTGCGGCGTGAGCGTCGTCGCCCGCGTCGATGAGCGGACTGCCGCTCAGAATTGCGTGAGTCAGCGTTGGCCCGCCGTTGTCGGTCAGGGGGCCCAGCATTGGGTCTTGGTAGGCTTCGCCGACAACCTGCACAAAGTTGGACGGCGTGGAGTCGACGCCGTTTCGAATCTGCGAACCCCAGTAGTTGTCGGCGACAACCGTATTGCTGAGATTGGCCGCGGAGCTCCCCCCGATGAGCGCGACACCCGCCTTGGCAACGTTAGTCGCGGTGTTCTCTACGATCGTGGTGTTGACGATCTCAGCGGTGCTGTTGTGTGCGAGGAGAACACCGCCCCCGTAGTAATCGGCGTCATTGGCCGAGAACGTCGAGTTGACGACGCGGATCGAAGCCCCACCGGGCGCATTGCCCTGAATCGTCAGACCGCCGCCGCCGCCGTAGTCAGACTCGTTCAAGTAGAACGTCGAGCCACTGATCTCGGCGCCGGACGAGTTGTAGCCCCAGATCGCCGCGCCGCCGCCGTTGCGTGAAGAATTGCGAGTGAAGGTGGTGTCCTCGACGTAAAGCCCGCCTGCATACGCGAAGACGCCCCCGCCCATTGCACCGCTGTCGGCTGCGTGGTTATCCCGGAGGGTCATTCGCGAAAGCGTCAGGTCGCCAGCCGAGTGGATACCCGCGCCGTCGTTCTGGTTGGTCGCCCCAGCGACGCGGCCCTTGGCGATCGTGAAGTCGCTCAGCGTCGCGACGGCGCCGCTCTTCACGTCAAACACTCGCGTGGCGTCACCACCGCTCACGGTGAGGAGTTCCTGTCCCGGTCCGATGATCGACACCGTGGAGCTAATCGATAGCTGGGTCGGCGTCTCGCCGGCCCCGATCGCCCCGTCGCCATCGGCGTCGCCAAGCAGGATCGTGCCCGACTCTAGCGCGAACAGACTCGGGTCGAAGCGGATCACATCGCCATCAGTTGTCGCCTTGCTGATCGCTTCTCGGAGGCTAAGCCCGTCGGTCTCGACGCCGTCGATCTGGTCCGCGAGCGTTGTGACCAGGTAGGTGTCCGAAGCGAGCATCTCGCGGCGCTCAAGCTGCTCCATCCGCGAGCGGTGATGACGCTGGTCCGAGCGTTTCTTCTTGGTCCGACGGTAGCCGAGGCTGGCGAGCAGCGATGCAGACCACGACGAGGGCAGGCGACGCATGTGATCAAATCCGTCTGACGGGGAAGAGGCGGACGCGAAGCACGCTCCGTCGCCGGAAAAAGAGACCACAGGTTCTGCAGGTGTCTATAGCTGTATAACTCCTCCCCCGTTGTGGTTATTGACAGATTGACCTAGTCAACCTCTTTCCATCGCGAGAATGGCTATGCGCGGGGCGAGGCAGTTGCTGCTTGTCGTAAGGTCAATGAATGCTGTGACTTCAAGCGGGTGACGGAGAGCGCCGCTGCTGGACGTGATTGCTGAGCAACCCACAAAGTCGCGCAGCTCTTGTTGCGGGTTGGTGCAAGGTGTGCTCTGCCGAGATGGGAGCTTTGAACCACTGTGTGTCCCTATTTCTTTTTTTGCTTGCAGACGATTTGCATGCGTGATGCCGCACACGCCGTGGCTGGTGCGAGAGACCAGAGACAGCTCCGCAAACGCGATAGAACCGATCGTCATCGCCACCTACGTCGCGCTGCTCGGCCAGCACTACAGCCGGCCTACCGTGAAGCTGTATCTCGCGGCGATCCGGATGCTGTTCGACTGCCTGGTGACGAGGCACATCGTCCCGTCCAATCCAGCGGCCGCCGTTTGCGGCCCGCGGTACGTCGTCACCCGTGAAAAGACGCCGGTGCTCACCGCGGCCGAGGCTCGCGAACTGCTCGACTCGATCGAGGCGCTAATCGGCGTGCTGGTTTACAGCCTCGCCTGGATCTGCGCGGCCCTTCGGACAGAGCCTGCTCGAACACTTGGCGGTCGATTGACGAGATGAGCGTGTTTTGGCGGAGCTCAGCCGGTGTGTCAGCAGGGAGGCGTCAGGCGTTGCTATGAACTGAAGATGCTGTAGACAGCTATCGGTTACTGCGGCAGAACGACTCGGTTGGACCGCCGCTGACTGGAGATTGCAATGATTGCTGAGACTTCCTGGCTACGCTGCCAGTGTTGTCACAAGGAGATGCCGTCGGACGAGGCGGACCGCGCCCGGTGCTTTGAGTGCCGGTCGCCGCGGGGTAAGGCTTCGGAGTTGTTCATCGCGCTGCGGTCTGCCGAGCAGCCATCGGACGGCGCGGACGCGTGGGCGGCGTGGGAGCAAACCTTGGAAGCGCAGTTTGGGGCACAACTGAGTCGGGATGAACGAGCCAGCCGAGCCACGACGCGACGAGCGCTTTCGGAGCGGCTCGAGGGATGGATGCGAGGAGCTGCGCGGGGCAGAGTGCAACAGCACCTAGTCGGCGAGGCGATCCGGCGCCGGCCACTAGATGATTTGTGGCGTTCGCTGCTGCGGCAACGGGTGGGCAATCGAGTGAGAAGCTGCCGAACGCCAACGAGTGGGCCCGAGGCCGCCGACAAGGCGATATCCGATACACGACCACCGGCGCCACCCACTCCGGCGGAGCAAGAGGTGGTCTCCGGCGGTCCGCCATCGATTGAGGAGATGGAACGAGACACGCCAACTCTTGATAAGAGCAAGCCTGCGCTCTGGGCAAATTCGAGCAGACTGAAGTCGCACAAAGAACCTGCCGCGACCAGTTCCCTTCGCTCGCAGAGAAGCCGCGGCGTGAAGACCCAGGACGGCAGCTTCGGAGTCTGCGAAGCCGGCCGCATCTGGCGAGAGTCCGCACAAGAGGTTTGGTATTACGTGCCTTCGCTACTTCCAGTCCGAAAGCGGGAGGAGCCGTTGATATCCGCTGCGCTGCGATTGACTTCTACCGTTGATTGACCGTTGACTAAAGCGAATCAACGGCGGCGCCGCGGCCGTGACAGGTGAAAACTCCGGTGTGCCAGCGAGCACTGTGCTCGCCAGCGAATGGCTACAAACCGGAGGCTCTGAGATGTGTGCTCTTTCGTCGCCGCCTAGAAGCGGCGCCAACCCCCCGCCCGCGATGCTTGACGTGGGCGCCGTTGCCAGCCTGCTCGACTGCTCGACGCGGCACGTTTACCGCCTAGCCGAGTCCGGCCAGATGCCACAGCCGGTGCGGCTTGGCGCGCTAGTGCGCTGGCCGCGGAACGTGATTGACGATTGGATTGAGATGGGTTGCCTGCCGGCTGTTGCTCGCGAGAGCTTGAGCCGGGGAGCTTCGCCTGCACCTGGAGACAGTATTCGAGCAAGCTCCAGAGGGTGGCAGCGAGTACGTCATCACTCGCTACCGAGGCACAAACTCCAACCTGCGATCAACACGCGAAACCGAGCTCGCCGAGCAGTTTCCAATGCACGTGGTCTGCTCTTGGATCGGCAACAGCAGGGCAGTCGCCGCGAAGCACTATCTTCAGACGACAGATGAGCACTTCAAGAAAGCGGCGCAAAATCCGACGCAGACCATGCATGACAAGGGCGACTCCGCCGGAACACGGCGACGGCCGGTGCTAGAAATGCCGCGGAAAAGCGTGGCTGTCAGCCGCAGTCATCGGTGGGCATCTGTACAAGTAGCGGAGGAGGGACTCGAACCCCCGACACGCGGATTATGATTCCGCTGCTCTAACCAACTGAGCTACTCCGCCAGCAGGGCTCTCGGCGCCCAAGCTCAACAGATTAACGCCCCACGGGCCGTGGGAGAAGTGACCCGGTGCAACACGTTTCGGTTCGCGATGTGTTGGGCCCGCTGAGCTGCTTCGGATGATCGGTTCTGGCCTCGGGAGCAAAAGCTTGACCGGGCCTAAATCGCCGTCTAGTTTGACGTTACGGCGAATTACCCTCGCCGATCATACCCACCCGCTTGGGCGCATCGGAACACGCCCAGCGGCTCGCGTCTCATTTCTTTCTGCAAGGCCGGAATCTCCCTGCCGTGCGGAACGGGATTCACTGGGGAGGACCTTCTGTGACCAGACTCCGCACCGCCGGGCTGGCCTGGCTAGCTGTCGCTGCCGTGGTTGGCGCCAACGATTCGCATGCCCAAACCGCAAGTCCGCCGCTCGGCGGGTTTATCCCGCTGGTCGGCATCGCCATGACGGACGAGTCGAAGACGCTCGACGCGCTCGACCTGGGAGACATCCCGTTCATCGCCGACCCGGCATTCTCGCAGCAGGCCCCGCTGCTGGGCTCGGGTGGCGGGTACTTCGACGTCGCCCTGCTCGATACCGGCGCCGCGACGCACATCATCACGCAGCAGGCGTTCGATGGGTTTGACATCATCGGCAACCAGCTCCGTGGCACCGGTGTGCAAGACATCGGCGGCGCCACGGGCGTGATTACGACCGAGATCAATGACGCCGCCGGCTTCTACACGGCCGGTCTAGGCGACCGCACCGCCGAGGGCGCCGAGCTGAAGCTGGACACCAATAAGCTCCGCGGGCAGACCAGCTTCGCCACGCTAACCGCTCCGGACGAGTGGACGCTGCCGAACATCCTGGGCCTGCCCATGGCCGCGCAGCACGGCATCGTGATCCGCAACAGCGATCCGGTGATCTTCCAGCACGAGTTCCCCCGCCAAGCCGCCCCCGGCCAACCGGCGCCGAGCCGCACGGTCCGCACACCGCAGGTGGAACTGATCGACCTGGGCACGGGCGATCAAGAAGGCATCACCCGGCGGGCGCCGCTGATCCTGAACCCCGGCATCGGTTTCATCCAAGGGCCGCAGTTCGTTTTCAACCTTGGCTTCGACGACATCCTGACGGGCGGCGGCGACATCGACATCGCCAACAACCCGGCATCGCCGTCGGTGGTGATTGATTCCAATAGCAACGGTGGCGGCCTGTTCCTGGAAGTCGACATGGTCGACGGCGGCAACCGCATGGACGACCGGCAGCTGCTGTTCGATACGGGCGCCTCGCTGACGGTTGTCTCGCAGATCATGGCCAAGCGGCTCGGCTTTGACGCCGTGCTCGACAAGCCGGACTTCGAGTTGCAGGTCGAGGGCTCCGGCGGCGTGCAGGGCGGCGTGCCGGGCTTTTACCTCGACGAGCTGAACATCGACACCATCGGCGGCGACTTCACGCTGCAGAATGTGCCGATCGCCGTCTTGGACGTCACCAACCCCAACGACCCGGGCAACATCATCGACGGCATTGTGGGCATGAACCTCTTCAACGGCCGCGACATAGTGATCGACGCCGAGGCGAGCTTCGGCCAGGGCGGAAACGGGCCGAGCTTGTATATCGGTGACAAGGTGACCAACGTGCGGACTTGGCTGAACCCAACCATTGCGTCGCGCGGCGGGTGGTTGTCCGCCAGCCGCTGGGCCGAGGGCGCCGTGCCCGATGGCCTTAGCGATGTCCTCATCGCGCCCCAAGACGGAGTCTTCTCCGCCGAGACCGTGGACCTCAACTCCGCAGCGTCCGCCAATCGGATGACCGTGCGGGGCACGAATGAAACGCCGATCACGTTTGTGCTGGAGTTCAATGCGGAGTTGACGGTCTTCGCCGACGTGATGATAGAAGACGGCGGTCGAATCCTCATGGATAACGGACGTCTTGATGCGCAGCTCATCAACATCTTTGGGGGCGAACTCGGCGGGTTCGGCGACATCTTTGTCGGGAACGGGCCGATCACGAGCAACGTCCGGAACCTGGGCGGCGTGGTTCGGCCCGAGACTCTCCTGGCGATCGACGGCGACTTCTCAAACGCCGAAGACGGTACTTTCGCCACGACTGTGATCAACTCACGTGGCGACCGCCGGGCCGACCAGCTTACCGCGTCGCGGTTCGTATTCCTGGACGGCACACTCGAAGTCGACCTGAGCACCGGCTCACAGGACCTCACGATCGGTGACCTTTTCACCATCATCACCGCCGGCGATGAGCTCTTCGGGCAGTTCGAGAACCTGGTCCTGCCGTACGAGTACGACTGGCAGGTCAATTACAGCGCAACGGATGTCACGCTTGAGGTGATCGGCGAAAACGCGCTGGGTGATTTCAACGGCGATGGCTTGGTTAACCCCGCCGACTACACCGTGTGGCGTGATGGCTACAACACGCAATTCACGATTGGCGACTTCCTCGACTGGAAGAACGCCATGCTCGGCGGCGGCGGCGGCGCGAGCCGAGGCTTGGTTCCGGAGCCGGGCGCCGCGGCGTTGCTGTTGATGGCGGCTCCGCTGTTCGGTCGCGTCCGACGGAGGTGGTGAGCAGGTTTCAGTTGGTAGGCGCCAGGTATCGGTTGCCAGTCGTCTCCTGGTCCCTGAAGCCTGATTCCTTGAGTCTGACCCCCAACTACGACCAGCGAATCGCAACCGCGGCCGCCGGTCGATCTTCGCCTTCACAGATCAAACCCAGCGTGCGCTCGGCAGTCATCCTCCGGTGCGTCTCGGCCGGCAAGCCGCGGTAGGCGTCCGCCAACGCGTCGGCACGCATTGGGTTGGCGAGCCGCGGGTCGACCACCGAGAGCACCAGCCGCTGCCGGAGCGTCAACTCGAAGCGGTGCGACCGGTAGCCCTCGCCTTCGGCACAGGCGTCCCAGCCGACGGGTGGTTGCTCGGTCGTTTCGACGCTGGCGCGGCTCGCCCGAACGTCCATCGCCAAGCCGCCGCCGGCCAGAGCATATGACCCGCTGCAGCTGTCTGGGTCGATCACCGCCGCGGCGAGCGATAGCCCCTCGCCACCGGCGGTGTCGCGCCACACACTCCGAGAGACGCGCGTTAGTAGCTCACCCGCTTCGATCGGCTCGACCGACAGTCGCGTGGCGAGCTCCTCCGCGTGGCACCGGAGCGCGACACGGGCCGCCTGCGCGGCGAGTACCGCCTCGCCGTGAGTTGCGCCCGGCATGTCGACTACGGCGCCCGCCACAGCCAGCACCCAGCCATTCGGCAACTCGTGCCAGTCGTGAAGCGACGACGGCGACGCCGCTTCGTCGCTCCAGCCGGCGATCTCGACTTCGCCCAACGCCGTCGCGGCCGCCGGGCGGGGAACGGCGATCGGCGTCGTCGTGGCGTCGCCCTCGGGCCGCTTTGCGTTCGGCGTGGCCCTGGTTCGCTGAGCGTCGAGCAACCGGCGACGCTCGTGTTCCACGGCCAAGCGGCCCGCGGCGATCTCCATGAGCTGCGTGTCGGCGTCCGAGAACGCACGAGGCGTGGCGTTGTACAGCCACAGCGTCCCGTGGATGGTCTCGTCGGAAGCGACGGGCACGCAGACCGCGGCGCGGCACGGCCGGCGCACCTTCCACTCGGTGACCATTTCTTCGTCTTCGAGCACCACGGCGTTGCCGGCGAGCGCCACCAAGTCGGCCCGGGCGGACTCAAGCGGCCGCGGCCCGCTGGGTGTGACGTCGCCGTGGTCGGCTTCGATCCTCAGCTCGGCGGTAGCGTCGTCCAGCAACCAAAACTCAGCGCCCGTAAGCGAGAAGCTATCGACAAGACCCCGCAGCAACGCGGCAAGCCGCTGCCGGTGGAGCATCGCCGTCGCGGCGTTCGCGGTGCCAGCCGAACCGGTGGGCGCACCGGCGTCGACGCCCGGGAAAATGAGCGTCGGCGGGTCGAGTTGAGGGGATACCGTCGTCATGGCCATCGCCGCAGCAAGGTTTTCGCATTCCGCCCAATGTGCCGAGTCCGCACTTCTTCCATCGGCCTCACTGAATGAAAGCTTGGGTTGAATGGGAAGAATGAAGCAATTTCGTCAAGCTGACCGCCAAGGTGCGGGCCGCAGGAATCTCCCGCCGGAAGTCGATCCCCAGCAGCGGTTTGCGTTATCCTGCGGCCCGCAAGCGGCCTGATTCGCCGATTCAACGCTCACCGAAATGCTGCGACCGCCATGCCAAAACGGCCCAAACTCGCCCTCCACTGGAAAATCCTCATTGGCATGGCCGCCGGCCTGCTAGCGGGGGTGCTCGCCCTGGCGTTCAACGGCGAAGGGCCAGACGCCCAGTACGGCACCAAGCTGGTTGTGGACTGGATCAAGCCGTTCGGCACGGTCTTCATCAACGCCCTGAAGGTGATCGCGGTGCCGCTGATCATCGCGTCGCTGATCAAGGGCGTCTCGGACCTCAAGGACCTCTCAAGCCTCTCCACCATGGGGGGCCGCACAGTCGTCCTCTACCTGGTGACTACGGCGGCGGCGGTGACGACGGGCTTGGTGATCTCCAAGGCAGTCAACCCGGCGCGGTTCATTGACGAAGTCACCCGCGATCAGCTCGCCGCCAGCGAGGCGGACAACGCCGGCGCCAAGCTGAAGCAGGCTGCCGAGACCAAAGCGCGTGGCCCGCTGCAGCCCCTGGTCGACCTTGTGCCCGACAACTTGTTCTCCGCCGCGTCGAACAACCGGCGGATGCTGCAGGTGATTGTCTTCGTGCTGTTCTTCGGCGTCGGGCTGCTGCTGGTGAGCGAGGAGAAGGCGAGGCCGGTCAAGGAGTTCTTTGACGGCCTTAGCGAAGTGATTCTCAAGCTGATCGACCTGATTATGCTCGCGGCGCCGGTGGGCGTGTTTGCGCTCATGGCGGCGCTGGTGGCGGAGACGCCGTCGTGGGGGGTCTTCGCCTCGTTGCTGGCGTACAGCTTGTGCGTGGTCTTTGGCTTGGCGGTGATGATCTTCGGCTTCTACCCGCTGCTGGCGGTCACCTTCGCTGGCAAGAGTTACGGCGAACTCTTCCGCGGGTTGGCGCCGGCGCAGCTGTTGGCGTTCTCCACCAGTTCCAGCGCCGCGACGCTGCCCGTGACCATGGAGCGGGTCGAGGAGCACCTGGGCGTGGACGAGGAGGTGGCGAGCTTCGTCTTGCCGATCGGCGCCACGGTGAACATGGACGGGACGAGCCTCTACCAAGCGATTGCCGCCGTCTTCATCGCCGAGGCGTACGGCGTATCGATCGGCGTGCCGGAGTTGTTCACGATTGCGTTGACAGCGATGCTCGCCTCGATCGGCACGGCCGCGGTGCCGAGCGCGGGCATCGTGATGCTGGTGATCGTGCTCGGCGCCATCGACGCGCCGGAAGAGGGCATCGCTCTGATCTTCGCCGTGGACCGCGTGCTAGACATGTGCCGGACCATCGCCAACGTCACCAGCGACGCCACGGTGAGCATGCTCGTGGCGAAGAGCGTGGGCAAGCTGCACGAGCCGCACGTGAAGGAGTGGGACGACGACTACCCGAAGGCGCCCGCCGATACCGAATGACGACCCCGCGAGCCGACCGCCATGAGAATGACATTAGCCACCGCACTGGTGCTGCTTGCACTCGCCTCCCCGGGCGTTGCCGAAGACATGAATTCCAAGCTGCAAGACGCCCTCTCGCCGAGCCTTGAGGGCCTGCCGACCGACACCACCGTTGGCGTTGTCTTGCTCGACGGCCGCGGCGATGTGCTCTTTAGCCAGAACGCGGAGCTTGAGCTCTCGGCGGCTAGCTCCATCAAGTCGTCGCTGCTGCTGGAGTTCTTCGCGAAGCACGCCTCGGAGCTACGAGCCACCGGTCGCCGCGATGTGCGTGCGATTGTGGAGGACCCGCGCCACCCGGCGATCGTGCACTTCGATCAGGCGACCCAGCAGGAGATTGCCGGCCAGCTCGGCGACGCCTCGGTCTTGCGGCTCGGCTATATCCTTATCGACTCCAACGACGAGACCGGGGCCGAGTATTCCAACAAGGTCTACAACGCCGCGGCGAACGTGGCGATCGCGTTGCTTGGCGGCCCCGCCGGTTCGACGCGGGCGATCCATGAGCGGGACGCGTCGTTTGCCGGGGCTAACCTCCGCCGGTACATGCTCGCCGACCGCAACGTGACCGGCGACAACACCGCCACGCCGATGATGCTCGCCCGCTTCTTCCAGATCGCGCTGGGCGAAGGCCACGCGGGCGTCGACCCGGCGGTCGCTCAGGCCGTGGCCGACGTGCTGCACCGCGGCGACGAACCCAGCGGCCTGAAGCACTTCTCCAAGACCGGCGCCCTGTACACCGACCCGGTAACGAGCGTCCGCTCCGGCCGGTACGAGCGAGGCGGCCGCGTCATGAACTACGCCATCATGGCGACGCAAAAGCTCGGCTCACCAACGAGTGGCGCCGAGCAGTACAAGAAGCTGAGCGAGATGACTCGCGGGATGCTTGAGGACACCAAGCGCGCGTGGTCAGCGGCTAGCGAAGCACCGTAAACGCCTGCCACAGAAAGCTGGCACAAAGATTCCGGCGAAGACCCCGCGGCGGCGGCGTTCGATCGTTTTTTCTCGCCACCGATGGGGCGTTTGCACCAACCAACGCGACAGTCGAGCCCCCGCGACTCGACTTGCGTCAACCGCCGCCATTAGAGCGCGGGTATCTGATCTTCGTTCTACACGCCCGATCTCCTATTTCAACAATCCGTTCTGGCCGCGCCGTTTTGTGCCACGGCGGGCGATTCTTGAACACATGCCGGATTCGCTGACGCGATAGGTCTGGCGGCTGTGCAATCGGCTGCATTGAGGTGTGGCATAGACATCACCGCCCACACTCATTCGAAAGTACACGCAAAGGCCCAAGGTGGATCACTCCATTGCACCTAGCGAGGACCGGATCGCTTGCGGCCAGGCGGTAGTCAACGGACCGATTCGCGTTGCGGCAAACCTACCGAGGTGACGGGCGTCGCCGCGAGTTGAGCCTAGCCGAGAGTCGCCTCGGCCGATGCAACTTCGGCAGATTATGTTGCATCAGAACCGTAAGCGGTATGCGCCTGCAGGCGCATACCGCTGCAGCTCTTGCACGGCATTTGGCCTAGAAGGCCAGTCGCCATCTACTTCTAGCATACGCAAAGCGAAGAGCATTCGCTGGCAACGCTGGGGCGGAACTTCCTTGCGGAATTCGATTGACGCAGCATGTCTACACCGGTAGATTTAGTGCGCTAAACGATGGCCGCCGAATCCTGAGGTCCTTGCAAATGTCATCGACGAGACTCGGGCGAGTCCAACTGCTCATCATGCAGGTCTTGTGGGCCGAGCGTCGGGCAACGGCTCGGCAAATCACCGACGCGATCAATCAAATCGAACCCATCGCCCACAGTACGGTGCAAACCCTGCTGCGCGGCTTGGAAGAGAAAGGGTCCGTCTCGCACGAGACCGAGGGCCGTACGTTCGTCTTTGTGCCCCTCGTCGAAGAAGACAGGTTCAAGCAGAACGCGACGCGGGATCTGCTTGACCGCGTCTTTAGCGGCAATGTCGGCAAGCTTGTCGCCCATCTCTTGAAGAACGAGAAGGTATCTAAGGAAGAGATCGACGAAATCCGCAAGCTCATCAACCGCCGCAGCAAGAAGTAAAGGGGAGCCGTGATGAACCTGTTTTCGACGCAAACGGCTTGGATCGACGCTCTGGCATCGGTGATCGGCTTTGCCGCCAACTGGATGCTACAGTCAACGCTCCTGGCGAGCATCGGTCTGTTGGTAGGCGTGCTGCTTCGCAATCGCGGCTCGGCGGTGCAGTCGGTCGTCTATCGAACCGCGCTCACTGCGGCGCTCGTTTGCCCCGTCGCTACGTTTGCCCTGTCTCAGGTCGGTTTTTCGGGTTGGTCCATCGAGATGCCACAGGCGTGGGTAGCTCAAGCGAGCGAAGTTCCTGCGGCGAGAGTTGCCTCCCGGTCGGCTGTTGATGTCTCCACTAGTTCTCCAGGCTTCGCTCCAGCTACTGCCGCCGATGACCTCCTCGGCGACTCCGAAACGCCCTTCAACATCGGGCAGACGATCACTGGGTCGGTCGGTATCGAGCCACCGCAGTCGTACCCAATAACGCCGGAGCCTGTAGTCGCGGAGTTGACGGAAACGGCTCAGCCACTCCATGAAGCCGCCACCGCGGTTCCAGCTTCCACCATCACGTTGTATGGCAAGACTGCGGCTATCGCTGTGATCGTCTGGGTGGTCGTCGCGGGGTTGCTGGCGATGCGGTTGCTTGTGGCGTGGTGGAGACTTGCCAGTCTGCGTAGGTCTGCCGTCTACGCCGACGAAGTGACGAGAGACGCTTGCCAACAGCTCTCCGAGACAATGAAGGTGACGCCGCCGGAGGTGCGGTGCAGCCCGTACTTGCCTAGCCCGTGCCTCTCGGGGGTTCGAAAGCCTGCCGTGCTGCTGCCCGAGACGGAGTGCAGCCTGCCGCTGCGTGAAGTGCTTATCCACGAACTGGCTCACCTGCGTCGCCATGACTGCCTATGGAACCTGCTGCGTCAGCTGGCGACGGCGCTGTTCTTCTTTCAGCCACTCCTGTGGGTGCTGTCGCGTCGGATTGAGATGACTGCTGAGGAGGTGTGCGACGACTATGTCGTGCAGTTCGGCGGCGACCGAGAAGAGTATGCCCACCGATTGGTCGACATCGCAGAACTGTCTTCCGCGCCGATCGCGGCGGCGGGCGTGGGGATCGTATCGCTGCGGTCGATGCTCGCTAAACGGGTTACTCGGATCATGGACACGTCGCGGTCGCTCTCGACGCGCGTTGGGAACCTGTTGCTGCTGACGGTGCTCGTGTGCGGTGGGGTCGGCGCAACGATGACGGGGCTGATCGGCGTGGCTCCGGCGCCGGCGGAAGCGGAAGCGAGCAACGTGGCGGTTGAGCCAGCTAGTGAGCAATCGGCCGATGACGACCTGATCACGGTCCGAGGACGCGTCGTCAAGCCCGACGGCCAGCCTGCGGGCGGCGTCGATGTCTACGTGCTGCGGTGGTTCTGGAACTACGGTGATAAGAAGCCGCTCAGCACTACTAAAGCCGATGCAGTCGGTCGATTCGAGATCTCCTACCGCAAGTCGCAGTTCGCTGAAACGGCTGGCCGGCCAAATCAGTGGCGCGAGACGTTCATCGCAGCGTTCGCAGAAGGTTACGGTCCCGGTTGGATTCACTACAGCCGCCTGAAGCCGGGTGAAGACCCGACGGTGCGACTCGCGGTGGACGATGTGCCTATCGAGGGACGGGTGATCGACCTAGAGGGGAACCCAGTCTCGGGGGTTCGGGTGGAGGTCGGCGCGATCGACGAGCCCAAGGCGGACACGCTAGACGAGTACCTGGAAGCCATCAGAGCTTCGCAAGCGATCGAAACCGCCTACCGGGTCATGAGAAGCGGCGTCCCTCAACACGTCGCTAGTCACTGGCCCGAGATCACAACCGATTCCGATGGGCGATTCCGCGTGTCGGGCTTCGGCCGCGAACGAATCGTCAAGCTGCACGTCAGCGGCCCAACAATTGTGACTCAGACGCTTCGGGTCGCGACCCGCACGATAAAGCCCATCATCCACCCCGCCTACGCCTACGAAAACGCCGACACGGTGACGCAATACGGCGCCGAGTTCGAGTACACGGCCGCGCCGTCGCGGGCGATCACCGGCGTGGTGCGTGACGCAGACTCTGGTGAACCGATCGTCGGGGCAGAGATCTGGAGCTGGCGTTTCGCAGGCGAGGACATTAGCGGGATCACGACAATCAAGACAAAGTCGGACGCCGAGGGACGGTACCGGCTTGAGGGGATGCCCAAAGGCAGTGGCAACGAGATCGTTGTTGTCCCTACGGACCTCCCCTACTTTACTGCCGAGTTCGAGATCCCCGACCCGACGGGGATCGACCCCGTCGAGTTCAACATCGACCTGAACCGCGGTCGTTGGGTGTCTGGACGGGTGACCAACAAGACGACCGGGGAGCCAGTTGCCGCGCAAGTCTTCTACATGGCTTTCCCGGACAACGAGCTCGCGCACGACTTGGCCGAGTTCGAGTACGGCACGCATTGCTCCGCGGTGCAGGATCGCTATCGAACCGACACCGAGGGCCGGTACCGAGTCGTCGCTTTGCCGGGACGCGGGGTGGTGGGGGTGAAAGCAATTCTCGATCCGTACCCCGGTGGGCAAGGCTACGACAAGATCGAAGAGATCGGTGACCGTCAGGCGTTCATGCGTCTGAACGGCGCGATTAGTCCTTCGGAGAGATGGCCAACCGCTATGAAGGAGGTGCGAGTCTCTGAAGGCGGGGAGGGCAGCGTGCTCGATTTCTCGCTCGATGCCGGCGACCGAGTGACGCTCCGTACGCTGGACCCTAGCGGCAATCCGCTTGATGGCGTTGAAGTGACCGGTGTGACCGAGATCTACGGGGCTCATCAAATGATGGAGTCGGCCGAGTTCGACCTCGTCTGCTTTCGGCCCGGTGAAAACCGCACCGTGCTGCTTAGCCACCCGGAGCGACGGCTCGGCAAGGGGCTCCGCATCAAGCAGGACGGCGCCCAACCGTCACCGCGTGAGATCACTCTTGAGCCGATGGCGACGATCCATGGGCGATTAATCAAGGACGGGACGCCCGTGGTGGGCGTGAAGCTGCGGGTCGATGTCGACGGCGACAACGACTACGGCCGCGAGCTGAGCCGGACAACAACCGATAAAGAAGGTCGCTTCGAGCACACCGAGCTGCTTCCCGGCCTAGGTTACACCCTGCTCGCCGAAGGACGCGGACTCGGCTTCACCACGGTCGCCAAGAACGTCACCGTCGTCGCTGGCGAAACGATCGACCTTGGCGTGATCGACATCGCGAGCGAGGAACGCCCCGAGCCGGTGCGGATGAAGCCGGTTGAACGTGCGGCCGGCGAGCAAACCTCGAAATCGACCGTCACCGTTCGAGGCAAAGTCGTCGACCCGTCCGGTGCGCCGGTCTCGGGTGCGACCGTCGAAGCTCAGGCATGGATTCACGATCTGGGCGCGCCGAAGGCACCGCTCGCTAGAACCGAGTCTCGCCCCGATGGCGGGTTCGAGTTGAGCTATCCGAAGACGAACGACATCGCGATCGTCGCTGGCCGTGCGGGACTCGGCCCCGGATTCGAGTTGCTACCAGACGATAAGCCTGTTGCCGATTCGCTGACTCTGCAACTCGTGCGAGACGATGTCCCGATCCGTGGCAACGTGGTCGACCTCGAGGGCAACCCGGTCTCGGGCGTCACGGTGGCGGTCTGCAACGTCGCCGCGACCGCGGATGGGAGTGGCGACGAGAGCCTCGACGAGTGGCTCGCGGCGATCGGCCGCGGCGAGTGGTTCTGGCGAACAATGAACGAGCATTTCACGCGCCGCACGCGGATAAACCCGCCGCACGCGCCCGCCGAGGTCAAGACCGACGCCGACGGCGTGTTCCTGATCACGGGCGTTGGTCGCGAACGACAGATCCGCGTCGCCCTTTCGGGACGGACCATCGCCTACACGCTGACGACAATCGTCACCCGCGACATGGAGCCCCTGGTCGCCGACGACCCCGAGTTCTTTACCAGTCCGACGATCTACGGCGCCAACGCCCAGATCATCGTCGAACCGACCCAACCGATCGAGGGCGTCGTCCGGGACGCCGAGACAGGCGTCCCCTTGGCGGGTGTCGCGGTCAGAGAGAATTCGATGATCCGTCGCTTCTTGCCCGGCGAGGTGCGGCTAAGGGCGGTGAGCGACAGCGAAGGCCGCTTCCGCCTGGTCGGCATGCCCAAGGGAGAGCAAAACCAGATCATGGTCTGGCCGAACGACGACCAACCCTACTTGATGCGTCGATACGAGGTCCCCGCACAGGTCGGCGTCGAACCGATTGAGATGGACATCGACCTGCACCGCGGCGTCTGGATCACCGGCCAGGTGACCGACGAGGCGACCGGCAAGCCGATCGTCGGGTCGCGATCCGCGTTCGCCCAGTACTTCCCCCATCGGTCCAACCCGAATGCCAACGGACTGCCGGAGTACGAAGGCGGGGCCGCGGATGGCTACCAGAACCGCTACACCATCGCCCCCGACGGGACCTACAGCATGGTCGGACTGCCCGGGAAAGCGATCGCCGGGGTCGTCCTCTGGAACGAGTCGCCGTATCCCCGCGGTCAGGGCTTTGATGACATTCCCGGAGCGAACTCAAGAGGTTACTTATCGAGCTACCAAGGTGTGGTAGAGCCTAGCCGATTGAGCCTCACTAGCCTGCGTGAGATCAACGTTCCCGAAGATGCTCAGGAGTACACGGCCGACTTCGCCCTGAAACGCAGTCGGACGGTGCACGTTTCGGTCGTCGACGAGCGAGGAGAGCCAGTCAAAGGCGCTTCGGCGGCCGGGCTCGTGCGTCGTTCACGTTGGACCCAGCCAGAGGGGTCGCTGCTGGAAGTCTCCGCCTTGGGAACGACCGAAGACCGGACACTGCTGATTTACCATCCGGAAAGGCGGCTCGGGAAAGCGTTGCAGCTATCCGCTCAAGACTCACCGGACGAAGTATCGGTTCGGCTCGAGCCCTGCGTCACCGTTCGCGGCCAGATCGTGGACGGCGGGGAAATACCTCTCTCGGGAGCGCGCATCCGATTCAGCCCGCGGCCCGGCGGCGACTTCAGTCCCGAACTCGTAGAGATCACGACTGACGAACAGGGCCGGTTCGAGCAAACGGGCGTTCTGCCTGGGACTTCGTACAACGTGTACTTGGAATCTGCTCGGATTAGGTTCAAGGTGCTCGCGGAAGACTTGGCGATTACTCCTGGCGAGAAGATCGATCTCGGAACGATCGACGTTTCGACCGACGAGCGCCCCAAACCAAAGCGATCGGCCGTCGCTGCGGCCAAGCAACCTGATGACGTCGCACAGCCGATGGGCGCCGAAGAGTTCGCCGGCATGGTCGTTGACCCCGACGGCAATCCAGCCGCCGGCGCCGAGTTGTACTTGGTCTTCCACATCCCTCAAGCAGAAGGCCCGCTTAGGCCAAAGTGGGAACCTCTGGCGACCACCAACGCCAAGGGGCAATTCCGCTTCATGACAAAACCCGATGACTTCGGGGCGCATGCGACGGCCCGTGAGTTCGGCTACAGCCAGATCGTCGCGACCCACCCCGATTTCGGCTTCGCCTGGGCTGCTGCCAGCCTGTTTGAGACTAGCGGCGAGGCGCTTCGCAAAGTCAAAGAGCGTCTGAAGACCGTTCCCCCGGCTTACGCCGAACAAGCGAAAAAAATGCTCGCCGCCAAAGGGCAGCCGCTCAAGCTGCAGGCGGAGAGCCAGCCGATCCGCGGACGCATCGTCGACATCAACGGCCAGCCTGTCGCCGGCGCCCGACTCACACTGTTGGAAACTTGGACTGGCGCCGATGGCACACTCGATGCCTGGCGCAAGGCGGCTGATGAGCCCAAGGCGGACTATTACTCAGCCCGGATGCAGACACCTCGGAGCATGAATGGTCCCCAGCTGCGGTCGGTTATCGCACCGGTGACCACCGACGCTGATGGACGCTTCCAAGTTCATGGCATCGGGGACGGCAAGATCGCGTGGCTGTTGTTAGAGGGCCCTGGCGTCGAGTCGGCCAAGATCTGGGCCCGCACCGAGGCTGGTGAAGCCATCAAGTTGATGCGCGAGCGGCGTTCGCCCGACCTCGGCTTCTACACGTATCACGCGTCCGAGTTTACGCACGTCGCTGGGCCGTCGGCTGCGATCACCGGCGTCGTGCGAGACGCCGAAACGAAGGAACCGTTGGTGGGGATCACCGTGAAAAGCCAGCGGCGCCACGGCGAGCGGATCGGCGGTTGGGGCCAGGATTTCGTCCGCGCTGTGACTGACGCCGAGGGGCGATATCAACTCGCCGGTATGCCGATCGGCAAAGACAACTCCATCGCCGCGATCGCGCCGAGGGGCGACACCGCCTACTTCTCGACCGAGAAAGCGGCGCCTACCAAAACAGGGGAGACGACGCTGGTCGACTTCGATCTTCGCCGCGGCGTTTGGGTCGAGGGACGCGTGACCGACAAGCGAACTGGCGAGGGTCTACTCGGCACGCTGGCGTACTACGTCCCCGAAAGCAGTCCCCATTATCGAATGGCCCGGTCGCTAGGAGTGGATGAACGCGATCGGCTGCGATCTGACAACGAGGGTCGTTACCGGCTCGTGGCTCTACCCGGGGAAGGCTATGTCACTTTCAACGCCGACAATCACCAGATCTACCCGCGGGCGAAAGGCATCCTGAAGAGTGATGGATCGGTCACTGAAGTGGCGGAGATTATCAGGACCAATCCGTCTTATCTGATGCCGGGCAACTCGCACCTCGTCGCGGAAGTAAACCCCCACGAACAGTCCGAGCGGGTGGAACTGAACCTGCAACTCGACCGCGGGACGACGGCCATCGGCAGGGTTGTCGATCCAGAAGGTGAGCCAGTCACCGACTTCTACCACACCGGGCAGCTCGCCGAGTTCGCCGGCTCGTGGGACCGGTCGAAGGCAGACAAGTTTGAAATTGTCAGCTACAACCCCGAGCAACCGCGACACGTTTACTTTGTACAACAAGAGCGGCAGTTGGCTGGGCATACCCTGGTTCAAGGAGAACTACCGGAAGACTTGGTGGTTCAGCTGCAACCCGCTGGTAAGGTGATGGGGCGTCTCGTCGACAAGGACGGGGAGCCGCTGCCCAATTGCCAGTTGTCGCGTCACTTCCTGCCCACCGCGAGCCCCGCGGAAAGGAGAGTCGACGCCAAAGCGGCGCCGTTGCCGCACAACGTCATTCACTCATCCTCGCCCCAATACGAGACCGATTCCAACGGCAGATTCGAGATTGCCGGCCTCGTGCCTGGGGTTGAGTACGGCCTTGAAGCAACCGATCGCGAAAGCATGATGGCGCGCAGCCGGCGTGCGCCGAAATTCTCCGGTCCGCTAGATGTGGTGATCGAGGTCGCACCCGGAGAGTCAAAAGACCTGGGTGATGTGCGGTTGTTAGACGAGAAAGAGCTCGCCAAACGTGCCGAAGCGGGCAAGGCAGCGGCTGCTTCCTACGTGGCGGAGCAGCAGGCGATTGTCGTCTCGGGAACCGTCACGCTCTCCAGCGGCGCCCCGGCCAACGGGGCGTACGTGGCGGTGGTGGCGTTGCGTACTCGCCCTCGTCGCGGCGGCGACCTCTCCAACGAAGCCGACCTACTGGCTAAGGCCGTTGTCGGCGAGGACGGGACGTATCGACTCAGAATCACCGGAGCGACTCCTTCCACGCATAAGTTCGCGCAGCTGATCGCCCGTCGCGACGGCGCCGCGGTCGCTTGGAAGACGATGCTAAACCTCGCCGAGCCGCGCATTGACGCCTCGCTTGTCTTGCAACCCGAGGAGCCGATCCGCGGCAAGCTGATCGACATCGAAGGCCAGCCGGCCGCTGGGGTCCAGCTAATGGTGGTGAACATCATAAAGCGGCAAGAGGGGCAGCGCATGAGTCGCGATGGCGCCGGCTACCGGGGCGACACCCCGCCAGACGCCTGGATCTCGCCAAAGGTATCCGATAGCGAGGGCCGGTTCGTCATCCGTGGCGTGCCCGCCGGCTACGGCGTCTTTCTCACAACCAACGGTAACGAACGGTTCGCGCCACAAGAGATCATGCTCAACACGGGTCTGCCCGAGCAGCGTGGCCAGCGCGACGGCACCTACCGCGCGTTGACGAGAAATGTTGCTCCCGACGAAGAGGCGGTGCTTGCGTTGGCGCCGGCGCAGCTCTTTGAAGGCGTCGTCACCTACGAGGATACCGGCGAGCCAGCGCCGCGCGCACGGCTGACAGTCTGGGCTAGCCAGCAGGAACTGTACGGCTCGATGGTCTCCGTCGCCGGCAAGGCTGACGCCGAGGGCCGATACCGGATCAGCCCGAAGCCTGGGATACGGTTTGGCGTCACGGCCTATCCGCCTGACGGACAGCCTTACCTCGCCCGCAAGACCCCCAACGGACCCGAGTCGATCCGGTGGAGGGAAGGCGACGCATCTCGTCAGGTGGATGTTTCACTCCCACGTGGGGTGCTCGTAAGAGGGAAGGTCGTAGAAGCTGGCAGTGGCGATCCTGTTGCGGGCGCTTCGATTCAGTACAGGCCGGAGACCAGCAACAACCCGAACGTGGCGGACGACATCTTAACCGGGTGGCAAGGCATTCAGCTCTCGGACCAACAAGGCCGCTTCGCAATTGCAGTGCTGCCCGGCCCCGGCAGGCTGTTTGTCCAGGAAGAGAGCGGCCGGTTTATCACCCTGACCATTGCCGAACGCGAAGTCAGCCGGGGCAAGACAGGCGGCCAACGCAACTATGCCCAGGCCGTGCACCGCCTCGATCCTCAACCGAGCGACGACCAACTTGAAGTGAACATCGAGCTTGATCGCTGTTCGCCGGTTAACGGCCGCATCGTGGATGAGAACGGCAAGAGCGTCGCCGAGGCGATTGTCGTCTCGAAGCACAACCGCATGCCTGGATCCCTTGCTTGGCGCGGCCAGGTTGCGCCGACCCTAGGGGGGCGTTTCAAAGTGCCGGGCCTCAAGGAGGGGGAAGAGTTGCCGGTTCACATTCTTGACGCGAAGAACCAACTCGGCGCAACGGTGATGGTACGCGGCGGAGAAGACGTGACGGCGATGCTGAAGCAGTGCGGCGAAGCGGTTGTTCACTATGTCAACAGCGAGGGCGACCCACACACGGGACCCTCGCCATCGCTCCACCTTGCAGTCACCCCTGGGCCTTCACCGTACGATTTTGAGGCGGCTCGGCGTGGAGAGCTGTTGGGGGATTCGGACTTCGTTTCCAACATCGACCGCGTCAACTATCGCATCGGCGCCGGCGACGAACCGGACGACCAAGGCCGGGTGGTTTTCCCCGCGCTCATCCCGGGAGCGACGTACCGGCTGCGGACCTTTGTGGATGGCAAACCGAAGGTGCTCAAGGAGTTCTGGGTTGCGTCCGGTGAAATGAGAGACCTTGGCGAATTCGTCATCGATCCCGCGCGTTGAGGACCACGATGGCCGCAGTATCGCATTCTGCTTGGGAGCCCTACACGCCCGATGGCGACGCGCCCTGGAATCTGCAGCGTGTCGTCCATCTCCACCGCCGTGCGGCGTTCGCCGCCCCGTGGGACGTTTTGCAAGGAGACTTGGCAGACGGCCCCCAAGCAGCCGTTGATCGGCTGATCCAAGGTGACAAGTCTCCCGCGTTTGAGTCGATGGCCAAAACCATCGGTGATGCGGCGATGGCCTCCGGCAGCCCGGGGCGGCTCAAGGCGTGGTGGGTCTACCGCATGCTGATGTCGCCCGACCCGCTGGGTGAGCGGCTCACCCTGATGTGGCACAACCACTTCGCGACCAGCAACCGTAAGGTGCAAGATCTGGTGCTGATGCGGGAGCAGAACGACCTGCTCCGAGAGCACGCGCGGGCGCCCTTCAGCAAGCTCTTAACCGCTGTGGTGAAGCACCCGGCGATGCTTGTTTGGCTCGACGCCGACTCGAACCGCAAGGGACATCCCAATGAGAATCTCGCCCGTGAGTTGATGGAGTTGTTCACGCTCGGCGTGGGGAACTACTCCGAACAAGACGTGAAGGGGGCAGCCCGGGCACTGACTGGCTGGACCATCGCAGGTGGTCAATTCGCCTTTCGGGAGGCAAGGCACGACGCCGGCGAGGTCGAACTGCTCGGCGACCGTGGCCCGCTCACGGGCGATGACCTGCTCGAACGACTCCTCAAGCACCCGGCGACCGCCGAACGCCTCGCATGGCGCATCTGTCAAACTCTTCTAGGCGAGGAGGTGACTCCCCAAGCAGCTCTCGATGAACTCGCCGACGGTATCGCCGCACACCAACTAAACATCGGCTGGGCGGTCGAGACCGTGCTGCGATCGCACCTGTTCTTCTCAAACGAGAACTTGCGGTCGCGGGTGTCCGGACCAATGGAGTACGTCATTGGCGTGCTGAGGGCTCTTGAACTTCGCTCGCCGCCGCCGAGCACGCTGGTGCTGGCGGAGTGGGCTCACCGGATGGGGCAAGACTTGTTCTATCCACCAAACGTCGGGGGCTGGAATGAAGGGCGAACTTGGCTCGCCACTCGGACGGTTGTCGCCCGGGCCAACTTCGCCGATGCGCTCGTTGCCGGTCGACTGTGGCGACCGGCTCGCGAACTAGAACCTGACGCCCTGATCCGCCGACACAGCCAGTCCGACAAACTCGCATCACGCGTCACCTGGCTCGCCAAGTTGCTATGGGGCGAATGCCCGGAAGACACGACAGCGCCGGTTGTCAAAGCTGCTAGATCAGCAGAGGCGCCACTGTCGAGGGCCCTGGCCCTCCTGCTTGCGTCCCCGGAAAACTCGTTGGCTTGAACTGAAAGAGATTCCCGATGCTCTCGCGCCGCCAATTCTTGCAGACAAGCTCAGTCATCTCGCTATCACCCGCCTTGCCGTGTGTCTTCACTAAGACCGCCTACGCCGCCGGCAGCGAGCAAGACGCCAAGTCACTCGTGGTCATTCAGCTCGACGGTGGCAACGACGGCTTGAACACCGTCGTCCCCTTCGGCGACGACGAGTACGGTCGGTCACGAAAGAGACTCCGACTACAGGCCGAGAAACTCCACAAGCTCGATGACCACGTCGGTTTGCATCCCAGCATGCGGGCCGCCAAAGAGCTATTCGACGACGGTCGGCTCTCAATCGTGCAGGGCGTGGGCTACCCCAACCCCGACCGCTCGCACTTCCGCAGCATGAAGATCTGGCAGACCGCCAGCTTCGACGATGCCGACCACGACGGATACGGTTGGCTCGGCCGCACGCTCGACACAAAGGCCCCCAGCACAGTAGACACGCCTGGCGCGATCTACGTCGGCGATCAAGAAACCCCCGTTGCGCTCTGGGGTCGTCGGTCTCAGGCCACGGCCCTGTCGCGGGAGGAAGACCTCCGCCTGCTGCTCAGCCCTGCGTTTCGCCAAGAACAAACGCTGGAGCCGGACGCCTCGCTATCGAGTTTTGTTTCTCGGCAAACTCTCTCTGCGGTAGCGGCTTCGGAGGAATTCGAGCGCCAGCAGACGCGGGCAACAAGGGCGAGTAGCGGCTACCCCAACACCGGCCTCGGAACTCGGCTTAACCTCATCTCGCAACTACTCAAGAGCGGTTCGCAGTCACGCGTCTATTACACGGCGCAATCGGGGTACGACACGCACTCGGCCCAGCTCTACACGCACTCTCGTTTGCTGCGGGAATTCTCCGAGGCGCTCAGCGCTTTCCTGAAAGACCTGAAATCGGCAGGGCTCGATGATCGCGCTGTTGTGCTCGCGTTCAGCGAGTTTGGGCGTCGAGTTAAAGAGAATGACTCTCAGGGTACCGACCACGGCACAGCCGGCCCGGTGTTCTTGGCGGGCGCCCCTGTAGCCGGTGGCCTCTTCGGCGCTGCCCCCGACCTGTCAGACCTTGATGACGGCGACATCCGAACACAGGTTGATTTTAGGCAAGTCTATTCGACACTCCTAACCGATTGGCTCGGTGCCGACGCGGCGACCGTGCTGGCGGGCGCCCATGACAACCTGCCCCTGCTACGCCAGAGCTGATCTGAGTTGCAAAGAACACGATAAGAGCGCATCGCTGTTTCGAACGACAAGGCTCTGAGGTCGCGATCACTTCTGTAGTGTTGACCGCCCGTGACGTCTCTGAGGTTTGGACCAGCAGACCGCTGAAAAGCCGACCGGCTACCTGCGGAGGTCGTCGCTGGGCTAGTTCAAAGCTGCGAGCTCGCGGAGCCACCTACTGCGGACGGCCGATGCAACCGCCGCGCTCGCCCTGCCGGTCGACGCACTGAGTCATTGACCTGAGGGGGCGGTCATCAACGGCTACCAGCGACCTGCCGGAATCGATGAAGCCAACAAGCATCATCTCCACGCCGAGCCCACGATCTACGCCAACCCGATAACCGCGTCTGGTTCGATATCAATTGCGGCTGTGTACCGAAGGTCGGAGATTGCGACGTCGAGCCAACTCATCGACTGCTTGTCTTCACCCTCCTCGACAATCAGGTTCCAAGTCCCTTCATCTGCTGGTCTCTTGTCGATTTCAGCGAACGCCTGATCAATGGATTCCGGCGTGGTTGTTCTTAGCGTAGGTGCGGGCATTACGGGGTCGCGGGGCGCGTCACGGAGGGCACGCTGGGAGGATGCGTGAGCAGCGGCAGCCGATGCCCAATACGACAACGGCGGTGACGCTATCGAACCCGGCAAGCCAACCAAAGAGAAGTTGTCGAGCGCGAAGTAATCGCCCTGGGCGACGTTGTAGCCCGCGTACTGGACCGTGACGATCAGGTACTCGTAGCCGTCTGAGCCGAGATCGACGCTGAACGCCTGCGTCTGCCAGTCGGCAATCTGGTTCGCGGCGACGTTGATATCGACCAGGGTCGCAACCTCGGGCGGGGCCATCGCGTCGATCGCAGACGGCGCCGCGTCGCCGTCGAGGTCGAACTGCCCGTCGACGCCAAAGAGCCGCACCTGCAGCAGGTTCGCCTGGCCGAGGCCATCGATTGCGATCGCGTCGAACGAGAACTCCTGCTCACCGCGACGGACGTGCTCGTCCCGGATGATCTGTCCGAGGTTGCCAAGTCCGAACTGCGGGGTGGCGATCTCGGCGAAGCCGGCGGGGTTACGTTGCACGTCCCGGGCGATCCAGCCGTCACCCCTTCGACCGCTCGAGAAGCGGTAGAACTCGCCCTCGAACGCCCCGCCGTCCGAGAAGTCGCCATCGATCCACGGGTTGGTGAAGGGCTGCGGTGTGGCAGCGACGGGCTGCGTCACCGTCGCGGTCGCGCCGTCGTCGTCCCACACCATCAGTCCGATCGTGTGCACGCCGGCCGTGTCGAAGCTGACCGTGATCGTCTGCCCGTAAGCGTCGTCGTACAGGCCATCGCCGTCGAGGTCCCACGCGTAGGCGGCGATCCCGTCGTCGATCGCGCGGACTTGCTCGCTCGGGTCGGAGTCAAAGGAAGCCGCCGCGTCGAGCACAACCGACAGCCCCTCTCCGCCCGTGCCCGTGAACGCCGCGATGGGCGCCGCGTTGGAGTTGTCGAGCGTGCTGAAGATCGACGCCTCGTCGATAACGAACAGGTCAGAGAATCGGTGCTGCTGCGAATCGGGGTTGGAGCCGTTTGTGGGTATAAACGCGTGTTCCACGTTGGCGAAGCGGGCGTCCCGCAGTTCGCTCGTGGCGTACGGCGTCACCTCGCCGCGGACCTCATTGAAGGGGCTGAAGACCTGGAAACCGTACTCGAAGCCTTCGAGCCGAAGGCCTTGGAAGCTGATGTGATTGGCTTCCTCGTGGTTGTGGCCAAAGCCGATGCCCTCGGAGTTGTTCCCTTGCTGACCCGGGTCGATAAAGAGCGGCACCGGGTCCTCGACGTCGCCGACAACAAGCCCGTTCACAAAATCGAAACGCGTCGAGTAAAAGTTGTGCACGCCTGACTGGACGCCCCAGACCGTGTAGTTCTCAATCGTCGATCGGAAGTCGTGGGCCAGGAAGGTGGGAAAGACGAAGGTCCCTTCCATGTCGCCGCTGTCGCGGTTGTGCAGCCACGTGTGGATCCCGCGGAAGCCGTTGTAGGCGACGAGGCCGTCGATGCCGCGTGTGGGTATGTTGTTGGGGGTGACGAACTCGAAACCCGCGTCGATCATCGCCTGGCGAACAACCGGGTCCTCGATCAGGCCGACCGGAATCTGTTCGACGTTCGCCAGGCCGTCGGTGTTGTGAACGATGTCGAAGCCGGCGGCGTTGGTGCTGGCGGCGATGTTGTCCTCCATGCGGATGCCAAACCCGCCCCCCTGCACCCAATAACCGCTGCCGACGAAGCCGAGGTCGAAGCGAGGTCCACGCAGCGTCTGGAACAGGGCGCCGTCGTCGAAGTTGTTGACCAGGTCGCCGGTTGCTTTGACCGATAGGTTGTTGCGCCACAACCCGAGCTCGTTGCCGTCCTCGGCGACGATGCCCGCGCCGACGACGTCGAAGACGACGTTGTCTTCGACGACCGCGTGGCTGTCGTGGTGGACGATCCCCCAGCCGGGCGAGCCCCAGACGACGTTGCCCGTTACTTGGGCGGCGGGGCCATCGAGGCTGCCCGCGCCTAGCCGGTGCAGGTGCAGCCCGTAGCGGCCGCGGGGGTTCGTCCCCCCGCCGGGCGACCCGTCGAAGTTGCCGATTGCCGCCGGATCGTCAACGACCAGTCGCTTGTCGCTTCGCCCCAGGTCGCGGAACTGGGCGTGGTGGATCTCCGCGTCGACGTTGTGCATGACCATGAAGTGGCCGCGCTGTTGGCTGTCCACCGTCGGGTCGCTCGACCGGATCACGACGTTCCGGGTCAGGTTCGCGACGTGGATCGACAGCTCGTCGGCATCGAACGTCTCACCGTCGGGTCGGGTGTGGTCCCACAAGAGCGTCGTTAACCCCGCGTCGATTGCGTTTTGGTTGGTCACGTTATTGAAAGCGATACGCACCCGACCATCGACGATCGTCATCCCGGTGATCTCAAGCAACTCGTCCTGAAATCGCGAGTTGTCGGCGTCGGCGGCGACGATCTGCGGGCCAACGTTCGGGCTGTTCAGCAGCGATGGATCGACCCCCGTGCCGACGAGCAGCAGCGTGTCGCCTATCCGCCATCCCTCGGGCAGCGCCGCGTCGGACAGCTCGATGAACGAATCCCCCGCGGCTGCATCGGCGGCTAGTGTCGAGTGTTCGAGCTTCTCCGCTCCATAGATGTTTGTGCTTCCGTGGGTTACGAAGCCGCGGCCGATCAGCGTTGGGTCGTCGAGTTGGCTGAGGGCTCCACCGGACGTGTCGATGAGGATCTCGGTCGTAACCTCTGCGTCGATCGACCGCTCCGCCGATCCGATGCTGATCGTTCCGCGTGGGTCGGAGACGAGCGTCTCGACAACCAGCCGCGTGTCGGCGTCGTGGCGAAACGACAGCACGCCGTCAACGCGGACCCATTCGTGGGGCGTGTCGCTTGCGGTGTCGTAGATCACCTCCACCGTGTGATGGATCAACACCCGGTCGCCGGCGGTCGGCACGGCGCCGTTGTGCCACGTCGTTGGCTCAGACCAATCCCCGTCCTGCACTGCGACGGCCGTGGCGTTGGCGCTGTCGATGAGGGTGAACAAGGCGGCGTGCTCGGCGCCCCGCTGCTCGTCGCCGTCGCCGTGCGCGGGGGCGAGCTCCATTACCTGCGCCGTCGCGACCGCCTCAGCTCCCGCGCTGTCTCGAATGGTGTAATCGAACGACCGCGGCATGCCGTGCATGCCGCCATGGTGCCCGCCTACGGGGCTAAAGAAGATCAGGCCGTCGCTGAGCACGACCGAACCGCCCAGGGCGTTCGAAACCGCGACGATCTCAAGCGGCCCTTCGTCGCAATCGTTCGCCAACAACTGCTGGGGCAAGATCACCGCCGTTTCGCCCGAGTTGACCGCCACCGTGTCGTCGGTCGCAATCGGCGGCGTGTCAGGCATCGATGCGCCGAGGTTGTCCCGCCACACGCTGTAGTCGGCGGCGTCGACGACGCCGTCTCCGTTGCCATCGGCCGAGAGACCTTCGCCGACCATCCCGAATCCGTCTCGCCAGACGACGTAGTCGGCCACGTCGACGGTGTTGCTCCCGTCGTAGTCGCCCGCCAGGGCAACGACGGGATCGCCGGCCAATACCCGCCGTGGCTCAAGCGACTCGAAGACAAGCTTCGCCCCACGTAGGCGACCGGAGCGTGGCGGTTGGCACGTGCGTGTTGTTGAGGAGCGCATCGAGTTCAATCCGTTCTGCCAAGCGGCGCCGCTTCGGCACGGTTGGGCGCCTGGGGTTCCGGGCTAGGAGCGTCGGGGCCGAGTAGCCGATGCAAGCGAGAAGTACGTGGCGTGCGAGCCGGCCAGGCCGAGTTCAGGCACGACGAGAATCGCCTGATCGGCGCCCGGTGTCCCGTCCCGCGGCCAAGCTGGTTCCGTAGTTATCACGCCATCGTGTGTAGTCGTCGATCGTTTTTTCTCCGCTGCTATCGCCGCCGTCGAGGCCGTCAGCGACGCCATTGCTGTCACGACGGGTCGAGTTGTCGTCGGCGTTGGTCGACGACCTACCCGGGCAGCGTCGCTCCTCCAGCGGAAGTCATGCGACTCAACAGCTACAGCAAGGGGGCTCTCGGCAAATGGCACGAGACGGCCGCATGGGAGATGAGCGATTCGGGACTCTACAACCTTAAGGAGTTGCCAACTGACTCGTAGTTCCTTGGTCGCGGGTTGAGTCCCTCCCGGGCTACTTCTGCTTCTATTGGCTGTGGTACGCCGGTTTGGCGGTTGGTTATGCCGGCGGGTCGGCTGCGAGCAACGCCTCTGTCGCCGACTCCTGGACTTCGTAGGAGTGCCGCTCGCTTGGCTGTTGGGCGTAGTCGCCGAAGTGGTGCTCGTCGCCGCCGGCCGCCAGCTCCAAGTAGCCGTCGTCGTAGTTAAAGGAGAAGAGCTCGGCCTGCTCGTAAAGCGGGTCGTCGGCGGCGAGATCGCCACGCAGGTACTTCTTGGCGAGTTCGTCCTGGAAGTTGTGGGCGTTCTCGTGGAGCATCAGGCCGATGGCGTTGCTGCCGGGCATGAACTTGGCATCTTCGTCGGCGTGCGTGTGCCCCACGGCGCCGTTGAGCGAGTCGGGGTTAATGGTGATCTGATTCGTGTCGGCACTGAATTCGGCTTGACCCCACGCGTAGCCCGTGTCCCAGTTGATCTCCGGCACGTCGATCCCGTAGGCCGAGCTCTGCTCGGTTAGGGCGCGCTGGATCATCGCCTTCTTTGTCGCCTCATCCACCAGCGGGTTGTTTCGCGGGTCAACCGAGTCCCAGTCGGCGATCGCTTGCTGCAGCTCCGGGTCGCCGGCGAGCTTGGCCTCGTACGCCTCACGCAGCTTCGCTTCCGCTTGGGTGAACTCACGGTCAAGCTTCATCGCATCGAAGAGCGCCGCCTGAATCACCTGCTCTTGCGGCCCCAGGGGCGAGGAAGGCATCAGCAGGTCCTTCCACATCTGGCGGAGCTTCTTCTGCGGGAGCCTCTCAAGCTTCTTCACCAGCTTCTCCTTGCCGGCCTGGTTGAGCTTGGTCAGGTCGCGCGCGCCCGCCATGGAGCGGACCTTGTCCGCCACCGCGGCGGCCTTCGGCCCCGCCTCGGCGTCGCTTGCGTTGACGCGGATCTCTAGGTCTGCCCGGATGTCGCGGAGCGACTTCCACTGCTCGAGCGCCGTGAGGTAGTCGCCGGACGCCAAGTTGGTGCGGTACTGCCGGTAGAGCAGCAGCTCCTCGTTCCAGATGGGATCGGGCGGAACGTTGCGGCCGAAGCTGTCCAGCCACTGGTCGTCGCTCGCGCTGCCGCTCCGCAGCTTCTTGAGCTTCCCGTAAGCGGTGTCTTGCTCCAGCAACTCCTCGGCCGCCGCCAAGGTGGCGGGGAACTGCGCGAGGGCTTCGCTCCACTTGCCGTTCGCCGCCAGGTCGTCCATCGCCTTGCGCAGGTCGACGTAGCCGCTCTTCATCTGTTTGAGCGGCTCGTCACCGCGGGTATCGGTCAGATAGGCGTTGGAGAGCGTGGTGCGGTGCTCTTCCTTGGCGGCCTCGAGCTTCACGCGGTCTCGGTTCTGAAGCTCGGCGTCGACCTGGGGCTCGAGCTTCTTGAGGTGCACCAGGGCCTGCTGGTAGTCGCCGCTGGTTGCGAGCTGCTGCATGAGCTTCTCGGCCAGCCAGATGATCGACATCGACGCCGCCCCCTGGATCGTGCCAAGGCTCTCTTCAGACCGCAGCCTGTCGAGCTTCGGCTGCAGACGGCTCAAGGCGTCCTCGTAGGCGAACTCCTCGAGGTACTCTTCGATCACCGGCAACTCGGCTTCCAGGCCGGTCAGCGCTGTGGCGTAGTCCAGCGCTTCGGCAGAAATCGCGATGCTGTCCAGGTTGCCTTGGATTTCGGAACGCCACTCGGCGAGCAGTTCGTGGTTGCTCGCGGCGAACGCGTCGAGCGTTTCGCGGTTGTCCTCGCGCAACTTCTCGTAGTCGACCTTGGCGTCGCGCTGCAGCACATAGTCATGGTACGCCGGCTGGAGTTTGTCGAGCAGCTTCTTGAGCGCCTCGACGGCCTCCTTGTACCTGCGAAGGTTCACCCTCTCGCGGATCACGTCAACAACCTGCACGAAACGCTCGCTGTCGGCGTATCCCCAGTCGACCATCTCCGTGGCTTGTTCGGCGGCGGTGTCGAAGGCCTCTTCGCTCTCCGACCAAGCGGCGAGGTGCTTGGCGGCGCGGTCGCGAAGGGTTTGGGCGTCTTTGCGGAGCGACGAGGCCGACTGGCTGACCCGCTTGAACGCCGCCGCGTTGGCAGACGGCTTGGCGGCGCCGGCTTTCTTGATCACGCGGTGGTACGCGGAAACCGCCTTGTCGCGCCGGTCGACCAGCCGGTCGTGGTCTTCTTGGACGCCATGCACGGCCGTGTAGGCAAGGCTCTTGCCGACCGCCTTGATCGCCGCCTTGAAAGCCGTGACCTCCGCGCCCGAGACCCCGTCGAGCTTCCGCGGCTCCTCCAGCTTGAGCAACTGCTTCAGGCCTTTCGACATCGCAATTCACCTCTCGCAGACAACAGCCGGCACGGCGTGGCCGGCTTCACGAACGTGACCGCCGAAGAGGAACGCCCCCGGCAGTTGGGATAAGACTATGGGCATATTCGACGCCCGTCCGACCTCGGGGCGAAAAAAACCCAGCGGGCCCGCTTCCCCCATTCTGGCCTACTCGGCGGCGGCTTCTGCGCCCGCTTGGTCGGGCTACGCTAACCAACGCCTGCTTCGCTTCGCCTGGCTGCTAGTCGGCGTCGCCGGTACCGCCGTGCGCCGCCCGTCAGTGGAGCTCTGCCACAGCGTAGACGATGGCGTCGGCAATCGAGTCCATTGCGAAGACCTCTGCGGAAGCGTCGTGTCCAATGGCAGGTTGGCGCCCAGGACTCTACCGCGCTACGCGGTCTCCTGGGGAGACGCGGAGCTCGCCCGATTTTCCCGCCGCTTGTTGAATCGATCGGCAGCCCAGGGGGCCGACGCAGATGGCCTCGAAGAAGCCTGCCGAACCGAGGAGTGTGCAGGTGAACGGCGCCGCGAACTGCGGGCGGACGATGCAACCCCGGCGGCTTGCCGGCCCCTCCGCCTGATAGCGGTTACGAGCACATCCGCATGGCGGCTCCAAACCTGGCCGCGGCTTCTCTCGTTTGCGGTTGATTTCGCCGTCGAGGCTCTCGCTGGGCGAGCGATCACCTACTTCTGCTTCACACCGTGATGCCGACGTTGGCTTGAGCGCTCCTGACGCCGCGTCCTGCATGAAAGCGGGGATGATCGCTTCCTCGGAGGCTGCTTGCTGGAGCATCCGACTCGGAGACGAACTCACGAATCGTTCCGAGGAATCGGTGGCACGTCGCGGCCGCGGCTCCAGGGCACGCCGGCCTCGTCGAGTTGCCTCTTCAGACTCTCGAGGTCTTTCGACCGTAGGGCTTGGACCTTCGGCAGGAGCGATTCGATGCCCGCCTTGGCGAGCTCGTACTCACGGCGGTGGGTGCTCGTTGGGCCGGTGCGGCCGCGGGCGCCGCGTCTTGCTCCGCCGAGCCGGGCCGAGATCGATCGCTCTGCCGGCTCGTAGAGGCGACGCTTGATCGGGTCGCCCTCTACGCGGCGCCGGATCGCCCGGAGCTCCGCTTCTAGACGCCGCAACTCCGCGTCCATCGCCTCGGTAGGCACGCGGGCCTGCGAGAGTGCGGTCTTCATTGCCGCGAGTTCATCGCCTGTGCGGTTAAGCAAGTCGTCGATTGCCGAGAGGGATTGCGAGAGCCCTCCCACTTCCTTCTGAAAGGCAAGGGTCTCTGCTGGGTCGGCCTTCGGCAACGCGGTCTCGCCGATCTCGACGACCTGCACCGTGACCGGTTCGCCGAGGTCGATCGTTTCGCCCTGCGCACGCTTGGCGGCCTGAACCCGGTACTCGCCGGGCAGCACGTACGGCCCGCGTGGCCCGTCGCTCTCGCCGCGGGCGGCTTGGAAGCTGGAGTAACGCAGGTTCCACGCCAGCCGGTGCAGCCCACGCGAGGTCTCGCCGTTGAGCCGTGCCACGACTCCGCCCTCCGCATCCGTGATGGTGAAGAAGATCGCCGGAGCTTCCTCGTTTTCTTCCTTCTCCATCTGCTCGACGCTGGGGACTGCGGCATCAAGCCCCTCGGCCTTCGCCGCCCGCTCGGCTTCCTTCCGCTTCTCGCGGAGCGTCTTCATTTCGGTCTTCACATGGTAGGTGATGACCGCCCCAAACGGAGGGTTCTCGGCACGAAAGACCGTCTCGCCCGAAGAGCGACCCTCGCGGCCGCCGTCCACCTCGTAGAGCTGCGCGTCGCGGATGGGAAAGACGTAGACCTCGCACTCACGATCGGCGCCTTCGGCGATCTTGCGGAGCGGCGAGTAGTCGTCCAGCACGAAAATCCCACGGCCGAACGACGCCCCAACGAGGTCGTTCTCGCGCCGCTGAATCGCCAGGTCGCGGAACGGCACGCTCGGCAGGCCTCGCGAGAACTTGGTCCACTTCTCGCCGCCGTCGACGCTGGCGAAGACGCCGAACTCGGTCCCGAGGAAGCAGAGGTCGGCCACCTCGTGATCCTGTTCGAACCGCCACACGATGTGACGTTCGGGGAGGTCGCCGACGATCGGATTCCATGTCTTGCCGCGATCGGTGCTCTTGAAGACGTAGGGCGCGAAGTCGCCCACCTTGTGCGCGTCGAATACTGCGTAAACGGTGTCGGCGTCGTGGCGGTCCGCCTTGATGTCGTTGACGAACGCCTCTTCCGGCAGCCCATACCCCGGAGTGATCTCCCGCCAGTTCTCGCCGCCGTCATCGGTCACGTGGAGCAAGCCGTCGTCGGCGCCCACGTAGATCAGGTTCTCAACCAACGGCGACTCGGAAATCGACGTCAGGTTGCCATAGTGCGACATCGCGTACAGGTCGTACGCCGCGTCGATACTCCAGACGCGGTCCATCATCTCAAGCTTGAAACGATTGCGTTGGCGTGAGAGGTCGGGGCTGATGGTCTTCCACGAGTCGCCCCGGTCGTCGCTCCGGTGGAGGTGGTTGGAACCGAAGTAGATCCGCGTGTGCGAGTGCGGGCTGATCAGGACCGGCGAGTCCCAGTTGAAGCGGAACTCGGGCTCCCCCGGCTCGGGCTGCGGACGGATGTCGACGGCCTGACCCGTTAGCGGGTCGAACCGCCGGAGGTAACCCTGCTGCGACTCGCAGTAGATCACGTTGGGGTCTTCCGGGTCGATCGCGCAGTCGTGGCCGTCCCCGCCGATGGTGACCCGCCAGTCGGCGTTCCGGATGCCCGATGAGTTGAGCGTGCGGGTCGGTCCGTACTGGGTGTCGTTGTCCTGGGTGCCGCCGATGACGTGGTAGATGGGATATCCGTTACCGACGTCGATCTTGTAGAACTGGGTGAGGGGCAGATTGCCAGCGAACAGATAGTTGGCGCCACGGTCGTAAGAGCGGTACACCCCGCCGTCGCAGCCCACCAGCAGGAAGTCTGGGTCGGTGGGGTGGAACGCGACCGCGTGGTTGTCCACGTGTTTGCCGCTCGACTCGGCGGTTCCCCACGTCTTGCCATCGTCCTCGCTCCGCGCGAGCCGGACGTCCGCCTGGTAGATCACGCCCTCGCGGTGGGGGTCGACCCACATCTCCTGGTAGTAGTGCGGCCCGGTGCCGCCGCTGATGAAGTCGCTCTGCTTCGTCCACGAGGCGCCGCCGTCGGTGGAGCGGAAGAACCCGCCGCGCCGTGGGCGGAGGCCGGCCAGTTCGATCGACGCGTAGACCACGTTCGGCGTGTGCGGCGAGACGCCCAGCGCGATCTTCCCAAGGTCCTCGTCGGGCAGGCCGCGTTTGAGTTGCTCCCAGCTCTCGCCCCCGTCGGTCGACTTAAAGACGCCCGATTCCGGGCCGGCGTTCAGCAGGGCCCATACCGTGCGGTGCCGCTGGTGGGTGGCCGCATAGAGAACGTCGGCGTCGCTGGGGTCCATCACGATGTCGGTGACCCCCGTGTACGGGCCCTTCGACAGCACGCACCGCCAGCTCTTGCCGCCGTCGGTCGTCTTGTAGAGCCCGCGTTCGCCGCCCTTGCTCCAGAGCGGTCCTTGGGCCGCCACAAACACAGTGTTCGAGGCGTTCGGGTGGACGATGATCTTGGCGATGTGTTCGGTCGCTTCGAGTCCAACGCGTTTGAAGGAACCGCCGCCGTCGTGGCTGACGTAGACGCCGTCTCCGTACCCGACGTGCCGCCCGCCAACCGCTTCACCGGTGCCGACCCAGATCGTATGGCGGTCGGACGGATCGATTGTCACACAGCCGATCGAGTAGGAGCCGTAGTCGTCAAAGATCGGCGTCCAGGTGGTGCCGGCGTTGACGGTCTTGAACACCCCACCGGAGCCGACCGCCGCGTACCAGGTGTTCGGCTTGACCGGGTCGATCGCGAGGTCCGAGATCCGGCCCGACATCAGGGCGGGGCCGATGCTGCGGAACTTCATCGCCGCGATCGGCGAACGCTCCTCCTCAGCGCCGCGCGACGGCATGGGGCAGGCAACGATGAGGGCGAGGCAGATCGCGCTGAATGGCAAGTGGCGAGGGATTTGCATCGCGGATTTGCTACTCAAGGGGGAGGCAGTTGGGAGCGGGTGGCGGGAGTCCTACGATAGCCGGGATCGCAGCGCGAATCCAACGCGCCGAAGCCGAGCCCGCGGCAACCAGCCTTGCCTCGGCCGCCCGGGTCGCCGGTCGCCGACACAGCCCACCATTTCATGGAAAAGTGTTGACGCGGAACGGCGAGCAGACATCATCAGACTTAGCAATCGGCCAGCCACGGCCGTGAGCCGGGCGAACGCGGGACGATCTTGCGAGGGCGTCTGTGCCGATGGCGACAGCGACAACCGAGCCGACGACGCGACGACACGCGACGACGCTCATCGAGTTGTTGGTCGCGATCGGTGTGATCGGCGTCTTGGCGTCGCTCTTGATCCCGTCGGTGATGGCGGCCCGTGAAGCCGCCCGGCAAACGCTCTGCCGGAACAACCTCCGGCAACTCGGTCTCGCGCTGCACAACTACGAGGCGGCTCACGCGTCTTTCCCCGCCAGTTTCCGGACGACGGCGGACGAGAACGCAAACGGATCAGGGGCTTCGTGGTCGATTCATGGCCGCCTGCTGCCCTTCCTTGAAGAGGAGAGTGCCGCCAGCCGCGTCCGGCTTGACGTTGATTGGCACGATCAAGTGGAGACCGGGGTAACACACCTGCGCCTCGCGACGCTCGTTTGTCCCAGCGAGCCGAACCAGCAGATCCGAACCAAGAACAGCCGTCCCTACGTCTCGCCGCACACTTACGGGTTCAATCTCGGAAGTTGGATGGTCTACGATCCCAGCATCAATCGAGGTGGTGACGGCGCGTTCGTAGTGAATCGCGACACACGCGCCGCTGACCTGAGCGGTGGGCTTTCGAAGGTGCTCGCAATCGCCGAAGTCAGGGCCTACCAGCCGTACCTTCGCAACACGCAAGACCCGGGTCCGTCGATCCCAGACGGCGTTGCCTACCTCACGGGTTTCACCGGTCAGTGGAAGGAAACCGGCCACACCGTGTGGCCAGACGGGCGAGTGCACCACAGCGGCGTAACCACCGTGTTCACGCCCAACGCGTTCGTGGGCTATCAGATAGACGGCCGAGTGCGGGACATCGATTTCACCTCCCAGCAAGAGGGGAAGAGCAATAGCCGAGTCACCTACGCTGCAATCACCTCTCGGAGCTACCACGCCGGCAAGGTCAACGCGGCGTTAATGGATGGTTCGGTGCGAACCGTTGATGACCAGATCGACCTGACGGTTTGGCGAAGCCTCGGATCACGCGGGTAAAGACAGGCTTGGCTGCCGCGTTTGGCCGCATTGCAGCTCTTGGATAGCTTCGCACGATTCCATGACGTCGGTGAGCGAGCCAGCCCCACGACGTCGGACCAGCCGTCCGTAGACGGGATCGCCGCGAACCGGCGTCGGTCAGCTCAACCTCGGCGAGTTCTGAGCGGCTCGGGGTCCTCGTTCGAGGGCGACTTTGGGTCTCCCCTCCGCATGTCCATAGCACACAGGTAGTGTCGTCCTTGGCTGGATCGGCAGTTGCGAGAACAGGCGTCCCCTTAGGACGCTAGGCGCCCGTCGTCTCCGATGCGACTTGCTTTGGAGATCGTGCCTCAGTGCTCGATTGGTACATCGATCCCCAATCACACGGCAGCTTTCAGCTTCTGAGGCATGCTTGAGGTGTGAAGTCACATCGATGTAGGCAATGCCCTCACGCCGCTCCGTAGCTTCGCCACGAACGCGTCAAACCCCGCTCACAAAGATCGCCTCGCGCCACACCCAGTGCATGCTGGCGATGGCGACGAGGTTCCAGGCGATCAGCACCCACCGCAGTTGCCACTCGGGCATCACGCGGTCGCGGTAGATGGCCGCTTCGATTGCGAAGCCGGCGCCGGCGGCGGCGAGGAAGACGACCACCATCAGGCTGTCGAAGTACGCCTGCATCAACGCCGCCTCGGCGAGCAGCATCGCGGCGATCAGCAGTTTGGTGCGGGCGACGCCGATGACCACTGCCGTGGTGCGGCGGCCGGCGACGCGGTCGGGATCGACGTCGGCAATCTCATTCACTAGGTGCGAGTGCATGGCGAACAGGGCGCCGACGAGCATCGCCGGCCAGGGGAGCTGCGGGGCGTCGTTGAGCCAGCTGCTCAGCACGAACACCAGCAGGTAGCCGCTCTGGTTGAGCACGTCGAGCAGCGGGAGTCCCTTGGTTCCCCACCGCGGCCAGTTGTACGCGGCGTTGACCGCCAGGCAGGCGGCGGCCCACAGCCAGAACTTCGGGCCGATGGCCCACGCCATCGCCAGCCAGAAAGGCGCCTGCACAAGAGCCATCCGCAGCGGCAGCCGGCTGAGCTGCTCCCGCGAGAGCTTGGCGCCGAACAGATAGTTGCCCTTACGCGGGTTGAGGCGGTCGGTCTCGTAGTCGGCCCCGTCGTTCCACCCATACAGCAGGTAGCCGAGCGGGAACATGACGTAGACGGCGCCGAGCCAGAACGTCCACTCTCCCAGAAGCCGCATGCCGCCGAGCGGCAAGAGGTAGAACCAGAGCTGCGTCGCCCAAAGCCCCGGCCTGGCGACCTGCAGTTGTTGGCGGAGGAAGGCCCAATCGCGTTGTGGCACGTGACGACCGGAGGTTTACTCCGTAATAATATCCTTCACCGTGTGGCCGCTGGGGATCATCGGCAGCACGTGCTCTTGGTACGGGACGGTGACGTCCAGCAGGTAGGGGCCGTCGTAGGCGATCATCTCGCGGATGGCGTCTTCCAGCTCGGCCTTCTTCTCCACGTAGCCGCCGCCGCAGCCGTAGCCGTCGGCGATCTTCACGAAGTCGGCGTAGCGGTTGTCGCGGCCCTGGCGGCCGATGCCGTCGCCTTGGCCCTCCCACTCGGGGTGGTCGATCGGGCCGAGGTAAGTGTGGGCCCGGTTGCCCTGCATGAAGCGGTCTTCCCACTGCGTGACCATGCCCAGGTGCTGGTTGTTGAGCAGCAGGATTTTGACGGGGAGCTTTTCGCAGACCAGCGTGCTGAGCTCCTGGATGTTCATCTGGAAGGATCCATCGCCGTCAATGTCGATCACCAGCCGGCCGGGGAAGGCGGCCTGGGCGCCCATGGCGGCGGGCAGGCCGAAGCCCATCGTCCCCAGCCCGGAGCTGGAGAGCCACGTCCGCGGGTTCTTGAACTTGTAGAACTGGGCGGCCCACATCTGGTGCTGGCCAACGCCCACGCTGATGATCGGGTCCATCTCCTCGGTCAGCTTCCACAGCGTGCGGATGGCGTGCTGCTGCGTGATGCCGGGGAACGACTCGTCGTAGCTGAACGGGTGCTGGTCCTTCCACTTCTGGCACTGCTCAACCCAGCCGGAGATGTCTTCCGGCGCTTCGACGATCTTGTTGAGCTCCTTCAGGGCGAACTTCACGTCGCTCTGAATGGGGATGTGGGCTTCTTTGTTCTTGTTGATCTCCGCGGCGTCGATATCAACGTGGACGATCTTGCCGTGCTTGCAGAACTCGTCCACCTTGCCGGTGACGCGATCGTCGAACCGCACGCCGAGGGCGATCAGCAGGTCGGCTTCGTCGACGGCGTAGTTTGAATAGACGCTGCCGTGCATGCCGAGCATGTCGAGCGAGAGCGGGTCGGTGCCCGGGAAGGCGCCCAGGCCCATGACGGTGGTGGTGATGGGGATGCCGGTCCGTTCGACAAGCTCACGCAGCTCGGCGGAGGCTTCGCTGGCGATGATGCCGCCGCCGGCGTAGATGACCGGACGCTTGGCCCGCTTGATGGCGGCCGCGGCTTGGGCGATGCGCTCGGGCGCCGCCTTGGGCTTGGCCGGGTTGTATCCGGGCAGGTTCAGGTCGCAGTCGTAGTCCGGCACGCACTTGGCAAGCTGGATGTCCTTGGGCAAGTCCACCAGCACCGGGCCGGGCCGGCCGGTGGCGGCGAGAAGGAACGCCTCCTTCATCACGCGGGCAACGTCGTTGACGTCGGTCACCAGGTAATGGTGCTTGGTGATGCCGCGGCAGACTTCGACCATGGGCGTTTCTTGGAACGCGTCGCTGCCGATCACATTGGTCGGCACCTGGCCGGTGATGCAGACCATGGGCACGCTGTCCAGTTTGCCATCGGCGATGGCGGTGACCAGGTTCGTGGCGCCGGGGCCGCTGGTGGCCATCACCACGCCCACCTTGCCAGTCGAGCGAGCGATGCCCTGCGCCGCGAAGCCACCCCCCTGCTCGTGGCGGGGCAGGATGGTCCGCAGCGTGTCCTTCGCCCGGGTGAGCGCCTGGTGCAGCGGCATGCTCGCTCCGCCCGGGTAGGCGAAGATGGTTTCGACCCCGTGATTGACCAGCGACTGGACCAGGATGTCGGCCCCGGAGGTGAGTTCGCTCTTGGTGTCGGTCGGCTGGAGTGTGGCGCTGGCCATGGCTGCGTCGCGGGGGGAAGGGGAACGAAGGGGCTCTTAATCGAACCCCATATCCTAAATTCACAGGCCGCTCACGGCAAGAAGCTACGCGCCAGGGGGGCGAGCCGGGTGGCGTAAGCCCCCGGAGCTGTTGGCGCTGCGAGGACCGAAGACTCAGTCGCTGGGTTCGCGATCACCGTGGGCAGCGGTCCGGCTTGGCGGGTTCGCGCCACTCCGTCGGCTCGTTGGCGACTAGCTCCCAGCTCCCAGCTACTCGCTCACGCGGCGGGGAATGGTGAAGCTGTAGAGCACAATCACGGCGCCGCCGGCGAGCAGGCTCCAGGGGGCCCAATCGGGGGGGACCACTTCTTGCGAGGCGGCGAGCACCTGGCCCGAGGCGCCGGTCTTCGGCTTCAGCACCGCCTTCTCGATCGCCAGCGCCTCGGCGCCGAGGATCGCGGCGTAAGCCCCGATTGCCAGAAAGAGCGATCGCCACATTGCGCACCTCCGCCGTTCGAGAAACAACGAGCCGCTTCGGAGGTGCTATCGGCGCCAGCGCTGAGAAGAAATCAGCCGGGCCGGCGGCCGGCGGGGCGAAGCGCGGGACGCGAGGCGGGTGAGAACGGTTGCAGGGAATCGGTCGACCAAACGAACTGTGGGAAACCTCTCGGAGGCCGATTCCAGTCGCCATCGACAGGCCGGAATCGGGCTCAGAGAGCCCTCCCACAGGCAGGAACGGTCTCTGGTTGGCAGGTGTCGGCGGGCTCAGACGCCGGTGTCTTCGAGCGGGTCGACTTCAAGCTCGGGGCGCTGGCCCGTCTCGTCGGGCCGTTCGCCGCGGGGGGGTGGACCGGGCCGGCGGACGCGGCCGTCCTCGGGTCGCGGCGGCGGCGGCGGTCCCCACCCGCCGCCTTGCTGCTGGCCACCCCACTGCGGCGGCATCGGCGGTGGCGGCGGGCCGGGGCGTCCGCCCCTGAAGCCGCCTTGCTGGTTTTGGGCACTTGTCGGTCCACCATCCTGGCCGGCGCAGTTGGGGCACTGGCCGGCCTGGCGGTTGCCGGGCGGCGGACCGAATCCCCGCTGCTGCCCGCCCTGCTGAGCGAAGGGTGGCGGGCCACGCCGCTCGCCGCGCCCCTCGCGTGGCGGCGGACCGAAGCCTTCGCCGCCGCCCTCGGGCGGTCCGAAACCGGGGCGTCCGCCCTCGCCCCGCGGCCTGGGGGGGCCGCCTTCACCAAACCGCTCCTCGTGATGGCGGATGAACTCTTCGCGGCTCACGGAGCCGTCGCCGTCGGCGTCGATCTCGTCGAAGATGACGTCCGGCGGCGGTGGTCCGGGCCGGCGGCCGCGTTCCGCTCGGTTCCCTTCTTCTCCCCCGGGCTGAGCGTTGGTGGCGGCCACCAGCCCGGCCGCGAGCAGGCAGGCGGCGACGGACGAGGTGCGTGCGGTCATGGCTTTCGCCCTCCAGTGAAAGTGGCTCGCAAGCGGCGTCGACCCGATGAACGCGGCGGCTTGCGACAGGTGTTCGCTTTTGCTGTGCGATTGTGCTCCTGAGGTTTGAAACGCTTAATCGTTCAATCCGTCTACAGCCCCGACGAAAGAAAATGGTCCCTCCATGCTCTTGGTGGGTTGAACGTCGGCTAGGGCTCGACGACGGGACGCCCACCCAACCTGTGTGAGTCACGCACCTTGCGGTAGCCCCTTCGCCGTCGCCCTCGCATCGGCCGTCACCCCAACGCCGGTCGATGCGAGGGTGACGGCGTAAGGGGCGGCCCCTTTGTCGGCGTTCGAGCGGAGGTCAAAACCACTACCCAAAGTTCGCGACTAGACAAAAGAAGCCGAGCCGACTCGCGCGGAGCCGGCTCGGCGAAGTGCTTGCTGAGAAAGTGCCGTGGGAAGCTAGCGCCGGCGGCCGCCCCGCAGGGCGTCGGCAAGCGTCGCGCCCACCTCACGCCCCATCACCGGCGGCGCCACGCCACGCCGCGGCGGGTCCTGACGCTCGCGGTCGTCGCGGCGGTCAAGGTCTTCCATTGCGCGATCAAGGTCCGCCGTCAGGTCGCCGCGCGGCGCGGGGCCCGCGAGTCGGTTCACCGGCGGGCGTGGTTCATTCTGCCGGGGGCCGTCGTTCCTTCGTCGCGGGCCGTCGTCCTGCCGCCCGTCTCGGCCGTCCACAACTACCCGCATGTCGCCGTCGTCAATTACCTGCACGATGTCTCTCCCGGGGCCGGTTTGAATATCGAGCCGCTCCACACCCTCAAGCTGCACCTGCGTGCCGTCGAACGAAGTGAAGGCGTCGTCCACGGCAACCGTGTCTTGGCCGCGCCCGCCGCGGAGGGTCACCTGGTCGCGGCCGCCGAGGCCGGCGTCGATGATTACACCGCCCACGAGATTGAGCGACGCCACGCTCGGCGCCACGGTGAAGCGGTCGCCATTGGCCGAGGAGCCGACGAGCACCACCTTGCTCGCCTCGTCCGCCGGCACGCTCGCGAGCACGTTGCCGGTGCGAAGGTCGACCGCCTCCACATCGCCGCCGCGGGTGATAACCATCACGTTGGCCGGCCCGTCGCCTTCGGCCGCGGCGTAGTAGAGCACCGTGTCGTCGTAGAAGACGTTCTCCTGCAGCCCGGCGACACCGGTGTTCCGCTCGATCACATCAGAGAGGCTCGTGTTCTGCAGCACGTCGAGCGTCTCGCCGGTGAAGACGTTCTCGTACCAGAAACGATCGCCGTCACGCAGCCGCGTGAACTGATCGACCAGGATCGTCCGGCCGAGCTCGCCGAGGCTGCCACCGGCGACGTGATCCTCGGCCAGGATGCCAACCCACGGGTCGATGTTGTCCACCGAGCCGTAGAGCGCTTCGAGCTTGCCGGCCAGCTCGGCGTCGCTGGTGATCTGGTCGAAGCTGGTGACGCGCTCCAGCCCCATGTCTTCGCGGAGCTGGTTGTAGTCGGCGAGGCCGTGCTCGCGGCCGCGCTCGATGTTGAGCGAAGCCAGGTCCAGCCCGCCGGCGCCGGGGGGGCCGAAGAGGAAGTTGCGGACGTCGTCCACAAGCTGGTTGTCGATTTCCTGCGCCACCTGCGCCGCGGCGCCGGCGAGCAGCGAATCGATGCCGTGGCTCTGCACCTCGTCGGGCGAGAAGAAGGCGTCGGCGAGCGACAGGTTGCCCTCGTCGGCGGTCGTGCCGTCGTTGTTGATCCGCAGCAGCTCGGTGGAGAGCATCGTATGCCCAAACCGGAACGCGGCCGTCGAGAAGACGTTGGCGATCGACGCGTCCACCGTCTCGTCGTAGCCGGCGTAGCTGCTGATGTCGTCCACGCCCAGCAGCGCCGGCAACCACTGGTTGTACGTGATGGCCTGGATCTGCGCGACGACCAGCGACCTCGCCTGCTGGTAGATCGCCTCGTCGCTGAGCGTGGGATCGGCGGCGGCGATCTCGCCGGCCAGCCGGTTGTGCTCGCGGACCCACAGCGTGTGCATGCTGGTCAGCAGCACGTTCTCGTTAGCCCGGATGTCGCCGGCTTCAAAGAACCCGTCCTCGCCAATCGGCAGCAGGTCGCCGTCGGCTGCGTCGCTAGTGACGCGGAGCCGGCCGCCTTCGAACTCCCGCAGCGCCGCGGCCGTGGCGTCGTCGGAGCCGTAAACCATCGAACCATCGATGAACGCCGTGATGTCGTTGATCTGCTGGCGGACGCCGTCTTCGTCTTCCGTGTACTCGGATCGGTGCAGCGAGATGGTTACCTCGCCCGTGCCGAACGGATCGAAGTTCTCATCGCCCAGCGGCACGTCGATCTCGAGGGTCTCTTCCGGGTCGGCTTCGAGCGACAGCGTGATGTCGTGGTCGATGAACTGTCCCCACAGCCAGACGAAGTCGGTCAGCGACTGGCTGTTGGCGATCAGTTCGGGCTGATCGGCGACGGTGTTGGAGACCTCGCGGGCGCTGGGGCGGTCTTCGCCGGCGGGCGTTGAGAGGCCGTCGGCGTACTCAACGGTGGTTAGGCGAAGCAGCTCAACCCCGGCGGCGCCGTAGTCCGGGTTCGCCTCGTTGTTGCCGGTCCCATCTACGGGCGCCACTTCTTGCGTGAGTGTGTCGTCTTGGATCTGCTCAAGATCTAAGTTGTCGAGAACATCCGCGGCAAGCATCTGCCGCTGCTCGAGCTGCTCGCTCGCGAGTTTGCCTAGGCGCGTACCGGTAGCGCGACGCTTCATGGGGGGCCTCTTTCAACTTGCAGGCAAAGACGGGCGGCGCCCCGGCCACGGGTACCCGACCCGGCCGGCGCCGCGAGAGACTGTTCCACCAGTAGGAACGCCAAACGTTCTGTGCCTTCTACAACCGGTCGCGAAACTTCTGCGCAAATGCGGGGTTACTCCGCATGGTGCGCAGCTGGTGCTCCTCTTGGTGAAAAGTCGCGTCGGTCGTCGGTGAGCAAACGCTCTCTAAGATTCGGCAGACCAACCCAATGCGATTCCCGCCATGCCGCACGCCAAACCGAACCTGCCAACGAAGCCTTGCCAGCAGTGCGGGCGGCCAATGGCGTGGCGGAAGAAGTGGGCCCGCACTTGGGAGCAAGTCCGCTATTGCAGCGACCGCTGCCGCGCCGCGGCGAAGCGAGAGCGATGACACAGCTTGACGACGATCACGAACGGTTTCCGCCAACCGGCGATCGCTATGCGCTGCAAGAACGCTATCTCGAGCTGACGCGTGATCGGCTGCCGCGGGCCGCGGAGCAGAACGGCTGGCGGGTGCAAAACGATCACTGCTTCATGCGGATCGCGCTCGACCACGCCTGTTGCGGGTGCTGGTACGACCACCTCGACCGCCGGCTGCGAGCGTACAAGCAGCTCACGACCGCCCAGCTCGAAGTCGCCGTGGCCTGCGCTGAGCGGATGCTCGCCGAGGGCGAGCCCGCGGTTGAGGAGCTGAACCGGCAGAGCCTCGCCTGGCGTGGCAAGTGGATCGCCGAGTCGGTCAGCCGTCGCGACGCATCACCTGCTTCTCCGCCTTCCGCCAGTAGCGACTGAATCGCTTCAGATCGACGCCCTCGGGCAGCGTGACGATCGGCTCGGGATCGATCCAGCGGACGTCGAGAGCCGCGCCTTGCCGCTTGATGCGCGGCAGGGGGCTGCGATAGGTCGTGATCGTGTCGGCGCCATGACGGGCGGCGAACTCCGAGACGAGCGCGACGACGTCGCCCTTAACGATCTCGATCGGCTGCGGGCGCGACTCGTTCATCTCCGCGAGGCACTCGTAGAGGAAGACGATGCGTTTGAGCGATACCTGCTCGTCGGCGATCCACTCGGAATCGAAGACAAAGATCGCCGGCGCGTCCACTGGCACGCAGGCCGCGCGGAGCATCTCATCGTGAACCCAGACGACTTGACCGGTCATCGGAAGAGCCTCGCGTTCAGATCGTCGTAGGAGCCGGCGAAGGGGGACTCGCCGGTTGTTCGATCGACGCCGCGGTACTTGCCGTCGGTCGCTTTCTGCAGGTTTTCTTGGTTGAAGATGTACGGCTTGGCGGCGAAGGTGCTGGCGACCCATTGCCACGAGAGGTTGTTGGATGCGACGTCGCCGTCGAGCAGGTGCGAGAGCATCCACCGGGCGCCGGCCTGCCACTTCACGCGCCGCCAGTGGACGACGTACGCGGCGATCTTCATCCGGGCTTGGTTGTGCAGGTAGCCCGTTTCGTGAAGCTTCCGCACCGTGCCGTCGACAAAGTCGATACCGGTTTCGCCGGTGAGGAAGTCGGCCGGCAACTGGTCGGCGTAGTCTTCCGGCTCGTAGCCGGTCTTGTACGCTTCTTGGTCTTCCCAGATGCCGTCGCCGATCTCGTCCAAGACCCGCCGCCAGTAGTCGCGCCACGCCAGTTCTTGGATCAGCTTCTGCCCGGCGTGGGGCGAGCCGGCCATCGCCTTCACGCGGCGGACGGTCTCGGCCAGGTCGAGCACGCCGTGCCGCAGGTAGGGCGAGAGCCGTGTCACGGCGCCGCCGTAGCTGTTGCGCGTGCGGCCGTAGGCGACGGGATCGACCGTAGCCATCCGCGCCTCGGCGGCGCGCTCGCCGCCGGGGAACTCTTGGGAGACCGCGTCGCTCACGGCAGACGCTTCGGGGAACTGCTCCCGGCAGTAGGCGATTAGGTCGTCGCGGTCGGCAAAATCGGTTCGCATCGGCACAGCCGGTTGTAGGCGTCAGACGGGCGTTCGCCCACCGTGTCCGCCGCGCGGCGCCGGCGAGCTAGCTTTGTGGTATGCAACGCAGGCCCGGTTTCACGCTGGTCGAACTCGTCGTGGTGGTGCTCGTGATGGGCATCCTCGCCGCGGTGGGCGTGGGCAAGTACCAAGACATGACCGCCGAGGGCGAGAAGGCGACGCTGCAGTCGAATGTTGAGACGATTCAACTGCAGATCGACCTGATGACCGCCCGCCGCAACGGTCAGCCGCCGGTGAACATCCGCCCGGAGTGGTTTCAAGCGAAGACGATCCCGCCGCACCCGCAGGACAAGTGGGGACTGAATCCCGTTCAGCGGGTTAACGATGCGGCGAAGGAGAACCCCAACAAGGTGGTCCTCACCGACAGTGCCGCCGGCGCCTACTGGTACAACGTGGCGAACGGCTCGTTTCGTGCCCGAGTAATGTGGCAGGGCAGCCGCCGAGCGACGCTCGACTACTACAACGAAGTGAACGACGCCGCATACACCAACTTGGACGCGGCCGAGGCGGAGTTGTAGGCGTCGGTCCGCCCGCGGCGTCTAGCCCGCCGGCGCCGTCGCTGGGTTGGCAAGCCTGGTCGGGGCGGCCGCTCCGCCGGAGAACGACCCGCTCCGCAAGAAGGCCGCCGCCAGGTCGGCCGTGTCCCGGCGCCACAGCACGCCGGTGTGCCAGCTATCGACCACGCGGTGGTCGCGCTCGCCCGGGAGGTGCGTCCGCGGCAGGTCGATCACGTTGTCCTTGCCGGCAGCGAGGATGCCGATCTCCGCTTCCGCGGGCGGCGGCGGCAACTGGTTGACGAAGCTATCGGGCCGGTCCATCAGCTCCAGCATCGGGTTGCACCACGGGTGGATGTATCGGAGCCGCGTCGCCATGTGCGAACCGCCGTTGGGCGGGCCGATCATTACGATTCTGCCGAGCCGGTCGGGCAGCCCCTGCTCAAGCGCGCAGCGGGCGATGATCGATCCCATGCTGTGCACCACCAAGTGGATCCGCGGCCAGGTTCCCTCTTCGGCGAGGCGAGCAATCTTCCGCGCGAGCGCGTTGCCGAAGTTGCGATTCGAACCAACGTATGAGAAGTAGCCCCACAGCCGAGTATCAAAGCCACGCTTCCGCAGTCGGCGGGCGAGCGGAATGAGCAGCAGCCGGCTCGAGGCGAGGCCGTGCACCAGCACCACCACGTCGCGCTCGCCGGTTGGTGCTGGCTTTGGCTGAGAGATCGCTTCCATGGTGGCTACCTTGGGTCCGTTGTTGTTACGGACTCTAGGCGGCGATCGTTCGGCGGCCATGCTGGCAGCGGGCGGCTTGCGGCCGGCTGATTAACGCGGGCCCGGAGGACCAGCGCCACGCTGGCCGCCTCGCCGAGGGGGTGGGCTGCTGCCTGGAGGCCCGGGGAACGGGCGTCGATCGTCGTTGAATCGGCCGCGGCGGAACTCGCGGCCACGCGGGCCCAGGCCTTCGGGGTCGAACGGCGGCGGTGCGAGAGCGGGTGGCCCCCCATCTCGTTCCCCGGGACCCGGCGGTCGTCCGAACTCTGGCGGACCCGGGAAGGGCGGCGCGAAGTCCTGCGGCGGGGGCGGCGGCTGCCGGGCGATTGGCGCCGGGGTCTGGGGGAGCGGCTGCTCCCGCACCGAGTCGATCGGGTTGGCCGCCGTGGATGCGGTTGGCTCGGTCGCCGGCGGTGGCTGCGGTGGGCGTCCGAAGCCCGCGGCGAGCGTGGCGATGGTCGTCGCGCCCAGCAGCACGACAGCTGCCGCGAGGCCGGCGACCAACCGGTTGCGTTTGACCCAAGCGAACATCTGCTCTGCCGCGCCAGGGCGCTGAGCGGCGACCGGCATGCCTTCGAGGAATCGTCGCAGGTCGGCGGCGAGGTCGTCGCCCGTTTGGTAGCGGTGCTCGGGCTCGCGGGCGATCGCCTTGAGGACGATCGTCTCAAGGTCGCGCGGCACGCCGTCGTTGATCAGGCTCGGCAGCGGCGGCGACTCGGTGGTGATCTTGCGGATCAACTCGCTGGGCGACGGCGCCTCGTACGCCGGCTGCCACGCGACCAACTCGTAGAGCGTCAGGCCGAGGCTGTAGAGGTCGCTCTGTGGCGTCGCGGCGCCGGAGAACTGCTCGGGCGCCATGTAGCGGAGCGTGCCAACAAACTCGCCGGTGCGGCTGATGCCGTCGTCACCCAGCGGCCCGGTCGCCTTCGCCAAGCCGAAGTCGGTGATCCAAACGTTGCCGCGCCGATCGAGCAGCAGGTTGGCCGGCTTGATGTCGCGATGTAGCGTGCCGCGGGCGTGGGCGTAGGCGAGCGCCTCGGCCGCCTGCACGCCGAGCTTGGCGACACCACGATAGTAATCGTTGCCGACGTTGGGGCTCGACCAACCGGAAGACGCATTGGTGGAGAAATCGGCGACGAGCGGCGGTGGATCGTTGGCGAAGCTCGCCGACGCAACTTCGGACTCGGAGAGCGCGATGGTCGGCGCCTCGCGGTGGCTGGTTCCGCTGGTGGTCTCGGGCGGGTCAGCCAGCGTGGGCGCCGATAACTCGGCCGACGCGGCGGAGAGGAAATCGTCTTCAACCAACGCGCGGGCCAAGCTGTCGGCCAACCAGCCATCGCCGCGCGTCAGTTCCAAGTCGCCGGCGCCGCCAGAACCGCCTTCGGTCGCCGCGGAGCCGCCGGCCGTCTTGGCGCCGCCCTTCACCCGGCTGCCGACGTGCTCGGCCACTTCGTCCAGCCCAACGCCGTCGATGAGCTGCATCGTGAGGTAGTGGATCCCCTCGTGCTCGCCCACGTTGTAGATGGGCACGATGCTCGGGTGCTGCAGGGCCGCGGCGGTGCGGGCCTCGCGGCGGAAGCGTTCCAGCTTCTTGCCGCCTTCGAGCGATCGCTCGGGCAGCACCTTGACCGCCACGCGCCGGCCGAGCGACTCCTGCTCCGCTTCATAAACAATGCCCATGCCGCCGCGGCCCACCTCGCGGAGCAGGCGGAACTCGCCCAGCCGCTCCGGGTGCTCAAACGCCACCCGCGGCGCGTCTGCGGGGTTGGGCTCGCCGAGCTTTTCCAGCGCGAGCATGGTGGGGAAGAGGTCGCGGATCCCCTCGGCAAGTTTCGGGTGAGCGGCGGCGTAGTGCTCCACGCTGACCCGTTCGCCGTTGCGGCGTCGCTCAAGGAACTCCTCGGCGAGCGCCTCAAGCGGATCGCGGGGGTCGCCGGGTTGGAGGGTTGAGTTGTTCACCGCAGAGGTCGCAAAGGGCGCGGAGGCATGTCGAAAACAGGGGGCGCCAAGGATTCGTGTGACCGCGTCGCTTCAGTCTAGCCCGAAGCGCAAACCTCTGCGATCTCCGCGCTCTCGGCGGTGAACTTACTTGAGCAGAGACTCCAACCCCGCAAAGCCGGGCGTGGTGTCGAGCACTTCTTTGAGTCGCTTGACCGCGCGGACGTAGCGGATGCTGGCAGCCTTGGACTCGATCGCCAACGCCTCGGCCACTTCGCTGTTGGTCAGGTGCTCGAAGTGGCGTAGGGCGATCACTTCTTGATCCAGGTCGCTCATCCCGGCGAGGGCGTCTTGCAGCTTGGTTTCCAGCTCGGCCCGCATGGCGGCTTGGCTGGGCGAAGTAAGTTTGCCCAGCAAGCAACCGGCCAGCGACACGCTGGTGGCCACCGGCGATGGCGCCCCGCCCAGGGCGACCTCCCGGCCGGCGTCGCGCATCTTGGCGCCCAGGTGGCGGCGATGGGCGTCCACCAGCGCTTGAGCCGCCAGCAGCCGCAGCCAAACGAAGAGGCTCATCGCCCCCTCTTCGCCGGACTCCTCGCGTCGCTTGGCGAAGTGATCGACGCGATCGGCCGCTTGTAAGTAGGCCTCCTGCAGCACGTCGTCGGCGTCGACCCGGCCGCGCAGCCGCGGGTCCATGCGGAACAGCACGCCGCGTCGCAAACGGTCGTTGTGCAGCGCAAACGCCTCGCCGAGCGCGTTGCTATCGCCGGCGGCGATTCGCTGGGCGAGTTCGGCATCGTCGTTCACGCTCGCCAAGTCACCCTCGCCGAAGTGGTTGCTGTCTTGAGGCGACTATCGTAACCATCGACCGCGTCAAATCCGTAATCCGCAACCCGAAATCCGCAATCGATTCACTGCCGCAAGCCGAGCAGCGGGAAGCAGAGCACCGGGATCGAGAGGCTGGCGATGCCGATCCACCACCGCGTGGGGTCGAGCTCCACGTCGTCGTCCGCCGTGGGCGGGTGGTGGATGCCCATCAGGATCACCAGCACGAGCATCAGCGTCCAGATGGCGGCTTGGTCGAGGTTGTAGACCACGTAGACGATGGCGACGACGGTAAACGCCCGGGCGATCTTGTCGCTCTCGCGGCCGAAGAGCCCGTGCACGGTGTGGCCGCCGTCGAGCTGGCTGACGGGCAGCATGTTGAGTCCGGTGACAAACATGCCGACCCAGCCGGCCATGAACCAAGCGTTGAGCTGCGAGATGCCGATCCAGTCGGCCTGGCTCGCCCACGGCGCGGTGTGGGCCCAGTCGATCATCCACCGAACGATCAGCGGGTTGTGCAGCAGCACCTCGCCCGGCACCGGCTCGCCGCTGAGGTCGAGCTGCTTCACCCCAACCCACAGCACGGGGATCGCCACGGCCAGTCCCGCCAGCGGTCCGGCGAGGCCGATGTCGAAGATCTCTTTTCGGTTGGCCTTCATCCCTTCCATGCCAATCAGGGCGCCCATGGTGCCGATGGGGTTGATCGGCACCGGGATGCAGAGCGGGTAGCTCGCCGGGATGCGGTGGCGGAGCGTGAGCAGGAAGTGCCCCATCTCGTGCGTCAGCAGGATGGCGAGCACGGCGCCCATGTAGGTGAGCCCCTGCCGCCAGTTGGCCGAGATCACGGCGGACATCGACGCCCAGGTCTCCATGTGCTCCACCGGGTTCCACTCCGCGCAGGCGACCCAGAACGTTGAGGCGCACGTCGCAAGGAACAACATCAGCGGCAGCCGAACCTGCCGGCGGAGCGGTCCCCGTTGAGCCGCGCGTCGCCGAGGCCGGTTGGCGTACCGCGAGTCGATGTCCGAGGCGCGAAGCTCACGCATCCGTGACTCTGTGGGCGCGGGGGCCGCTGGCTTGGTCGGCTCAGCGGCGCTCGGTTGGTCAGCCGCTGGCGGGTGGGGTTCCGATTCATCCATGGCGGCATAATACCAGTTTGCCGCGACGAATCCGCGGGGCGGACGATCTGCAAAGCAGCGGATCGCCGAGGCTTGAGCGAGGGTCAGAAGACCTCGATGCTCTTCACACACGTGCCCGGCGTGGCGCCCGCGGTCTGCAGGCAACGCAGCGCGCCCTCGACCATGCCGGTCGATTCGAAACGGTTGGGCACTTGAGCCACCACGGCCACGCCTGCCCGGATCTCAACGGGCGGAGCGTCGTCGTTCGCGCGCAGGGCCGACGCCAACCGGTGGCAGAAGGCGAGCGCGTCTCGCCGGTCCACGCCCGGCATGAGCACCGCGAACAGGTCGGCAGACAGCGTGAGCACCGCCGCCCGGCCGGCGGTCAGGCAGATGCGGGCGTCGGAGATGGCCGCGTCCAGCCGCCGGGTGGTGGCCGGGTCGCTCGCCACAATCGCCAGCCCGTCGCCGTGCACGATGGCGACGCTCAGCTCGACGCGGTCAACGCGGCACCGCGCGGCGAGGTTGTCCACCGCTTTGGCCACGCGTTCCCGCATGGCTGCCGTCAGCTCAACGCGTTGACCGGCGTTGGCGGGAGCGTGGCCCGCTTCGGTCCGCTCGTGCCGCTTGGGTTGCGGCGGGCGGACCGCCTTGCCGTCCTTCAAGAACCCACGCATCGCCAGCCGCAGATCGTGCGACTCGGCGATGAGCGCCTCGGCGATCTCATCGTCCGTCTGGTCGCTGGCGGTCGAAGCGGCGAGCATCGCCAAGCGCGCTTGTGCCGTCGCGAGGATCTGGTTGAAGTCCAACTCATCATCAAACGGCGCCTGCATGGCGTCCGCCAGCGAGCGGGCTTGTTCGCCGAGCACCTCGACGAGGGCGCTCACCTGCTGATCACTCAGCCCGCACGCCTGCGGGCCGCGGGCGAGGAGGTCGAGCAGCGCGTCGTAGTGCGGGCCGGTGAGCAGCTTGGCGATCAGCTCGGCTTCGATCACCACCTCGGCCAGCGGCGACACCTCGGCCGGCGGCGCCGGCGCGGTGGTGGCGGAGCCGACCAGTTCCCGCGGAAGCGACCACCGCTCGAGCATGGCCGCCGTGAGTTGCAGGTGGTCAAAGCCCAGCGTCTTCTGCTCAAGGTCGCACCGATCGGGCGGCGGTGTGTTGTCTTCCGTCTTCAGCACGCCGGTGGCTTCGAGGAACTTGACATACGGGTCGCCCACCTCGCGGATCAGCACCAGCACGCCCAGGTCACGCAACAGGCCGGCGGTGAAGGCGTCGTCGCCGCTCACCACGCCGCCGAACCAATCGGTGGCGATCCGCCGGGCGGCGATCGCCCGCGTGAGCGCCTTCGTCCAGAACGCCTTGAGCTGCTCGGCGGTGAGCCCTTCCAGCAGGCCTTTGGGCAGCGAGAACCCCAGCACCAGCATCTTCAGCGGACGAACGCCCAGCAGCGCGAGCGCCTGCGTGAGGTTGCTCACCTCGCCCGAGAGCCCGAAGAACGAGCTGTTGACCACCCGCAGCAGCTTGGCGGAGAGGGCGGGGTCTGCCTCGATGGCGGACTTGATCGCCGCCGCATCAACGGTGTCTTCCGCGGTGAGGCGGATGACCTCCAAGGCGACGCCCGGCGGGCTGCAGAGGGGGCCGGCCCGGTCGAGCAGCACGTCGATGGGCGATGTCGAGGATGGCATAGTCGTTGGGCAGGTTGAGGGAGGCACAAAACTCTAGCCCCGGCGTGGCCGTCAGGCGTGGCGAGCGGTGCGGCTAGTCCGCCCGGCAATCCCTGCCAGCCGGCATAACCGGCATGCTGGCGCCGCGCGCCGCGGCCGGGGGTGTTTCGTCTAGGTCCGGGACGGGCGATCGCCGTACAATCGCGGCTTGCAACGCCACTCTCATCGCATGGAAGCGACACGCATGGCACGGCTCTTCGCGCGGCTCCCTGTTTCTTCGATTGCAGCGATCCTGCTGATGCTGGCGCCGCGGTCCGCGGCTGCCGCCCGTCCCTCCAGCGAGCGGGCGCCCACCGCGAGCGAAGCGCTCGACGCCGACGCCACGCTGCACGACGTTTGCTTCGTCGATCGACGCCATGGCTGGGCCGTGGGCGACCGCGGCGTAGTTCTTCGGACCGTCGACGGCGGCCAGAACTGGCGGCAACTGACCACGCCACTGGCGACGCCGCTATATGCCGTCTCGTTTGTCGATCACCAGCACGGCTGGGCCGTGGGGGGCGAGGTCCGCCCGTACACCCACGACATGCTTGCGGTGGTGCTCAAGACCAGCGACGGCGGTGACACCTGGCGCCGGCAGCCGGCGCCGCTGCTGCCGTTGCTGCGCGACGTCCAGTTCTTCGATCGGCGTCGTGGCGTCGCCGTGGGCGCGTGCACGGCCTTCGCGCCGGCCGGCGTGTTCTTGACGGACGATGGCGGCCGCGGCTGGCGGCCGATGTCGATCGCCGACCGCCAGAGCCGGCCGTCGCCGGGCGAGCACTGGTTGACGGCGCGTTGGCGATCATCGGAGTCCGGCGTGGTTCTCAACGGCGCGGGAAACCTGCTGCGCGCACGCAAAGCAAGCCTGCACGCTACGGAGCAGCCGCGCGGCCGGTCGCGGGTTTGCTCGGTGGCCTTCGCGTCCCCCAGCGAACTCTGGGCGGCCGGCGACGGCGTGATGCACAGCAAAGACGGCGGCCGGCGATGGGTTTCGCTCGACGCGCCGCTGCCGCCGCCGTTCGATGAACTCCCCTGGCGGGCGGTGGCCGCCCGCGGGCAGTGGGTTTGGCTCGCCGGCTCGCCGGGCAATGCGATACTGGCGTCGCCCGACGGCGGCCAATCTTGGCAGGTGCAGCCGACTGGCGTGTCGTCTGCGCTCAACGACATTGAGTTCATCGACGAACGCAACGGCTGGGCCGTAGGCGATCTCGGCGCGATCGTTTCGACCACCGATGGCGGCAAGAACTGGCGGACCCAACGCGGCGGCGATCGCCGGGCGGCGGTTCTGGTGGTGGCGGAGACGCCCGCCGCCGTGCCGCTGGAGCTGATCGCCAATCTGGGCGCCGCCGAGGGCTACCGCATGGCGGTGCACACACTTCGGCCGCCGGTGGGCGAGTCGCCGGCGTCAGCCACCGCTCGCCTCCGCGAGGCGGCCACCTGTGCCGGGGCGTCGGTGGTGGAACCAATCGCCGCCGGTGACGCGGGCGCCGAGCTACTCGCGCGTAACCTGGCCCTCGCCGTGCTGCGGTTGCGGCCCGAGCTCGTATTCGTCGCGCCAGAATCACGTGACGGCTCGCCGAGCAGCGCGGCGACGATTCGCACACTGGTCGAAGAGGCATTGGCGGCCGCCGGCCATTCGCCGTCGGTGAAGCTTGATGAGTTGGTGTTCCCGCCGCCGCACCAGCCAAAGCGAGTCGCCTTTGCCACACGCGAAGGAGAGCCCGCAACCGGGCGGATGGCGACGGGCAACTACCATCCCACTCTGGGGGCGACGCTTTCCGGGTGGGTTGGTTATCGAAACGGCCTGCTTCATGCGTCGCCCGAGCCGTCGCCGGTGGCCGTGTCGTGGCGGCTTGGCGCCGTCCGCAGCGGCCCGCCGCCCAGCGGCCGAGACCCGCTCGCCGGCATCGCCTTGCCGCCGGGTGGTCCTTACCGCCGACCACCGGCCAAGGAAGCAACGAACGGTTTGGTGGAAGTCCGCGAACTGGCCGTCCGACGCCGTGCCGTGCAGCACCTGCTCGCCGCGGCGCCGTCGGCGACGAGCGACTCCGGCGCCTGGCAGCGCAGGGTCATCGACCTGACCAGCGGGCTCTCGGCAGACGCCGGCGCCCAGCTCCTGCACCGCTTGGCCAATTCATATCGCCGCCTGGGCCAGCCACAGCGCGCGGCGGACGCGTTCTACCTGCTGCTGGTCCGGTACACGGATCACCCCCTCGCCGATTCCGCGCTGGAGTGGGTCGTTCGTTACTACGCCAGCGCTGAGGTTGGCCACGCGGCGACGCGAACCGCGGCCCATTCGCGGGAGCAAACGCGGCCGCCGGAGCAAACCGAGCATGGCGTTGCCGTTGCCGGTTTTGACGCGGGCGATCCGTCGTCGGCGCAGCTCGATTCAGAGACCCGGCTCAAGCGTGCCCTGCAGTTGGCGGATTACCTGGAACAAAGCCGGCCGACGCTGTTCGCGCGTCCCGGTTTGCGGCGAACGATTGCCGCCGCGGCGGCGCGGGCGGGCGAGGTCGGGCGGGTCGAGAAGACCCATGCCGTGCTCGGCGGCGCCTCGATGCCCGAGCCGTGGCGCCGGGCCGCTGAGGCGGAGCTTTGGCTCGCTGGCCGGAAGGCGACTCCGCCGCCCGCTGCGATGGTCGAGGCGACGCGGGCCGAGGAGCCGCCCCTGCTCGACGGCAAGCTCAACGACGCGTGTTGGCAGTCGGAAGGCATCGGGCCCGACGGCGCCCGCTCGTACCTCGCCAGCGATTCCGACTACTTCTACCTGGCCGGGCGGGTTACCAAGCGGGCCGGCGTGCTCTACCCCAAGCCGGCTGGCGGGCGGACCCGCGACAGCGACCTCACGCCGTACGACCGCGTGGTCTTCGCCATCGACACCGATCGCGACTTCGCCACCGAGTACGAGCTTGCGATCGACTCGCGGGGATGGACCGCCGACCGCTGCTGGGGCGAGCAGCCCTGGGACCCCCGCTGGTACGTCGCCGTACGCGAAACGGCCGAGGCGTGGACCTTTGAGGCCGCCATCGCCAAGGCGGAACTAGCCGGCGAGACCGGATCGGAAGCCTGGGCCGTGGCCGTGACGCGGCGAACGCCCGGGGTACCACCGGTTCACTGGCCCGCCCGCCATCGCCCCGGCGACCCCGAAAACTGGCGGGTGGTGTGGCTAACGCCGTAGCGATGGTAGCTTGGCAAGCTGCTCAAAATGAGACGGCCTTGCCGATTTATGAAGAAAAAACAAATTAGCGCGCGAAATCATTGACCAGATCCGCTGGCGTGCGTACTGTCGCGGTTGTAGTGGTTAGCGGGCAGCCCGCAACCGCCGCAACGAGGGAGCCGCAAGAGCCCTCCGCCGTCGGGCGTCGGATCATAGTACGACACCGGGGGGAGCAGCTTTGATTGACGGCATCATGAGATAACCGATTGCGAGACGATATCCGGCCTGCCAGGTGGTCGGAGGGTTCTTGCGGCTCCCTCACTTCTGTTGACGAGCATCTCTTCGCTCGCCGTGCTCGCCACCGCCTTGGCGATGCTTTTCTCCCTGTAGTCGTGTTCGCCTGTCGCGGCATACACTGACGTGCCGCTTGCAGGGACGAACGCCATGGAAACGCTTCTCAACGCCGAGCAGATCGAAGAGGGGGTCGACCGCATGGCCGCCTATGTGCAGTCGGTCTGCCCGCGGCCGCCGCTGGTGCTGGTGGGCGTGCTCACTGGCAGCCTGCCGATGGTGGCCGACCTGATCCGCCGCCTCGACCTGCCGCTCCGCCTCGCGCTAATCCAAGCACGCAGCTACCGCGGCCCGAAGCACCAGCAGGGCGAACTGAAGATCGACGACCGGTTGCTGCCAGACCTGCGTGGCTCCCACGTGGTGGTGGTCGACGACATCTTTGACACGGGGCAGACCCTGGCGGGGGTTGTTGAGCAGCTCCAGCGTCGCCGCCCGTCGAGCCTTCACTCGGCGGTGTTGCTCCGCAAGCAGATCGGCGGGGCAAAGTCGGTAGAGCCCGACTTCGTCGCCTTCGATATCCCGGACAAGTTCGTGGTTGGCTATGGCCTGGACCTGAACGACCTCTATCGCAATCTGCCGTACGTGGCGACGCTTGACCCCGGCGAGGGGCCGTGAGGCGTGGCTGACCGGGTTCTGTTTGTTCTCGAATCGGGCGGCCCTGGCGGCTTGGCCACGCAAGCGCGGGGCGTGGCGGGCGAGCTGGCGGCGCTCGGCTACGACGCGGAGTGGTGCCTCCTCGACGGCCCAGTAGCAAGCAACGCTGAGCCGGGCTGCGGCCGGCGCCTGCCGGCCGATCCGCTAGCGCTCCGGCGGCTCCGCCGGGCGGTCCGGCAAGCGGCGCCGGCGATTGTTCACGCCTGGGGGCCCACCGCCGCCGCTTACGGGGCGTGGGCGGCGGGCAGCGCGAAGCTGGTGGTCACCGTCGGCCGAGCGGGTGCGGCCGAACCGGCATGGGCCCGCTTGATCCACCGGGGTTGGCGCCGCCGAGCCGATGCGATCGTGGCGCCGAGCAGCGAAGTCGCTGACGCCCTTGGCCCCGAGGCGACCGTCGTTCCGCCAGGAGTGCCCATCGCCGAGGCGGCTTCCGCCGAGGCTTCGCGAGAACAGCTCCTCGCCGAACTGCGACTCCCCGCTTCGGCCCGGGTAATCGCCATCGTGTCGCGGATGCTCCCCCGCAAGCGGGTTAAGGAACTCGTGTGGTGTGCCGACTTGATGCGGGTGCTCCGCGACGAGGTCCGCGTGCTCGTCATTGGCGACGGGCCGCAGTTGCCGGCGCTCGCGCGGTTCGCCCGCATGGCGAGCGACTTGGAGCACGTTCGGCTTCTCGGCGAGCGGTCGGACTTGCCTCGGCTGCTGGGGGCGGCCGACGTCTACTGGCACGCGGGCGACGAGCAGTCCCCGCCGCTCGCCCTGCTAGAAGCCATGGCCGCCGGCGTGCCGGTGGTGGCCGATCAGACGCCCGGTGCGAGCCAAACCGTGGTCAACAACGAGACCGGCCTGCTCGTGCCCCTCGGCGGCCGAGCGGAGCGGGCCCGCGCAACCGAGCGCCTGCTAACCGAACCGGACCACGCCGCCCAGCTCGCCGCCAACGCCCAGGCAGACATTGCCAAGCGGTACGCCATCGGTCGAGCGGCTCGCGACTACGCCGCGATGTACCAGTCGTAGCCCGGTAGCCGGCAGTTTAGCGGGGGCGGGCCATTCCGCATTCCGCAATCCGAACTCCGCATTTGCGCACGCGGGGTGCCGAGCCCGCTGGCGCACGCGTAACATATTGAATCGAATCCCCCCTCCCCAACGCCCGCCCCGCCATGGCCGATAAGACCCTGCCTTTCGACCGCGAGCAGATCGAACAGATCGCCGCCGACTACCCCACCCCCTTCCACCTGTACGACGAAGCGGGCATCCGCGCCCGGATGCGGGAGCTCCGTGCGGCGTTCGCGTGGAACGAAGGTTTCCGCCAGTGCTTCGCGGTGAAGGCGACGCCCAACCCTCACATCATGCAGCTCTTGCGCGAAGAAGGCTCCGACGCCGACTGCTCGAGCCTGGCGGAGCTGGTCCTCTGCGACCGCATCGGCCTGCGTGGCGAGTCAGTCATGTTCACGTCGAACAACACCAGCGCCCAAGAGCTGCGGAAGGCGTACGAGCTGGGCGCCGTGATCAACCTCGACTCGCCGATCTACCTCGACAAGCTGCCCGAGGCGACCGGCGGGCCGATGCCGGACTCCATCTCGTTCCGCTTCAACCCCGGCCCGGAGAAGCAGGGCAACGTCATCATCGGCGACCCGGCCCAGGCGAAGTTCGGCTGCACCCGGCCGCAGATCCTCGAGGGCTACCGCAAGGCGGCCGCGATGGGCGTGAAGCGGTTCGGCCTGCATACGATGGTGGTCTCCAACGAGCGGAGCGTGGAGTCGCTGCTGGAGACGGCGCGGATGCTGTTCGAGCTGTCGGTGCTCATCAAACAAGAGACCGGCGTGCGGATCGAGTCGATCAACCTCGGCGGCGGCATCGGCGTGGCCTATCACCCGGACGACCAGGAGCTAGACATCGCGGCCTTCGCCGACGGCGTGCGTGAGCTGTACGAGCAGATCCTCGGCCCTGCGGACCTGACGCCCACCAACATCCTGATGGAGAACGGCCGGGCCATCACCGGTCCGTTTGGTTACCTCGTTACGCGTGTGATCAACGTCAAGGAGACGTACAAGAAGTACATCGGTTGCGACGCCAACATGGCCAACCTGATGCGGCCCGGCATGTACGGCGCGTACCACCACATCAGCGTGCTGGGCGCGGACAGCTCGGCGCCAACGGAAACCGTCGACGTGGTTGGCGCCCTGTGCGAGAACAACGACAAGTTCGCCATCGATCGGCAGCTGCCCGAAGCCAAAGAAGGCGACCTGCTCATCATCCACGACGCCGGCGCCCACGGCCACTCGATGGGCTTCCAGTACAACGGTCGGCTACGCAGCGCCGAGCTGCTGCTGCAGACCGACGGCACCGTCCGCCAAATCCGCCGAGCCGAGACGCTGGACGATTACTTCGCCACGGTTGAGTTCCCGGCGGCTGTTGAGGTTGGGGCCTGATCTGAGAAGGGGATTAGGGGGATGTTGGTGATGGGGGAGATGGCCGCCTGGCGGTTCTAGGGGTGGTCGAACTCTCAGACCGTACCGAGCAGCTCTGCAGGCATCTGCTGCCGATGTCTCAGCAAGGTTCCGTACGTGAAGCCCTACGCGAGCAAGTATCGTCTGGCGTCCTACTCACAGAGGACCCAACGCCAATCGATCTGGAGAGAGTTCGCTTCTCGTTGATCAAGCTTGCCTTTGAAGAACCCGCCAACCTTCAAGCCGCGATCGATTTGGCGCGCACCGACTGGCGTGATGTCGTTGTGGCAGCCGGCTTTGGATCTGATTCCGAAGCTCACATCGGATGGTGCAGAGAAGTGTTGCGGGAACCACCCGCGCACACGTAACCCCGTCTGCACGCCATCTCCCCCGTCACCAACATCCCCCCATCTCCTTCCCAAGAAGGGTGATTACCCCCGCAGGACTTTTGCTGCCCCAGGTGCCTATGACGTCGCCGGGGTGTCAAAGCCGGCTGCTCCCCGTCAGCGTCAAGCGCCGACGCGGCGGAGCGAGACAAGCAGTTCGCCGTCGGTGACTTGAAGGTCTTCGAACCAGACCTTCGCCTCGCGGGGGACGCCCGTGAAGTGCAGCCGCGGCCGTTGTTGGGCGAGGTCCAGCGTGAAGCCCGCGGGAAGATCGGGGTTCAGCTTCACTAGCTGCTGAAGCAGGGTCTTCGCCGGGAGCGGCAACCGGCCGATCCGCAGCGCGTGCAGTTCGAGGCACAGGTCGGCCGGGTCAGACTGGGCTAGCTCGAAGTCGAAGCTCACCACAAGGTCACCCACAGGCGTCGCCACCGTGGCGGCGACCTTGATCAGCCCGTCCGACAGGGCGACGCAAGGATTCCGCAACTCCTTGCTTCCCCCGCCGCACTCCTTCTTTAGCCACGAGTCGATGTGCCGCTGGCTGAGGCGGAAGGAGCACTTCGTGAAGTCGTCGTCCGAGTAGCCCTTGAGCGCGGCAATCGCCTCCGGCAGACGGCCCGCCGCCGAGCGTTGGCCCCACTTGGCGTCGGCGAGGGCTTCCTCGGGGAGCGCGTTGAGCTGCGCGATCTGCTCGGCGTCGGTGGCGATGAACAGGCCTAGCGCGTCGATCGCGAGCTCAATCTCGTCGAGGGCGGCGTCCGCCTCGGCTTCGCTAAGCGTTCGGTCGAGGGCAGCCGAGTAGAAGCTCGGCCGCGACATCGCCATCAACCCGGCGCAGGTGGCCGCGCCGATTGCCAGCAACGCGCACGCCGCGCCGCCGATGAAAATACGAAGGATGAGCTTTCGGATCATCGCTGGGCCTCGCCGGCTTTGGGCGGCCGCCACAACGCGTGCAGGCGGCTCAATCGGAGCGACCGGCGTCGAAAGACGGCGCGGCGCTACGACAAGCCTAGCCCACACGATCCGCTACGCGTCTCGCAGGATCTCCGCCGCGGCGTTGCGGCCGCAGGCGCCCATCACGCCGCCGCCGGGGTGGCTCGCGGCGCCGCAAAGATAGAGGCCCTGAACCGGCGACCGGTGATCCGCCCAGCCGGGCACGGGGCGGAAGGCGAATAACTGGTTGGCGTTCATCGCCCCCTGCATGATGTTGCCGCCGGTGATGCCGTAGGTCCGCTCCAGGTCGAGCGGGCTGAGCACCTGCCGGTGCTCGATGGCGGCCGGCACGTTCGGCGCGTACTCGGCGAGCTTCGCGATGCAGCGATCCGCGAAGCCGTCTTTAATCGCATCCCAGTTCTCCGGCGCAGGCGAGCCGGTAGCGTCAGCGCCCGGAGCAGCACCGCTGCCACTCGGTGCGCCTGGCAGCACGTTGTAAGGCGCGTACTGCACAAAGAGCGAAAGCAGGTGCTTCCCCGCCGGCGCAATGGTGTCGTCCACGCTGGTCGCCATCGTCATCTCAAGGATCGGCTCGCTCGCGGGCCGGCCGTACTTCGCGTCGTCGTAGGCGCGTTCCAGGTAGTCCATCGTCGGCCCCACGTGCATCGTGCCGTGGTGGTGCGGCAGGACTTCGCCACTGGTGGAAGGCCGTGCCGTGAAGTTGGGTGGCTCCGCCAACGCGAGGTTGATCTTCATGCTCGCCGAGGCGTAGTCGATGTTCGCCACGGCCGTGCGGAAGTTCTCCGGCAGGTCGCTGGGCTGGCAGAACTTCTCGAAGGTGAGGTGCGCGTCCACGCTCGAGGCGACGATGGGGGCCTCGATCACGTCGCCACTTTGCAGCGTGACTCCCACCGTCTTACCGCCGGCGATGTTGATCGACGCCACGGGCGCCTCGCGGCGGATCTCCACGCCGAGCTCGATCGCCGTCTTCGCCAGCGCTTCGGCCAAGCCGCCCATGCCGCCGCGGACGTAGCCCCACACGCCGCGGGCGCCACCCGCTTCGCCCATCACGTGATGCAGCAGCACGTACGCGCTGCCGGGCGAGCTGATGGAGGTGAAGGCGCCGATGATCGCGTCGGTCGCCAGCGTCGCCTTGAGCACTTCGCTCTCGAACCACCGCTCGAGGATCGGCCGCGCGGCGCCGGTCAGCAGCTCAATGGCGGCCGGCTGGTCCTCGCCCAGCCGTTTCATCGCCGATTGAAGCCGCCACGCCTTGCGGGCGTCGCGGAGCTTCTTCGCCCAACCGGTGCGGCGCCAACTGGCGGGCAGCGTCGGCAGGTCGGGCGCGGCTTCGCTGAGCGTGGGTTCGAGCACCGCCGCCACACGCTCCAGCAGTGACTCATAATTGGGGTACGCGTCCACGTCTTTCGCGCTGAACTTGCCGATCTCTCGCCGGCAGAGTTCTTCGTCCGGGCCCAGCAGCAGGCTCTCGCCGGAGGGCAGGGGCGTGAAACTCGAGGGGTTCCGCGGCAGCACCTCCAGCCCGTTCTCCTTGAGCTTGAGGTCGCGGATGATCTGCGGCAGGAACAGGCTGATGACGTAGGCGGCGGTCGAAACCTTGTAGCCGGGCCACAGCTCTTCGGTTGTCGCGCAGCCGCCGAGCACGTGGCGTCGCTCGAGCACGCAAACGCGTTTGCCGGCCCGGGCCAGATATCCCGCACAAACCAAACCGTTGTGCCCGCCGCCAATCACCACCGCGTCGTAAGCCGCCATCGCTCGCCTCGGCTGGTTGGAAGGTACTCGCCAAAGAGCATCGTCCCCGCAGCCGCGCTGGTCGATAGGAAAGGCACAAGTTCCGGACGTAGCAGCGGCGGCGGCTCACCGCGGCGTGCCAGGCGCGGTCGCCGCACGCAGGCTACAATCGCCGGGCGGAAGGAAACGCCGGTCCGCTACGCCCCATCCGCCCCCGACAATCGCGACAATCATGCCGACCCGCATTCCCCGCCGTTGGATCATCGCCAGCGTCCTGTCCGTTCTCGTACTTGGAGTTGCCGGGCGAAGCGTGGCCGGTGAGTCGCAGCGGTTGGCGATTGGCTACTACGCGGCGGCGGCGGAGTTCCCGGTGAGTCAGCTCCCGTGGCAGCACTTCACGCACCTCTGCCACGCGTTCCTGGTGACCGACGAGAACGGCAAGCCGATCACCGGCGAGCGCGTGCCCAGCAAGGAGCTGACCGACGCGGCCCACAAGAACAACGTGAAGGTCCTGCTAAGCCTTGGCGGCGGGAAGACCGCGCTGGGATTGGCGAAGGTGACCGCGTCTCGCAAGGCGCTTGTTGAGTACGTGCAGGCGGTCACATCGATCGTGGCCAAGAACGGCTACGACGGCGTGGACATCGACTGGGAGTTCCCCCGCGACCGCGCGGGCCGAACCGGCTTTGTCGCCCTGGTCGCGGTGTTGCGTGGCTCGCTCGATCGCCTCGCGGCGAGCCAGAAGCGGGAAGACCCGTACCTGCTGACGGCGGCGGTCAGCTACGCGGGCTTCTTCGGCAAGTGGATCGATACGGGCGCCGTGATGGGCCGGCTCGATTGGCTGCACGTGATGACCTACGACATGGCCGGTCCGTGGTCGCAGTCGGCCGGCCACCACGCGCCGCTCTTGCCTTCGCCCAAGGACCCGGAGAGGGCGTCGCGGAGCGTCGCGGCGGCGATGCAGTACTGGCACAAGGACCGCGGCGTGCCAAAGGAGAAGCTCGTGGTCGGCGTCCCGCTCTACGCCCGGGCGTTTCCGGTGCGTGAACGTTACGCGCCACTCTCTCCCGACGACCGCAAGAAGCACGGCACGCTGAGCTTTTCGCAGGTCCGCCAATTGGTGGGCCGCGACTGGCTCGCCGAGTGGGACGACCAGAGCCGGGCGCCGTGGCTCAGCCCGCCGGACGAGAAGCCGCTGATCATCGCCTACGACGACCGTAACTCGGTCGATCAAAAGGCGAAGTGGGCGAAGGAGCAGGGCTACCGTGGGCTCTTCTACTGGGCCGTGCACCACGACCGAATGAACGACGGTACCCACTGGCTGCTGCGGGCGGCGGACAAGGCGTGGCCCCTGCGCGAGTAGTTTTTCACCTGCCGAGCAGCACCCCCAAGAGTCCGAGGCACCACGCTGACGCTGTGAGTAGGAGCAGCGCAACGGCGATCCTATCGACCTTTCGAGAGCGACCTGGCTGGGCAGCTGTCACGAGCATCGCCAGTCCAAAGGCGCCCGTTACCAGGCCGATCGCTAAGCCAACCGGGAGAAATAGGAAGACGCAGACCGCGGCTACAAGGAGCCCAACAGGCAGAGGAGAGTTGTCATTCCCGCAGGGATCATCTCGCGATTCGTCTTCCGCTTGGGCTGCCTCTGCTGCCGCGGCAAGTGGTTCCTGGCAATGCGCGCAATAGGCATCGATAATTCGCGGAAGGCGTACTCCGCAGTTCGGGCAGTGGCTCAACGGCATTGGTTCAGTCTTCTCGTTGGCATGCTAACGCAATCGCCACAGCACGGTGTCGGTGATTCCGAGTTCGGCCTGCCGCGCTTCGATCTCTCGTTTGAACCGCTTTGCGTCCACCGGGTAGCCGGCGGTTGGCTTGAGGCCTTCGACGCGAGAGCACCAGAAGTCGTTGAAGGCCCGCATCGATAGTTCTCGCAGCAGCTTCGCCGTCATCGACCCGAGCGCCGTGGGCAACGACGCCTCGCCGCCGACGCGGAAGGTTGCCTCGATCGGCCGGTTGTCCGCTTCCCACCGGTAGCGGCTCTGCTGCCGCGATTCTTCCAGCGGTTCGATCCAGTGTTCGGGGAAGTGGTGCTGCAGCAGGCCGGCGTAGCGGTTGCGGCCGCCGTGCTTGTCCAGGATGCAACGCACCGGGCCGGAGTTGCAGCGATTGATGACCGTCCGCAGCAGCCCGATGGTGACGTGCGAAAGCGCGGCGCCCTTGTTGCCGTGTTGCTCGATCAGCGCGTTGAACTCGGCGGGGAAAACCAGCCGTGCCGTGACAACCGGCGGCGAGACGCCGGCGGCGGTGCATGCGTGACTCAGTCGATCGCTGGCGTGCTGCACTTCGGCGGCGTCGGCATCGAGCGGCAGCGTCGGGTCGAAGCCGCGGTGCCACGGCAGTTGCCGCCGTTGGTCTTCTGGGTCGGCATCGAGCCGGTCGATAAGCGATGACCATTCCGCGATCGGCCCGATCGCTGCTCCGAGCCCCAGTTCCAGCAGCCGCAGTCCCCCGCCGGGCTTGTAGAGCTGCTTCGAGTCGGCCAGGGCGATGCCGCCCTCGGCGGGCGAGTGGCAAACCGCGGGGCCGAATGTTTGGTAAAGATCCTGGTCAGGGCTCTCCACCCGCCAGGCGGAGGCGCCGACGACCAGCGGTCCCAGGTTCGGGCCATAGCCCGCTTCATCAACGCCAATCAGCCAAGCCATGCCAGCGAAGTTACGCGTGAAATGCGAGAAGCGGGTGACGCGTTAACTTACAACGCGCCACCCGCTCCTGGCTAACCGCACCCGCCAAGGTGTTGTTGATCCTTCCGCAACAAGGGAACCGAAAGCACGAGTTGGCAGTCACGTCGTCCGGGCTTCCGCGGGTCGCCCCGGGGGCCGTTCGCCTTGCGAAGGCCGTTAGAAGTTTGCCGCCAGCCGAGCGTTCCGGCCGCCGACTCCCCAGTTCTCCGCTTCGTACTTCAGCCCGATCAGGAACTTCTGGGCGTCGATGTACTCGTCGAACTCGAGGCCGGCTTCCCCCCGGACGCTGAGCAGATGACGACGCATCTCGTCGAGGGAGTCGACAATCGGGTCGCGGTACAGCCGGTCGTACTGAGCGCCGTCGTTGGCCAGTTGGGCGAATAGCAGCTCGATGTCTTGCATCTCGTCTTCCAGGCCGGCCGCGATCAGGCTGTCGGGCCAATTGATCTCACCGGTCAGCCGGTTCAGCATGCTCGGCCGCAGCTTGTAAGCCAGGTAAAGGTCGTTCGCCTCACGCTCTTTGCGGAGAGCGACGGCCTGCGCCTTACGCTCCTGCTTGTACAGCCGCTCGGCGTCGCGTCGCTCCTGAAGCATCTGGCGCCGCTCGAGGTTGGTTGCGGTGTTGATGACACGGAGCTGCAGTTCGTAGGCACGGGCCTGGGCGAACAGGATCCGGGCTTGAGCCAGGCTCAGCATGCCGTCCGTGTAAGCACGACGCACCGAGGCGACGCCGCGGAGGTAACCCTCGATTGCGGTCGACGAGTGCCGGTGGATGGCGTTGGGCGCCGTGTTGGGGTAGGTGGGTTGAGGGTACGGGTGCGACGGGTGCCAGTTTGTGAATTGATTGGGGACCAGGGCGTTGGGGGCGGCCTGACCGAAGCCGGGCTGGCCAAACTGGGGCTGGCCAAACTGGGCGAAAGCGGCCGGGGTGACGCAGATGCTCAGCAGCACAGCGGTGAGGATCGAGGATCGCATGGCGGGGTCTCCGGTAACTTGGAGGGGCGGGGTTGGCGAATGCGGCGTGGCGAAGGGAACGCGGCAAAGGGGTCAATCGGAGCCCGCCGCGACGTTATAGATCCTTCGATCGCCTCTACAAGCAAATGCGAAGAGCCTGGAGAGACTGGGCAACGGAATTCGGCAACTTCTCAAGAATTGTTGCGGGGACGCCCAGAATTGCCGGCTAGCCACGCTTCGCGTTGTGCTAGCGTGGCCCAGGATCGACCAACAGCGAGGCGACAACCATGGCCGACATAGCCGTTCAAACGCAGATTGCAGCCCCCCCGGAGCGAGTCTTTGAACTGGTGGCCGACGTGCCCGGCGCCGCGGAGCGGATCTCCGGGATCACCCAGGTTGAGCTGCTGACCGAAGGCGCCGTTGGGCTGGGCACGCGGTGGCGAGAGACCCGCGGTCGGATGGGGACCGAAGAGCTAGAGGTCACCCGCTTTGAGCCGCCTGAGTCCTTTGGGACCGCGTGCGAGTCTTGCGGTTGCCGGTTCGACTCGGTGTTCCGCCTGGAGCCTATCGGCGACGGCACCAAAGTGACGCTCACCGTGGCCACCGAGGCGATGACCCTCTTCGCCAAGCTGATGCTGCCGGTCTCAAAGCTGATGGCCGGGTCGATGAAGAGGGCGCTGGCCGGCGACCTTGCTGATCTGAAGCGAGCGGCCGAGGCGCAGCAGCCGGGCTAGTCGCCATCGGCAACCGTCGCCAGCGCTCGCCACGCGTCGGGGTCGATGGTGTCGTCTACCAAAGCAACCGACCCATCCGCCCGCAGCACGTTCACGCCGCCCGGGTGCACACTCCGCGCGGTCCGCCAGCCGTAGGGGCGAAGCCGATTTTCGGGCGTGACCGGCGGGTTGAACGAAATCAAGAACACCCCCAGACAGTCGGGCGTGGGGGCGTTGGGCGGCAGGTGGTGGTTGTACATCGCGCAGCGGTACTCGCCGTTGACCCACGAGAAGCCACGCGGCTCCGTGATGTTCCACTGCCGGCTGGCGTCGCAGCGAGAGTTGCTCAGCAAGTGGCTGGTGGTGAACTTGTACTCGCGTTGAACGTCGTGCGGGTCGTCGAGACCGCCGTTGGACTGCCCAAGCAGGCTCTCCGAGGCGAGCGCTGTGTTGCTCAGCCCGTCGGTGATCTGCCCGGGGCGGGTGCGGGAGTTCTCGTACCCCACGCCGTCGGTATCGTGCGGCGCCCCATCCGTTCCGCTGCCAGTGCAGAAGGCGTAGTTCGTCGGGCCAAACTCGTCGCTCACCCGCAGGCCCAAGTCGCTGGGGCAGAGCAGCTCGGGCACAATCGTCCGAACGATTGGCTCGTGCACCGGGTTGAGGTTCTGCCCAACGTAGAGCGGGGAGTCGAGATCGATCGCGTCGTAGACCGCTTCGTTCTCCATGTAGGGCGAGACGCTGGCCAGCGCGCTCCATCGGTAGAAGGTCCACGGCGCCCGCGGGTCGTCGGGCGTGGGGCGAGCGATGGTGGCTGGCGGGAAGTGCCCGTTGGCCGACAGAAAGTTCTGGGCCGCCAGCCCGAGTTGGCGGAGGTTGTTGCCGCAGGACATCCGCCGGGCCGATTCTCGGGCGCTCTGCACCGCCGGCAGCAAGAGCGCCACCAGCACGCCAATCACGCCAATCACCACCAGCACTTCGACGAGGGTAAAGCCAAGCGGCGGGCGGTGGTTGCGGGGCGTCATCGGCGGCGGCGGACCCAGCCGGCGGCGGCCGCCACCAGCAAAGCGCCGCCGGCGGGTTCCGGCGTCGCGGTGACGGTTTGAGGGGCGAGCAGACCGCTGTCGCCCAGCGTGTCACGCCAAACCGTGTAGTCGGCGGCGTTGACCACGCCATCGCCGTTGCCGTCGGCGCCGGTGGACGCGGGGACGGTCGCGCCGAACGTGTCGCCCAGCACCGCGTAATCGTCGGTGTCCACAAGCCCATCGCCGTTGAAGTCGCCGGGCAGCAAATCATCGACCAGCACCACGCTTGAGGTCGGCGACAGACCGGTGGCGATCGTCTGCAGCAGGGCGCCGGTCTCGGCGTCGTACTTGATCAACTGCCCGCCGGCGGAGTCCGCTTCCGGGTCGAAGTCGTCGGGGCCAAGCAACGCCACGACGAGGTCGCCGTTGGGGTCGATAAAGATATCGGAAGGGAAGTTGCTGAAGTTGTTGGCGGGCGGCGGGAACGCGATGAGGGTTTCGGGATTGGCGCCCGTTGAGTCGTACTTCACCACGCGGTTGCCAAACAGGTCCGCGACGAAGACATCGCCGTCCGGCGACACCGCGACGCCGGCCGGCCCGAAGACGGTTCCCACCGTGAAGACGCTCAACGTGTCCGTCGCCGGGTCAACGCGATAGACCGTCGCGGCGTCCAGGTCCGAGACAAGCAGGTCACCGTCCGGCAAGAATGCCATCCCGCCCAGCACGCCGAAGCTCTGCCCGCTGCCTTCGAGCAGCGTGTCTACCTGGGAGCCGGTCGCGGGGTCAAAAACGCGGATGCCGGGCTGCGCCGCTTCCGGATCGGTCACGCCGAGCACGTCAGACGAGTCGGCGACGTAGAGCAAGGTATCCGGGCCGGAGCCCAGGGTGTTAGGTCCAAACGCGAGCGAGGTGAACTGGAGACCGAAGACCGCGCTGGCTCGCTGGGCAAAAACGCCGTCGGGCAGGGCGGGAATCGGCGCGTTTACCAGGGCCGACGTGGAGGCCTCGACGCGGAAGACGGTGCCGGTAAACGCGTCGGTAGCGTAGACGTTTCCATCGGGGCCGAGGGCGAGGTCCGCCGGCGCCAAGGGGCCGATGCCGCTGACCGAGCTGGGCGCCACTTCGCCCGCCGTCAAGCGGAGGCCGGTCTCCTCGTCGTACCGGCGGAGGCCCAACGCGGAGCCGCCGTTGATGTCGTTGGTGGTGGTCAGGTAGTCCGCATCGGCCGCCGGCCCGCAGGCGAGCAATGCCGCCAACGTAGCTGCCGCGGCGCGAACCGTGGGTCTCTTTGAGGGGACGTTCATCGTGGGAAGCTCAGCGGTGCAGACATCGGCGCCAGAGTAGCGCCCGGGCGGAGTCAGAGTTAGCAGTCGCCCAATTTACCATCGAGCATGGCGGAATACGACCATCTCGCCGGCTGCGGACCGCCGAAAAACTGTTCGGAAATGCCGCGGCCCTCAACGGTCGAGAGTCGTTTTGACGGCACTCGCCGAGCAAGAGGCGGCAATCAGTAGTCTGGCGGCGGCGAGAAGTGGGTGCTGGCTGTGTGAACCGTCGCGAGCGAGGAAGTGGCTTGTGCCACGCCGCCAGACTCGTCAACGCCTGCGATTCGGTCCAGCTCAGACGCCGGCAAGCTTACGCCGCGGCAGACCTTGGATTAGCTTCCGGCGGCCAAATCATGAGCCGGAGGCGGGATGAAGTCTCAAGAGTCGGATGACTCCGCTGCCCGGGTCGCAAGAGCGGCGGTCATGACCGAGGCGGGGAGCGATCTGCAACTGCAAGAGTTTCCTCGGCCAGCCGCCCCGCTCCGCGGGCTGTTGGTGCGGGTGGCTTGCTGCACCATCTGCCGGTCGGACCTGCACACCTGGAAGGGCCGACGCCCCGGCCCAACGCCGGCGATCCTCGGCCACGAAATCGTGGGTGTCGTCGCCGAGCTGGGTGAGGGCGTGTCGCAAGACTCGGCGGGTCAGCCGCTCGCGGTGGGCAATCGCGTTACGTGGACCCTGCACAGCTGCTGCGGCGGGTGCCGGGCGTGCGTCGACTGGCGGTTGCCGATGAAGTGCGAGTTGCTCCGCAAGTACGGCCACGACGCGTGCGACCATCCTCCGCACCTGCGTGGCGGCTTCGCCGAGCACTGCGTGGTGGACCGCGGAACCGGCGTGATCAAGCTGCCCGACTCGTTGGCCGATCACGTGGCGGCGCCCGCCAACTGCGCCGCCGCAACGGCGGTGGCGGGGCTCGACGCGGCGGGCTTCAAGTCCGGTCAGTCGCTGTTGATCCTCGGCGCCGGCGCGGTCGGCTGCTACGCGGCGGCCTTCGCCAAGATGACGGGCGCGCGTCAAGTGATCGCCGCCGATCGCCTTGCCGCCGCTCAACGATTTGGCGCCGACGGCGTAATCGACTCCTCCGACACAGCAACGGTTGCGGACGAAGTCCGTGCCGCAACCGGCGTGGACTGAGTGCTGGAGCTGGCGGGCGTGCCGGCGCTCGTCCCCGTTGGTCTCGACTGCCTGCGCATCGGCGGGACGCTCATCGAGATCGGCTGCGTCTTCCCCGGCGCCGCGGCGGAGGTCGACCTCTCTTCGCTGCTGCGGCGGGTGCTGACCGTGCGCGGCCTGCACAACTACGCCTTTGAGCACCTCGCCAAAGCGGTAGCGTTGATGGCCGAAGGCGCCGGTCGTTATCCGTTCGCCGAGATCGTCGGCAAACGATTCCCGCTCGAACGGATCAACGAGGCAATGCGAGCTGCCGAAGCAGGGGAAGCGTTGCGCGTAGCGGTCACGTTCCCGTAGCCGGCGCCAGCCGCCACGCGGCGCGGGTTGTGACGGCGTTCAGCTCGCTCGCCGAACGGTAAACACCCGCCGGGCAGCGCTCGGCGTTCACGACCAGGTCAATCGCCGGAGCGGTGAACGGCCAAGGATCGACTTTGATCACCGGCCCCTTGGGCGTGAGCAAGAAGGGGCCGAAGCCGTGCGAGCCGTCGCCGAGTTCGAGCGCGTCCACCGGGTCGCGGGCGTCGATCGGCGCCCGGCAGCAGAGCCACAGGCTGAGCCAGTCGAACTCGCGCAGCAGGTGCAGGCACTCCTCAGCCACCGCCGCGGTGTTGGCCGGGTGCTGCGACTGCCAAGCTTCGAACCAACCCGCGCGCCGACGGTCTTGTTCGCCGAGCCACTTGGCCCACTCCGGGAAGTCGTCGTCGCGCTTGGACTGAAGCTGAATGAAGTGGCTCGCCACCACCCAGCCAGCGAGCGGTCCGATCGCGCAGCACGCGTCGATCGACTTCGCCCAGATCGCCTGGCCCTCGGCCGGCGGCATCTCGGTGAAGCCGTAGGGCCGGCCGTGTTCGGGGTCGAGCTTGGGCGCGGTCCGCCAGTCTTCCCAGCCGTCGTCGTGGTGCAGCACCGCGGCGAGGAACTCGTCGCGAGTCGCCTCGGCGGCCGCCGGAAGAATCCCTTGCCAAGCCGACGCGAGCACGTGGCTCAGCCGCGCGTGCTCGATCTGCGAGACGAGCAGCCAGTCGTGCGGCACGCCATCGGCGTGGTCGCCCAGCGGAACGTTGCGGCGGATCATCAGGTAGTGGGAAGTGCGAGTGGCGTTACCTGGAGCCTGACCCCTGAAGCCTAGCGGCTACTCCGCCGACCAGTCGTTCCAGCTGCCCCAGTAGTTGGCCACCTGTTTGCCGCCCATCAGCTCCATGGCGAAGGCGACAACCGACGCCCGGCCGCCGGTTCGGCAGTAGGTGATGGCGGGCGCGTTGGGGTCGAACCCCGCCTCGTCGAGCAACGCCTGCAGCTCGTCGGCGGAGCGGAGCTTACCGGTCTTGGGGTCGACGTACCGCACCCAATCGGACTGCCGCGCCGTGGGGATGGCGCCGGCGGCGAATTCGCGGTCGCTGCGGGTGTCAACGACACAAGCGGCGCCAGCCGAGTCGCCGGCGACGGCTTGCATTACTTCGTCACGTGTGGCGAGGCGATCGGGCTGCGGTTTGGCGATAAGTGTGGATGGGATCGATAGCCGGGCGGCGAAGGGGTACGTCCTCACGCCGGCCGCCCCGGCGGCGGCGTACCCGCCATCCAGGATGCGGACGTCCTGCACGCCCCAGTACCGAAGCAGCCACCACACCCGGGCGGCGGTGGGGCTAAACGTTTGGTCGTAGACGATGACCGTGGTCTTCGGATCGTGCACCACGGCGCCGATGCGCGTGGTCCACCCTTGGGCGTCGTCGCCGTCGCCGAACGCGGCCTTCCACTCGCCGGCGTCAATTCGGTAACCCGGCGCCAGGTTTCCCGCGGCGTGAGCCGCGACCGAGCGGACGTCGACGAACGTCACGCCACCTGGGAAGACCGACTCGTCGCCCTCGGCGTACGCCTTGATGGCGGCGGGTGTCGTCAGCAGCGTGGTGTTGGCGTACTCGCCAGCGGCCGCCAACGCCGCCAAGCAGGACCAAGCGAATGCGAGACCAAAACCGCGTGTCGCGATGGAGGGCTTCACGGCAGGCTCTCGAAGAGAGTAGCGACGGGGACCGAAAAGCCGGGCAGGACGTCGCCGCCCTCGAGCGTTTGATCCGTGGCGAGCTCGCGAACGTCTTCCAGTGAGCGGTAGACGGTGACCGTGCGGCTGCTTGGCCAGACTAGCCAAACCATCTCGCAGCCCGACTCGATCCACATCTGGGCCTTTGCATGGACCTGGCTTTCGGTCTCGCTTGGCGAGATGATCTCGACGGCCAGCGTGGGCGTCTCTGGGAAGAACCTCTCGGGGATGCCAATGGCGTCAATGCGATCCTGTGCGACGAACGCCACATCAGGGGCGCGAACCGAATCGGGGTCTCGCTGGATCACGAATCCTGTCTCGGCGCCGAAGCATCGGCCGAGCCCCAGTGCCCGTGCGTGGCTCGCAAGCATAGCCCCAATATCGGAGGCCAGCGCTCCATGTTGTCCTCCCGCCGGCGACATGATCCGCAACTCCCCGGAGACGAGTTCGCAACGCTTGCCGTGCTGCTTGAGCTGCGCACCGATTCCATAAAGGTGATCGGCGGTGAGCGGCGGCGCGTAGGGCGGTGATGGGCTCATGTCAGCATTCTACTGCACTTCCGCCTGGGGCAGCAAAAAGCCGGCGACCCGTAGGTCGCCGGCTGCGGTGGAATCGGTGATCGAGCTACGGCTCAGACCGCCGCGTAGTGGCTGGCGAACTGCTCGATGGAGACCGGCTTGATCTTGCCCGCATTGCCGGCTTGACCGAACGCGGTCATCCGGGCGATGCACACTTCCTTCATCGCGGCGCGGGCCGGCTTCATCCAGTCACGCGGGTCAAACTTCTCAGGCTTCTCCATCAGCACCTTGCGGACTGCGCCGGTCATCGCCATGCGGTTGTCGGTGTCGACGTTCACCTTCCGCACGCCGTGCTTGATGCCCTTCTGGATCTCCTCGACGGGCACGCCGTACGTCTGCGGCATCTTGCCGCCGTATTCGTTGATGATGTCCTGCAGCTCCTGCGGCACGCTGCTGCTGCCGTGCATCACCAAGTGGCAGTTGGGCAGGCGCCGGTGGATCTCTTCGATCCGGTCCATCGCCAGCACGTCGCCGGTGGGCTTCTTGGTGAACTTGTAGGCGCCGTGACTGGTGCCGATGGCCACGGCCAGGGCGTCCACGCCGGTCTCGGCGACGAACCGCTCCGCCTCGTCCGGGTCGGTGAGGAGCTGGTCGTGCGAGAGCGCCTCCGTGGCGCCGTGGCCGTCTTCCTGCTCGCCGCCGCCTGTCTCCAGCGAGCCCAGGCAGCCCAGCTCGCCCTCAACGCTCACGCCCTGCTTGTGGGCGGATTCGACAACGGTCTTGGTCACGCCAACGTTGTACTTAAAGTCGCCCGGCGTCGACCCGTCTTCCATCAGCGAGCCGTCCATCATCACGCTGGTAAAGCCGTTATCGATCGCGCTCTGGCACGTGTCCGGGCTGTTGCCGTGGTCTTGGTGCATGACCACCGGGATGTTCGGGTAGAGCTCGCTGGCGGCCAGCATCAGGTGCCGAAGGTAGGCGTCCTGCGAGTACTTCCTGGCGCCGCGCGAGGCCTGGATGATGACCGGCGACTCGGTCTCGTCGGCCGCTTCCATGATGGCCTGGATCTGCTCCATGTTGTTCACGTTGAAGGCCGCCAGGCCGTAGTCGTTCTCGGCGGCATGGTCCAGGAGCAAACGCATGGGAACCAGGGGCATGGGGGCCTCCTTTGGGTGACGCGATGGGTCTTCTAGCGAGCCCCGATTTTAGCGCAGTTCGGGCGCTTTGGGGAGGGAAGACCGATCGAAGAACCGGGAAGTCGCGACCGCGACTGGAGGCCGCTGCAACCGGCCTACTCGGCGAACGCCCGGCTTGCCGGCTCGCCCGCCACGCGGATGAGAATCGCCTTGCGGGCGTCCTCGTCGTCTTCGCCGACGGCATGCAGCAGCCCGCCGAGCCGCGCGCCGGCGCCGGGCAGGCTGGACACCAGCAGCGTCTCGCCCGCCGACATCGGCGCGGCAATCGCCAGATCGGTAAACGCCTCGGTCGGCCGCTGGAGCGAGCCGCGGGTGATGGCGCCCGTATCGTCGGAGACAAACCGCAGGAGCTGTTCGCCGTGACGAACCTGCGGGGCGAGGCGGAGCTCCGTTCGGCCATCGCTGCTCCGATCGACCGACAGCACATAAACGCCCTGGGCGCCGTAATACGTTTTTCCAGTGACCCGGCCGCCGCGGCACACGAACAGCGGCGCCTCGTCCAGCACGGTCGAGGCGTTGATCTCCATCTCGTCGCCCGGCCGCAGTTGGCGGGTGCGGCGACGGACGCCGGTGCTGCGGACCGGCGTGGCGCCGGCGATGGTCATGTCCGCTTCGGTGTTGGGGTCGATCAGCCGTAGCAACGCATCCGGAGGCGTGGCGCCGGCGACGGCGGCTCGCAAGCCGTTGCTCGCCAACCGTTCCCGCAGCTCAGGCTCAAGCCGGTCTTCGAACAGCTCGCCCCACAGATCGGGTTGGTCGACATCGGCTGGCAGGTCGATCCAGTACACCTCAAGCGTCACCGCGTCGGCCGAAGCGTCGCCGACCCGCAGCGGCGACTCGCCCGCCGGAGCCGGCTCCAGGTCCAAGACATGGCACCCGGCAGCCACCGCTAGCGTCAGACCCGCGGCGAGGCGAGCGAGCAGGTTTGGTCGGGCTGAATCGTGCGCCATGGCGGTGCGGCGGGCAGCGTAGAGGACGTCGGGCGGCGGAAGCTAGCGGCGATCGTAGAGTCGGTCAATCGCAACCATCCGACAACCAGTGTGTCGCCGGTCGGTCCGCTAGCACTCGCCAACCGGCGCCAACCTCGGCGCGCGGAACCGGGCGCCACACACCCCGCCATGCTCCGCGGCGAGGGACTGGAAGTCCCGCTCCAGCCACTCGCAGAGCCCCGCCGGCGGGTCGGCCGCCAGCCACGCCCTCGCCAGCCGGGCGGCGTTGTCGTCGAACGCCTTCTGCGAATGCCCGTGCACGTAGCACCGCCCGGCCATCCGCCGCAGGTCGCCGTCCATCGCCGGCGAGATATGCCACAGCTCGTGCACGATGGTGACCAGCTTCTCCTCGAAGGGGTGGTCGAAGAACCGCGGCAGGTAGAACTGCAGCAGGTACAGGTAGTCGCGGCCCGAGCCGTCGATCAGCTTCTGGCTGGTCACGAGCCGCCCGCGGATTCGCTTGGTCTCGGCGCCCCCCTCAAACCGAAGCGGCGTGAGCGACGCCTGCAGCCCATGCGGCACCCGCTTCCGCGCCTGGCAGAAGCCAACCGCCACCCGCTGCATGTCGATGTGCGAAAGCTCCGCGACCCGCCGAGTCATGTCCTCGCAGACACGGCGAACGGCGGCGGTGAAGTCAAACGCTGGCATGGGGCGGGGCGGCTGATGGCGCTGGCGAACGCGTTGAACCACTATGTCGCCGGGTTACTGCTTAGACTCAGATTTACGAGCACGCTGCTCCGCTTGCGAAGCGGCCGCCGCTTCCTTCGCGGCTCGTAGAAACGCGCCAACCAACGCATCTTGCTCGCGGTCGCTGACTTTCCGGTCAAGCCAGATCATGACTACTCGCGAGTCACTGACTTGCGTCGTAAACCGGTCGTCTTCATTTCTCCACCAATTGACGCCGAACGCTTTGGCGGTCCCGTCTTCATTACCCCACCACTTCCTCTGTGTGACATTCATCGTCTCCACAAGGGCGTCGAATCCGACGGCGTCTGGGTAGGTGGCGATCAGCCCGTACACAATCGCCCCTTCTTGGAGATCGAAGTGGATGCTCTCCGGGTAGATCAGTGGCGCGGCCTCGCTCGCCTTTGGCAACGCGAGCGTTGCGCCAAGCGGCTTGCCGAAAACCGCGTGCGATGGCAAAGCGATCTTCGGCGAAGCCTCACCCCACGCTTGCGACGCAGCGAAGAGCGCCGAGATCGCAAAGGCAACCATTAGTCGATGACGCAAGGGCGTTAGCATCTGGATGGCTCCAACAAAAAAGGGACGCCCCATCGGGCGTCCCTTGTGATACTCGATCTTTGCCGCTGCGAGGAACGTCAGTCCTTCTTCTCGTCCGTCTCTTCGGCTTCGGTCTCAGCGACCTCGGCGTTGTCGGCGGTTTCCTCCTCGGCTGCTTCGCTAGCGGCTTCTTCGTCGGCCGGGACGTCATCCTCGGGGGCGTCGAAGGCGGGCTTCTCGCTCCGTTCGACGATGCGGTCGTTCTTGCCGACGAACTCCAGGATGGCCCGGGTGCCGTTGTCGCCAAGGCGGGGGGCGGCCAAGCGGACCACGCGGGTGTAGCCGCCCGGGCGGTCGACGAACCGCGGCGCGACCTCCTCGAACAGCACGCTCACCGCCTGCTTGTCGCCCAAGAGCTGCACGCAGCGGCGGCGGGCGGCGACCGCCGGGGCGATCGCCTGGTTCCACTTTTGCCAGGTGTCGCTGGTCCGCCAGCTCTTCCACGCCTCGGTGCCGCGCTCGGCGTCGGTGGCGAACTCGGCGGCCGCTTCGGTTGCGGCGAGTGACTTCTTGGCGATGGTGATGCACTTCTCAACCAGCGGGCGGACTTCCTTCGCCTTGCTGATGGTGGTGACCACGCGGCCCTTCACCTTGGGCTCCGACTCCAGGTCCAGGAAGCGCAGGTCTTCCGGGTCCCGCTCGGTGAGCAGGAGCGAGCTGGCGAGATTCCTGAGCAACGCCCGTTGGTGGCTGGGGTTGCGGCCGAGCTTGCGGCCTCGTCGACGGTGACGCATGAGAGGGGCTGTTGGCTACTGGCTGTTGGCTATTGGCTGCCGGCGAAGGCTCTTGGCCAATAGCCAACAGCCGACAGCCAACAGCCCTTAAATCACACCCCCATGGGGGCGGCCGGCACTCGCATGCCGAGGTGCAGGTTGAGTTCTCGCAGCTTTTCTTGGACCTCGGTGAGCGTCGTCTCGCCGAAGTTGCGGACTTCGAGCAGGGCGTCTTCGCTCCGGCTCACCAGGTCGCGGACGGTGAGGATGCTCTCCGACTCCAGGCAGTTGCTCGCCCGCACGCTGAGCTTGAGCTCGGCGATGGGAAGGTTGAGCTTGGCCTCGAGCGCCGGGTCGGCGCCGCCGGGCGTGGAGGCACGCGCCGGGCTGTGGACTTGCGGGCCGAGGCTCGTGTACTGGACGAACGGGTTGAGGTGCTTGCGAAGAATCTTCGCCGCCTCGACCATCGCCAGCTCGGGGCCGAGCGAACCGTCGGTCCAGACCTCGAGGGTCAGCTTGTCGTAGTTGGTCTTCTGGCCGACCCGCGTTTCGTCGACCGCGAAGCGGACCCGCGTGACCGGGCTGAAGATGGCGTCGATGGGGATGATGCCGATCTCCTGCACGCCGGCGCTGTGCTCGCTGTAGGGCACGTAGCCGCGGCCGCTCTCGACCACCATCTCCATGACGAATGGCACGTCGTCCGTCAGGGTGGCGAGCACGTGATCGCCGTTGATGATCTCCACCGCCTCGTCGGTCTCAACGTCTGAAGCGCGGATGTCGCCCGCCTCGTTCCGCTCCACGCGGAGCACCTTCGTCGAGTCGCTGTGGTTCTTGACGACCAGCGACTTGACGTTCAGCACGATGTCCGTGACGTCGTTCAGAACGCCCGGGATGGTAGTGAACTCGTGCTGCGCGTTATGGATCTTGATCTGGGTGACCGCGCTGCCCTCGAGGCTGGAGAGCAGCACGCGCCGCAGGCCGTTGCCCACGGTGGTGCCGAAGCCGCGCTCGAACGGCTCGGCGACGAACTTGCCGTAGGAATCGGTGAGGGACTCCTGGTCGCAGGTCACGACGCTAGGCAGTTCCAGTCCACGCCAACGGATATGCATAAGGAGGGGCTCCTAGTGGGAGGGCTGTTGGCAAGTGGCTGTTGGCGGCCGCCGCGGGGACCTTGTTGACGCCGCCGCGGGTGGCGAGGGCCAACAGCCGGTAGCACCGTCTACCTCGAGCAGAGTTCGACAATCAGCTGCGTCTGGACCGGCAGCGACACATCCTCGGGACCGGGCAGCCGGCCGACGATGCCTTCGGGGATCTGGCTCTCGGTCACCGCCAGGTAGTCGGGCAGCGACTTGTCGTACTCGGCCTGCGAGCCGCGGACGAAGTCGAGGCTGCGGGCCTTGTTCTTGACGCGGATCACGTCGCCGGCGCGGACCTGGTAGCTGGGGATGGTCACCTTGTGGCCGTTGACCGTGATGTGGCCGTGGGCGATCTGCTGCCGGGCCTGGTTGCGGCTCAAGCCGAAGCCGAGGCGGTGAACAACGTTGTCCAAACGCCGCTCGAGCAGGCTCATCAGCACGTCGCCGGTGTTGCCGCCAGCCCGCTCCGCCTTGGAGAAGTAGCGGCGGAACTGACGCTCGAGCACGCCGTAATAGTGCTTCACCTTCTGCTTCTCGCGGAGGTGAACGCCGTAGTCGGTCATCTTGCCGCGGCGTGGCGGCTGCTGGCCGGGCGGGCCCTCGCGACGCTCGAACGCACACTTCTGCGTGTCGCAGCGATTTCCCTTGAGGAACAGCTTGGTGCCGTCGCGGCGGCAGAGTCGGCAAACGGGTCCGGTGTAGCGGGCCATGGACGTAGTGGCGAGTGCGAGTGGCGAGTGACTGAATAAACGGAAGCGAGCCGGAAGCGTTGGCGCCCGGGGCAAACCACCGTGCGGCTAGACGCGACGCTTCTTACGCGGGCGGCAGCCGTTGTGGGGCAGGGGGGTGACGTCCTCGATCGACTTGACCTTCAGGCCGGCCGCTTCCAGGGCGGTGATGGCGCTTTCGCGGCCGCTTCCCGGGCCGGTCACGCGGACGTCAACATCGCGGACGCCAAACTTCTTCGCCTTCTCGGCGGCCTGCTGGGCGGCGCACTGACCGGCGAACGGCGTGCTCTTGCGGCTCCCCTTGAAGCCGCTGGTGCCGGCGCTGGCCCAGCAGAGCGTATCGCCCTTAGTGTCCGTGATGGTCACGCTGGTGTTGTTGAAGGTCGCCTTGATGTGGGCGACCCCAACGGCGACGTTGCGGCGGGCGCGACGCTTGGACGACTTGTCTTTTGATTTGGCCACGGCGGCTGGTTGTATTGGTTGAAGCTTGGGGTGGTGGCAGCTTGACGGAGGCTTCCGGCCAGGACGGGCTTGCCGCCAACGCTCTGGCGGCGAAGGCTACCGCAGGTCCTTGACGCCCTTCTTTCCGGCGACAGTTTTCTTCGGACCTTTTCGCGTGCGGGCGTTGGTCTTGGTCCGTTGTCCGCGGACGGGCAGGCCGCGGCGATGGCGGAGGCCCCGGTAGCAGCCGATGTCCCGCAGCCGGGCCACGTTTTGGCTCGTCTGCCGGCGGAGCTGACCCTCAACGATGTAGTCCTTGTCCAGCAGGGCGGCAATCCGCGCCACCTCGTCCTCGGCCAGTTCGCGGGCGCGAACCTGCGGGTCGATGCCGGCCTTGTGGCACAGCTCGCGAGCGGTCTTTGGGCCAACCCCGTAGAGGTAGGTCAGCGAGATCGCCGCGGGGCGATCGGGCGGGATGTCGACACCGAGCAGACGGGGCATGGCGAACGTTAGTGGCTGGGAGACTTGTTTAGTCGAATGACGCGATAGACGGTTCGTGCGACGGACTCTCAGCCCTGCCGCTGCTTGTGGCGAGGGTTCTCGCAAATGACCCTCACCACGCCCTTGCGGCGGACGATCTTGCACTTGTCGCAGATCCGCTTGACGCTGGCACGCACCTTCATCGCAATTCGCCGGTTGTTGGACGCTTGACCTGTTGGACGCGTGGTTTAACGGGCCTGTCGCGGGGCGGAACACACCGACTGGCGGATCCGCCGCCTTGTCGCACCGTCACTGCGAGGCCCACCTCGCTGCGGAGAATCGCCGAGTATATCCCTGGCGGCCAAGATTGCTCAAGGGGCCCGCCACGCTTTTTTCGTGCCAATCGGGCGGCGCCCCCAACGCACAGCGTTGACCGCGCCTGATGGGACGAGATTGCCGACTTGGGGGCCCAGAATGCCTAGACCGCCAGCAATTCCTGCTCTGCCGGCGTTGGCGCTTCGGTTAGTCGGACCGGGCCGTCTTTGGTGATGGCGATCGTGTGCTCAAAGTGGGCGCTCAGCTTGCCGTCGGCGGTGACTTGGGTCCACTGGTCCCGCAGCAGCTTCACTTCTTTCGTGCCCATGTTCACCATCGGCTCCACGGCGAGAACTAGTCCGATATCCAACCGGAAATCGTCCGTGCCCCGCAGCCGCCGGCTTACGAAGTTGGGAACCTGAGGGTCCTCGTGCATTTCTCGACCAATGCCGTGCCCGACGAAGCACTCCACCGTGGAGTAACCGTGATCGCCGACGTAGGTCGCCATCTCGCGGGCCACCTGACTCCAGCGGCTGGCGTTGTGCATGAGCTCGAACGCTAGCTCCAGCGAACCGAGCGTCACGTCGAGCAGCCGCTGCGTTTCCGGTGAAATCTGACCCACCGCGTAGGTCCGGGCCGCGTCGCCGCACCAGCCATTGAGCCGGCAGCCGGTGTCGACGCTGACGATGTCACCCTCTTTGAGCGGCGTCTCGGTTGGGATGCCGTGGACCACCGCCTCGTTGACGCTCATGCACGTCACCGCCGGGAAGGGCGGCAGGTGTTTCTTCTTGTCCGCGTCCGGGTGGGGGTAGTTCTTGAAGAGCGGCGTCGCCCCCAGGTTGTCGAAGTGGGCCTCAACCGCGGCGTCGATCTCGGCCGTGGAAACCCCGGGCGCGATCATCTCCGTCACAATCTGGTGTGCCTGCCAGACGGCCAAACCCGCTTGCCGCATTAGCCCGATCTCCCGCCGAGACTTTAGCTCGATGCGGGTTTCGTCCTCGGCAGACCGTCGGCTTCGTGCATGCATCGCAGGGTTTCGCGTTGTCGTGCGGTGATGGCCGCGGCGGGGGCCGCGGTCAGTCTTCGAGTTTCAGCCCTTCAATCAACCGGCGGTAAACAACGTCCGGCTCGCCGGCCGCGTCGATCCTGAGGAGCATGCCGCGATCGGCGTAGTAGGCGGCCACCGGTCGGGTGATCTGGGCGTAGTCCGCCAGGCGCTGACGGATCTGCTCTACAGTGTCGTCTTCTCGCCCCCGGGATGCTAGTCGCTCGAGCAGAACCTCTTCGGCCGCCTCGAACAGCACGGCCGCGTCGAGCGACGACCCCTGGTCCTCGAGCAGCCCGGCGAGCTCCTCCGCCTGGGCTACCGTACGCGGGAACCCATCGAACAAGTAGCCGTGCTGGCAGTCGGCCTCGGCGAGGCGATCGGCGACGATCCGCAGCACCAGGTCATCGGAGACGAGCTGCCCCGCGGCCAACCGAGCGGCGATCTCTCGGCCGGCCGGCGTGCCGGAGTGTTGGGCCTCGCGGAGCACTTCGCCGGTGGACAGGCTCGTAATGCCGAGCCGGTCAGAGAGACGCTCCGCCTGAGTCCCCTTGCCGGCGCCGGGCGGTCCGATGAAGGCAATCCGCATGAGAGGAGAGGGGCCAGGATCGAGGGGCCAGGGCCAGGAATCCGCGGGCAAGAAGCCCGCTCCCTGAAGCCTATCGCCTACTCAAGCAGGCCCTTGTAGTTCCGCATCACGAGGTGGCTATCGATCTTCTGCACGAGGTCAAACGCCACGCTCACGGCAATCAGCAGGCTGGTGCCGCCGTAGAAGGTGGCGATCCCCCAACCAACGCCCAAGTACGTGGCCACGAGCGTTGGGATGATGGCGATCAACGCCAAGAACCCCGCGCCCACGTAAGTGATGCGGAACATCACCTTCTCCAAGAAGTCGGCCGTTCGCTTGCCCGGGCGGTAGCCGCGGATAAACGAGCCGTAGTTCTTGAGGTTGTCCGCCATGTCCTTCGGGTTGAACGTGATGGCGGTCCAGAAGTAGCAGAAGAAGTAGATCAGCCCCAGGAAGCAGATATTGTAGAAGAACGAGTCCCGGGCAAACGCCGCGGAGATGCCCTGGACGATGGTCTTCCACCACGCGTCGCCGGGCGTCCGGGCCAGAGCGCCCAGGCCGGTCTCGCCGAAGGCAAGCATCGGGAACATCATCAGGCTGCTGGCGAAGATGATCGGCATGACGCCCGCCTGGTTAACCTTCAGCGGCAGGTACGAGCCGCCGCCGGTCACGGCCCGCCGGCCGCGCATCTGCTTAGCGCTCTGGATCGGGATCCGCCGCTGCCCCAGCGTGATGAACACCACGCCGGCAACCACCGCGACGAAGATCACCGCCAGCAAAATCAGGTCGGGCGGGTCGAGCTTGCCCGTGGTGTCGCCCAGCGTGCTGGTCGACTTGCTGATCAGGTCGTAGCCGGCCCGCGGCATCTCGGCCAGGATGCCCGCCATGATCAGCAGGCTGATCCCGTTGCCGATGCCGTACTCGTCGATCTGCTCGCCG
>JBCDJN010000006.1:0-94276 GCA_039414355.1 Planctomycetota bacterium | reverse complement strand
GGTCAGGCTGTTGGCGATCATCACCCAGTCCAGCGGCGCCTCGTCGGCAACTTCTTTGCACACCCGCCAGTCCTTGGCGCCAACGCCAACGGCGGCCGCCTCGCCCCGGGCCTTCAGCTCGGCCAGCGACTCGTACGCCGCGAACAGGTCGCGACGCCGCGTCTTTCGGTCCGCTGCGTCCTCGGCCGACGCCAAGTACTCGTCGGGGTCGTGCACGGAAAGCAGTTGAGCCCGGTACGGATCGCCCAGCAGCTCGCAGCCCTGCTCCCAACAATCGACGATGCCGCGCTTGCTAATCCGCAGTTCGGCATCGTTGGCGATGCCAACCCACGCCCCTGGCTCAAAAGTCGGCTCGGCGCCACGCAGCGGCACGCGGAACCAGCCGAGCTTGTTGCTGATCTGAACCTGTTCCGGAGCCACCTCATACCTGCGGAGTTGCTTGCCGAGGCGTTCCAGCGCCAGGCCGGCGCCGTACTTGCCGGCGCTATCGATCGTGACCGGCGGACCGCCTTCGCCTTGCTGAGTGCGGAGCCATTCACCGACAATCTCGGCGGCCCGCTCGTCGCTCGTTGCTTCGAAGAGGTTGCCGAGGGAACTCGAACCGAAGACGACGCGGGGAAGGCGGACGCCAGCAATCGGTTGGCTGTCGCCCGCCTCTTCCGCGTTCTCGTGGGCGTTCATTGCGCCCCCGACAGTGCCGCGAGGTGGCGGCTGAAGTGCTCTTCCAGGACCGCGGTGTAAGTGGCTTGGTGCTCTTGCAGGCACTGCTTCAGCGCCGGGCCGAGTCGGTCGTCGGTAAGCACCGAGCCGAAGGTGCAGTGCAGGATCTGCCGCCCGGGCTCGACAAAGCCACGGCCCTCTGGCACGTCGTCCCAGTGCTCCAGGTAGACGGCCTGCAGACGTCGGTCGTCGGTCAGCTCGTTGGGGGCGGCCGTGCGGTCCAGCGACGCGCTGACGTGGTAGGTCGCCTTGTCGGCCTCGAATCGAGCGCGTCCGAAGGCGACGATCTCGCGGAAGAAATCGGGCGCCTCGATCGCCACCGCCCGCAGCGCTTCCAGATACGAGGTGCCGGCCGTCTTCACGTGGAACCGGCCGCCGGTCGCCCGAGCCAGCGAGGGGTACATAGCCAACTTGTCCGAGCCGGAGTGCAGGCTCAGCTTGTACGGCCCCAGGTGCTCGGCGATGGCCGCGTGGCTGCGGAGAGACGCCTCGAGGGCCGGAACATCGCCGATGTAGTCGACCCCCTTCTCAAAGTCACCAATGAACCTCGGCGCTAGAGACACCAGCTTGACGCCCGCCTTGAGGCACTGCTCGGCGATGATGTAGTGCTCGACGAGCGTGGTGGGCTGTTCGGTCTCATCGACGCTCAGCTCGATCTCGTAGGGCCGTCCGGCCGCTTCCTGAACCTCCTGAATGTGACCGGCGAGCTTGATTGCGGCCTGGATGGCGGGGCCATACTTCACCGCGGCTCGCTTGACGGAGACTTCATCGAACTCGACCGTGAGATCGCCCGGCAGCGTAACGGATTGGCCGAGGTACTCTGGCGCCCACGCCGCCGCGTCGCCGAGTTGCCCGAACTCTTCGTCGACGGCGTCGGGAGCGTAGTCGTCGGCGCCCTGGTCGACGTGCTCCGAGGGATCGATCGTGAAGAACACAAAGCCGGCTTCAGCGGTTCGATTCACATCGTCGGGGGTCTTCAGGTGGTCGGCGTCGGCGCCGTGGGGCTCCGACCAGTCGCTGGCGGCGAGCGCCTCCATCGCGTCGCCCATCACCCGCTCGGGGCTCCGCTGGGTGCGGGTCATCTCGCGGATTGACTGCTGGGCGAAGATGGGGGCGATGCCCGACCCCGTGCGACGCAACGCGGCAACGTGGCCGGGGGTCGCCAAGCCGATCCGGTCGCCGAATCCGAACGACGGCGTGAGTCCCAGAGTGGTTGGTTGAGGGACGCTCATTGGGCGTGCCTTGCCGGTGTTTTGGGGAGCGAGGGTTAAGCGGGCTCAGGCCCGCTGGCCGTCTTGGCCATTGCGAAGCCGTAGAGGGCCACAAACGAGAAACAAGCCACCGGCAGGAGGTACGCCACGCGCACTCCCTCGAGCGCCATGCCCGCGATCGTGATGCTCTCGTAGTCGGTCACCGCCCCGGCGGCGACAGGGAGCAACGCGCCGCCGACGATGGCGAAGATCAACCCCGCTGAGCCGAGTTTGGCGTCGTCCACCGAGAGCCCGTCGAGAGCGATGCCGTAGATCGTGGGGAACATCACGCCCATGCAGGCCGAAATGCCGACCAAGCAAATCATGCCCACGATGCCCTCGATGAAGACCGTGCCGAGGCACAGACCGATGGCCGCCATCGAGAGGCAGCCGAGCAGCATCCCGGGGCTTACGAACCGGAGCACGTAAGTCCACAGGAAGCGGCTCACGAGGAAGACAAGCGTCGCGGCCACGTTCCAGTTCTGTGCGGTCGACGCCTCCATGCGCAGCAGCGTCATGCCGTAGTGGACGGTGAAGGTCCAGCACATGATCTGCGAGCCGACATAGACCGCTTGCGCCAGAACGCCGCCGATGTAGCGGAGCGACGCCAGATTGGTGAGCGTTTCGGCGACGTGGATGGGTTCGTCCGTATGCCCGGTGTTTGGCAGCTTGCTGACAGCAAAGAGGACCAGCACGCCAATCGCCGCGAACGCTAAGGCGACGTAGGGCACGCGGACCACTTGCATGTCGTGCTCCTGCATCGCACGGTGGCCGTCGGGATCGGTCTCCCGGAACTCCACCAGCGCGTCGCCGATCGCCTTATCAGCATCGGCGGGCAACATCTCTGCGAACTCGTCGGACCTCGACTTCATCTCGTCCGTCCGAAACCTGGCCACGTCCATGCTTGGCAGGATCAGAAGACTGGCAATCAGACCGCCCGCGAGCGTGCCAACTGGGTTGAATGCTTGGGCCAAGTTCAAGCGTTGCGTCGCCGTCTCTTTTGGGCCCATCGAGAGGATGTAAGGGTTGGCGCTCGTCTCCAGAAACGCCAAGCCAAAGGTCAGGATGTAGAGCGAGACCAGAATCAGGTTAAAGCTGACATAAACGCTGGCGGGGATCGTGATGAACGCGCCGAGCGCCATGAGCGCCAGCCCGATGATGATTCCCGCCTTGAACGACAGCTTGCGAATCACCAACGCCGCAGGGATGGCCATGGTTGCATAGCCGCCGTAGAAGGCGAACTGCACCAGGCTGCTCTGCTGGTTGCTGATGAGGAAGACTTCCTTGAAGGCCCTCACCAGCGGGTCGGTGTAGTTGTTGGCGAAGCCCCAGAGGGCGAACAGAGACGTCACCAGCACGAACGGAAACAGATAGTTCGATGGCACGATGGACGAATCGCCAAGGGGTCCGTCGCCGGCCGATGGGTCGGGAGCGGGAGTCGCTTCTGGGTCTTGCTGCACGGTGAGTTACCGACGTGGGGTTTGGCGGCGTGAGAAGAGTTACGTTGCGATGCGTTTTCGGCCCGTAAGTCGGGCCAAAGCAGCGCAGGCAGAATAGATTCGCGGCCGAGCAGTTCGCAACTCCCGTCTCGTTGCAACGGCCCCAATCTGCTCGCTGCTGTCGACGCAGTCCATAGACAATACACGGGGGATGCCAATTTGTGACCTCGCCGCAGGCTGGCTCTTTGTGGAGAGATCTGTTGGCGGTTGGCTGGGCCTTTGGGCTCTCGTGTCGAGCTGAAGGCCGCTCGCCGGACAAAGCTGCGGTGGATCAGGGCGTGGGATGTCCAAAGTGATTGGGTTCGAGACCTTAAATGGGGGTGCGGTCACATCGCGTCGCTGCGGCGAATTCGTACACGATGGACCCTTGGAATCTCCAGTAACCCTGCAGATACTCACACACATGACTCCTCTCAACCTCCGCGCCGCCGACGACTGCCAGCTCGACTTCGTTTCCCTCGGCGCCATGGTGCACCGGCTCGACCCGGCCATCACGCCTTTTCGCAAGGCGTCAAGTTTCTCCGTTCACGTTTCCGGCGGCGAATACAACTGTGCGGCGAACCTCGCCAGTTGTTTCGGGCAGCGGACCGGCATCGTCACCGCGATGGTCAACAACGGCATCGGCGAGTTGGTGCAGACCCGCGTCCGCGAGATGGGCGTCCGCCCGTTCTACAAGCACTTTGAGCACGACGGCGTCCGCGGGCCGAACATCGCCACGGTCTACAGCGACCGCGGTCACGGCGTGCGCGCGCCGGTTGTGTTCTACAACCGGGCCAACGAGGCGGCCGCCATGCTCAAGCCTGGGGACATCGACTGGTCGTCGATCTTTGGGCTAGGAGTGCGTTGGTTCCACTCCGGGGGCATCTACTGCGCGCTCGGCGATCACACGTCGGACCTGATCGCTGAAGGCATGCAGGCCGCCAAGGCATCGGGCGCCGTTACGTCGTTCGATCTGAACTACCGGGCGAAGCTCTGGAAGACCTTGCCGGGTGGCGAGCAGCGCGGCATCGAGATGAACCGCGAGATCGCCAGCCACCTCGATGTCTTGATTGGCAACGAGGAAGACCTCCAAAAGGGACTTGGCCTAGAGGGTCAAGACGTTGAGGCGAGGTCGAAGCTCGACCCGGAGGCGTTCTTCGGGATGATCGAGCAGGTCAACGCCCAGTTCCCGAACATCAAGATGGTGGCCACCACGCTCCGGGAGGTTCATTCCACCAGCCGCCACAGCTGGGCGACGGTGCTGTGGCTCGATGGCGAGCGGTACCAGACCGACGTGATGCAACTCGACGTTATCGACCGCATTGGCGGCGGCGATGGGTTTGCCTCGGGATTGATCTTCGGTGCGCTCGATGGCCGCGAGCCCGCCGAGGCGTTGCGTCTGGGGTGGGCTCACGGCGCGTTGCTAACCACTTACCCTGGCGACGTCTCCCAAGCCACGCTGGCCGAGGTGGAGGCCCTCTCCACCGGCGGCTCCGCTCGCGTGCAGCGCTAGCGGCCGCTTCGACGGCGGAGGCGACTTACGGCGAGTCACTCGCCTAGCGGACGACCTGCATGCTGGTGCCGCCGTCGACCACGTAGGTTTCGCCGGTGATGAAGCTGTTGGTGGCCAGCAGGTGAGCCACTTGCGCCACGTCTTCCACCGTGCCCTCGCGGTGCAGCGGGATGCGATTGGCGAGGTTGTGGGCCTTGGTCTCTTCGGTCATCGACTCGTGAAAGCGGGTGCGGATGATGCCCGGCGCCACGCAGTTCACGCGGATGTTGTCGTCCGCCAGGTCGCGGGCCAGCATGCGGGTGAACTGCAGGATTGCCCCCTTCACCGTCCCGTAAGCCAACGCTCCGGGGCAGCCGCGGATGCCGGCGACGGACGAGACCAGCAGGATGACCGCTTCGGAATTCTTCCGCAGGTGCGGCATCGCGAACCGGCACAGGTGGTAAGCCGCGTGGACATGAACGTCGAACGCGTTCATCCAGGTCTCGGGCGAGACGCTGTCGATCGTGCCCGGAGCGGGGCCGCCCGCGTTGTGGACCAACACGTCCAACCCGCCGAACGCGTCGACCGACGCCTGCACAAGCGACTCAACCTCGCCCGGCTTCGCGACGTCGCCCGCGATGAACTCGGCGGGGCGGCCGACGGAACTCAGCTTCGCCATTGCCGAGTCCGCCGCGTCGTCGCGGCTGCGGCTGTTGATCACAACCCCAGCGCCGTGGGTTGCGAAGTCCAGGGCAATGGCTTCGCCGATGCCGCGGGTGCCGCCCGTGATGAGCGCACGCTTACCTTCAAGCTGCACAGCAACCTCGCCTGATCTGTGAGGGGAATCGACTGTCCGTCGTCGCAACGGAATGTCGCACAGCGGGCGCTACACGTCGAGCCACTCTTTCAGGACGCCGAAGTCGCGGCGGATGGCGGCAAGGTTTTGCTGGGCGTCGCCCTTCTTCAGGTATTCGATGTGAAGCGAGATCGGGCAACGCGGCCCGGTGGCGAGGTGCAGCTTGAAGAACTCGCTGTCCACCTGCCCGGTGCCGAGCGGCACATGTTCGGGCTTCTTGCCGACCCACTTGAAGTCCTTGACGTAGACCGCGCCGATGTGCGGCTTCATCAAGTCGTAGTGGAGCGGCCACGCCAAGCCGCCTTCAACCGTGGCGTGGCGGATGTCGAAGGCGTTGCCGATTACCGAGGGCGGGATGTCCTTCAGCAGGCTCTGCAAGTCCCAAAGCGGCGCGCCGACGTACTTGGCGCCGCTGTGGTTCTGGTAAACGGCAGAGATGCCCAGCTCCCGGTTGAGCGCCGCGACGTCACGCATCCGCGGCCCGATCTCGTCCAGTTGTTCCCGAACGCCGCGGTTCTTGTCGTACCGGTAGAAGCCCATCCGGTACTGCTTGATGCCCAGCGACGCCGCGGTGCGGAGCACCTTCTCGCTGTGCGGTTGATCAAGGTCGAGCACGTCGGTGGTGATCATCGTCGTCTTGAGGCCGTGACGAGTGATCGCTTCCTGGTGCTTCGGCAGATCGTCTTCCACCCGCTCGGGAAGAACGTGGCCCTTGTTGCGGACGGTCGCCTCGACACCATCCAAGCCAATCTCCGCTACGGCGGCCGCCATCTCGTCGTAGCTAAGCGACTGGAGGAACTTGGTGAAGACGCAGATCTCCGGCCGCGGCGGCGTGGCATTGGCGGCGACGGCGTTTCTTGGAGCAAGCCCGGCAGCCGCGGCCGCCGCTGCGGCGCTGAGGAATGCTCGGCGGTCAACGCCGCTTACGCGAGCACCTGCCGAAGAGTGAGAGGCGTTCATTCGATTCGCTCCGTTTCTGTCGGGCTGCGTTCAAGAGGAGAGAGCGTCTCCCGGCGACTTCGCCAATCGCAGAGTAACCGAATCGCCAACGCGAGCAACCCACCAGACGGGCGCCCGACCTGGGGGCGTTCCGGCAGAGCGCTTGCTCGTCGGTCAACAGTGGCGTCGATCCGAGAAGCGATTCAGCCGCCGATCCGGGTCAACACGGTGTCGATCGTTTGACGCAAGACGTTGCCGCTGTGGCGGAGAGCTTGCATCTCTTTCGGCCAGAGCTCGATCTCCATCGTGCCGACCACGCCCGAGCGGCCGACGACCGTCGGCACGGAGAGCGCGACGTCCCGGATGCCATAGCACCCGTTCTGCACGCTGGAGATCGGCAGGACTTGGCGGCGGTCGAGGGCGATCGCCTCAACCACGTCCTGGATCGCCACGCCAACGGCGAAGCCGGCGCCGCCCTTGCCGCGGATGACCTCGGCGCCGCTCCCCTTGGTGCGGGTGAATAGCTTGCTCGCCAGGTTGACGTTCCAGCCCGCGAACTTTTCCAGCGGCAGGCCACCGATCGTCGCGCTCGACCAGACGGGGACCATGCTGTCTCCGTGCTCGCCAAGGATCAGTGCCTTCACCTGGGTTGGCGGTGCGTTCAGTTCGGCGGCGATGAGGCTGCGGAAGCGGATCGTATCGAGCTGCGTCCCCAGGCCAATCACCTGCGACTCCGGCAACCCGAGCCGCTGCGCCGCCAGGTACGTGAGCACGTCGACCGGGTTCGAGACGACGAAGACAATCGCCGAGGGCTTCGGCCCGGCCTTCTTAATGTCTTCGAGAATCGTCAGGAAGAGGTCGACGTTGCGGTTGATGAGATCCAGCCGGCTCTCGTCCGGCTTGCGGCGGAGGCCGGCGGTGACGCAGATAACGTCGCTGGTTGGGATATGCTCGTAGCCGCCGGAGTTGATGACCTGGTCGGCCAAGCTGGGGCCGCCGTGCAGCAGGTCGAGCGCCTGGCCGGCTGCGAGGTCGGCGTTGACGTCAAGCAGGCTGATCTCGCGGACGACGCCGCCGGCCTGCAACGCAAAGCCGGCGCAGCTGCCAACCAAGCCGCCGCCGCCAATGATGCTTACTTTCATGGGATGGTGATCTGCTTGCGGGTGAGTGGTGAGGCGTTGGTTGCAGCGGGGCTTACTTGCTTGACAGCGCTTCGACCACGCGGTCGGTGATGGCCTGGATGAGGGCTTCCTCGCCGCCGACGGGCGACGCTGCGGCGGAAGACGATCCGCCGGCGGGCATGGTTGGCGGCGACGGGAATCCCCGCCGTGCGACGCCCGCCTCCTGCCAGCTCTCGCGGAAGATGTCGTTCGCGCAGATGTCGCAGTTCTCGAACTCCTTCTTCAGCCGCGGGTCGTCAAAGCCCCACTTCGCCTTGAGATCGAGCAGTTCTTGCGACTGCTGCTGGTTCAGGTACTCAACGTTCCCCACCTGCTTGGCGAGGATCAGGATCCGGCAGTAGGCGTCGAGGATCTCGGTCCACCAGTACGCCCGCTCAACGTTCTCGCCGTAGCTCACGGTACCGTGGTTGGCGAGCACAATCACGTTGGTGTTCTGCACAAACGGCAGGATGGTCTCGGCGAACTTCTTGCCGCCCGGCGTCTCGTACCGGGTGATTGGCACGTCTCCCAGGAAGACCTCCACCTCCGGCAGGACGCACTGCGGGATCGGCTCCCGCGCCACGGCGAACGCCGTTGCGTGGGGCGGGTGGCAGTGGACGACGCTCTTGACATCCGGCCGCGCCTTCATGATCTCAAGGTGCAAGAGCGCTTCGCTCGATCGCTTCTTGCTGCCGGCGATTTGGTTGCCGTCCATGTCGACCGTGCAGATGTCGTTCGGCTCCAAGAACCCCTTGGAGTGCATCGTGGGCGTGCAGAGAACCTCGTTCTCGCTGATACGGTAGGTGATGTTACCGTCGTTGGCGGCGGCGAAACCCTTCTTGTAGATCCGGTCGCCGATGGCGCAGATCTCTTGTTTCATGCGGTGGACGTTGCTCATGGAAAGTGCCTGCTTACAGTCGGTTGGTGCTAACTCTGATCCTCGGCGCCCGCGATCTGTACCTCGTCCAGGATGGCCGAGTTGTACGCGTCAACGGGCTTCAGTTCGGGTCGGAAGGGCTGGGCCGCCTCGCCGCTCTCGCTCAGGGCGATCAGCGAGCCGATGCCCGCTCCGAGCCCGTCCCACACCACCAGCGGCTCAGCGGCGGGCTCGCCGCGGGTGCGGAGTTCTTCGAGCGTCATCGGCGTCGCCAGACGAAGCACCGCCCCGTCGAGCGCGGGGTGTGCCCGGCTCAGAACGACGCTTCCGATGACTTTGGCGATTCTCATTGTCGGTAGCTCTTGCCGGTGGCTCACCGCTTGCGATGGCTAGCCGCGGACGAGTTCGATCTTGTGGTCTTTGAGTTGGTCGACGACCGCGGGGGTGATCACCGCGTCGCCGCGGGTAACGACGCGGGCGATGCCGCTCAGCCGACCTCTCAGGGTTTCCGTGGTGACTAGCCGATCGGCGAGGCGTAGCTCGCCGGCTGCTTGCGGTTGTGGGTTGCTTGATTGCGAGTTGGGTTGAGACGACGCTTGCAGGCGACGCACGACCTCTTGGACGATCCACTCGAGTTGGTCTTCGCTGAGCGTCACGCGTCACGGACCCCCAGGACGGTCCAGCGGACGGGCGTGGTGTTGGAGCCCAGCACCTCGCGCGACGCGGCGCCGTCGCTTGTGATCACTACGTCTTGCCCAACGCCGGCGCCGTACTGGGCGTCGACCGCCAGCAGCGGATCGCCGTCCGGCGTGACGCCATCCGGACCGTACGCCTGGACGATGACCATCCGCCGACCTTCCAAGGAAGGGTGCTTGACGGTCGCGGTGGCGATTCCTTCGACTCGTGCGTTGAGCATCGGGAGCGTCCTCAGTCTCGGCCGAGGATGTGAAGGTCGTCGATCAGCGAGCACCGCCGCTCTCGCGTGAACGTGAGCGGTGTGGTGACGCCTTCGCCGGTGGGCGTGGCGATAGAGAACGAGAGGTAGCCCTCGCCCCCGAGGCCCAGCGAGGACATGCACGGGCCGTTCTTGACGAACAGCGTGGTGTCCAGCGCCCGGCCCATCATCGTCATGTGGCGGACGTTGTTAGTGTGGATCAACGCGGTGTGGCGGAAGCCGTGCTCGTAGTGCTTCGCCTTGGCGATGGCGTCGTGGATGTCGCCGCACCGCACGAACGGTACGAAGGGCATCATCTGCTCCACGGGCACGAACGGGTTTGACTCGGTTGTCTCGCCGAACAACAGCAGCGTCTCCGGCGGCACGTCGCGGCCGGCGGCCTGGGCCAGCACCGCCGCGTCTTTGCCGATGAATTCCTTGGCGGCTACGTCGTGCTTGTCGGCGCCCTCGCCAACGGAAGTGATCGCGGCCGCCGTCAGGCGGTCGATCTCGGCGGCGTTGAGCCGAACGGCGCCGGCCATCTCCATCGCCTTCATCATGGGGTCGAAGGCGGCGTCGGTGCAGAAGACTTCCTTCTCGGCGATGCACAACAGGTTGTTGTCGTACGAGGCGCCGGCGATGATCGATTGCGCCGCGCGGTCGAAGTCGGCGGTCTCGTCAACCACCACGGGCGGGTTGCCCGGGCCGGCGACGATCGCCCGCTTGCCGCTGTTGAGCGCCGCCTTCGCCACCGCCGGACCGCCGGTGACGCAGATGCACGCGATGCCGCGGTGGGCGAACAAGGCGTTGGCGGACTCCAGCGTCGGTTCTTCGATCACGCAGATCAGGTTGTCGATGCCCAGATCGGCGTGGATCGCCTCGTTGAATCGCCGCACGCCCTCGGCAGCCACCCGCTTGCCGCTGGGGTGAGGGTTGACCACCAGCGTGTTCCCGCCCGCGATCATGTTGACGGCGTTGCCCGTGATGGTGGGCAGCGAGTGCGTGACCGGGGTGATGGCGCCAATCACGCCAAACGGCGCCCGCTCGATGACCGCCAGCCCGTGGTCACCGCTGTAAACGTCGGACTTCATGAACTCCACGCCCGGCGTCTTCTCGCCGAGTGTGCGGAGCTTCTCGATCTTGTGCTCCAGCCGACCGACTTGGGTCTCCTCCATCTCCATCGTGCCAAGTTCAACGCACTGATCGATCGAGATGCGGCGGATGTGCTCGATGATCCGCTTGCGGTCTTCGATGGTCCGCCGGCTGAGCTGGTCGAAGGCGTCGCTTGCGGCGGCGACGGCCTGGTCGACACACGTAAACACACCGTGCCGGCCCGCGTAGCCCGTCGCGGCGCCCGCCGGCGGGATGGTGCCGACTTCGGCGAGGACCTGGGCCACAACGCTGCGGATTACGGTTTCGTCAAGTTGCATGGTTTGTCAGTCGTTGTTCGAGGGTCCGCCAAGGGCGCGTGCCGTCGGCGCCGCTAATTCTCGTGGTTGAAGACGCACTGCTGATCGACATCAACCCGATCGACAATGCCAATCACCACGGTGTCGATCGGCAGGCCTTTGGTCTCGGGGGTCAACCGAGCGCTGGAGCCCTGCGTGATGAGCACCATCTCCCCCTCGCCAACGCCCAGCGTGTCGACCGCCACAAACGTCCGGCCCGCGCTCACCAGGGCGCCCCGCGCCTTCGGGTCGAGACGGAACGGCTCAACGATCAGCAGCTTGTGGCCGCGCAGCGTCTCCGCTTTCTGGGTCGCGACGAGCGAGCCGGTCACTTTGGCGAGGAACAAGGCGGACGCCTCACGGTTGGGTTGCTTGAAGGAGCTGTCGGGTCTGCCGGGCGACCACAATCTCTTCGTTCGTCGGCACCACCCAGACCTGCGTCCGGCTGGCGGCGGCGTGGATGGGGGCTTCTTCCCGGGTTGCTTGGTTCTTCGCGTCGTCCAGTTCAATCCCAAGCGGCGCGAGGCCCAAACAAATGGCAGCGCGGATCGCGGCGTCGTTCTCGCCAATGCCGCCGGCAAAAGCCAAGACGTCCGCCCCGCCGAGCTCGACCAGGTAGGCCCCCAGGTAGTGGCGAACGGCGGTCACGTAGACTTCGAGCGCGAGCCGCGAGGCTTCGTCGCCGCACTTGGCGGCCGCCGCAAGATCGCGAACGTCGCCGCTGTTGCCCGACAGGCCGAGCAGCCCGCACTGGTTGGCGAGCATCTCGAGCACGCCGTGCAGGTCCTTGCCGGTTCGCTCCATCAGGACGGGCAGCGCGAACGGGTCGAAGTCGCCCACGCGGTTGTTCTGCGGCAGCCCCGACTGCGGGCTCATGCCCATCGAAGCCGCCACGCTCTGGCCGTTGCGGATCGCGCAAACGCTGCTCGATCCCCCCAAGTGGCACGAGATCACTCGCAATCCGTCGCGGCCAACCAGTTCCGCCGTCCGTTGGCCGACGTAGCGATGGCTCGCTCCGTGGAACCCCCAGCGGCGGATCCCGTACTCCTCTGCCCATGCCGAGGGCGTGGCGTAGGTCCGCAGCCGGTCCGGGATGGTCTGGTGAAAGCCGGTCTCAAACGCCGCCACCAGCGGGATGTGCGGCAGCTTTTCACGCATCTGCCGCATGGCCGCGATGTACGGCGGGTTGTGGGCCGGGGCGACCTCCGCCATCTCCTGCATGGCCGAGAGCACCTCGTCGTCCACCCGCGTCACGCCGCCAGCACGCCCGCCGTGCACCGCCTTGAAGCCGATGGCGGCCACCTCGTCGGCGTTCTCCAAGCAGCCGTGCTCGGCGTCGGTCAACTGCGCCAGGCACTGCTCAACCGCGGCGGAATGGTCCGGCGCGACGACCGTGGTCGCCCGCTTCTCCCCGCCGATCTCAACGAACGCATCGCTCTGGTCTGCGCCGATGCGCTCGACTCCGCCGCGCGCTAGTTGACGCTCGCCGTCCATATCGAACAGGCGGTACTTGAAGCTCGTCGATCCGAGATTCGCGACCAGGACTTTCATCGGGCGGCACGCTTCCTTTGCGGGCTAGTAGGGAGGGACGGCTAGCCGACGTCTACTTGAAGTAAGCGTCGATCACGCCGTCGGACGGCCGGGCGATGATGTGGCTGGAGACCAACTCGCCGACCTGGCTCGCCGCGGCGGCGCCCGCCTCAACGGCCGCGCGGACGCTGCCGACGTCACCGGTCACCATCGTCGCGACCAGGCCGCCGCCGATGCCGACACGCTTCTCAATAGTCACGTTGGCCGCCTTGGCCATCGCGTCGGTCGCCTCGACCAGGGGCACAAGGCCTTTCGTTTCAACTAATCCAATGGCTTGCTGCATGATGCACCTCAGTTCGTTTGATGTTGGGGAAGCCGACGCAGTTGTTACTTCTTGGCGGGCGCCTTGGCGACGCCGAGCACCGCGTCAATGTCTTCGTGCGGCCGCGGAATAACCTGAACGCTCACCACTTCGCCGATCCGGCCTGCCGCGGTGGCGCCGGCGTCGGTCGCGGCCTTGACGGCGGCCACATCGCCCGTGACAAACACGGCAGCCAGGCCGGCGCCCACCTTGTCCCACGTGACGAACTCAACGTTCGCCGCCTTGAGCATCGCATCGGTCGCCTCGACCAACGGCGTGAAGCCCTTGGTCTCGAGCATGCCGATGGCTTGAGAGATCTTCGCCATGTTGTTTTCCTCAGAGTCGTTCGCAAAAAAGGGGATCGTCACAACTTCAGATCGGCCCGGCCCGGTTCACGGGCCGGGCCAGCTCAGTGCGTCTGGCACGAGCAGGTTTCTTGCTTCAGGAGGTGAACCGCCGTGGCCTGGTCCAGGTTGGCGGCGTTGCCCTCATCGGTATCGATGTGCACTTCGAGCTTGCTGGTCTCGTCCGCCCGAACGAGCAGGTCTTCAAGCACCACGGTGCACGCCGACTCGATGCGGAGGTCCATGCGGTCGCCGTTGGCGACGCCGAAGTGCTCCGCGTCGCGGTGGCTCATGTGAACGTGACGCTCGGCGCGGATGACGCCTTCGGCGAGTTCGACCACGCCCGCCGGCCCAACAAGGACACAGCCCGGCGTGCCGCTGATCTTGCCGCTGGCGCGGACCGGCAGGTCGATGCCGAGCGAGATGCCGTCGGTGAACGCCAGCTCAACCTGGCTGTGGCCACGCGTGGGGCCGAGCACCCGGACGTTGGGCAGCATGCGTCGCCGGGGGCCGACGACCATCACGGTCTCCTCGGCGGCGTAGAAGCCGTCTTGGTACAGGCTCTTGCCGGGCGTGAGCGTGTGGCCGGGGCCGAACAGGGTCTCGACGTGCTCGTCCGTCAGGTGGACGTGTCGCGCCGAAACGCTGACAACGAGCTCCGGCTCCGCCGCTGAGTGGCTGGCGGGGTGCGACGGGGCGGCTGAAGAGTGCTGTCGCACGATGTCTCGCACGATGTGCTCAATGTGCTCGCGTTGCAGGGTGGTGCTCATAGATGTGTGCGTCTGACGAATCGATTCAGACCCCGAGTGGGGCAGCGGATCATCGCCGTTGGTCGGTGGAGTCGTTTATTCAGAGGAGTCCGCTACGGCTTGGCTCGGTTGCTCGGCGGCGGCGACAAGGACTTCCGCGCCGGCGGATTCGATCTTGTCCCGCCACTCGTCGGTCAGCCCGTCGTCCGTGATGAGTCGGCTGATGGAAGATAGTTGGCAGATTGACGCCAGGCTTTGGCGCCCAAACTTCGTGCTGTCGACCACGGCGATCACCTCGTCGGCGGCGCTGGCCATGGCTAGCTGGGTCGTCGCCAGCATGTGGCTGCTGTTGTAGAGGCCGCCGTCGCTCACGCCGGCGGCGCTAATCACCGCCGCCCGCACGCCAAGCGACTTGAGCATCTCGTCCGCATAGGCGCCGTGGATGACGCCGGAGCTGCTGTGCACGTAGCCGCCGACCATGATCAAGTCGATGTTTGGCTGGGGGCTGAAGAGGTTGGCGACCGGGAGTGAATTGGTGACCACCTGAAGGGGCCGTTCGACAAGCAGTCGAGCGAGTTCGTAGGTCGTGCTGCCGCCGTCAAGCAGCACGGAATCAGCGTGTTCGAGCGTTTTCGCCGCGAGTTCAGCGATCGCTCGCTTCTTGTCCCACTGGGCGGCCTGACGCTGCCGGAAGTGAGCCAGTTGCGGCGAAGCGCCGGTGTAGAACGCCCCGCCGTGGGTCCGCTTTGCCGCTCCTTCCTTCTCCAGGTGGGCCAGGTCGCGACGGATGGTTGACTCAGAAACGTCCAGCGCATCAGCGAGTGCCGGCAGCGAGGAGAACCCTTGGCTGCGAACGAGTTCAAGCAGTTTCTGGCGGCGGTCGGCGGTCAATTCAGCGGATCGAAGGCGTTTAGTGCTCTGATTCGACCGCCATGGTAACACGAACATGCAAGGAAATGATCATCAGAGTTTCATAAAAGTGCAAATCGTGACTGCGGAGCATTGGTTCTGCGCAACATGCGGCACTCAACATGCGCGTTTCCGGCAATGCATGATCGCCGTGCTGCAAGCATGACCCTCAGAATCGCCTGCCGGAAGAGGCTCGACGCGAGGTGCCGATCACGGGCGGAGCTTCTCGAGAGCGTCCACCAGTGGCGCCGCTTGCTTAGGATTCACCATCCGCACGTAGGCAACCATGCCGCGTAGCCACGCCTCGAAATCGGGGTGACCGTTGCGGTTCTGGGCGGCGAGCCCGGTCTTCTGGGCGTTGTGAAGAATAGAACGAAGCCGCCGCACCGTCTTGCGGGGGACGCCGACGCGCTCGTTGACGACGACACCGGTGACGGACTGCCGAGCGTTCCGTCGCTGCACGCGCGTCTTCTGGCGATTCAGTGCGAACCCTTCGTCGGCGACGATGTGCCGGAGGCGGGCGAGGAGGTAACCGACGTTCGCGGAGTTGTCGCCGGAGGTTGAGAACGTCAGGTCATCGGCGTAACGCGTGTAAGCCCAGTCGAGCTTCGCGGCGATGCCCGCGAGCCGCTTGTCCAATCGCCAGGCGATGGCGTTGGAGAGCGCGGGGCTGGTGCAGGCGCCCTGCGGCAGCGATCGCGGGCCGGTCGCCACCCAGAGCTGCTTGCCGGCGTAGTTGACGCGTTGGCGGGGGCACTCGGTGACGAGCAGCGCGAGAATCGTCGCCACGGCGCCCGAGTACCCAAGACCGCGGAAGAAGCCCTCGACCCGCGGGAAGGTGATCGACGGGAAGAAGTCTTTCAGGTCGGCGTTGACGACCACCTGCTGCCCAACGTGCGGCGCCGCGTTGGTGACCGTGCTGCGCCCCGTGACGAAGCCGTGAGCCGCGTCGTGGATGGCGACCTTCGAGACGATTGCTTCGAGGACCCATCGCTGAGCACGCCGCAGCTTCTTGTGCGGCGAAGCGAGCACGCGGACGCCGCCGCTCTTCTTGCGGGTGGTGAACTGAACGTAGTGGATTCGCTCCGCCGCTTCGCTGTGGTAGGCGAGCCAGCGGAGAGTTTCAATTCGGCAACCAAGCGCCAAGGCGATCGACGCGGGAGACTTCAATAGCGGCAAGCTCAACCGCTTCAGTTTCTCCTCGTCGGAAACGCGATCGGCTAATCCTCGAGAGACGCCGCGCCCAAGGAAGACGATATCGTTTCGCTTGCGCTCGGCGACTGCTTCGGCGTGCAGACGCTTCTTCTCGGCGGCCACCTGCTTCTTCTCCGCCTTGAGCTTGGCTCGCTGATCGCGGTCACGAGCCACCGCCTGGTTTGCCCGGTCCGCGGCGTGGGCGAGGTCGGGCCGCAGGCGGTCCATCTCGGCGCCAACGGCGTGGATCTCGGCCAGTTCCTCGGGCGTCGCGAGGCCGTCGGCCACCATCATGCGGTCGATCAACACCGTCCGCTTGTCGGTGACCGGCGGGATCAGGTCGCGGCGGCCGAGCCACGTGTTGGTCCAGAGCGGCCGCCCAAGCGCCTTGGCCTGACGTTTCGCCTCGTCGTCGTCCAGCGGGGCGAACTGCTCGGCGTCTAGCCCGTCGAGTGTGCGGGGTTTGGGCGGTGTGGGCTTCGACCGCGACTGGGTCTGCTTCGTGGGCCTAGGGCTTCCCGGGATCGGGCTGAGTCCCGAGCCCGGCTGGCGTTGCCCGCCAAAGACGTTCGATAGCCAGTCGAAGAGCCCCATGCCGAAGCGAACTCGCTAAGCCTCGATCGACGGTCGTCGTTCGAGTGGTTGTCTAAGGCGGGGTGGCCGGCTTTCCAACTTCGCAGCTGCGGACCAAGGTCGTTCACTCAAGCCGGTGGACGTTACCGTGTCACCGGTGAGCGACAAGCTCGTCTTGGCCGGTGACACGGTAACGTCCACCGGCAAACGAACAACGGCCTTGGGGAAGCGATCGAAATCAATCTCACCCGCGGCGTAGCGCCGCAGAAAAGTCTTGGAAAGCCGACTCACCCCGTGGGTTATGTGTTTCTGGTCCCGTTGACGATGACTACTGCCATACGCGGCAACGCACGGATGAATCACCCCGTCAGGGCGGTCAGCGGTCAGCCACTGGCGCGAGGCTGAAAGCTGAGTGATGACCGCTGAAAGCAGTGTCAAAACCAGCGTCTTCGATTGTCCACTCGTTCTAGTTCTTCGAGAGCCTCAGCAGCCGGTTGTACCAGTCGGCGGTCGACTTGTCCTCAGGCGCCGCATCGCCTGCCGCCACGGCACGCAACGCCAGCAAGTGGCGGCACGGCCCGCGGCGGATGCCGAAGCGGAAGCAGTGGCTGCAGTCGCACTTGCCGCGCTTGATAACGCCGTCGCGGTCGAGGACCAACTCCACGGGCTTGCCGGCGGAGTTGCCCTGGAGCAGTTCTAAACCGGTCGGTCTTATCTCGCGCCCTTCGAGCTTCACGTGACCGGCGGAGACGATTGAGCGGGACGCAACAACCTCCGGCGACTCACCGCCTAGTTCGGCCACGCCCAGCGGCGCCGGCATGACCTGTCGCCACCGGTAGACGCCGGCCGCGAGGTCGTGGATCAGTTGGCCGGAGTAGGCGAGTTGGTTGAGCGCCGCCGCGCACTCGCCTGCGCTGCAGACCATGCCCGACTGAAGCGCAGCAAACGGCAACGCCCGTTCTTGCTGCAGCAGTGACGCGGCGGACTGCAGGCGGCTCTCGCTCACCTCGCCCGGTGGCAGCAACGCGTCGAGCGACGAGCCGCCGCTCCAGTCGTTGGCGGTCCAGCCGCTCAGGCCGAGCGTGAGCCGCATCTCGCCCATCCGCGCGACCCAGAAGCTGGGCATCCCTGTGCCGAGCAGGTAGACGTCGAACGATTCCGCCAGCGGCAGCATCCGGGCGAGGGTCAGCAGCCGGCGGACTCCCCAAACGCGCAGGGGCTCAACCGGTGGCCCCTCGTGTTTTGTGCCGTGCGACGTGATTGCCTGCTCCCAAGGCTCCAGGACAATCACCGGCGGCTTGCCTTGTGTCAGCTCAAACCGCATTGCCCGCGGGCTCTTTTTCGCTTTGTTCCGCTTAAGCCACGCCAGGATGGAGTAGACGGCGTCGCGGGTGAGCCGCACTCGACGCATCGGCAGGGTCATCGCGCTCTGCACCTGCATGAATCCGCGGAGCCAGCCATCGGGCAGATCAATCTTTTCCTCACGGTGGCCACCGCTGCCGGTGGTGACCGCCTCAACGCCTTCGGGGTCGACCTTGAGCCGAGTCTCGCGGTAGCTGCGCATCGACTGGAAGTGATCGTACAACGCCCAGGAGTAATCGACGTTCGTCGTGCCGAGCGCAAGACTCGTGCTGGCGCCGAAGGCCGATTCGCGGTCCAGTGTCAGGCATCCGTAGCTGGATTGATCCGCGGAGAAGCACTCAAAGAAGACCACATCCTCCGCCACGGTCACTACCGGGTCGGCCGGCATGAGCAGGCGCCACATCTCGGGGTTGCGGAGCCAAAGCCGCCGGGCGTGCCGGCCGCGGAGCCGCCAGTACTTCTTGCGGAGGGCGTTGTAGTTTTCCTCGAAGTCTGGCGGAAGCTCCGGCCTGTCGGCGAGCACCTCTTGCTTGAGCCGCTTGTACTCGGCTCGGCGGATGCCTTGATCGCGGAGCGACTGGGCCTGTCGCCACGCTTGGTACTCTTCGCGGTTGCGGGGTTTGAACCGGAGGTCGTTGATCACCACGTCGTGCAACGCGGAGATCGCCTCGCGGAACCGCAGCGGCAGGCGAAACGCCGCGTCGAAGGCGACCGCCTCGCGTCGCAGGTTGGCAGCTAGCCGCAGGGCATTCGCCCCGCCGGCGGTTGGCGCCAATCCGCTTCGTCCTTGGTAGGCGACTTCCAAGTTCATGCGGGCGCCTCGGCCGGAAGCAGTTGGAGCTCGGGCAGGTGGCGCGCGATCGCCTCAGCGAGCTCTGGCCGCGTTGCGAGCGACGCCACCACCGCCGCCAGCCCGGCCCGTGACTCCGGTCCACGCACCGAACGGACGGCCGCCGCCAGGACCGGCAGCAGCTTATCGGCCTGCTCGGGGTGGGCAACAAGCTCGGCGGCCAACTGCCGCGTCGCCTTGAGTTTCTGCCGGCCGCCGCGGTGCACGCCAAGCAGCACGCTGGCCCAAACAGTCGCCAGCCCGTCGCGCGCCTCGCCGGGCGGTGTCCGCTTCTCCAGCAGATCGATCACCGCAAGCCGCAGGTCGTCGAAGGGCGTTTCGAGCAACCGGCTGAAGAGCACCGGATCATTGGCGCCGGGGCATTGCTCGGCTTCGAGCCACGCCTTCGCCCGCCGCCGCACGCCGGGCTGCAGGCTGTCGAAGAACCGCGAGACCAGGTCGCGGTCGTAGTCGTCTTGCGAGCCGACGTGCTCAAGGGCGAAGTCGGCCGCTTCTTCAGCGATCGCGAAGCAGCGCACGTCGGCGAGCCGTGCGAGCTGCTCGTGGTCGTCCTCGGTCGGCGCCTGCTTGGCCTTGAGCCACTTCAGCCCCAGCTCCGCGACGGAGCTCGGCTGGCGGAGCGCTAGCTCGACGCAGTCTTGCAGCGACAGATCGTCCGCCTTGGCGTGGGTCGCCACCACGTCGCAGAGGTCGGGCAGGGCTTCGGGTGGGACGCGATCGATCAGCTCAAGCCACTTCTCAATCGGTAGATCGCGCACGCCGCGGCTTGTCTTGAGCAGACGGATGGCGAACCGGCGGATGTCTTCGTCGCGGCTTTCGAGCCAGTCGATCAACGCGGAGGCGGGCAACTGGGCGACGCGCTCGCCGTGGTCCTCTTCGATGAGCTGCATCGCCCACACGCGGACCAACCGGCTAGGGGCGTCGGTCATCAAGGCGATGAGGTGATCGAAGGCCTCACCGGTTTGCCACAAGTGGCGAAACCGCGGCGCCGCTTGGAGCTGGCTGAGCGAGCCACCCTCGGCGACGCGGACACGCTCCCGACCGAACTCGAGAGCCGGGTGCTCGCGGAACGCCATCTGCATGAGCGTCCACGAATCGAGGAGGCGCTCGCCGCGGTCGAAGTCGGCGTCGGTGTACTCGCGAAGCACGAGCAAGGCGGCGTCGACGTACTGCTCAGGTGACGCCAGAGCCAATCGCCGGAAGTACCGCCACGCCCGGCGTTGCAGGTAGTACCGCGTGCGGTAGGAGAAATACGTGGCGCCCGCCCCGGGCGGCGGCGCGTGGAAGACGATTGGCTCGCCCGTGAACGGGTTGATGCCCTCTTGCTTCCGCCCGTACGGCAAGGCCGCGCCCTGCGCGGCGAGGTAGTCTTCCTGCCAACTGCTGCCTGAACGCCAGTCGTATCGGTACCGCGTCTTCCGCTGATGCCGGACGATCCGATCGAACAGCGCGGCACACGCCGCCATCACCGGGTGGTTTGCGTCGCTCTCGGCACGCTTGAAGAGCCGCTTGATGACAGGTTGGTGACCAATGCAGTTGGGCTTGCTGCGTAGGTAGTTGAGCTGCTGCCGCTGGGCCCACGATCGCCCATCGGCGCCCCAAGTTGTGGCGAAAGCCGCGAGCTGCTGGGAGTCTTCGACCAGCCGCAACGCCTCGACGAACCGATCGTCTTCGGCGGCGAAGTAACCTTCCGCCGTCGCAATCGCCGCCGATGCTTCGGCTCTTGAGCGTCGCTTCTTGGCCATGAACAGGCACGCCTTCCGTTGGCCGCTGAGCGGGCGGTACCCCAGTCGCTGTTGCGTGTGGGATGAAGATAGGCCGATTGGTTCGCGGGTGTCAAATCTTCGCCTCGTAGACCGTAACCACGCCGCGTTCGGATACCAGCAGGAAGCGGTTGGTCTGTTCGGTGGCGAGCACCGCGATCGGCACGCCGGTGTCATGGGTGGCTTCAACACACCGTTGCTTCGACTGCCGGCCCGAAGTCAGGCTCTTCAGCTCGTACGCCTGCACGCGGTTCTCGTCAGCAACCACCAGAAAACCCCCAAGGTTCAGCAGCGCCGCCGGTTGCTGCATCTCGGGGGCGATGACTTGCATGTAGCCCTCGGCGCCTAACCGGATCAGGGCAACGCCCAGTTCCATGCTGGTAGCGAGAACCGGCGCGGCGTAGGGCCCGCCGCCGGTGAGCGAAGTGATGTTCTGCGGCAGCTCTTCAAGCACCTCGACTTCGCTGCTCTTGACGCCGATCAGGTGGCGACCGACGCCTAGCACCACACGGTCGGCGGTGGCATGCATCGGCACGGGAATCGAAACGCTGTCCCAGTACGCGTTGCCGGCGTCGATAAGCGATTGCGTGGAGATGACGTTTCCGCTGGAGTCGACGCAGACGAGCACGGGGTCGTCTCGATAGTCAAGCGCCCAGGTGTGACCCGTCTTGCCCGCCGCGGCGCCGTAGGCGATGTCTAGCCCGCGCGGCGTCCCCGCGGCGAGCCGGCGAAGCGTTGGGCTCGCGTCTTCGAAGAGGTGAATCGAGGGTAAAGGCTCTTCACCGACGGCAAGGACCGGCATCGACGGCAACGTGGCGAGCGCAACGATCTGCGTGTCCGACCGGACCACCGAGCTCGGCCACGGCGAGGAGTTCCGTTCAATACGCCCATCCGGGTAGCAGGCCGCAGTCACGATACGGCCATCTTTCGTACCGAACGTAACCAGCAGATCGCCGATCGACACCGCAGTCCGCCAGGTGCGGGTCATGCCCAGCTCGAAGCGTGCGACCTGGTGAAGCTTCCCTTTTTCGAGGTGGCCGATGGCGGCGACGCGGGTCGCTTGCACGCCGCGGCGGCTGTCGATGAAACGGCGGTTGTCGCGCTTCAGCAGCCGATCGCTCGGCGCCAGTCGACCAAGCACCGCCAAGAGCCGCTCTGCTTCGGGCGTGCTGGCGCCGCGCAGGCGATGCGCAACAAGGCTCCGGCAGCGTTTCGCTGATTCATCCTGCACGGCCGCGTCGGGGTACGTGCCGAAGACGCCGGCGAGCAGCTCGGCGATGTCGGCGTGCCGACCGATGAGGTCCACTTCCTCGGACAGCTCGGCGACGCGCTCCGCGGACTCGTTGTGTCGACCGAGCGCTCCCCGCATGGCGAAGGAGGCAGCGACGCACTCTTTCGCCTGGCGGCTGTCCGGCCAGCCGGCGTCGAGTGTCTCGATGGCGAGGGCATCGTCTCGGAGCTTCTCATCGTAGACCCGCGCGGCGCCCAGTCGGTCCTGTTGGACCAGGAGCCTGTCTGCGGCCTGATGGTACTCCTGTGCGGCGGCCTCCGTTTGGCCAATGTGCGTTAGCATGTCGCCCGCTTTCTCGTGCTTGCCGAGATCGCGGTACGCCTCGACCGCCTCGCTCCAAAGCTCGCCCCGCTCCAGGCACTCGGCCGCCGCGACGGCGTTGTTGAGCTTCTCGCGGTAGAGCACCGCCGCCTCGCGGTAGTGGCGTCCCTGTTCCAACGCCGAGGCGGCCGATCGCAGGTCGCCCAGCAGCTCGGCGTAGATGTAGGCGGCTCGCCGGTGGCGGCCGAGACGCAGCTCGCGGCCGGCGAGTTCCCGGTACTTGGTGATGAGCTGTTGCTGGTATTCGGGTGAGAGGTCCCAGAAGTCGGCCGGCCCGCCACCGCCGAGGCTGCCGAGCGAGAAGTCGACGTTGCGGCGGCCGAGCGAGCCACTCGGCAGGGCGCGGCCGCGATGGGCGTTGCCGGCGCCGCCGAAGGGCAAGGCGAACTTCAGCCCCTGGTCGGGGTCGCTGTCGAGCAGATGCAGCAGCCGGCCGACCTCACGGTGGCGTTGCGCTTCAAGTGATTGAGCCGCCTTCCGCAAGAGGTCGCTCGCGTAGTCGGCAAGCCCACCGAGGCCGAGAGATCCGCCCCCGCCCTGCCCTGCCCCACCGGCTTGGCCCCCGCCCGAGCCCGCGAAGCCGCTGCCGACGCCCTGCGTCATCTTGCCGAGTGCCGACAACGCTTTGCCGAGCCCCATCAGCGGGTACGCGGCGCCAACCATGGCCGCCCGCGCTGCGGCGCCGGCGATGCCGGGAAGGGGTTCGCCCGGCGCCTTCGGCAGGTCGCGCGTTTCGCCGCTGCGGTCGCCGATGTCGTCGCGCCCATCACTGATCAACTGCTCTACCGACGGCGTCTCTTCGGGCAGGATCTCAATCAAGCGGCTGGGGAAGGCGACGCCCGGCACGGCGTGCCCCCAGTCTTCGTTCACCTCAGTCGGCGTCGCCACCAGGTCGGCGAGGCCGAGCACGTCGTCCGCCTCGGCGGCCGTAAGGCCACGGCCGGGAAGCCACGCGTAGAGGTATCCGTCCGCGAGGTGCTGGGCGAGTTCTTCACCGTTGATCGCCGGGGCGATCTCGGCGTCTACCGGCAAGTAAAGGTCGTTGCCGATCCGTCCGAGCGGGACGCAGCCGCCGGTTGGTTCGAAGTTGGCCTCGGCGGGGATCGCCACCACGCCACAGACTCCGGTGTCATCGATGTCGCGGATCGCGATGAGCCGGATCGCCAGTGGGTCGCCCGGCCAGGCGGCAATCTCATCGAGCCACGCCCGCACGTCGTGGCCCGGCAGTAACCACGCCGCCGTGGCGAGCGGTTTCGATCGCCGCGGGCGGAGCTTGAGTTCAATCGGCGGCACGCAGGCTCTCCACGAACTTGGCGATGGTCGTCCAACGCGAGGACCGCGTGCGGTCGGTGTTCTTCGGCAAGCGATCGCGCCACTCCGGCCAGAAGTACTCCTTGCCGAACACCATGCCGTCGCTCAGCCAGCCGGTGAGCTCACCCTCGGCGAGCACCAGCGTGGCTTCAAGGGCGTCCGGCGACGCGGGCTGAAGGTGCAGCAGGCCGCGAGAGTCGAGGACCGCGCGATCGCCGCTCGGCCAAGTCGCCACCATCAAGCGATAACGGTATCCGCCGTCGACATCGACGGGCTGGAACTCCCGCTCGGCACGGAGGGCTAGGTTGCGTGGTCGCTGCCTGAGAATTCCACGGCCGTGTTGGTTCTCCAGGGCCACACTGCTCTTGGCGGCCCGCAGCGTGAGTTCGCCCGCTTCGCTAACACCGATTGACAGAAACCGCTTCCTTAGGCCAATCGGCCGCGCCGACGCCAACAGCCGTGGGTCCATCGACTGCTGACTGGCTTGAGCGGTGCTTGGCTCGTCGCCCAGCGTCAGCCGCAGCCGGCTCGTATGGTTCGTGTGATTCCTAAGCTGGCCGGCGATGAGAAGGTGGAGCCCGTCGTGGCTGATCTCTTCGACCACGCACTCGCTCATCCTGCGTTGACTCGATGGCGCCTTGCTCTCGTCGGCGCGGCTCACGACGAGCCGGCCGCCACGCGTCAGTGCGATTGGCTCGCTGAATCCAACCGCTTCCCAAACATGTGCGACAGGATCGGCGAGCGATCCGAACTTCGGCAAAGGTTCAAGTGTGGGAGCAACTCCGTCGAATGACAACGCGCGCCAGTCTTGGCCCCACGGTGTCCGAAAGTACCGTCCACCGGACCACCGGAGGTCGCGCTCGATAGCCAAACGTTGGCCGACTTCTCCGGTGTGAGGATCGATCGAGGCCACCGACGAGCGATTGATGCCCAGCAACACGCCGCCGTGGAAGGCGACCGCCGTGCACTCGCCGCACAGCAGTTGCACCGCTTCGACGTCACGCCGCGGGATATTCACGCGGTAGAGCACCAGACTGTGGGGCGAGCCGTAGACGAAGCTGGTGGTCCCATGAGCAACCTCGGTCGACGCCCAGAACAGCCGGCCCTTCGGCAGGCGGTCCGTTAGCTGCAGGGCGCCGCGTTTCGGGTCGGTCCAACGCAGCAGCCGCCCATCGCCAGTGATCGACAGCACGCCCCACCTGCCGACCGGCCAGCACGCCTTGGGGGCAAGCGGGTCGGAGAGCCGGAGCGGAAAGCGATCCACGCGGAAGATGGCCGGCAAGCGATCCAGATCGGCCGTGTCCTGCAGCGGGGTGGCGGCGGGCGCTAGATCGTCTGGCGAGAGCTGGACTCGTCGGATCAACTTCTCGCCGCGAGCCCCGCGCTCGCACAGCCGGAACTCGCCATGGCGATCGACCGTGGCCACGTACAAGCGTTCACAGCACAAGCCACGCAGGGCCTGAGCGACCGCGGGCTCGGCAAGGGCGTCGGCGGGCATGATGACGACGGCCTCAACGGCATCTTCGGCCTGCTCTAGGAGGGATGCGAACTCTGGCAACGCGTCGGCGAGGTGCGGGTCGGCCTCGAGGGCGCCAAGGTGATCGACGACGCCGGCGGTGGAGAGCAGATCGACTTCCTTCAAGCTGACCCCGCTGCCTCGCCAGGCGCGGAAGCCGGCGCCATCGGGCGTGTTGGCGGCCAGCGCCAGCGCCGCCGATGCCGCCAGCACGCGAGGCACCCCCCAGGCGTGCACGCCCGAGTCGATGAGCAGCTCGCGACGCATCCGCGGCGTGCTGGGCGGGGTCTCGCGGTGGAGGTACATCGCCTCGTTCATCGCCACGCGGACCGCCAGTGTCAGGCCGTCTTGGGCGAGTTCGCTCAGCAGCAGCCGGTCGGGATCGCCGCGGTTGGCCAGGTCGGAATAGCCGCCGATTTCCTGCTCTGCGGCGTGCGACAACTTCCGCGGCAACGCCGTGCCGGCCAGCAGCCGCATCGCCGCCCGCGCCATGCCGGCGTGTTCCGGCGAATCGAGCAGCTCGTTGCACACCGCCCTGGCCGCCTGTCGGACCGGCAGCGGATCCTCGGGCGCGTCGATGGGGGCGGCCGCCGGCACGGCGTCAAGACCCGTCTCCATGCGCAGCCGAACCGCCTCGGGGGACTGGCGATCGAGGCCGTCTGCTAAGTCGGCGAGGTCCTTCAAGAGGAACGCCGCGCCGTAACCGCGTGAGACCGCGTCATCCGGCCCGGCAAGCAGCGCGGTGAGCCCGTCGCGGACAGCGTCGGCAACGGCCGGGGCGTCGCCCGGTGCGACCGCCGGTTCGATCCCTTCAAAGACCATCGCGGCGAGTGCGGCCTTCGCTTCGAGAGACTCGCGTAGCGACCGGTCGAGGGCACGCACGCAGTGAAGCCCCGCGAGGACACGTTTGAGGAAGTTGAGCCTCGAGTGGTCGGTCTCGGTTTGCGGCGATGGATCCGCTCCCGTCGCGGCCGTCGTCGCCAAGAGCGCCGAGAGCGCGCGGGCCTCGCTGCCGTCGACCGCCCAGTTCTTCCGCGTCGACGCCAACAGGAGCAGCAGCGCACCGAACCGCGGCAGGCCGTTCGGCGCCAGCTGCTTGAGGACGAAGGTCAGCTCTTGGGCAAACGCGATGAGCTTGCCGTCCGACCAGCCGACAGCCTCTCCCTCGTCCTGCCACAGCCAGAACCCGTCGTCGGGCGGGCGAAAGTACCCGCGGATCAGGGACTCACGGTTGGACACGGCCCGCCTCCCGCGTCAGTCGGGCGGCCGAGTGTGACGCGCCGACGAATTGATCGCCGCGGATCAGACAGTGGCCGCGGACGAGGGTGATCAGCAGCACGTCGCCTGCATCTAACTGAAACGCCCGACGCAGAACCGGCGCTGCCACGGCGGGCGACCAGGTGAAGCCGACCGGCGCCGCGATACCGCTGCGCACCCAGTAGTACTCACCCCTGAGCGGCGGTAGCAGGCGACCTGTTACCACGGCGTGGTCGCCGCTCGAGGCGAACACCAACCGGTCCAGACGTACCTGAGGGGCCGTCGCCGCGTAGACGAGCCACGCCTCGCGTTCGACTACGACCAAGTTTGCCGGCTCACAACGCGGCGAACGAACAAGCGAGATCAGAGCCTGCCCGGGCTCCCGAACCGCAAATCGTTTGGCGGGCGGCGTGAGAGTGAGCCACTCGCGCAGCGGTCTCCAGTCTCCAGCTGGCTCGTAGCCGTAAGGAACCGATTTGCCGAGCGGCACGAGTTGCCGATCGCCAAGCGGCAGGAAGACCTGGCAGCCAAGCACCGCCTGCAAGTGCCGATGGATAGAGTCTTCCCACCGCGGGCCGCGAAGCCAAACGGCGCCGTCCTCGATGGCGAGGATTTCGATACCGCGGATGTTGCGGAGCGGACCCGCAGCGGCCAAACCCTTCGCCGGCAGCACGGCGTACCAAGCCGCGTGCGAGCTGGCCCCGGTGGCGTCTACTCGCCCAGGCTGCGCCACAACTGATTCGCCTTCTCTTCGAGGAATGTCCGCTGCTGCGGATCGACAATCCACTGGCACCGAGCCGTGAGCATCGTCAACCGATCGCGGAGCACGCTGCGATCGCCGGCGTCGTCGCTCGCAAGCAATGCCTCCGCCTTCGCGAAGTCCTCGGCGAGCTGCTCGGGGTCGGGCGCTTCGGAAACCAACGAGCGGGGATGCCCCGACGCCCGCTCCTCTTCGTCGGCTGCTTCCAGCGTCTGCGTCACGAGCGAGGCCAGCAGCTCCTGCTCGTCGTCGGTGTCCCAGATGTACCGGAGCACCCACAGGTCGGTCAGGTTCGCCGACATCCGCCCGCAAAGCAGGGCGCTAGCTGCGACCAACCGCTGGAGCTTCACCGCGCGGCGATCAGAAACCCGCACGCCAGCGTTGCGGAGTCGCACCACGAGCTCGGCGTACTTGGGGCGAACCGCTTCGAGGCCAACGCGAGGAGCGAGCCGCTGCAACGCCCGCAGCTCGTCCGCCGTGATACTGGTGTCCGCCGATGGGTCCGCCGCGTCGAGCTTCCAGCCCGCGGTAAGAACTTCGGCGAGGCCCTCATCGGGCACGTTGGTGCAGTTGACGCGGATCAGGAACCGGTCGAACAACGCCCCGAGTGCCTCGTCCTCCGGCAGGTAGTTGCTCGCGCCCACCGCCATCAGCGTCGGCAACGCCCGCGTCTCTCGTCCGCGGCGGAAGACCCGCTCGTTCAAGACCAGCAGCAGGCTGTTGAGGATGGCGCTGTTGGCGTTTAGCAGCTCGTCCAGAAAGATGAAGTCCGCCTCGGGCAGCATGCCCGTGGTGTTGGTCTCAAGCTCGCCGTCGCGGAGTTTGCGGATGTCGAACGGGCCGAAGATCTCGTTCGGCTCGGTGAAACGCGTCAGCAGGTAATCGAACACCCGCCCGCGGATCCGGCCCGCCATCGCCTGCACCAGTGCACTCTTCGCCGTGCCGGGCGGGCCGAGCATGAAGAGGTTCTCCCGGGCCACCAGGCACAAGCCAAACAGGTCGATGATCTCGTCCTTGCCCACGAAGCTCTGCTTGAGCGGCTCAAGGACCTCGGACCTCAGCTCGTGGCCAAGCCGTTGGGCGGCCAGCTCTTGGGGGTCGCCGGCGGGTGGGGCGGTCATGGGGAGGCGCCGTCGGCGCGGTTGGTGCAGAGTTCTTTTGCCAGCGTGGGGCACAGCTCGGGCTCGTCGCCCAGAGCAGCGCGGATCGCTTCATCGATCGCTTCGTCGCCGAGCCGTGAGCGGTCACCGGCAGCAATCACTCGGTCGGCATACAGACGCAACAGCGTCGGCGAATCTCGGAGCGGCGTTGCGTCAACTTCGCCGACACTCTCGACGCCAACCGACGACAGCGGCCACTCCACAGCCCACGCCTTAAGCCGTGCGACTAGAGGATCATCGATAGAGGCCGACTTCGCAAGCGTTATCAGGTCCGGCAAGAAACGCATCGTGAGATCGACGGCGTAATGCGCCGCCGCGTCGGCACGGTCCGGCGATTGCTCGTTAACGAACGAGTCGATTGCTGTCGTCACGGCGTCCCGGTGCACAACAAGCGAGGCCGCTGTCCAGACGGAGGCGGCCGCCCAGGTGGCTGCCGCTTCTTCGAATCGTGGGGGTGGTCCTGGAAGGGCCCCACGCTGCTCACGCTCGACCTGACGCAAGAGAGCTGCAGTCTCGTCCCACGGTCCGAGTGAGAGATTGGCCGGCGCCGCAACTCGCACCCGACCATCGGTAATAAGGCTTCGCAGGAACTCGGTTAGCAATACGCTTCTCGGCTCGGGGCGGCTGGTCAGTCGAGGGACTCAGTCCGTTGTGAGCCTAGCCGATTACGCATCCGCCATCGAGCCGTCTCGACCTACGCTATCGCAAGGCAAGAAGTGCGGGCGAGACTCATTTCTAATGGTTCTGATTGATCTTCCCATCCGCACGATGACCTAGCTGCTGGAACAGCTCCTGGTCTGTCGAGTCCGTGAGGAAGCGGCAGGAGCCATCGGCGAATCCAAACTGGGCGCCACCCGGATGGGAGCTGCCGAATCCGCCAACGTCAAGTGGTCCCATCGGCGCCGGGACTTTGCCCTGCGTAAGTCGGGGCCACAGGTCTTCGACCCGCTGGGCGTATTCTTCGAACGCGCTGGTGTTCCGGAGTGTCGCTCGGGTGCCCGACAGCCATCCCAGTGTGTTTGGGCTGGGGAACATCTCACCAATCAAGATGGTGTGGGTGCTTCCGTCGAAGATGTCGTCATACCGCACCTTGCTGTTCAAGAATAGCAGCCCGTTGTTATCGCCGTCGATCGGAGCCTCCGAGTCGTGATGGCAGCCGGCGTAGTTGCTAATGGCAGCTGTCTCGTCGTCGTTCAGATCATCACCCGGGAAAGAGGGGCAGACGAACACACTGATCACCGCTGTTCGCGCCTCCGAGTTATCCGGGGTGTACGCGCCTGCCTCGGCGTCAATATGCTTGTAGATTGCTCTCTCCTCCAGATACGGAAGCAGCTGGTAGACCCAGCTTAGGTGCTGACCGCTGGCTTCGCTGCGGACTGGGCCCTCTGGTTCGACGACTCCTGGTGGTAGATGCTCGTAGGTGAACTCGTAGTTGTGCGTAGCCAACACGATTTGCGTGATGTTGTTGAGGCACATAGTCCGTCGTGCGGCCTCCCGCGCCGATTGCACCGCCGGCAGCAACAGCGAAATTAGGATGCCGATGATGGCAATGACTACGAGGAGTTCAACCAGTGTAAAGGCTCGATGAATTCGCTGCGGGATAGTCATATCTAAGCTCCAGAGACAGTCAGGGATCAAGCGTGGGAGACGGAGCATAGACGTCGTCCGTTGCTCCATTGCCTGTCAGATAGTAGGTGCTCGAACGCCGAACCGGAGTGTCGGAGTCGGCAGGGAGGGAAGCGACGATGGTGACAGATGCGACCGGTGACGACGGTTCGCGGTCGATGCGAATCTGCACGGCGGCGGCGCCCATGCATTGCAGAACTTCAGTGTCTAGCCGCCACAACTCCCCGGTGTATCCGCGGTCGGCGAGCAGCTGCGCGGACGCTCGCTGAAGACCCGCGTCGAGTAGCAACTCGACCTGCCGAAGTTGTCGCTCTTTCTTCAGAGATCGCCGTTGTTTGAGAATCGCCGAAGTCGAGGCGGCGGCCATTGTGGTTGCTATCGACAGGCAGACGATTACGCACACCAACGCGACCCCCGACTTGCGGTCGCTGCGGTGGAATGCGTGGCGGTTAGTGTGGGATGGTGTGTTCTTCATGTCACGCTCCAGGCGTCCGGGTCACGCGACCGCCCACTCTTGTTGTAACCTGCAGAACATTCCGCCGATGGCGGCGCATCACATCGTTGACGCTCTCGATGACAAGCTCGACTATGCCATCACCATCGCGTACCGACGTCGTGAAGACGGTCCCGGGCAAGCTGTATTGCTCCGTTCGGACACTTCCGAGGCTGTTGGTAGACTCACGCCGGACGATGCCCCTTGCCGGCTCGTGTGCATAGACAACCTTGACTTCGCCTGCATGGTCTCGGAGTTGCATGGATAGTTCTCCGGCAATGGATTTAGCAGATACGGCTAACCAAGCATCCGCGCGTAACTGACGCGACAGCCGAAGAGCTTCTGCTTGAAACTGCCCTCTCTCGCGTGTCGTGGAGTGAACACGCATGGCACGATGAACCATGTCAACGGATACCGCGAGCAGCACCGTGGTGGCACTCATTGCGACGAGTAGCTCGACAAGCGAGAACGCTCGGTGACGATTCATGGCTGCCTGTTGCCTCCTTGAGCCTCTTCGTAGGAGGGTTCCTTTGTGGGCAGCCAGGCGGTGAGCGTTACGGGTTCGCGTTTCCCTGAGCGATCCCAGGTCAGGGCTAGCGTCAACCGGCGGCCGTGCGCGTCGTCGATCACGTCGGCCGAGAGTTCGGGAGAAGTTAATGCGATCGCTGTGGCTGGCGAGCAGGTTAGGTCTTGTAGTTCGCGATCGAGCGCCTGTGGCTCGAGGGCGGTTAGGCGTGCGATCGCGTTGCTGAGCTCCTCGAGAGCGAGGTGGTACTCGCGGGTTTGTGCTTGTAATCGGCCATTGCGAACCGTGAGCTGGCTCAGGACCGACAAGACAGCTACCAATACGATTGAGGCAACGACAACTTCGGTGAGCATGAACGCCTTGCGTGGTCTGGCGGCTCTTGCTTCTTTTCTTGGTTTCACAGTAGGCATACGCTTGAGAATCACGAAAGTGAGCTGATTAGATGGATTAGTGGGCCGAGAGCCGCGAGGCAGGTCGCCAGAACTAGGGCGCCGAGCGAGAGAACTGCGATGGGGTGAAGGACGTCGGCGCAGAGGCGAAGCCGTGTTGCGACCCGTTGGCGTCGCAGACCGGCAAGTCTGCGGAGGGTCCAGCTTTGCGATGCGTGGTCGGCGCCAACGAGCAGCGGCTGAGCCTCCGCCTCCGAGATGAGACCTGTGTGCTGCATGGATCGCCACGGGTCGGCGCCTTGTTCGATCTCATTGCGGACAAACAGCAGTTGCGTCCGGACTCCAGAGTCGTAGTAATACCTGGCGAGTGTGGAGATGGCGCCGGTGAGCGGTCTGCCGGCTTGCAATGAGATTGCCAGGAGGTGCATGATCTCCGCGCCGCGGAGCCGAACCGCGGAGCCCGACAGGCGTGGCAGGATAACACGGTGGAAGTATCGCCACCCAGACTCACTGAGGAAGAAGGCGGACATAGCAGCGATGGCGAGTGCAAGCAGCCAGGCGTAATCTTCGAGCCAGTTGCCGAGATCCATGAGACCTTGCGATACAGGTGGCAGTTCTAGATAGAACTCTTGCATGAGCAGCCGCATCGGAGGCATGATGATGAAGAGAACAATCGCGGTGATGATGCTCCCTAGCACGGCGACGCCCAACAGATAGGATCCGAGTTTGTGGAACCGTTGTTCGGCGTCGACGGAGTCGGCGTCTTGGCGTTCCACGAGTTCGTCCAGAACACGGGCGAGGGTGCCCGATTCGACCCCGAATCGAATCGCTAGAACTTGCTGGGTCGGTAAGACCCCGGGCGTCTGTTCAACGGCGTCGGCTAGTGACGTCCCTTGCTTCAATCGTCGCGACAGTCGCGAGAGCCGCCGGCCGTAGGACCACTGTTGGTCGTTCGCCAGTTCACCCACAAGGTAGCCATACGGTAAGCCTTCGCGCGCCGCCAGTTGGAGCATTCTCAGCAGTGTCCGCTGCTGGGACGCCCATGTGTCGGCCCGCCACGTGGGCGTGAGGTGCCATCGACGCTGAGGGGAGGCCGCGGATATTCGCTTCAGCCATACTTGGCCGGTTGCCCAGCGGCGGAACGTTGGAAAGCGTTCTTTCGACATGACGGTGTGTTCGAGGCTATTGGCCTACGAGAGCGCGCTGACGAGGCTAACCATCGGCAGCAGCATTGCGACAAGCACCAGGGCTACGACGCCGCCCACGGTTACAACAGCAAGCTGAGCCACGACCCCGGTAGACCAGTCGAATCGGCTCTCGAACCGCTCGGTCAGCGCGTCGGCGTACGCTTCCAGGCGCCGAGCCGTTGCTATTTGGTTGTTAGGTTCCTGGTCGACAAGGTGAATCATGACCGCCGGGAACCAAGCTGATGTCTTGAGCGAGGCGAGGGGGACGCGTGGCTCACCGCGAGGCTCGGCTTCCGTCGCCAACCGGGTGGCGGCTCGCCTCAGGAATCGACCGGGTGAGACCTCGGCGGCGGTGCGAATTGCAACCGTCTCCGGCAACTGGGCTGCCAGTCCGTCAGCGAGACGCTGGGTGAAGGTGGCCATGGCGGCGACGCTCTGAGAGCTGCCACGCGTCGCGAAGGCAGCCGCCTGTGAGAGTCGGTACGGTCCGGATGCCATCACGTAGCGGCTTGCCACGATTGCGAGCGCAACGATCGTAGCCAACCCGCACACCAGCCACAGGGTGCTCCTCGTCAAAGCGTGTGAGACGACGAGCGTTGCTTGCGTCATGGCAGGTAGGTCTAGGGCGAACTCATCGAAGACCTCTTCGAAGACCGGCGTGACGGTGAGGCTGAGGAACGACATCACCAGCAAGGCCAGGGCGAGGACGCCTGCCGGATAAGCCATCACGCGGAGCCGCTTGCGGTTGAGTTGGTCGTCTCGGAGCGATTCGCTCAGCACGCGTTCCAGACGCGGCCCGACACCCGCGTGTTCTTCACTTGCCAGCAATGGCATGACGGTCGAGAGGTGTGCCCTTGATTGGCAAAGAGCCTCGGCGGCCACGCCGGCATCGAGCTGCTCAAGCAGGCCTTGCAGGTTGCGTCGCCATCGGCCAGCAGGCAGTTCTTCGCAGAAGGCTCTTAGGAGCGGGGTGTATTGGTCTCGTAGTTCGAGCCACTGGTTGACCCGGTCGACGAGTTCGGGGGCGGGCTGCAACGACGCGTCGGCCTTGATGTTCACCCAGGAGTTCATCGCCCAGTGGCTCCGTGAGCGACTCTGGGCTGAAGTTGGATCTCGTTGCAGCTTGCCGGCTGTGCTAGGTCCTCCACTAGGGCGGCGAAGGGAGCGAACAACGCCCATCCGTAGCCAAGCATCAGAACTCCGCCGACCAGCCCGCTTGCCAGCACTGGCCCGGCGATTGCCCAATAGCGTGCTCGGCGGCGTGCGGCTTGTCGGTATGAGTTGGCCGCAAAGGCGAGTCTTGCGATCCGTTGCTGCGGCGAAGCGTCGCCCGCCAACGACCAAGTGAGCAGCGGAGATTCGCGGCGAGCCGTGGTCTGCTCGCGGGGTGTTACCTCTCTGTTGCCAGCTTGACGGGAGGGACTGGCGGGTGGATCGGCGGGCCAGCCCACTTCCGTCGGACGCTGTTCGATGAGCTTCGCCGCTGCTGTCAGCGGCACGTTGTTCCTGCTCAGCCTCGAGAGCTGCTCGACAACCGCGGCACGCCGGGACGCTCTCGAGAAACCACGCATCGCTGGCGACCAGCCGAGCAGCCGCTTCGGGTTCGTGTAGAGGACCGCGTAAACTCCGGCCGTGGCGAACAGCGGAACAAGCACCGCCCACACAGGCAGCCAGGCGCGGAGCCACAGCAGTACGCTTAGAGGAACGCTCGGTGTCTGTTCGATTTGGGCATAGACGGCGGCAAAACGGGGCGTGGTGTACAGGCAGAGGAGGAGCAAGCCGCCGTAGATCATCGCGACCAGGATCAGGGGAGTGACGAGCAATCGTGTCACCGACCGCTTCACGCCGACCACGCCATCGTTCGGGAGAGCGACTGCGTCGAGCGCTTCGCTCGTGTCTCCGGAGGCGAGGAGGATTAGTGCCGCGCAGCGGTAGTCGGCGGGCAGCTCCTCCTCGGCTTCGATTGCGGTCGTGAGCGACTGCCCGAGTTCAGTGCGGACTTCGAGCCGGGATTCGATCTGCTTGATCCGCGCCTGCAGTCCACGGCCGCGTGCATCCAACGACAGCGAAACGCCCGCTGCGTCGAGCGACGTCAGGCAGCGGTTGAACTCGCGTAAGCGATCCAGGGGGGCAGCGTCCATGCACGTTAGATGCGACGACGCCGTGGATTCGTTTAATCAAATCCCGCCCGCCTGAGCCTCAGAGCCAACTAGGGCAGCCAGCGAAGACGGTTACTCAGCGCGGTCGGGACGCAGCTGCCGCGCCTGTTCACGTCGAAGCCCAGAGAACGCCTCGAACAGGCTCCAAGCGGCCTTCGTTTGCCGTTGAACGACTAACTGGTCGGCTCGCTGGTGGAGCTCGGCAGCGGTTACGCCAGAGGCGCCGGTCCAACCTGCTTCGACGACAAGCGAGCCGAAAGCAGGAGCAATGACGAGCACCGTTGCCACCAAGAAAGCCAACCGCCGGCCCCGTCGGCGGCTTCCGCGATCGCAAGCGGCTTCGAGCGTACGCGGGCGTAGGTCGTCGGTTGGCTGCACGTAGTCCGCGGCCCTCCGGACCATCGCTTCCAGATCCACTGCTGCGTCGCTTGTTTCGTGTCGGCGGTCAGCCACTGAGCACCTCCTCTCTCGAGACGAAATGCTGCGTGGCCAGAAGCTTGGTGAGCTTCTGGGTCGCGTAGCGGTAGCGGCTGGCGGCCGTATCGGGGCTGATGGTGAGCATCTCGCCGATTTCGGCGAACGTCATGTCTTCCCAGATCTTCAGCACCACCACCTCCGCCTGAGGCGGCGGCAACCGTCGCAGTGCCTTCCAGACTGCCCGGTGGGTCTCTTCCTGCTCAAGCTCGTCCACCGGGCAACGAGTGAGCAGGTCACGGAGGTCCGACAGGTACCGTAAACGCTTCCGCTTCCGGGCCGCCTGGAGGACCTCGTTGCGGACCATCTGAATGAGGTACGGCCACGGTCGATCGGCCTTGCTGAGTCGGCCCGGCTCGGACGCAACCTTAGCGAGGGCCGACTGCACCGCGTCTTCGGCGTCGTGCTGGTTTCTAGCGATGGCAACGGCGTAACGCACCAGCCGCTTGGAGGTCAGGTCGAACAGACCTCCCAGGGACTTTGGGCCGTCCATGGCGAGCTTGAAGGCGCTCTCCCGTACCAACTGCGAGAATGCAGACGTAGGCGTCATGCCAAGAGGATGCGCCAGTCGGTCTCGATTGTCTAACTCTTTTGCCGGGCGGTGGAGTCTATTCGGCCCGCCTGCGCGTCCGGGCGCTGTCCAGATTGCCGCGTTGCGGCCCTTTCCCCTCGTCGACAAGGCGGTTCGCCCGCTGTTCAACTCTCGTATCTCATTGTGTGAGAATGCATTGTGGCGATTGGCATCGATCGACCGCGACAGGCGATCCGCCGATTTCAGCGTGGTCGTGGACCTATCGACGGTCAGCGCGAGCCGGTTCATCAGGAGGAGCTTCTCTAATGGGCGTTCGATCTCTCGGGTGGGTTGGCATACTTTTGGTTGCGTTGGCGGCTGCGGTGGCTCCTGCGGCGCCGCCCAATGTCCTGTTCATTGCGATCGACGACCTGAACGACGTGCCGGGCTTCATGGGACGATACCCGGATGCGATCACGCCCAATCTCGATCGCATCGCCGAGCGGGGCGTGGTGTTCACCGACGCCCATTGCCAGTTCCCAGTCTGCGCGCCGTCGCGGGCTTCGCTGATGTCGGGCTTTTACCCGTACAACCTTGGATTCCAGACGCAGGCCAAGGACAGCGTGGCCCTCAAATGCACCCGCGAGCGTGGCGGCCGGCTCTTGCCGGAGCACTTCCGCGACCACGGCTACTACACCATGGCCGTGGGCAAGCTGCTGCACCGGCATGTGCCGGATGAGATCGTCGACGAAAGCGGCGGGCGTGGCGACTGGAACAAGCTGCCGAGCGGAAAGCGGTTGAAGTGGGACCCGACCAACGGCGGCACCATGACCGACTGGGGCCCCTACCCCGGCGAAGATTCCGACATGACCGACCATCAGGCGGCCGACTGGGCGATCAAGCGCCTTGGAGAGTCCTACGATAAGCCTTTCATGCTGATGGTGGGTTTCCTCCGGCCGCACGTCCCCTGGCACGTGCCCCAACAGTGGTTCGACCTTTACCCGGACCCCGCCAAGCTCACCAAGCCCGCTTACTTGGCGAGTGACCTAGAAGACGTCCCCAAGTTCGCGCGTGAAATGAACATCTACCCGTGGATGCCGCGCACCTCGTGGGCGATTGAGACCGGGCAGTGGCAAGACATCCTGCAGGCGTACCTGGCGTGCACATCGTTTGTTGACCATCAGGTGGGCCGAGTCCTCGAAGCGTTGGAGCAGAGCCCGCACGCCAAGAACACGGTGATCGTGCTCTGGTCCGACCACGGCTACCACCTGGGAGAGAAGAACACCTTCCAGAAGCAGACCACCTGGGAGCGGGCTTCGCACGTGCCCATGGTGTTCAGCGGGCCTGGCATTGTGCCCGGCGGACGGTGCGATCGCCCCGTGGGTTTGATCGACATCTACCCAACGCTTGTCGAGTTGGCCGGGCTGCCTGCGAACAAGCTGAACGAGGGGCGAAGCCTCGTACCTCTGCTCGAAGACCCCGGGCGAGAGTGGGATCACCCGGTCCTGGTGAGCTGGAAGAAAGACAGCCACGCGTTGCAGACCGACCGTTATCGCTACATACGCTACGGCGATGGCTCCGAGGAACTCTACGACCACGCGTCCGACCCGAACGAGTGGACCAACGTCGTCGACAACCCCGACTACGAAGCGGTAAAGCGGCAACTGGCGGCCCAGTTGGCCGAACGAGTCGATTGACACGGCATCGGTCGACTTCGGCGGCTACTTCGCGACGACCGTATCCGTGTGACGCACCGTGCCATCGACCGCGTGAAAGCGGAACGTGATCGACGGTTTGTCACCGGTCCGCTCCACCGTGCCGGAGAGGAAGCCGCCCTTTACTTTTAAGAACCGGTGGTAGTCTGGGTAGTAGTCGGAGTCACTCCAGCCGCCGGCGTGCTTGTCCGAAGCTGGGCCGCAGCTGTACTCGCGCAGCCCGGTGGTCGGGTCGACGGACATGTACTGCCAATGGCGGTCGCCGCACACCACGAGCATGTTCTTCTGGCTGGCAAGGAACTCGCGGATCGCGGCGCCCTCGTGCTGGAAGCCCGCGTTGGAGTGATTGTCGTTCTTCTTTGAGCGGTCCGGGCCGACAACCGGGGTGGGGCTGATCAGCACACGGAACGTGGCGTCCGACTCGGCGACGGTGCGTTTGAACCACGCCATCTGCTCTTCGCCCCAGATCGTTTTGTCGGGGCCGTCCGGCGCGGTGTTCGGGCTTCGGAAGTCCCGTCCCTCAACAAGCCAAATCTGCAGGTCCTTGCCCCACCGGAAGGTCCGGTAGGTCTTGCCCCTCATCGGAACCTGCTCGAGGAACACCTCTACGCCCTGGGCGAAGGTGAGCTCGTGCATGTACGCCGCATCCATGCTGGGCCAGCAGTCGTTGACCAAGGTGTCGTGGTCGTCCTTCTCAAAGTAGCTCGGGACCTGCCGGTGGAACTCCGTATGCAGCGGCCAGCTCCAGTTGCGATGCCACAGGTACCGGGCGAGTGGCAGCGTCTTCGAAACCCGGTCGTAATAGATGATGTCTCCGGTGTGCGCGAAGAAACTCGGCTTGAGTTTCAGCATCGTCTCATAGATCAGGAAGCCGTCGGGGCTGTCCTGGTCGTAGTTGCCCTGCCCGGTGACCACGGTGAAGACCACCCTGCCCGGCTCGTCAGCGCTTGGCGCGGTACGGAATTCACCTTCGACGCGAGACGTGGCGTCGCCTGAGGGAACCTGCCGCGCCTCGACGGCGAGCTGGTACTCCGTGCTTGGGAGGAGCCCCTTGAGGCTTATTTGTCGCGTGAAGTCCTTGGCCGCGTCGACGCCGGCCCAGTCGGTTGCCATCCACTCCGCGTCCGTCCCCGCGCGATACAGCACGCGGGTCTGACCGGCAGCGCCCGGCGCCGCGCCCGGCAGATCGTCGACGGTGGCGCCCGGCGGGTACTCGATCGCCTCTACGACGCCACGTCGTGCACTCGCCTTGTGTGTGTCTTTGGCGTAGCGGATCTTCACGCCCGGCAGATCCTCTGAGTTCCGACTCGGGCGAGCGGTGACGCGGGTCCAGACGATTGCCTTGCTCGGTGTGACTTCGCCGATCTTGATCCCCGTCGCTTGGAACACCTTGTCCGAGGCCCCCGCTGCGACTGGGGTTTCCGCCTGCGCTTGCGACGAGTGGTGCGACGCGAGTAGCATCGAAGTTGCGAGGTAGAGTGCCAGTAGACGCGGAGCTATCATGGGGATCAGTCGGGGTTCGAGGAGTCTGGCAGCCTTGGCCGACGGATCGACCGAGTGTTGTTGCCACTACAGAATGGCTTGCAGTCGGATAACTGGACAAGTACCCGCGCAAATCGGTCGTGGCGGCGACTATCGCACTGAGCGGGAACCGCGTCGCCGTTGATGGGCCGTAGGCTGAGGCAAGCCACTCTCGGCCGCGACGATTCAGAGCAGACCTTCGCCAACAGAACTAACGGAGGCTTACGCGTGGCAAATTCGGCTAACGGGCGTTCGACTGATACTGCGCCCTCGCGGCGTGGTTTCTTGCGGCAGTCTGTGGCAACGGGCTCGACGCTCGCGGCCCTGTCCGCCAGCCCCTTGGCGCACGGCGCCCACACCGGTGTCGACGAGACGCTCCGCGTTGGCCTAGTGGGCTGCGGCGGACGCGGTCGCGGTGCGGCGATCGACGCGTTGTCTGCCGACAAGAACACGAAGCTCGTCGCCGTGGGGGACGCCTTTGCCGACCGCGCTCGGAGCGGCCTCTCGGCGATCGAGTTCAAGGATTCCGTCGCCGACCGCGTTGCCGTGGACAACGACCATGTCTTCAGCGGATTCGACAATTACAAGCAAGTTATCGACTCGGGGGTCGACGTGGTGCTGCTCGCCACACCGCCGCACTTCCGGCCGGCTCAACTGGCCTATGCGGTCGAGAAGGGGAAGCACGTCTTCGTTGAGAAACCGATCTCGGTCGACATGGTGGGCGCCGCGAGCGTCGCCGAGACGTGCGAGCTGGCCGCGGAGAAGAACTTATCAGTCGTTTCGGGGCTCTGCTGGCGGTACGACCTTGGAGTCCAGGAGACGATGAAGCGGATCGAAGACGGCGCGATCGGCGACATCGTCGCGATCGAGTCCAACTACAACGCCGGCACGTTGTGGCATCGGGGCGACAAGCCGGGTTGGAGCCGGATGGAGTACCAGATGCGCAACTGGCTGTACTACACGTGGCTGTCGGGCGACATCATCGCCGAGCAGGCGATTCACTCGCTCGACAAGACGGCGTGGCTGCTCGGCGACCAATCGCCAACCAAGGCGATGGCGATGGGCGGCCGGCAGCAGCGGACCGATCCAAAATACGGCAACGTCTGGGACCACTTTGCCGTGTTCTTCGAGTACCCCACCGGCCAGGGCGTCTATTTCACGTGCCGCCAGCAGGACGGCTGCACCACGCGTGTCGACGAGACCGTGCGCGGCACGAAAGGGCGCGCGGAGATCCTCGCACACCGCATCAAGGGAGAAGACGGCAAGACCTGGCGCTACAGCGGCCCGAAGCCTTCGATGTACCTCAACGAGCACATCGAGTTCTTCAAGAGCATCCGCGCCGGCGAACCGATCAACGACGGCCACTACATGGTCAACAGCACGCGGCTAGCCCACTTCGGTCGCATGGCGGCTTACACGGGCAAGACGCTCAAGTGGCAAGACGCGATCGTTGATCCAACCAAGCTCGGCCCCGCTGAGTACGCTTGGGGCGATGTCCCCGAGCCCCCCGTCGCGATTCCAGGTGTTGAGGTCTCGGTATGATCCGTGTCGCTCTAGCGGCGGTTGCGTTCACCTTGCTCGCCGATCACGCGTTCGGGGAGGTCGGCGTTGTGACGGAGCGGCCGACCGGCGGACGCTTCGTCGAGCACAACGGTCGGTACCTCGTTCCCCACTCCGTGACGATTCCCGGCACGAAGACCACTTTCCGAATGGTCCCGATCCCCGGCGGCGAGGTGACGATCGGCGGTGAGGTGTACGCGCTCGACCCCTACTGGATCGGTCGCACCGAAGTGACGTGGGGCGAGTACCGTAACTACATGAACCTCTGCTCGGTCTTCGAGCGCTTTGACGACGCGGGCGTCCGGCAGATTACCGAGGCGAACCGCCTCGACGCCATCACGGCGCCGTCGAAGCTCTACGACTCCAGTTTCACCTTCGACTCGGGCGAGGACCCGAATCTTCCGGCGGTCTCCATGAGCCAGTACGCGGCCAAGCAGTACACCAAGTGGTTGAGCCTCGTCTCAGGCGGCTTCTACCGGTTGCCGAGCGAGGCGGAGTGGAACCACGCCTGCCTCGCCGGCCGGTCGGAAGCCGCGGCCAGCGACGAGAACGCATGGCACGAGGACAACGCCGAGTGGGCCACGCAGATCGTCGCCCAGAAGGAGCCCAACGGCTGGGGGTTGTACGACATGCTCGGCAACGCCTGCGAGTGGACTCTGGATGCTTACGACACGGAAGAGCTCGTCGACCCCGACGGTCCGGGCGGCGAGCCGCCCGTTCGCTGGCCGACGAAGGTGTTCCCGCGGCTGCTGAAGGGCGGCTCCGCGTTCCTGCCGATCAGCGAAGCGTCCGCTGCCGTCCGCCGGCCCTCCGATGACGACCAGTGGCGCGAGTACGACCCCAACACCCCAAAGAGCCCTTGGTGGTTCGCCTACGACGACGCCCAAGACGTTGGATTCCGCATCGTTCGCCCGGTCGCCGCTCCATCCCGCGAGCGGCGGGAGCGTTACTGGGAAGCCGACGTCCGACGGATTCAGAAGGTCGCCGATTTCCGGATCGACGACGAGGGCAAAGGCGAACGCGGCGTGGTGGACGAGGACCTGCCAGAGGCGATCGAGCGTTACGGCCGCCTCAACAGTCGCGGCGCCGCCGAGTAGCGGTGGCCGGCAGTGCACCTGCCGGCTGGCTGCCCGCACTAAGGCCGAAGGTTGTGAAACCCGCCGTCGATCTCAAAGTTGCCGCCGGTTACAAACGCTGCTTCGTCCGACGCCAGGTAGACCGCCAGCGAGGCGATCTCGTCCGGCTGACCCATGCGGCCGATCGGCTGGGTTGACGCTAACTTCGCCAGCATCTCGGCCTCCCGGCCCGGGTAGTTCTGCTCCAGGAACTGATCGACGAAGGGCGTGTGAACGCGGGCCGGCGAGATGCAGTTGCAGCGGATGCCCTCGCTCAGGTAATCGCACGCCACCGAGCGCGTCATCATCAGCACGGCGCCCTTGCTCATCGAGTAGGCGAACCGATCGGGGATTCCGATCGTCGAGGCGATCGATCCCAGGTTGATGATCGCTCCGCCGCCGCCGTTCTTCAGGTGCTCGACACCAGCCAGAAGGCAGTGGTAGACGCCCTTCACGTTGACGCGGTAGACGCGTTCAAAGTCCTCCGGGCTGGTGCCCTCCAGATTGCCGATGTGGGCGATGCCGGCGTTGTTGACAACCGTCGTGAGGCCGCCGAGTGCGCTGGCCGCCGCGGTAAACGCGTCGCGGACCGACTGTTCGTCAGCGACATCGCAGGCGATCGGCGTCGCCTTCCCGCCGCGGTCGTTGACCTGTGCCGCGACCCGCTCCGCGGCATCGCCATCCAGATCGAGGATCGCGACGCGGGCTCCCTCATCCGCGAAGCGAAGGCTCATCGCTTCGCCGATTCCTGACCCACCTCCTGTAACCAGTGCTGCCTTGCCACTCAGTCGGTCGCTCATCGTTCACCTCGCGCGCGGCGCCTTGTGTCTGATCCACGCGCCGAGTGTATCCCGGCTCCCCCCGGCAAAGAAAGCGGGCTAGTTGCACTCTTGGCTTGCAGGCGTTCCGTCCTGGCTCACTCTTCCGTGAATGCGTCGCGGAGGCGTCGGTGGGCGGCGCTGACGCGGGCGTTGAGGTCTCGGACGCGGTCGAAGTCCCCGTCTTCCATAACGTCCTTGAGCTGCTCCAGTCGCCCGCGGAGGGCCCGCGCCTTCGCCTGCTGGAAATCGCTGAGCTCAAGGTTCCGCAGGTAGTAGCCCACTTGGAGCCTGCGGGTCAGGTCGTCGTACAGCGCGATGCTCTTGACCGCCGTCTCGACGTCCTTTGAGTTAGCGGCGACCAGGGCTTCTGCCTTGATATTCACCATGTCTTCCAGCGTGACTTTCGGCGGCGGAAAGTAGATGAAGCACCCGACGACGCTCAGCACCACGAGGCCAGCAATGGCAACGACGCCGAGCACCGGGCCCGGCACGTAGACTTGCAGAATGGACGGGGCTGCTGCGGCGGCGGGCTCGGGCGGCTTTGCGAGCGCTGCGTCGATGCGACCGTTCGGGTCCAGCTGTGCAACGGCAAAGCCAACAGCGACCATCGTCGCTATGCAGCCGAGCGCCACGAGTTCGTAGAGTTCAAGGCCGTCGAGGAGCTTGCTGACTGTCTTCTGAGGCAGGCCGCTCATCCCCGGTCGGAACGGGCACGCATACACATCAAAGGCGTGCGTGTGCGGCCGGTCGACCGATCCGGCAGAGTAGAGCGGGTCCTCAATGGCGTACGCGATGCCGATGACGACCGCGATGAACAGAGAAAGGAAAGCCGCGGCCCGCATAAGGCCGTAAGTCTTCCAGGCCCAGGCGATCAGGCCGAGGTTGGCGCCCGCCCCCAGAGCGAGCAGCACGTAGGCGGCGCCCACGGAATTTCCGTGCACGAACATTCCGCCGACCTGCATCATCACATTCAGCGGCGTCGCATAGGCCGGGATCGCGACGAGCAGCATCTGCAAGGGCGCGGTGGGATCGGTGTGGGCCATCGAGTCCGTCAGGCTGCCGTTCGGAAAAATCGCCGCCAGCACCATGCTGCCCGCGAGGCCAATCAAGCAGTACAGCAGTGTCGGTCCAGCGGCGTGCCGGGAGGCGGCAAGCGCGACGGCGGCGAGCCGACCAAGGCCCGGTGGCACGGGGGGCTCGGCCTCGGCTTCAACGGCTGAATCCGGAAACCACCAGTCCCACAAGAACCCAACCGAGGTGACCACCAGCAGCGACGCCAGAGCAAACGCCACAAGCACCACCGGCGAGGAGAGCGTCAAGCCGTACAGCAGAGACAGCGGATTGAAGAGCGGCGCGGTCAACGCGAAGGCGAGGATGGCTCCACCCGAGAGGCCGACGCGGCGAAGCTCGTAGGCGACTGGGATCACGCCGAGCGAGCAGACCGGCAGAAGCATGCCCCAAAGCCACGCCTGCGGCAGGCTGCGCCACGTGCGGCCGCCGAACGCCTGACGCGTTGCCTCAGCTCCCAGCAGCTTGCGAAACACGCCGGCGACAATCAGTCCAACGAGCAGCGTCGGCGCCGCGTGCAACGCGGCTTGGCAGAAGCGGAGCAAGCCTCCCCAGAAGATAGCGTCAATCGACCAGCTCACTTTTTCGCTCCGTCTTCATCAGCCGAATGATCATGGTCGTCGTCATGCTCGCCATGATCGTGGCCCTCCGTGTCGGGGTCTTCGCCGGTCATCGGCAGCTTGGATCGAATGGCGTCAAGAGCCGCGTCGAGCTGCGCGGCCACCTCCTCGTAAGCGGCCTGCTTGTCACCGTCTTTAGTGTGGAATGCCTTGTCGATCACCGCGAACGAACTCTTCAGCTTCTCCGTCTCCGAGCTGACGACCTCCCACTCCGCCTCGGGCAAATCGGTCTCAGCCGCAACATCCGGCAGGATTCCGAGTAGTTCTTCCGCCTCGTGCAGCGGCTCGTGGGCTGCGTCGGCGTCCCCTTCGAGGATCGCCTTGCTGATGGCGTCGCGGATGTCCGTGAGCTCGGCAACCGCGGCGTGCAGCGAAGCGGGGCGGTGGCCGTGCTCGTGATCATGCTCGTGGCCGTGATCGTCCGCGTCGGCGGTGGACTCCGCCGTCCCGCAGCCACAAGCTGTGAGCGAGAGCACGATAGACGCCGACGCGAGCATACGTGTGTAGGTGGACACGGAGAATCCTTGTGGGTTGGCGGCGGGTCGCCGGCCGCATCGAGAGGTTGGTCAGTCGAACGTTGGCGTCGGGGTCTTTGTCAGGAGCTCCGTAATGTAGCCGTCGACATCGGCCAGGTCGCCAACAAGTCGGACCCCGAGGACCGGTTGGGCGACATCCTGGACGTCGTCGGGCGTAACGTAGGCGCGGCCGTCGAGAAAGGCCTTCGCCTGCGCGACCCGCTGCCAAGTCAGCAACGCCCTCGGACTCAGGCCGAGCAGAACATGGTCGTCTTCGCGGGTCGCCTTCGCCAACGCGATGAGGTAGCGCTGCACCTTATCGCAAACCGTGGTCGCAGCCGCTTGCGCCTGTAGGCTTGCCAACCGCGCCGGGTCGAGGACGGGCTGGTGCTGGTCGCGATTCAACGCTCCGGTCGCGTCATCCTGGAGCATTGCGAGTTCGCTCTCTGCGTCGGGGTAGCCGATTGAGAGCTTTATCGCAAAGCGGTCCAGCTGAGCCTCCGGCAGCGGGTAGGCGCCGTGGCTCTCGACCGGGTTTTGCGTGGCGATCACGAAGAACGTCTCCGGCAGCAGCCGCTGTTGGCGGTCGATGGTCACTTGCCGTTCGGCCATCGCCTCAAACAGCGCGCTCTGGGTCCGCGGCGTGGCGCGGTTGATCTCGTCGGCAAGCAGCACGTCGGCGAAGACGGGGCCTTCGCTGAACTCGAAGTCTCGTGTCTTCTGGTTCAGCATATTGAAGCCGGTGACGTCGCTCGGCATCAGGTCGGGCGTGCATTGCACCCGCGAGTACCGGCCGCCGACTCCGTGGGCGAGCGCCTTAGCGAGCGTCGTCTTGCCAAGGCCCGGTACGTCCTCCAGCAGCAGGTGTCCCCGCGCCAGAAGGCACGCCAGCACCATCTCAACCACGTCAGCCTTGCCGCGGAGTGCTAGGTTCAGTTTAACGCGGAGCTGTTCGATCAGGGCAAGATCAGAGGTTTCGTTCACGCCTGTTGGTTCGGCAACGGTGCTCATGTTGCCCTCCGCATCTGGTTACTCTTCGTAGCGAAAGATGTGTTTATCGCCCGCCGGCAAACGGCGCGTGCAGCGCCGGCGGTAGGTGGCGCCGTTGAGCCGGAGCCGTAGAGTGCCCAACTCGCGAGTGACGCAAAGTCCTCGTGCGTGTTGAGCACGCCCCACCGGCCGATGGGCGTCCCGGCCGGGCGGCTCTCCTTGTAGGCCCAGGCACGCCATTCAAGCAACCGGAGCGTGATTAGCGCCATCCGTCCGGCCTCGCTGGTTCGCGATCGGATTGACCACCACGCGATGATCAGCCCGTCCAACAGTCGCCGCCGGGTGGCGAAGACAATCGCCACGCCGGCTAAGCTCAGCATTGAGGCTAGCGGCGCCGAAGCGACCGCTGCCAAACCCTTGCTGGTCAACCGCCACAGCCTTGCGAGGAGCGTCTCAGGCGCGTATAGCAACTGGTAGCCGGGCGTTGGCTCGACGGTTACCCAGACGCCAGGCAGGGACTCGCCATCCCTTGAGGTGCGTGCGCCCGCCGCGGTCCGCACCTCGACCCAGAAGTGGGCGTCCTCCATCAGCACGGGCGTCAGCTTGGCGACGCGTTCGTACCGCTCTGGGCTGGCGTAGAAGCCGGCTCGGACGCGGGTGTCGTAGCCGAGCGATCGCAGCAGTAGCGACGCCGACGTTGCAAACAAGTAGTCCGGGCCTCGCTTCGACTCAGAAAGAAAGTACTCCACGGCGTCGTCCACCTCGGGCGGAACGAGTGCCTCGCGGTCGTGCGTGCAGCGCTTCGCGAGCTGGTTGACGATCGCCTCAACCTGCGGCCAGCCGGCCGGCACGGCGTCGGTCCACTCACGGGCCAGCTTGGCGATGACGCCATCGGTTTGGTCGGTCGACGCTTGATGGAGCGGCAGCGGCTGGTCTCGCGCCAGCGCGGTCGTCTTGAAGTCGAAGACGGTCAGTTGCGGCACCCGCTCGACGTTCATCGCCAGCGAGCCGTCGTCGGCGAAGGTGAACATCGACGCCGCGTGCAGCCCCTTCATGGTGACCGCACTGGCGCCCGCTGGGGTGGGGACGCGATCGGTCTTCAGGTTGATTACTCGGACCTGAGAGGACTCGCGGCTTTGGAAAGCCCTGGCGGGTCGGTCCACGGCCAGCTTCATCCAACGCTGTCCCGTGGAGACACTCTCCAACTCCGTGTGGAGCGGGACGCCGCTGTCGCACGCGATTAGCGAATGGCCGTCCCAGCGATCGAACGTCTCCAGGGCGAGGTGTTGGGGCGTCCGCCCCGTTACGTGGAGCAGTGCGGCCGACGACAGATCGCCGAGCTTCCTCCGCCGGCTGGTTTGTTGGCGGACGGCGCTGAACTCACGCGTGGCTTGCTGATTGACGCCGGTCTTCTCGTGGTTCTCCCGCACCTGCGACGGCGCCAAAGGGATCGCCCGACGAGCCCGTTTGGTCTTCCTCGGTGGGGCGTCAGAGAACTCGTTGAACGCGTCGTACAAGCTCGGCATCTTCGACTCGAGGAACAAGTCGCAGTCGATTGGCCCGAAGCTCGTGGCGTTGTCTTTGCCGGCGACCATCTGATCGCCGTCGCCGACGCCGCCGTTGGCGAAGGGGTCGGACCACTGCGTGCCCCCGGAGCTAGGGAAGAAGCCCGCGAGCGCGGTCGTCACGCCAATCCGGTTGGCCAGCGGAACCATCGCGGCGCCGAGCAGTAACAGAATCACAATCGTTGCGGCCGCGGGCCGCACGGGCACAGCCGTCTCGGACGAGTCGGCGAACCGTCCGCCAAGCCGGTCCCAGTAAGAGGCCAACAGCCACCAGACGCCCGCGACCGAGTAGAGTGCGAGAACTGCGAAGGACCAGGCGCCGGTTGACCACATCGAGCAGAAGACCACCAAGAAAAGGCTTCCGAGCGCGGCGTTGATGGTCGCACGTGGCAGGCTCTGCACCGCGACGAGGGCGAGCACAGCATTCCGCAGCACCAGGGTTAGTTGGATTTCGTAGGGCAGTCCTACAGACATCGCGACGCGAGACACGGGCTCCCAGGCCAGGGGCAGCAGCCCGATCGCCAATACGGCGATGGCCGAACGCGCCTCCCAGGCGGTGGAAACCCGCCTGCCAAGGGTCGCCCACAGGAGGCACGCCAGCAGTACCGCAACCGCCAGCTCCACGATGCCGGCGCCGGGCAGAATCACGCTAACGGCAATTTGCACCTGAACGGTCGCAATCGCAGCCAGCAGGACCGTAACGTGGCGCAGGTGACGGTTAGGTGGCACGGCTCACCCTCCGTCGGCCGATACGCCACCCGCGCAGCACTTGTCCGGGGACATCGTCCGGCGAGCTCACCGGAATCCAAGCGCCCAATCGCTTGTCCGCCGCCAGGCGCTGCGACCCAAAGCCCCTGGCGTCGAGCACAATCGAATGCTCGCAGCGAGTTGGTGAGGCATCGGTGCCTATCGCGATTGCGGACACGGCGTTTTCCACAGGCGGGCGGCGTGTGGGTGCGACCGAGTCTGCTTCGTCGCTTGGGTCGAGCAAGGCGATTGCGTCGAGCACCCCCCCCAGGGCTACCTTTCCTTCGGCAACCAACTGCTTCTGGCCGAGCCACAGTTCGATTACGCCCTGCTGTGCGGCGACCGACTCGCAGATGCTGGCGGCGATGCGGAGGGTCCACTCCAAGGAAGAGTCGGCCCCGCTGCCCGCATGCCGTGCCGGTTCAACGTCTACGAACAACGCGAGGCGTTGAACCGTGCTTGCTTCGCGCTCGTTGACGATCAGTTGGTCGTGCCGAGCACTCTTCGCCCAGTGAACGTCTCGCAACTCGTCGCCCGGCCGGAAGGTGCGGACGCCGTGGCGAGTCCCCTGAGTACCGGTTAGGGAATCGGACAGAACGCCGGTCCAGTGGCGCCGAGGGGCGCCAACTTCGATCGGCGGCAGCCAGAAGGTCTGCGGCCAAACGATCAACGGCTGCGGCGCCGTCACGGGCTTGGTGGACTGATACAGGCCGAACGGAAACCCCGTGCCGAGAGAGACTCCGGGCTTTGGGAATCGCCCGCGCCGCTTGGGAGTGAAGGAACAATCAAACGTGGAGCGTGACCAGCCATTGATGCGCGCCAACGCCACCGCAGGCCCGCGATCTCTCTCCGGGCTCAACGGGTCGTCCACCGCCAAGCCCCAGACAGGCCACGGCCAGCGGTTGGTGACCACTAGCTTGGCTGGTGTGGGTTGCCCCTCGCGGCCGCGTTGACCCACGAAGACAACACGGCAACTGATCCCGCGCATCGCGATCCAAGGCCACGCCAGACCGATAAGCACAACGCTGGTGATTGCGCCAAATACGGCGAAGCCTTGCGGGGCGATAAACAGCCCGCATAGAAGGGCGCACATCGCCGACATCAGCATCACGCCCAACGGTGTGCGGAGCTGCGCGACGTAGATGTTGGCCCACGGGCAGTGGTCGGTGATGGCGATCCAGGCCAGCCACTCCAGCCAGGTGCGCTTCGCAGTCTCGTCTCGATGGGTTTTTTTGCGGCGGATCATTCGGCGGCGACTCCGTAGAGGGCCTGGGCGCCGGTCGACCGCGGCTTGAAGAGGGGCAGCCTGATCGCAAATCCAATCCCGGCACGCAGAGCCATGGCCGCAATCCCGAAAGCGAACGGCCAACGCCACCAGGCGAAGTCGGCGATCGATAGCTCTCCCGCCCCGGTGATGACGGAATCGAGAGCGTGGGTATGGGTGTGCCCCGCGTGGGCCGATTCGACGGCCCCGAGCGACGCCGGCAGCAACGCCGTCGCCGCCCCGGCCGCTAGTGCGATGAGGATCAGCGACGACGCGTAGAACACCGCGGAACGCCAGCCCATGCTGTGACGGATGGCGTTGAGTTCGCCGAGGTTGGTGGCCGGCCCGGCGATCAAGAAGGCGACCGCTACGCCGGGGTCAACGCCGCGTGCGAGCAGACTGCCGGCGATCATCAGCGACGGAACCGAGCAGGTGTAAGCGGGCAACGCCAAGGCGATGGCGGCGGCAAGGGCGAGCCAACTCGGCTCGTGCAACCAGCCCGCGACGAGCCCTTCGGGCAAAGCCACCAAGATGGCCGAAGCGGCGAGCAGCCCCACCACAAGCGATCCGCTAACCTCAACGCCTAGCTCCCCAAACGCCCAGTGCATCGCGCGGGCGAGTCGCCCGCCCGTGGACGGCTTCGACCCGCAGCCGCATCCACACTTGTTCGAGGTCGCTGGCGCCGCAGCCGCTTCCTTTAGCAATCGGTTGCCAACTAAGCCGAGCAGCAGCGCGCCGGCAACGACCGCTGCGCTGTACCAGCCGAGCAACGCGGGCCCCAAGACGCCCCAACCCAGGATCAGCGTTACGGGGGAGATCGCCGGCGAACTGGTCATGAACGCCAGTGCCGTGCCGGTCGAGGCGCCGCTGCGAGTTAGTCCGATCCCGAGGGGAATGGTGCTGCACGAGCAAATGGGCAGCAGAGCCCCGGTGGCGACCGCGCGTGAGACCGGCTTCAGGCCACGGCCTCCGGCGCCTTTGCGAAGACGGGCGGGCGGCACGAACTCATGCAACAATCCCGCGATGACGAAGCCCAGCACCACCAACGGCGCGGACTCAAGCAGCACCGCGCAGAACGCGATACCGAAGTCTTGCAGCAAGATCACGTAGGCGTCCAAGGATACGGGGACGCCGCGTCAGTCGGCACACTACGCCTAGTGCGGTGGTGTGCGCCAGGGCTGAGGCGGCACGAACCAGAACACCACTCCCGATGCCGGAAGGGTGACAAGGTTCATGCCGCAGGGGGGCCGCGCGAAAGAGCAAGACGGATCGCCGCGGCGACGATCGCGTTCTCGCGGAGCAGCTCAGCCTCGCCCACCACCAGCTCGGTTGCCGTGGCGGTCGCCCAGACCGGCGCCGCGTGGTGGTACTTAGCGATCAGGTCGCACAGGGCGCAATCGCTGAAGACCAGCGGAGAAACGAAGGAGGCCTCTTCGGGTGGGCGCTGGCGGTCCTCGTCAGCGGGCTTGGCCGGCTGGTCCGCGCCGCAGCCGCCGCAGCACGCGTGGCCGCGGTCCGCCAACTGGTCCTTCTCGGGCGGGCAACACTCGTCGCCACACAACCCATGTTGGCAGCCCAGCAGATCGTGCAGACCCGTACCGATGGAGCCGATCAGGGTGACCTGGAAGATCAGAATCCAGGCAACGAGTTGTCGGCGGTTTTGAGGCATCGCAGGTCAGGAGAGGCGGTTAAGCCTCTATTGTGCGAGCAAAGCCCGCCGAACGCAAGCAAAGCCGGCCGGGTGTCACACCGGCAAATCGACTTCCACCAGCGACTCCGGCTCTCGTTCGCACCCATTTCTCCCGCAGCATTGGCAAGACCTGCGGTGATTACTAACGTGGCCCAGGACCAGCAAGACACCGCCTAGCGGGGTAATCAGCGGCGTATACCACGCCGTCTGGGTTTGTTGCGGCATCGGCTGAAAGACCGCCTCGACCGCTTCTTCCTGGCAGCTCTGGCACTCGGGGTCGCTGCATGCGAGCTCGCTCGCGGATGCGGATCCCTCTAGCGCGCACGCCGGGCAGCACCCGTCCTCAAGGCAGAATGCCGCGACGGAGAGCATCGCGATCCCGGCGATTCCGAAGAGCGTTGGCGTTAGGCTGCCGTGCCGTCGCCACCCGGGCACGAATGCCGCCAAGGCGAAGCCGAAGCAGACGACCGCCATGACGCGGTGGAAAGACGGGTCGGCCAGCCAGCTCAGGCCCAGCATCGGCAAGTAGCCAATCACCAGCGGCATCGCAGCGCAGTGGATAGCGCAGGCGATAGAGGCGATCAACCCGGCGCCGTCGGCGACCGACGGCTGCTCAGTTGTTTGGATGACGTTAGACACGCACTTCCTTCCTCGGGTAAGCCCACAAGCATAACGCCAGCGACAAACCGCTGCACGGGCACGATCAAGATTGATCGCGCCCGTGCTGGCCGAATCCGCCTATCGCCGCCGGAGTCGCGCGGCCGGCAAGCCGCCCAGGGCGAGCAACGCCAACGTACAGGGCTCCGGCACCGGCGGGCTTGCCAGGCCGAAGAAGATCACGTTGTCATTAAGCCCGACCAGGTCCCACGAGCCGTCGGAGAGGTCGAATCGGGCGATGCCCCCAAGCCGCACGGACCCGATGGGACCACCCGGATTGATGAAGTTAACCACGCCGAATAGCGACTCGTACTCGCCGTCGGCATCCTCATCAACACCCGTCAGGCCGGCGTAGCCACCGAAGATCCCGGCCCCGACGCCGTCGACCGAGCCGACCGATCCAACAACGGCGGCAGCGCCGGTATCGGGATCGATCTCGATCAGCGTGTCGGTCGACAGGTCGATCCCGTAGAGCGAGTCTCCAACGCTCCCAAGCGAGATGATAAAGGCACTGGGGTCCGTTTCACCGGCGGCCGCCAATGCGTCGTTCACCAGGCCCGGCGCGCCAACTGCGGAGGCGATCCCCGTCGCCAGGTCAACCTCGAAGAGCTGGCCGTCGAAGGTGGTCAGTCCGTAGCCCACTCCATCGGTCGTGACGTCAAACGCGGTCGCCGAGAACGGCGACGTGGGTCCTGCCGGTGTTGACACTCCTGTCACGGGATCAACAACCTGGAGCGTCCCTCCCGACCAACCCCAAAGGGTCTCGTCGATCGTGGCGCCAAGCGCCGGAGGCAGCCCGCTCGCCACTGGGCTTACCGGGGTCGCGTTGCCGGTGGCGGGACTAATCTCAAACACGTAGTTCTCACGGCTGTCATCATGCCCCGGCTGTCCCGGCGGGATTGCAGGATCGCCCGGGATAAGCAACTGCCCGGTGGCGAAGATCGTGGCCGCCGTCGCCACGCCGGGCAGAAACGCGACGCCCAGGAGCGTCAACGCGAGTCGTCGGATCATTAGTGTCAACTCCAGGATCGAGACGCAAAGAGTGAACAGCAAGCGTTGGAATGAACAGCAGGCAACCGCCGGCGTTAGCGACGGGCAGCGCCGCTCACTCCGGAGGGATGCAAACGTCAGGCTCAGCGGTGGTGCCGTGCCAAGCCCGCGATCGCGAGCAGGCTCATCATCGCGGTGCTCGGCTCGGGCACGGCGATGAAGCTGAAGGTGAACTCGGCCGAGTCGCTGTAGCCGGTTGTGCCGATGACCGTGTAACCATTATTGAACCGCGCGATCTGCATACGATTGTCTCTCGCGACAAGGTAGTCGTACTCGCCAACCCCAACGGTCCCGCCGTCATCCCAGAGCAGGATGTCGATGTGCTGGTCGCCGGCCGGCGCAGCCAGCGAGCCGCAAATTACGCCGGCGGCGAGCCAGCGCGCGATCGTAGTGCGTCTCCGGTTCATTGGTTCCCGAGTCAGCAACTGACTTGTTTGGCAACGCCCGCCGTCACTGAGGCGGGATGACGAAGCTCATGCCGGGGTTGCACCACGTGGCGATCTGCTGGGCAGCGATGGCACGGACGCCACCGTCGGCGTACAGGTAGTTTGCGATTGAGTCTTGATGACGGTCGGCTGCGAGCCCACCCGGAAACAGCGCCGGTTTCGGGATCTCCGACGACTCGCCTCCATACGGCTCGCTCCGTGTCATTCCTGGCCAGGTTGGTCTTACTAAACCATTCGAACGTGTGCGCGTGGTCGTAGTTGGTCACCACGGCTTGAGTCGTCGCTTCGATGGCGAGCAAGGTTTGGTGTGTCGACGTCAGCTTGTTGAAGCTGCTGACAATGCCCTCGTTGCGTTCCCGCCAAGCGGCGATGACTGGGGGGCGGCGCGCCGTGGGGCTTGGGCGACGGGTCTCGCAGGTAACCGTTCATCAGGTAGCTGGTCGGGGCGACGACGCGGTTGTCGCCGTCGTCGATCAGCGTGCCATCCTCGCCTCTTTCGGGGCGGTCCATTCGGAACCGCCGCTCCACCAGGTCCAGGTGTTCCGGGCACCGGCGGCTCGAGTCAACGTCTTCGAGGTAGGGGGCGATCGTCTCGATCCAAGACACGTCTCGCTGGCTCACGCCATCACGCAGGTCGTACGCGTGGCCCGCCGGGCTAGGCCAACGCCCGCCGTGAACGTCCACGTACTGCAGCTCACCGAGGCTGATCTGCCGCAGGTTGTTCGCACACTCGGTACGCCGGGCCAACGCCCGCGCCGCCGGCAGCAGCAACGCCACGAGAACGCCAATGATGCCGATCACCACCAGCAGTTCAACGGGCGTGAAACCGCGGCCTGCACGCATCTGGTCGCAAACCTGCCTCGCAACTTGCCAGGCATTTCCGAGAGGGGGGAGGCGTGCACACAGCCCACGCGTCGGCCGCTCGCTACGGGCAACGACGCGTCGTCTTGAACGCCGCATCGCCAGCATCGTAGGCCGCAGATCTTACCCGAGTGCAATTGACTTGCAAGAGCGCGGCAGACGAATATCGAGGAATGCGGCTTTTATCCAGGCAGGCAGGTTTCGCATCGTCCCCGTAGCAACACCTCGGTGATCTCACCGAGGGCCTTACGCCTCGGGCCGCGATCGGGGGTCAGCTTGAATGAGAAGCCCTCGAGGCAGGTGAGCTTCCCGCAGTCGATGCACATGAAGTGCGCGTGCTCCGGAGCTCCACCGCTATCGGTTCCGGCTAACTCGAACCGGCGGACTTGGTCCCCGAGGTCGAGCCGCGCCACAAGGCTCGCGTCCGCAAGTTCATTGAGGCAACGGAAAAGCGTCGACTGATCGAACCCCGTTTCTTCCAGGGTCTCGACTACCTCGCCATGGCTCACGGGCGTGCCGGCTTGCGAGAGGACGCGGATCACGGCGACCCGGGCGGCCGTCGCTCGCAGCCCCGCATCACGCAGGGCTTGCTTCGCCCAGGTAGCGTCTCTCGGAGTTGTCTCCGGCATGCGGCTGCTGTGGTTCGAGTGCTTGCTTGACGTGCGGATTGCAGGAGAATTGCATCTGCAATCATCATCGCACAAGCCTCGCCCTGCGGCAACTCCATGGCCGAGAGCGCTTGCGACGACCCGGGCGGCTCGTCAGCGGCCGAAGAAAACCGCAGGAACACGCGGCTTCGATCGTTCTGCTAAGGCGCGATCACCGGCATTCCTCGGTCCCAGTCGATTCGCACTTTCGACAGGTACCACGATTTCCCCATGTCGTTGTTGCCCTGGTAGAAGAGGTAGGTCGAGCCGTCGTCGTCGGTGAACGCGTACGGGTGGCCCGACTCGCTGGAGTTCCACTCGCCCGGCTCGCCGTTGGGCAGGAAGGGCTGGTCCGACAGCCGCTTCCAAGCGACGCCATCGCGACTGATCGCGCAGCCGATCTGCTGGGGCTTATTGTTGTAGGCGCCGGCGTAGAACATGTAGAGCGAGCCGCCGTGCTTGCAGAGCGCGGCCGCCTCGATGCAGGTCTTCTCCCACGGCAACTCCGGCTTGAGGATTGGTCCGTCTGGGTTGAGCTGCGTCCAGTCGGACTGGTTAAACTCGGAGTCAAACGGCGCCGCGGCCACTCCTTGGAGCTGGATCTTCATCTCCGGGTCGCGTGTCGAGTAGTAAAGCAGCAGCCTGCCGTCGTGCTCGATCACGTCGGCGTCGATTGCTCGGCCTGCGCACCAATCGCCGGCTGGGCTGAAGACAGGGTTCGTTGGATTGCGCTCGAAGCTTACGCCGTCGCTAGACCACGCGTGGCAGATGGCGTCGCGGCGGCCGTTGCCGTAGGTCTGGTAGAAGAGGTGCACCTGACCCCGCAAGACGATCGCGCCCGGCGCGCAGTAGCCGTTCCGCTCACAGTCTTGCATGGGCTCCAACTCGCCGACCTTGTTCCACGTGATCAAGTCATCGCTTGTGGCAATGCCGGTGCGGTACCCTTCGATTCCGTTGCCGGGTTTGACCGTGTAGTAAAGGTAGTACCCGTCACGGTAGCGGACGACGGCGGGGTCTTTCGCGAACGGCGCCCCGCGTGAGGTGTCTGCGAACATCATCACGCCGCTTGACACGAAGCTCTCGACATTGACCTCGCCGTCAGCCTGGAGCGACGGAGCGAAGAGCAGACACAGAATGAAGGCCACCAAGAGTTGTTTCATCACTTGCCCAAGGTTGTTGCAGTTCCGCCGCAGGAGTGATTGGAAGCCCAACGCGGTGCCGTGGTCGTTGGTGGCCTGTCGCCGATGCCCGATGCGATCACTGCCATGCGGCAACCGAGCGGACCTCGGCGCCGGGTTGATGCGTGGCGGGGTTTGCTCGGCGGCGGCGGGCGGCGGTCAGCGGCACACAGCTCAGCAGGGCTACGAACGACGCCGGTTCGGGGGCGTTTGCGGCGTTCGCGGTCGCCGAGCGGCCGAAGTTAGCCTTCCAAACGTTGTAGTCGGCGACGTCAATCACGCCGCTGTTGTCGCCATCGGCGAAGCGGCCGTTATCGACCGACTGGCCGAGCGTGTCACGCCAGAGGGAGTAGTCGGCGGTGTCGACCACGCCGTCCGCGTTGTAGTCGCCCGGCAGCGGATTGAAGAACTCGTCGGGGATCGAGAGGTTCACGCCGCGGATCCGAAAGCCGGAGTCGTCGCCCGCAATGACCGCTGCCACCGCGCCCGACTGACCGCCAAGCAGCGAGAGGTTGAGCGCGGAAACGTCGTAGTCGAAGTGCGGATACTTGTCCGCTTCGCCGATGAACTCCAGCGACTCCCGCGTGGCGAGGTTGACGATCGTGAAGCTCTCGCCGGTGTTGAGCCACGAGATGTTGATGGTGTCGATCTGCACCTTTGCGGTAGGGTCGATCCCGCTGGTGGCGTCCAGCAGGAGCTGCATCCCCTCGCGCTGCGTCGCATCGGAGCTCAGCCCGCCCCCTTCGGGCCCGCCGGAAACGCCAATCCGCCCCGCCGAGTCGCGGTCCACATTGCCGTCGACGAGCTTATTGCCCAGTGTTGAAGGGCTCATCGAAACGTCCTTCATCGCGTCGAAGACCACGCCGATGGTTCCGCCCGCCGCGAGCGGGTTGAGCACGCGGCCGGTGACGTCGACGTCGAGACCCGTTGGTGTCGACGCGTAGCCCTCGGCGTCGAGCAGGATTTGGGAGGCGAGCGTCGATCCCGGCTCTGACGACGAGAACGAGGTGACGACAACGCCCGAGCCAAGCCGCTGGCGCCGTTGGTCGAGGAACAGCGACTGAGGGAAGAGCCTGGCGCCCTCGCCCTCCCCCTCCGCGTGGTCCGTGGGGGCGGTGTTTTGGCCGGTTGGCGTCAGGATGGCGTCCACGCTTCCGCTGGTGCCGATCACGTAGCCGTACCGGCCCTGCTCCGAGACCACGAGCTTATCCGGGTACTGCGTTCCGCTGCCCGAGATGTTCCAGTACACGCCGTGAGCGGACGTCAAACCGTGGTTGTTGGTGGTGCCGCGGTGCTGCGATTCCAAGAAGCTGTTGTGGGCGTGGCTTTGGTCCCAGAGGTTGGAGTGGCCGAAGTGCATGTGGGTGTCGCTGCCGTCGCCGCCGCCGGTGGGGTAGCTGCCGGTGTCGCCCGTGGCACGGTTGCTGAATCGGTCTTCAACTTGATGGAAGACGTTGCCCGTGCTGCCCGCGTGAGAGATCACAAAACCGTGGCGATTGAACTCGGCAACCGAGTCTTCGATGAGGCTGTCGTTGGTCGACTGCACACGGAACATGTAGCCGTTGCCGCCGCCGCCGCCGTACTGCGGCCGCTCCATCCGCACGTCGCTGGCGGTCATACGGAACGAGCGTAGGAACCTAACACCGTTGGAGAGGATATGCGCGGTAGAGGTGTTCCCGTCGGGCTGAAAGGTCTCGACATCCCGCACCCAACTGTCGACGCTGCGTTGGAAGTCGATGGCCCAACTCCCGTGCACATCGTGGGCTGCGGTGCCGGGTACCGTATGGTCTTGCTCGCCGAACTCCGACCCGGGGTGCTGCACGTTGCCGATGGACAGCCCTTCGACACCCGATTCGTTGATGTAGCCGGAGAGCCGCTTTACCCGCGCGTTGTCGCGTGGGAGCATTGAGTACCGCGTCGGTACGTCGACCTCGATCCATCCCTGCGCGACGTTGACGGCGGTCACCTCGCGGCGGTAGCTAGCGGCCTCGGGTCTGCCGTCGGTGTCGTTCCACCACTCCTGCTGGCCGTGTTCGGCGATCCACTCATCGGTAAAGTCCCACTCCATCTCCACTAGGTCGCCCGTGGAGAATGCCGCGGCGTTGGCGACCGGGACGCGATGCGTTGGCGTCGTGAGGTTCTGTGTGATCCCGACCGAAGGGCCCGAAGAATGGGCGCCGGGAGCGAAACGGAAGATCGCCTTGCCCCGCATGTTGGTCGACGTGTTGAGGATCCGCGTCGCGCCCGGCCCGGCGCCGCGGATGACGACGCCGCTCTCGCGAACGCGGAACACCTCGGAGTTCGAACCAGCCGAGACCCGAAACGTGCCCGCCGGCAAGTCCACCACGCCGCCGCCCGCCGCCTCGGCGGCGAAGATTGCGCTGCGGATGGCAGACGTGCTGTCGGTGGCCCCGGTCGGGTCGGCGCCAAAGGAAACCGGGTCGAAGACCGGTCCCGCGGCTTGGGGCAGCGGGGCCTCGCCGCGCTGGTAACCGGCGTAAGAGAAGTCCTGGATCAGCTTATCTGTGGCGAACGACTTGTCGCTTGGCGGGCGCCAGTCGGCGGGATACAGCGTGCTTCGCCAAGAGTCGGCCGCGGCTTCCCATTGCGGAAGCATCAGGCAGATCGCCACCAAGGCGACACGCACGGTCTTGGAGGAGCGTTCCGTGTACACAGTTACCACTTGTGGTCCCAAGAAACAGTCGCTCGGAAGCAGGGGGTAGCGGGGTCTTGCTACGACTTTCGGCGCCGTGGCCGGAGGAGCAAGCCGGAGGCGAGTCCTAGGAACGCAAGGCTCGATGGTTCGGGTATTGCGACGATCTGCAACTGGAACTCCGTAATGCGGAACGAACCGCCGCCGAAGTTGCCGCCGAAGACGGAGGCGACCTCCGCGATTGACGTTCCGCCCGGCGCCACCAGATCGAGGCCGGTCACGTCGACCAGTCCGCTAGATAACTCAACGTCGGAGCCCGTGCCGCTGGCGCCAAACGTCAGCGACTTGCTCGGGTCGGTGCGATTGACAATCGCGCCGGCCTCGTCGCCGCCAAGAAACGCGAACCGTACACCGCTGATCTTGAACATCAGCAAGGGATCGAGGTTGGTCGCATCGATGCCGAGCAGCAGGCCCTCTAACGCATCCACACCGTTGCTGTTGCCGCGGACGCCCAAGTCGCCGTTGTTCGCCCGGTCGATGCCGCCGTCGGCGAGCTTTGCCCCGGTCGTGGTGTTCACATCCGCCATGCCCAGGATCGAGAAGCTGAAGTTCGTGTTGAACGCGGCGGGGTCGGCCACCGAGCCCGAGACGGCGAAGTCCTCGAACGTGTTCCCCGCGTTCGGATCGAAGGCGTTGCCGGAGCCGTCGATCGAGAGCGGCGTTGTGTCGCTGAACCTTGTGTTTCCTTCCGACCCGCTGCCGAGCGAGTCGAGCACAATTGTGGCTTGGGAGGACGCGGCGAAGCTCATCGCCGCCATCGCGGCGGTCATTCGAAGCCGTTTGTTCATCGGTGACTCCAGGTCGATATCGATGCGTTGATGTCGAATCGTGGTTCGTCTTTATTCGGAGGGTGGTCGGAAGACCGCTACTCCATCAGCGCTGCGTCAACTTCCTTGCCGCCCGCCAGGCGTTCGACGAACGGCTTCTTGCCGCCCCAAGTCAGGTTGAGCTCGAGTGTGTCTGTCGGCTGATCGATGGCCACGGTCAGCCCCGAAGTCTTGCGGTTGCTGTACTCTTTGGGGGCAAGCCACCGGCGTGCCGTGGGGCTTAGTTGCTGGTAGACCGTGACTGCGACGACGTGCGTGCCCGGCACACAGCCGTCGCCGCCCCCCTCGTCACCAAACGTCGTTAGCTCGAAACGTCCCTGCGAGTCGATCTCGCCCGCGGCGGCCCGGGCGCCCGATGGCACGAACTGGACGAAGCCCGTAGCGCCCTCGGGCATGGTCAGCGGTTGGCCATCGAGCACGATTCGCCCCGAGACTTCCAAGCGATCGGGCCGGCCCGAGCCGCAGCCCACCGTCGACGCGAGCAGCGCAATCGCGATCCCTACGCGCATTTGCTGAGTCATCGGCGTTAGTATCCCGCGGTCAGTGTTTCGCCGCCGTCGCGAGTCGACAGAGCCTGGTACGTCTCCAGATCGATGTTCTCATCGAGGAACGCCACGTGGCCGTCGCCGAACGCGAAGTTGGCGCCGCCGGGGTGCCGGCTGGCGAAGGCGCCGCTCGTCTTGTAGCCGTAGGCCTCGTAGAACGTTGGGTCCTCGGGTTGGGTGTTTACGGGGTTTTCGGTCGAACGCATGCTGTCCTGGTGGCGGACGGCGAGCGTCCAGCGGTTCCGCGACGGCTGCGTGTGCCCCTCGATCGTCTCGCCGACGAACATGGTGCTGCTTAAGCCGTCAACAACCTGCCGCAGCGATCGGGCGAGGGCGTAGTTGAAGACGCCGGTGTTGAAGTGCTTCATCACGTGGCTGCCGCCCTCCGAGGGGCCAAGGCTGCCGTGAACGAACGCGTAGCTGCCCGTTGCGTAGCGGCTTTGTTGCTCGTCGAGCGGGTTTGAGTCGTCGCTCGCGCACACATACACGTCGGGCCGCTGCAGGATCGCGTTACGCACCTCGGCGGTCGGCCACTGGCTCGCCCCATCGCCGTTGCATGCCGGTGCGATTACCGGGAACGGAGCGTCGCCGGGGAACGTGTTGAGCTGGTCGTAGAGTGGCCCCTGCTCAAGGTAGGGAAGAATGAGCACGAAGCCGCTCGTCGCCACCTTCTCCCAGCACGGGTTGTTGAAGCAGACCCCGCCGGCGAAGTCCGCTGGCGCCTCCCAGTCGTCGCAACCCACACGCGCTGGCGGCAGCTCCTTGGCCACGTCTTCGTACAGGCTGATTCCCAGCGAGACCTGCTTCAGGTTGTTCACGCATTGGCTCCGCCGCGCCGCTTCTCTCGCCGACTGGACCGCCGGGAGCAGCAACCCGACGAGGATGCCGATGATCGCGATCACGACCAACAGCTCCACCAAGGTGAATCCTCGTATCGGGTTCCCTCCGATGGTCTTGGGCATGGCTTGCTCCATGAAATGATGTCCGTTGATCCGTAGCGCTGCCGGTGTGGGGTAGGCTCACGCCGAGCCACGCCGCCGCGTGACGCCCAGTGCGGCGCTGCCGAGCAGCAGCGTGGCCGACACCGGTTCCGGCGCGGCGATGGCGCCCGATGACGTGGGTGTCGCGCCGAAGTTGTTCTTCCAGACGGTGTAATCGCCGATACCAATCATGCCGTCGTTGTCCCCATCGGCGCCGGTTCCTTGCGGCACGGAGTTGCCAAGCGTGTCACGCCAAACGGTGAAGTCCGCGGCGTCCACGACTCCATCGCCGTTGTAGTCGCCGGACGGGGGGCTGATGGAGACGAAGTCCACCTTGAAGTCGGTGATTCGGAACCCTCCCGGATCGGTGTACTCGACGCCGAAAATCGATGCGATCTCCTCGTCCAGCGATCCGCCGGCAACGATCAGGTCGAGGTCCGTCACGTCGATGAAGCCGGTCGCCCCTTCGAAGTCAGAGCCTGTGCCTACGGCGCCGAAGGTGAGCGACTTGCTGGAGTCGTTCCGGTTGACGATCTTGCCCGCTTTATCGCCCGAGAGAAACTCGACTCGGATGTCGGTGATCTGCAGCCCCAGAGAAGGGTCGAGTTCCGTGGCGTCGAGGCCCAGCAAGAAGCCCTCGAGCGACTCGATGCCGTTGTTCGCTCCGTCACGGATGCCGAGCTTACCAGCACTGTCGCGGTCGATCCCGCCGTCAGCCAGTTTGGCGCCGCTGGCGGTGTCGACGTTCGACAGGCCTTGGATGATGAACGCCAGGTTCGTGTCGAACGCGGCGGCCTCGGTCGGGGCGCCCATCACGTCGAAGTCTTGCGACGTGGAGCCTTGCTGGGTGGTGAACGCCGTTCCAAACGTGTCGACGCTGAAGGGTGTTGAGTCCATGAACCGCGTGTCGCCCTCGCTGCCGGTCGCTAGGGAGCTCAGCAGGATCTCGGTGAACGAAGCGGGGACGACCTCCAGCTTGAAGCCGCTGACGCGGAAGTTGCCCTCGCCGAAGTCGTCGCCGAACACCGACGCGATCTCCGCGACGTTGTGGCCGCCGTTCACTTCAAGCCCCAGGGCGGTGACGTTCACAAAGCCGTTGTCGCCGGCCGCGAAACCCGCGCTCTTGCTTGTGTCCGAGCGGTTGATAATCGTGCCGGTCTCGGCCCCGCCAAGGTTCGCTAAGCCAACATCGGTGATGCGATACGCCAGCTTCGGGTCGAGGTTGGCGGCGTTGATACCCAGCAGCAGGCCCTCGCGTGCCTCAATGCCGTTGCCCGTTCCGCCGCGGACACCCAGGTCGCCGTTGCCGGCCCGATCGATCCCGCCATCGGCCAGCTTGGCGCCCGTTGCGAGATCGACGTTGGACATGCCCTGGATCGGGAAGCCGAAGTTCGTGCTGAACGCCCCGGCTTCGGCGACGACGCCGGACACCGCATAGTCTTCAAAGCCGTTCCCGGCCGTCGGGTCGAAGGCGTTGCCGGAACCATCCACGCCGATGGTGGTCGTGTCGCTGAACCGGGTGTTGCCTTCGGATCCGGAGCCGAGCGAGTCGAGCAGGATCTTCTGCTCCGGCACCACATCAACGCCGAAGCCCGTAAAGCGGAACCCCGAGCCCGCGCTGCCGAAGATCGAGGCGATCTCGCCTGCGGAGGACCCGCCCGAGACCGTTAGCCCAAGCGGCGTGACGTCGATCGAGCCGGTTCCGCCTTCCCAGTCGGCGCCGGTGCCGACGGCGCCGAACGTTAGGCTCCGGGATGGGTCGTTGCGGTTGACGATCTTGCCGAAATCGGTGTCGCCAAGAAACGCGACGCCCACGCTGGCGATCCGGAATTGCCGCGAGGGATCGAGGTCGGCGGCGTCGATGCCGAGCAGGTAGCCCTCGAGCGGGTCGATCCCACTTCCGCCGCCACCGCGAATCCCCAGTCTGCCCATGCCGTCGCGATCAATCCCGCCATCGGCCAGCGAGGCGCCGGTCGTCGTATTCACATCCGACATGCCTTGAAGCAGGAAGTCGAAGTCGGTGTTGAACGCCAAGGGGTCGGCAACCGAGCCGGTCACGTCAAAGTCGAAGAACTCAGGGAAGAAGGGGTCTTGGTCGAGGAACCCGTTGCCCGAGCTATCGATGCCCATGGGTGTTGAGTCGGTGAACCGGGTGTCGCCCTCAGAGCCGCTGGCCAGGGACAGCAGATCGATCGCCGCCAGGGCCGGCGACGCAACCGAGCCGGCAGCTAGCAGAACGACTAGCGCAGCACGAGTCTTCATGGAGGTTCCTCAAGGAGCGGCTGGTTGAGCCTAAGGAGACGTCATTGCTCCTCAGGCCCCGCAGATGAGACTTGGGGTTGGACGAGGTGTTGCGAGCTACGGGCACGCCCTCAACGCCTTTCTGCAGACGCTCGCGCCCTTTCTCGGGAAAAGTTGCGAGAAATCGGAACTTCAGATTTCTTTGCCGGCAGACCGTTCTCGGACTCGTGACGCAACTCGTTTCAAGCGTGGTGGTTGCTGCGTAGGGCGTGGCTGCGACGAATGGCCAGGGACGAAATCTGCCCATTTCGCCTTAGAATCCTGCGCCGCTGATGTTGAACGTGAGTAAGCCCGTGTTCGGCAGGCAACGCGAAGCGAGAGGTGGCTATGGGGATCGAGGAGCAACGGCGGCAGCCCGGCCAAGTGCCGCGAGAGCCGAATGAGGAGGACGATCGGTTTCTCGAACTGCTCGCTGAGAACCAGCTGCGGCTCAGGGGTTTCATCTTCAGCCTCGTGCGCGACTTCGCGGACGCTGACGATCTCGCTCAGCAGACGTTCCTAGCGCTCTGGAAGAAGCGTGACGCGTTCGATCCAAGCCGTGAGTTTCTGCCATGGGCGTGCGGGGTCGCTCGATTTGAAGTGCTGCTGTACCGCCGGTCGCGGGCTACCGATCGGCTACAGTTCGACGACGCCTTGCTCAATACGCTCGCGGTTGAATACCTGGAACAGGTCGACGAGTCCGACCAGCGGCGACTCGCCCTGCATCAATGCATGGCAAAGCTCGCGGAGAAAGACCGCCGGCTGCTTCAGGTTCGCTACCACGCGGGAACCCCGGTTGCGGAAATCGCATCGCAGATCGGCAGGCCCCTGAGCACGGTCTACCGGTCGTTGGCGCAGGTGCGGGAGAGCCTCTACCAATGTGTGCAGCGGTCGCTCGCCCGCGAGATGCGCTAAGCAACGCTCCCCAGGAACGCTGACGTGACAAGCGACTCGAATCCGAACGGCCTTCCCGAAACGCAGTTGCGGGCGATGATCTCCGCGTGGTGGGACGGCCGCTTGTCTGAGGAAGAGTTCAAGAGGCTGCAGGCGGTCCTGCGAGAGAGCGAAGAAGCGCGCAAGGTGTATTTTGCGTTCTCCAGTGTCCACGTGGGGGCCCAGGGAGCGGCTTCCGCGATTGGGTACCTCGACCTGATACCCTCAGCGCCATCGATCGGTGACTCATGCCAACCGGGCGAAGCCGAAAAGCGCCGCCATCAATCGGCACTCAGCAAGTGGGGCTGGGTTGCAGTTGCGGCGTCCCTGGCGGCCGTCGCGGTTGGCATTCCCTCCTTGCTGAAGACTCCAGCGGAAAAGCCACTCGCCCCCCCCGCGGTGATCGCCAGCGTCGTCAACAGTTCTGACGGCTCGCAGTGGTCACGAGACCACGGCTGCCTCGACGCCTCGGAGACGGACATCTGCGCGGGCGACGTCATCCGCGTGTCCCAGGGCAAGATCCAACTCGCGTACGTTCACGGCACGGTGCTGACGCTGCACGGCCCGGCGGTTTTTGAAACGGTTTCGGACATGAGGGGGCGGGCAATCCTGGGGCGGCTGACGGCCAGTGTCGCTGATGGGGCCGAGGGCTTCTCGGTGCTCACGCCGCGGGCGACGGTTGTCGATCTGGGAACCGAGTTCGGGATCGACGTTAACGGATCGGGCGCCACGGACGTGGTCGTCTTCGAAGGCGTGATCGACCTGGAGTACGAGGAGAGTGAGCGCGGTCAGACGCTTCGCAAGCGGTTGCACACGGGCGAAGCGATGCACCTCGACCCGGGCGGGACGATGAGCCGGATTGTCTCCGTCCGCAGCGAGCGGTACTCCACCGAAATGGCGGAAGCTGATCCCGGCGCCGTGGAAGCGGCGCTGATTTCGGGCGTGCGTGATAACATCCAGCGAGAGACGTCGTGGAACTACTACGTGATAGTGCCCGGCGGCATGCGTGAAGACGCCCGCGCATTTGTGGACCGGTCTTATCACGAATGGAACGGGGTAACCGCGGACGGCATCCCCGGTTATCTGTTGGGCGGGGACTACGTCAAGACATTCCAGAACGACAAGTTCCAGACGGATATTGAACTCACGGTGGTGCTCAAAGAAGCGTGCAACCTCTACGTGCTGTTTGACGATCGCCTGCCCGCGCCGGAATGGTTGCGAACGCGGTTCCGTGACACCGGTGACAACATCGGCGTTGACGTTGGCCCGTTTGATGGCGAGTTCCCGTCCAGCCGGGAGTTCCGCGTCGACGTCGGGCCGGGCAAGAGCGTTGAGGATGTGCTGTCGGTTTGGGTCCGCCGCGTCGACGGCCCCGGGCCCATCCGGCTGGGCGCGACCGAGTCTCCCGACGGGAATACCAACATGTACGGCATCGTCGCCACACCGCTCGACCCCGGCCGGGACGCTGTTGGGGCTCTGGGCGATGACTTGGATCGCGGCGACCAGTAGAGCCGCCGGGCGGTCCGGATTAGTCTTCTTGTCTTGGCTGCGCTTAAGCCAAGCCATCTCGATCTGCCCTCTTCGCCGGCTCTTGCGGACCCGGCAACGGTCAGCCAAGATCGCAGTTGGTGGTTGCGGCGGCGGCGCCGTGTCTGCCGCTTGTCAAAGCGCACTCACGAGGCCCGATCGTGCTGCTCCGCAAAGTCCAGCAGTCGCTTGTTTCCCGCCCCATCGCCGACGTAGCGCAGGCCGTCCGGGCTGAGCTGGACAAGCTCGGCCAACCGCCCCAGGGCGAGGTGGCGATTACCGCGGGTTCGCGCGGCATCGACAACCTGGCCGCCATCACCAAGGCCACCGGCGACTGGCTGCGGGACCACGGCGCCAAGCCATTCATCGTCCCCAGCATGGGCTCACACAACGGCGCCACCGCTGAGGGCCAGCGCGAGATGGTTGAGTCGCTCGGCATCACCGAGCAGGCGATGGGGATGCCGATCCGCTCCAGCATGGAGTGTGTGAAGGTTGGCGAGGTGTCGACCGGCGACGTCTGGATGGATCGCCATTGTTACGAGTCTTCCGGCGTGCTCGTGCTCAATCGCGTGAAGCTGCACACCTGCTTCAGCGGGCCGGTGCAGAGCGGGCTGACCAAGATGATGGTCGTCGGCATGGGCAAGATCCGCTCCGCCGAGACCTTCCACTCCGCCCCAACTCCTCAGATGCAGGTCATGCTGCTCGAGATGGGCGAGCTGCTCGTCGACAGTGGGAGGATCTGGGCGGGGTTGGCGATCCTTGAGGATGGCTACGACAAGACCGCCGAGCTGCACGCCCTGCCGGCTACGGAGATCCTGACCAAGGAGCCGGAACTACTCGCCAAGCACCGCGGGTACTTCCCTACCCTGCCCTTCGAAGACATCAACGTTCTGATTGTTGATGAGATCGGGAAGACCTACAGCGGCACCGGCATGGACCCCAACGTGATCGGCCGGCGCGGCGTTGACGGGTTCGAGGACATTACCAAGCCCGCGGTCGGCATCATCGGCGCGCTCGGCTTGGTGGCCGCCTCGAAGGGCAACGCCATCGGGGTTGGCTTGGCGGACTTCATTACGCGTAAACTCCGCGACGCGATCGACGAGCACAAGACCTATATCAACGTTTACACAACGGGCGACATGCAGCGTGCGAAGATCCCGGCGACGCTCAGCGATGACGAGGCATTAGTCTCCGCCATCCGCTCCCGCTACGGTGATCACCGCTGGGTCTTCGTCCCCAACACGCTCCACCTTGGCACGCTCTGGGCGACGGAGGACCTAGCGGCGGAGGTGGCAAGCGTCGGTGGCTGCGAAGTTGTCGGTGATCCGATAGAGCTGGGCTTTGAGGAGGGACGGCACACGCTCAACTGGGGCGCCGCGTAAGCAACGCTGCCGTGGGGCGCAAGCTGCTGCGATCCTCACTCGATGGCCATCGCACGCAAGGGACTCCGGCCGTGGAGCGGGTGATGGTGAGTCACCCGAGGGTGGCCGAGGAACGCGGCTACCTCTTGCCAAGCGATCGTCTTCGCTGCGCGGCTGACTGACGTCCCGTGCCCGAGAGAACGCGCTACACACACCGCAAGCGAGACACCTATGCGCAACCTTGTCATCGCCCTCATCCTGCTCTTGCAGCTCAGCCTGTTGACGTCAAGCGGGCTGGCAGAGCGGCCCAACATCCTGTTCATCTTCAGCGATGATCACGCGCCGCACGCAATCGGCGCCTACGGCGGCTTGCTCGCGGGTGTTGACCCAAAGCCCAACATCGATCGCCTCGCGGCTGAGGGCATGCTCTTCGAGCAGAGTTTCTGCACGAACAGCCTGTGCGGCCCAAGTCGCGCCGTCATCCTGACGGGTAAGCACAGCCACTTGAACGGGTTTCGCAAGAACGGCGACCGGTTTGATCCGGCGCAGTGGACCTTCCCCAAGGAGCTCCGGGCGGCGGGGTACCAAACGGCGGTGATCGGCAAGTGGCACCTTGGATCGGACCCGCAGGGATTCGACTACTGGCGGGTGTTGCCGGGCCAGGGAGACTACTACAACCCGCAATTCCGCACGCCTGATGGTGTCGTCGAGATTAACGGGCACTGCACGCGGATCGTTACCGACCTCGCCGAGGACTGGCTACGCAGCGGCCGCGACGCTGACAAGCCGTTCCTGCTCATGTGCCAGCACAAGGCCCCGCACCGCACCTGGATGCCGGCTCCCGAGCACCTGTCGCTTTGGAAGAACGAAACGCTGCCAGAGCCACCGACGCTCTTGGACATTTGGTCAGACAACGCCAGCGGCGCACGTGAGCAGCAGATGACGATCGAGGAAGACCTCGATTTGTACTACGACCTCTTCGTCGACGGAGTGGATCCGGGCGAAGGGCGTGAGTCGCGGGACGTGTCGGGCCGGAAGAACCAAGAGCGGATGACCGAGAAGCAGCTCCGCGGCTGGAGCGACGCGTTCGACACGGAGAACCGTGCCTTCGTGGCCGATCCGCCTACCGGCGAAGCCCTGACACGGTGGAAGCTCCAGCGGTATCTGAAGAACTACCTGCGTTGCGTCCGCGGGGTCGACGACAGTGTTGGCCGATTGGTGGCGCTGCTGGACGAGCTTGGGCTCGCCGACAGCACGATTGTGATCTACTCCTCAGACCAGGGATTCTACCTGGGCGACCACGGCTGGTACGACAAGCGCTGGATGTATGACGAATCGATGCGGATGCCGCTCATTGCGCGGTGGCCCGGAGTCACGCAGCCCGGCGCCCGCTGCCGCGAACTCGTCCAAAACCTTGACTACGCGGCCACCCTGCTCGACGCGGCGAAGGCCTCGCCTAGTGAGCCGATGCAGGGCAAGTCGTTCGTTTCGTTGCTGCGTGGAGAGACGCCCTACGACTGGCGTGACGCAGTCTATTACCACTATTTCGAGGGCCCGCCCGCCATCCATCGAGTCGCCGCACACTACGGCGTGCGAACCCAGGACCGCAAGCTGATCTACTTCTACGAGAACGATGAGTGGGAACTCTACGATCTCTCGAATGACCCGGACGAACTCAGCAACGTCTACGGTCAAGCCGAGTACTCGGCCGATACGGCCCGCCTGAAGCAGCAACTCACCGAACTCCGGCAGGGGTACCGCGACACGGCGGGCGCTTCAGGGCCTGGAACGGAGGGCCTCTAGCCGATGCCGACCGCGGCGGCGGCTTCAGAGCTTCAGGGCTCTCGGCGCCGATGGCGAAGTCGCATGACGCCCGCGATGGCGATAAGGGACACTCCCGCTGGCTCCGGCGTATTCGCCGTTTCGGTCAGGTTCGAGCCTTCGAAGATCGATTGCCCGAATTGATCTCGCCAAAGAAGGTAATCGGCAGCGTCGACTCGGAAGTCGTTGTTCGCATCGGCGGTCAAGCCGAATCCGGATTGGTTGAGTGTGTTTCGCCACACCGTGTAGTCCGCGGCATCAACGCGGCCGTCGCGGTTGAAGTCGCCGCTCAGTCCGGCGGCGACCGCCAGCACGCCCTCGGCGCCAAGTCGGGAGGTGTCCCACACCAACCCTTCGCCTAGCGTTGGCAACGTCGCCGAGTCGAAGACTCCAGTCAGCGTCTGGGTGTCGATCAACCAGTACTCGTCTCCCGCTTGAGGAGATGGGGCGCCGGTGACGAGCGTCACGACGAGCGATCCCGCTGCCGACACAGCGCCGCCAACGATGAGCCGATCAGCCGCCGATGGGCTGTAGATGCCGAACTCCAGCGCAGACTGCGGACCAAGGCTTAGGTTGCCGTCGATGGTGAAGGTCTCACCAACCGCGGCCGTCGCCTCCGCTTGGAACAGGCGTAAGTTGTCCAACACGGCGTAGGAGCCAGTCTCGCGTTGATCGCTGTAGAAGCCGATCGCGGCCCCTATGGCGGCGTTGGCCAGGGTGTGTGTGGTGACCACCGTGCGCTGCTCGCCGATGTAATGACCGAACTCAAAGGTGTTCTCGTCGACCCGTGAGATGAAGAGCCCATCTTTAGGGCCGCCGCTTGAATCGGTGATCAGTGGGAGCGCGGTGGCGCCGTCGAAGCCGCGGATCTTTACCGAGCTGTCACCGCCGGTGAGCGCGACGAACGCGTAGTCTTCTCTGGTTGCAGACTCGGGCGTGTCTGTCGCCGCGACCACGATGCCAAGGTCGCGCCCGTTAGCCTCGATGATGCTTGTGTCGATCTGCAACTCCTGCCCAGCCTCAAGCGAAAAGTCGCCGCGGAGCAGCAACGTTTGTTCGGCCCCGTCGGCTCCAACCGACGTTGAACGCAAGGCGCCCTGCTGGACCTCGAACGCAACGTTGTCGACCGGTCCCTGGTCAAGGACTCTCGTCTCGGTGTAGGCGGCTAGATCGCTGGTTGAGAAGTCGTCGACGAGCGTCGTTACGGGGCCCGTGGTGACTAGTAATCCTACTTCGCCAATCCGGATCAGTGCGTCATGAGTGGTGAGATCGCCGGCAACGCGACCCGTGCCTATGACCGTGGACCCGTCCCGGGCATCGACGCTTCCGCCAACTTCGCCGGCAAGCGTGAGCGATTGACTGCTGAGCATCAGCGGAGCGGCGGAGACGATCCGTCCGGCCTGCGCGACTAGGATCGCCTGCGAGTCGGATATGGTCGCGCCGCCCGCGAGGACGAGTTCGCCGTCTTCAACGACCGTTTCGCCGGTGTAGGTGTTCACGAAACGACTGTTGAACGTTACGCGACCGCCTCCGTTGACGAGAACCCCGCCCGATCCCGTGATTGCGTTGCCGGTCAAGGTGTAGTCGTTGGCGGTATTGCTGAAGGTGACCGCCGACGGCGACCGGTTGCCCGATAATGAGACGTTGAACGAGGCGGCGTTGTCGTCGAAACGCACCGCGTTGCCGTCGGCGTAGGGCAGGTCCCCGACGATGTCGCCGTCGATGTCCCAGTTTGTCGCGCCGCCCGCGGACCAAACGCTCGAGTTGTCGCCAATCCAGCGTAGCGGGGTCTGCGGGGTCGTCGCCGCGAATTCGATTACCCGCAGCGGGCTGCTCGTCCCAGTGTTGACCGGCTGGTCGTCCGCCCGCTCTTGCAGGAACACCGAAAGGATGCCCGTCTCGCGTAAGCGGTTTTCATCGAGCAGCGGCGATCCCTCGTAGTCGCCTTGATCGCGGTGCAGCAGCTGCCAGTCGGCGTAGCCGTCGCCGACCTTCTGAGCGCCGGCGATGATCAGGTCGGCGCCCGAGGTGTAGACGCCCAGCAGGTTGCCGAACGGGTCCACGCCAATCTGCGGGCGGCTGCCAACGGGCTCGTCGGTTGGCAGCTGGTTGACGTGCCACTGGGCGGTGGTGGGGTCGCGGTAGTAATGGTGGTAAGCGGAGTCGGACCGGTTGAACGTGCCGTCGCCCGACTGCCACTCGAAACCTGGTTCCTGCCGGCGGTGGTACATCAACGCGTGGACACGGCCATCGGCGTCGACGATTTGCCCTTGCTGGTTGATCAGCGACTGGCGCCTGTCGAGATCAACCACTTCGATGCCGGGCGAGTTCACGTTTACTGGCGACGACGGCGTCCCGACCACCTGCCCGTCGTTGTTACGCCACGTAAACCCCAGGTCATCGCTGTAGATGTAGTTGATATCGTGATTTCCGTTCTGCGTTGACTCCCGCCAAGTAAACGTTGAGTGCAGCCGGCCAGCGGAATCGACTTCGAAGGCGTTGTGGTACGCGTTGCGACGGGTTGAGGGCTGGTTGGTGACATCGTCATACGAGCCGACATCGCCTCGGTTGACAAATCGCGTGTTGCTCCAAAGGCCCGTTGCGGCGTCATAGTTGGCGATCCGCACGTCGCCGTTGCCACTGCCGCGGTCGCGGTAGGTGAAGAGCAGGTCGTCGCCCGCGTTGGTAAACCGCGGGTAGGTGACTCGTGGGATCCTTGTCCCCGACGCGTTGAGTGAGTCTCGCTCGGCGCTGAAGCCCGTGGCGTTCCATTCATTGCTCGGCGCCGTGGCGAAGCCGGCGTCAGACACGATGTACCGCAAGGCGTCAACGTGATGGTCGAACGCCACGTGGACTCGCCCATCGCCGGAGACGCCCATGGAGATCACGTTGTGGGAGTTCCAGTCTTGGTTTCCATGGATCATGTCGATGCCGGTGTCGAACGTCTCCCATGTGTCGCCGGTGAGATCGCGTCGTCCGATGATGAGGTCCTCGTTAGCGCTGTTTCGGTACCAAGCGCTGTACTGGTAGTCGCCGTGCGTGACCAAGGCATCCTGCTGGTAAGGGATGCCATTAATGATGCGACTGAAGTTGCCGCCGGTTCCCAGCACCAGCGCGTTGGGATCGAGCACCATGCTCTTGGTTGGGTTGATCGTTATCTGGGCCGAAGCCGTCCCAGCGATCAGCCACATCAGAGCGACGAGGGAAGCCGAGACTTGGCTCCGCCACCGGCGCCGCGAGGGTTCAATCGCGGCAGCGCCGTTGCCGGCGCAAACAGAAGAACTGCGTTGGCCGCCGAACCAAGCCGGCGCCAGCATGAGAAGCCGAGAAGAGTTCACAAACCGCCCCGCCTAATCGAGTGTAATGGTGTGCTCGCCGACCAGCTCATCGGTGAGTTCCAACCAGCCATCAACGCGTTTGACTACTACCTCCCGGCCATCGACCTTGGCGACAGCCGAGTTTCCGTCGTCGGGTAGGCGGACCTTCACCGGCGTCCCAGGCGGCGGCTTCAGAGACATCAGGAAGCCTTTCCCCTTCTCCCAACGAATCTTCATCGGCCCTCCGGGCGTGGGAACAACGCCCTCGGCATGACTCAATTCTCCGCAAACCGGGCTCACCGAGATTCGCTTCCACGCGGGTTCCGCCGCACTCACGCCCAGAACGTATCGCGGCAAGAGGTTTGCGGGCGCGGCTCCCCAGGCGTGATTCCAGTCAAGGTTTGGTTTGTAAGCGACATCCCACGCCTCCCAGGTAATGGTCGCGTCGGCGTCGAGCATGTGCCGCCAGCTCCGATCGCCCGGCGCCGTCATTAGGGCGAGGGCGGAACTACCTTGTTGGTTCTCCAAGAGCGACTGCAGCAAGTACTGCGCGCCGTAAACGGAGCAACGCATGCCGTCGTCGGCGACGGCAGCGGCGACTTCTTCTCGGTGCTCTTGGGGCGTGATGCCAAAGGCCAAGGGGAAGAAGCTCGCGTGCTGCGAATGGTGGTCGATGCCCAGTCCGTCGCGGTACCTGCCAGCCTCAGGGTCGAAAAATGCCGCGTGGAACTTGTCGCGGAAAGACCTGGCGTGTTCCTCGTACGCCGTGGCGTCTTCGTCGGCTCCAACGGCCCGGGCAATGGCGGCAAGCTGCTCCACCGCCGCCAGGTGGAACGCGTTGACGACCGTATTGACCTCCGAGAAGACATACCCGTCACGCTCTTGTGGGGGCCAATCAACGATGTCGCCTTTGCGTTGGTGTGTCTTCGTGCTCTCAACGAAACCGCTTGGACCGAGCCGCTCGGTCATCGCCTTAGCCTTCAGCGAGGGGTAGCGTGCCGCCAACCACTCAGCATCGCCCGTCTGCATCCAGTCGGCGTGGGCCATGAAAATGACGTGCGGTCCCCACTCGGTCGGCCACGTGGGGTTCTCGACGAGCCAATCGATAGTCCGGCGCCCGAATCCGGTGTCGCCCTCGACGTAGTAGTGCGACAACTGATTGAGGTACGCGTCCGCTTCGTAAGGAATCCGCTCCCGGTCTCCATCGACATACACGCCGGCGAATGTGGTCGCCTTGATCGAGTAGCGGCACAGTTGCCAAACTCGATTGAGCGTCTCGTCGGAGCAGACAAACTCGGCGGCGTTGTCATCCCAATCTGACGGCATCGCCGATTGGCGCACCAACTCTCCGCCGTTTAGGCCGTCGGGCAGGCCTTCGATCTCCACCCAGCGGAACGGTGTTACAACGCCCCACTCGGGCGGCGTGAGCACCGGTGGCACGGGGGCCCGCCCGCTGGCGCCAGTGTTCCGCCTGTCAGTCGGTGGCTCGACCACCAAAGACTCCCCTGGCGGGAGGGTTACGACGCGCTCGGAGTAGCGAACCGTTCCAGGAGGACGACGATCGACGTGCCCGTCGCTGAGTCGCTCGCCGAAACGCACCGTCAACTCGCCCGCGGCGCCTTTAGGGGGCGTCAGCCGAAGGTTCCCGAAAGCGACGCGACCGAAGTCGGCAAGCACCACGCCCGGGCTAAGCCGTTTGACAGACACAGGGGACTCATCAACGAGTTCCACGTTGCCGCGGGCCGGGTACTCGGGGAGCTCTTTCACGTAGAGGTTGCGGAACCGATAGACTTGGCCTTTTTCACCGTGGTGCTGGATTCCAAGGTGTCCGGAGCGATCGACCGAGTCACGCATATCCGTGACCAGAACGCCGTTAACGCGGATACGGATCCGATCGCCAACGCATTCGACGCTGTAGCGGTTCCACTCGTTGCGCCGCAGAGCGTCGCGGATCGTAGGTTGCTCAAAGTGAGCCTGAGAGGCGTCCTGGTGGACGAGGAATTCGTCGGTCGATCTGCCCAACTTGCTCGGCCAGATCCATCCTCGGCGTCCCTCGTCGTAGAGGCCGCCCGACCACCTTCTGGCGGATCCATCGCATTCCGCTTGGTAGCCATAGACCCGACCGGGTTCGACGTGGCAGCGGAACATCAAGCCAGAGTTGGCCGGACCCTCGGGCAAGCGGATGTCCGCAATAAAACGGAAGTCTCGGTACTGCCGCTCGGTCACAAGAAAGAACTTCTTGTCGCCGCGCAGCCGGATCTCACCTGCCACCGCCTCAGCCTCTCCGTGCTCGAAGGGGTTGGACCATCCGCCGGTGGTCTTACCGTCGAACAGAGGCTCGTATCCGAGCATTTCCAGCGTTTCGGGACGAATCGCCTCTGGGCTTGAGGCCCGCAGCGCAAGCGGATTCCCGACGGCGGATCCTGCCAAGAACGCGAAGGTGAAGAACAAGGACAGGGTCGCCAGTCGACGCTCCTCTCGTGAAACTAAGCTCGTCATCGGGCGCTGCTGTTAAATGGGTCCGGTCAGACACTCGAGTAAACGTCCAAACCCCGCTGCACGTTACGAGGATCGATGGCGGTCGAGGCTCCTGCCCGAGGCTGATTCGCCGGAGGCTTACCAGCGCTTCGTATGGTATTCCGCCGAAACGCCAGCTTGGCCAACGTAGGAGCAAGGCGTCAATGCGGACTGACCGGTTCGGGAGCGATCCTGGCAGACTGGATTGCATGCCAGGATCCCTGCTCCCTTAGAGGCGGGATGTAACGTTTTCGGTCATCACGACATATCGGTGCAGCAGGGTCGCTGCCGTGGTCTCTTCGGTGTGTTGGCGACCGGTGGCGTTTTCGGCGGGGTTCCATGTCCCGCCGGGCAAAACTAGTTTCGGATTCAATCTCATCGGCGGCTGGGCCTGAATGCGGTCTGTGCCTCGAACGCAACACGGCCGAGCCGACAATGGACTCCCAGTCGAACATCGACGAGCGACTGGCACGCTTCACCGAGTTGCTCTCGACGTGTCAGGCGCACCTCCTGGCTACGGTGTACGCGATGGTGCAAAACATGGCGGACGCCGAGGACATCTTTCAGCGGGCCTCCTTGATCTTGTGGCGGAAGTTTGACGAGTACGAGGAAGGCACCGAATTCCGCAAATGGGCCGTCACCGTCACTCGGTATGAGGCGCTGAACTTCATCCGTAAGCGTCGTAGCGAGAGGCTGTTCTTTAGCGAGGCCGTGCTCCAGGCGCTCGCCGACACGCAGCAAACGCTCGCCGCGAGCGCCGACGAGGACGAGCAGCGGTGGGCAAAGCTGTCGGATTGCCTCGGGCGCTTGCCGGAGCACAGCAGGCGGCTGCTAAAACTGTACTACGAGGGAACGAAGACGCTGGCTCAGGTTGCAACCCAGCTCGGTTCAACGGAGGGGGCGACGCGGACCGCCCTTTGCAGGGTCCGGCAGGCGTTGCGTCGCTGCGTGCAGTCCCTGGAAAAACGAGAGTATACGCAATGACGCCCAGCCAGCGCCGCGACTTCGAAAGCATCGCTGCCACCGCTTGCTCGCAACCGCTCTGCCAATCGGAGCAGGCCCGTCTCGAGGCCTTGCTGGTTGAAGACGAGGAAGCGAGGCAACTCTGGCTCGACTTCTGTCGGCTGCATATCGAGCTCGATCTGCACACACGAGCCGGAGTGATCGCGGCCGGGCTTCGTGACCGAGTTCAGGGTGCGGATGCAGGCGCTGAAGAGTCCTCCGATCAAACGGGTTCGCCGCCTGCGGCGGCTCTGGCGTCGCCGGCAGGCGGCCGTCGGACTTATCGCATCTCGATGGCGGCCGCCGCCGTCGCTGCGTCGCTGTTAGCCGCCGCCGCCCTGATTCCACGCGGTTGGCAGGAGACTCCCAAGTCGTCGGATCGAGATGGCCGCGTCGTTGCGGCAGTGGAAACCGACCGCACGCCGAAGCGTCGGCCCGAAGTCGTCGCAGTCTTACGCAGCCAACCGGACGCCAAACCCGAGAGGGTGGGAGAAGAAGAGGAATGCGTGGTCTTGGCGGGAGAAGAGCTCGCGTTCGGAGACGGGCCGTCCGATGTGAAGATGGTCTGCGGCGCCAACCTGTTGGTCGAAGGGCCGGCGACCGTCCGCTTCGTTTCGTCGAACCATGTTCGCCTGCTTGCGGGTTCACTGTCCGCGAACCTGCCGGAATGGGCCAGGGGCTTTATCGTCGACACCAACGCGATGCGGCTGATTGACCTCGGCACAACCTTCGCGGTGACCTCGGAGTCGGCGACTGTTGCCGAGGCTCAGGTGCTCAAGGGGCTGGTCAAGGTCCAGCCGCGCGAACGTGCGGAGCAATCGCTAAGCGGATTCCTTCTCAACGAGGGTGAGTCGGTACGCATTGAGGGTCCGAAGGCGGTTCGTAATCAAGTCAACTTGGAGTCGTCCGAGGCCCGGCGTCGAATCCTGGAGCTCGAGAAGCTTGACTCCTACCAGCCAATTCCCGTGAACAACTCGGGCGTCGGCCTGAGTGTGGGGGAGGAAGACCAGCATTGGAGGCTGGTTGCTACGAGCGCCCCTATCGCGTTCGACACCCCACGTTACGCGGTCGTTTGCACGCCTCACCCGCGGTATTCCATCAATGAGCCACGGCGCTCGCAATGGCTCTCCGTGAGCCCCAACAACGAGCGACTGCCGGCGGACTCTTCGTATACGTTCCGGACGCACTTGGACCTTACCGACTACGATAGCCGGAGCGTCAGGCTTATTGGGCAGATCCTTGCGGACAACGGCGTTAGGCAGATTTGTCTCAACGGAGACTCGGTGGGCGATGCGCCCTGGATCAACAACACGCCGAACCAGAGATTCGATCGCGAGGAGTTTCACGTGATCGAGATTAGCGAGGGCTTCTTGCCAGGCTTGAATACGATCGAGATCGATGTCTGGAACGGCGGTGAATACAAGGGCATGCCGTCGGCTGGCACCGAGCTGCAACCGAACTCCAACCCGATGGCGTTGCGAGTCGAGTGGCAGGCGTTCGGTCGGCCGTCAAGTTATGATTGAGCGGCGTTCGTGTCCTCGTTAGGCGCCTTGTGGAGCGCTGCCAGCCAGAAGCGTTGAAGCTCAGACAAACGGTGTAATTCGGTGTTTGACTCATCCACGTATCGGCGTCTAGCGCCAACGGCCGCCCCGCGCCACGCCGCTATTGCGTTGTTTCTCTGCCTCGTCGGGCACGCTGTTCTGGGCGTTCGCCAAATCGAAGCGGCCCCCGCATCGCCGCTCAACGTCCTGGTGCTATACGCCGATGACTGGCGGCACGACACATTGGGCGTTGCTGGCAATCCGGTCGTCCAGACGCCCAATCTCGATCGGCTTGCGGGTCAGGGCGTGCGCTTCACTAACAACTATGTCACCACATCGATCTGCGGCGTGAGTCGAGCAACGCTCTTCACGGGTCAGTGGATGTCGCGGCACGGTTGCCGCGGCTTCAAGCAGTTCAAGACGCCTTGGTCGCAGACTTACCCTGGTATGCTCCGCGATCGCGGTCACGAGGTCGCCCACGTTGGCAAGTGGCACAACGGCAAGTTTCCCGCTGAGAAGTTTGACTTCGGCCGCTCCTACTACGGCACGCACTGGATGCAGCGCGGGGATGGCTCGCGCGTCCACGTCACGCAAAGGAACGAGGAAGACGCGCTCGAATTCCTAAGGTCGCGTTCCAGGGATAAGCCGTTTTGCTTGACTGTGGCTTTCTTCGCCACGCACGCCGAGGATCGCAACCCCAAGCAGTTCTTGCCGCAGCCCCAATCGATGCAGCTCTACACGGACGTGACCATCCCCACGCCCACGAACGCGACGGATGAGTCTTTCCGGCGTCTGCCGGATTTCATTGCCAACGAGGAGAACGAGGGGCGAAACCGCTGGCACTGGCGGTTCGACACGCCGGACAAGTACCAGCGGATGATGAAGAACTATTACCGGCTGGCGACGGAAGTCGATGCGACATGCGGGCGGCTCATCGCCGAACTCACCAAGCAGGGCGTGCTCGACGATACGCTCGTGATCTTCACGACCGACAACGGCTACTACCATTCGGAGCACGGTTTGGCCGACAAGTGGTACCCGCACGAAGAGAGCATCCGCGTGCCGCTGATCATCCGCGATCCACGGCTACCGGCGGACTCAAGGGGGTCACTGTGCGAGGCGATGACGCTAAGCGTTGATCTCGCGCCCACCATACTTGGGGCGACGGGAGTCTCGGCCCCGGAAGGCATGCAGGGGCGAGACCTCGGCATGCTCTATCTCGCCGAACCGCCGGGCGACTGGAGGACAGACTTCTTCTACGAGCACCCCATCATCCGTGACGTGACCTTTATCCCGTCGTCCGAAGCGCTCGTTTCGTCGCGTTGGAAGTACTTCTACTGGCCCGATTTCGAGCGTGAGCAGCTGTTTGACCTCGAGAACGATCCCCAAGAAGAGAATGACCTTGCTGCCGATCCGGCGCACGCCGACACGCTTGAGGGGATGCGGCGTCGGTTCAAGCAACTAAAGGCGGATGCTCGTTGAGGAGGCGCCACGCGTCACCGATGGCCGTACGCGAGTCGCGGTCTCGCTTCACTGAGGGAGACGCCCGTAATCCCTGGGCTACCGTTGCGGCCTGGTCGATATCCGGTTGAATGACCGGCTGTCGAGGCGTTCCACTTGCGGAGCTTGCGTCGTTTCGGCTAGCGTCGTGTAGGGACTGATCGACGACCGTTCGCGGGCGTGATGTCAGCCGGTTTGCCGTGAGCCGTCTCCAACAGAACTCTCACCCGAACATTCCACGTCGATCGGATATTTGCTGAAACGATCAGTGGCCGGGCGACGTTACTTTCTGTTGATTCGTCCGGCAGTCGTCGGTTTGCAGGCTCTTACTCTTAGTCTCTTCGTACCCCAACTGACTCGCTCGCGAATGCCAGGGCCAATCGCCATGGCTCGCGGGGAAGGCACGGGGGTTCCCCCGCCTTTTCAAGGTAGTTGTCTTTGCGTCACTCTTCTCCCACGCGCCCGGCTGCTTCGCCCGCGGCGAGCGGCCCGCGCCTTGAGGTCTCATCAATGAACATGCGTTTAGTTTTTGCGATCTGTGTCGCAGGATTGATTGCAGTGGTAACCGCCCCAGCGGCGGCGCAAGTTACGTTGTATAGCGACGACTTTAGCGGCGACGGGTCGATCGGCCTCGATGGGACGATCCCAGACGTGAGCACTTCGGGCGCCGCGTGGATCGCGGGCAGCCAGATTTTGGACAACGGCGCGGTGACCGGCGCCGGCGACCCGCCAGGCGCTAGGTTTAATGCGTTCTTGCCGTTCACGCCGACAACCCCAGGCGAGTACACCCTGACGTCTGTGTACTCGAACCCGGTCGGCAACTTGAACGACTGGATGGCGACCGGCTTTGCTTCGACGTTGCCGCCAAGCTTGAATCAGCCTCTGTCGTCCGGCGCCTCAAACGGATTTGCCGGTCCATCTTTGTGGGCCTTGACACGCCACCTCGAGGACGCCGGGACGATTAACGACCGCGCCTACCTGGGGCTGGCAGGCGGCCCGGGCTCGAGCACCACCCAAGGCGGGGCTGATGCGCTGACCAGCGCGGCGCAAGGGGTAACGATTACCGTTGACACCACGCTGCCAGACTGGGTCGTGACGTGGGACTTCGCCAGCGACGACGTCATCGACCGAACAGAGACCGTGCTTGCCGCCAATGTCCCCGCCATCAATTACGTGGTCATTGGGTCGAACGGCGAAGCGGGGGCGCCCGTTGTCGACAGTTTCGTGCTCACCGGCCCGGCGCGTGCTAATGAGTGGAACATTGACGGCGGCGGAAGCTTCAACACGGCCGCCAACTGGCGAGACAACATCGTGCCAAACGGGGTCGCAATCTTCGGTCCCGCCGTGACCGCCCCCAACGCTCCGGGCGTTGTCACGCTCGATTCTCCGGCCTCCCTTTCCGATGTGATCTTCGAAGGCCCCAGCGGCTACGATATCGCCGGCCCGTCAGCATTGACTCTGACCGGCGGTGGCGTTGTGAACGTGACACAGGGCGCCCACTCCATTTCGGCCCCGGTCTCGGGCAGCGTTGGGCTGACGAAGATCGGCGCCGGGACACTCGCTCTCTTTAACGGCAGCAACACCTACACGGGTGACACCCAGGTGCTAGGCGGACTTCTCGCCGTGACCGATCTGGGGGCGTTGAGTCAATCGTCCGGCGTAACCTCGGTGGGCGAGGGCGCTATCCTTCAGTTCCGAGGCGACGGTCAAGGCGGTGGCCCCAGCGGGACTCTGTCCGAAGAGCTCACCGGCCCCGGTACAGTTCAACTCCAGCCGCTTAGCGGCGGCGGGACCGCGGGGCTCACATCCGAAGTGATTGAGGTCGCCTCGGCCAATCCGGGGTTCACCGGTGACTTCGTGGTGGCGGGTGGGACCCTACAGGTCAGCGACAGCGGCGCTCTGGGCACAGCGGACAACACCGCCGATACCGGCGTTCGAGTAGCCGGTCAGTTCAACCGGGGCGCGTTGTCACTCAACGGCGTCGCGGTGACCGGTGAGCGGCTGCAGCTCGACGGCCGCCAACCCGGCGTGACCGACCCTCACCTCACCAGCACCGGCAGCAGCACCTGGACGGGCGCGGTCGTCGGCGCCGCTGGCGGCAACCAGTTCAGCATGGAATCCCAGTCGGGCTTGCTCACGATCACCGGAGACATCACCGCTCCTGATACGGGCACGCGAACCTTCAACCTCTCGGGGGCCGGCAACGGGCGGATCGAGGGCGCCATCGTTGACCGCACGCTCGCCCTCGAAGACGGCGCCGAAGCCGGCAATATCGCCGTTCGCAAGACCGGCACGGGCACGTGGACCATCGCAACCACCCCTCCGCCCGAGGTCGCCGGCACATCGACCGCGAGCGACGCCTACCACTGGGGCAACACCGAGGTCGTTGAGGGGACGCTCGCCGTGCAGGCGACGGGGGGCGCCAGCGGCGAGCTCTTCAGCCAGAGCATCAACGTCCGCAGCGGAGCCACCTTGGACCTGAGCAGCTTCACCACCTACAGCTTCCAGATTCTTGAAGACCCTGACGGCGCGGTTTCCACGGGAGACGAAGTAGGTCAGTCCCTGGGTGGGGCTGGCACGGTGAACGTCGGCGGCACGCTCCGGGCGTTCGATGACTCATCGCTCAACCCCGGCGACGGCGTCCGCGCCGGCACGGGATCGTTGACCATCAACGGGAGCTTCCAATACGACACCTTTGCCGATACCCCGGCCGGCTCGTGGAACTTCGGCCTTGGAAGCAATACCGCGGCGAGCGACCGGATTGTGGTCAACGGCGCCGCGACGATCAACGCTTCCGCGGCGTCGAATACCATTGATGTGAATCTCACCGTGGCCGACGGCACGCTGCAATCCGGTGCCTACACCGTGCTGCAGGCAAACTCGCGGGGCGGGACCGCGTCCAACTCCACTTACAACCTCGTAGCGGTGCGCGACGCCAGCGGCAACGACATCACCGCCGGTATCCGCCAGTCGGTCTCCATTGCCAACGTAGGCAACACCGTGGTCGCCAACGTTACCGGTGCGTCCGCCAATCTTGAATGGGCGGGCACGGCCGGCGACGAATGGGACATCGCCACCACCAACAACTGGACGGGCGGCGACACGCAGTATCAGCAGCTCGACAACGTCACATTTGGCAACGTCGCGAACAAGAATGTCTCGGTGAACACCAGCGTCGCACCGGGCAGCGTGACCTTCAACGGCGGCTCCGGTTCTACCTACACCGTGTCCGGCTCCGGCGGCATGACGGGCTCGGGCTCGGTGAACGTTGATTCCGGCACGGTGGTCATGCAAAACACCGGTAATAGCTACTTGGGCGCCACAACCATCGCCTCCGGCGCCACGCTGCAGATCGATACCGGAAGGACCGGCGGCATGGTGGTTAGCGGCGTTCTCTCGGTGGGTGAGAGCGGTGCGGTGTCGAGCGGCGGGACGCAAACCTTCTACCAAGAGAGCTTTGGTGGCACGATGGGCGATCCTCTGAACGGCACCACGCCCGACACCTCAATTGATGGCGCCCAGTGGGTCGCGGCGCCGTTCTGGGGGGAGGACGGCACGATCGCCGCCAACCCCAACGGCGGCTCGGCCACCCTTGCTTTCGATCCGATCGACGGCAGCACCTACGTGCTAGAAACCTCAATCACCGGTATCGTTGGCGACAACGACTGGGTTGCCGTCGGCTTCGCTGATGGGCAGTCAACCACCGCTGGCAGCAGTCACCGCTTTATCGCAAACAACGTCGAAGGCCGTGTCTGGTCTTTCATTCGCGGCGATGCTGCGACCAACAACAACTCGTCGTTCCTCGGAGACTCGTCGGACGACACGAACGGAGGTCTCACGAACGGCGCCTCTTGGCTGGTCGGCGCCGACAAGCGAGGCGGCGATGTCGACATCAAGATCACCCTCGACACCTCCGGCGGCGAGGGGGCTTGGACCGCCCTCTGGGAGGCGGACCTCAAGGACGGTAACGGCTTCCAAGTGATCCGTGCCGAGACGGTCCTGCTGGACGAAGGCTCAATCGATTCCGTCGGCATCGCCAACGCCCGTAGTGACACCACTGGCGTCTTCACCAATTTCACGCTCACCGGCACCGAGCCAGCCGGCGCCCGCCTTGACGCTCAGACGCTGACCGTCGACGGCGACCTCGTCATGAACTCAAACGCCGTGCTTGAGCTCGACGTCGCGTTCTCAAGCAATGACTTTGTGAATGTTCTCGGCGCCGCTTCGCTAGATGGGACGATTGATGTCTCCGCCGCCGCGGGCTTTAGTCCGGCAAATGGTACGACTTACACTCTGCTTTCGGCGAGCGATGGCATCACCGATGCCGGCGTCAACTTCGTCTTGCCAGACGGCTTCACGGCCGCCATCGTGGACGCCACGGACTTGGTGTTGACCTTCGACATCGGCCTGCCGGGCGACTTCAATGGCGACGGCATTGTCAACGCCGCCGACTTCACGGTTTGGCGTGACAACCTGAACACGACGTTTGACCTTGGTGGCAACGGGGATGAGTCCGGGTCCAGTGCCGGTTTGGTCGACATCGCTGACTACCAGCTGTGGAAGAGCAGCTTCGGAAATGCGGACCAAGCCGGCGCCTTGGGCGCCGCGGCGCCGGAGCCAACGGCTGCGGCGTTGGTGTTGGTTGGTCTTTCGGCCGCTTCGCCACGGGTTCGACGCAGGAGTTAATCGATCTCCGGGCGAGTAGAGTACCCGCCCGACGGTTGTTTGGTGATTGAGGCTGGCGCGGCGGTTGTGCTTCCGAGGCAGGGGCTCGGCCGCCGAGCCGGCGTCGCGGAGCGCCGCGGCGCTGACTTCCCGAGACATCGCGTAAGGAGCTGCCAGATGGGTCGCAAGCGACAGGGATTCACGCTCGTCGAACTGCTGGTGGTGATCGCCATCATAGGCATCTTGGTCGCGTTGTTGCTCCCAGCCGTTCAGTCGGCACGCGAAGCCGCGCGGCGCATGCAGTGCGTCAATAACCTCAAGCAGCTTTCACTCGCCGCTCTCAACTACGAGAGCACCAACGGCGAACTGCCCCCCGGCCGGCGTGCCTGCGACGGGTTCACGAACCCGTGCAGCGACATCACCCCGAATACCAGTGTCCATTCGGGCGTCGATATGCGTTCGCATGGGGCGAGCGTCTTCACCTTTCTTCTGCCGTTTCTTGAGCAGCAGCCGGTCTACGACCTGATCGACATTGAGAACGTTCCGATCTTTGGCGGCGGCGGCTACGCCTGGGGATCGCACCCCGAAACGGTCGCTGCGATCGGAACGATTATACCTGCCTTTAAGTGTCCCAGCGATGGCGAGACCGAAGACTTTGCGACCGGCGTAACGCCTCAGCGAGCAACGAGCAGCTACGCGGGCGTCGCCGGGGACGTCGGCCCGCCGTTCGGCGACCCCCTCTCCGACGTACGATCCGACGCCGGGGGGCGACCGTTTACGCTCAAGTGGAACAATACGGGGGTCTTCTTCTACGTCACGCGCATTGAGTTGCGTCAGGTCACAGACGGCTTGAGCAACACGATGTTCTTCGGCGAAACCATCGACGGCCACGGTCGTGAACTGCTTGACGGCAGCGGCGAGCTCTCGCCGCGCAACACCTGGGCGGACGGCAACCGGTGTACGTCTTCGATCCGCTCCACGGCGAACCCTCTCAACACGCCGCCCGAACTCGGCGAGAAGCTCACGTCTTCGTCACCGCGGACGCACTGTGGGTTCAACAGCCGCCACCCCGGTGGCGCGAACTTCGCCATGGGGGACGGCAGTGTTTCGTTCCTCTCTGACGACGTGGCCGAGGACACTTACCAGCAGATGTCGACCCGCATGGCCGAGGCGGACGGCTTCGTCGTCGAAGCCCCCGATACGCCTCCGCCACCGCCTGGCCCCCGTTGATTGGCCGCCGAGGGAGACGACGGAAGAGCTGCGCACGCAGATTAGGAAACTATGGTGATTCGGAAACGCAGCCGTTTGCTTGCCCCGTGGATCGCATTGCTGGCCTTGGCGGGATGCGATGATGGACTGATGCCGGTCTCCGGCACAGTGACCATTGATGGGCAGCCGCTAGCTCATGGGCAGATCCGGATGGTCATCGAAGGCGGGCGCACGGCGATCGGCAACCTGCAGCCCGACGGGTCGTTCACGCTGACCTCACTCGACTTCGGCGACGGTGTCCCGCCAGGAACGCATCTGGTGACCATCTCCGCGGTGGAGGGCGTCAATGAGCGTTCCCAGCGATGGCACGCCCCCAAACGCTACGCCAGCAAGACCGCGTCGCAGCTCTGGGTGACTATCGAAGACCCCACCAAAGCGCTGTCGCTTGAGCTGACGTGGGAGGGCAGCGGCCACAACAAGCCCTTTGTCGAGCGCTTCTAGGTCGCCGACGAAGACTGACCCCGAGCGGGTCTTTCACGCAGCAGAGCGCGTCATGCGAAGACAAAGCGATTCGGCGCCGCTCTACTGCCGACGACCGGCGTGTCTGATCTCTCTCGGAATGTTCTTTGCTGGCTGGGGACTTGCGGCCTCGGCGCAGGTTGATCCCGCCAGCTTCGTCGAGGTCGTCCCGATCACCGACAACGACCCCGCGACCAACGAACTAGGGCGCGATCGGGTGTCGATCAACTCGACGGCGTTTAAGAACGAGTCGATCATCACCGCCGGCGGTTACCAATTCACAACCAACTACCGCGAAGACGGCAAGTTGATGGTCATGCGGCGGGAGCTCTCGGCCCCCGCCAACCACTGGGAGATCCGCGTCACCGAGTTCACGTCGTTCAACATCAACGACGCGCACAACGTGCCTGTCGTTGGTGTCGACGGTGACGGCTACCTGCACTTAGCCTGGGGTACCCACGCCGACCCGCTCCTCTACACACGATCCACAACGCCGGTCACCGCTGGCGAGCCGCTCGCGTTCATCGGCGACTCCGTGGGCAATAGCGGCGCCATCAACACCATGACAGGTTCGCAAGAAAGCCGCACCACCTACCCCAACTTCATCCGGATCCCCGGCTCGGACGACCTCCTGTTCAACTATCGCACCGGCGGTTCGGGGAACGGCGTCTACCGGATCAACCGCTTCGATAACGCTACCGACACCTGGGACTGGGCAGACGAGGTCTGGATCAACAACACGGATGCTTCCGGCCTCACCTACAACGCCTACCCGCACAACCTCAGCTACGACTCCAACGGCGGCCTGCACGCGACTTGGACGAAGCGCTACAACAGTTCTTCGCCCACCGGCAACAGCGGTTTTCAGACGAATCACAACCTCTACTACGCCTATTCGCCGGACGACGGGCAGACGTGGTTCAAGGATCTTGGCGGCCAAGACCCGTACCCGGCGATCATCGACGAATCGAACGCCGAAGTCATCGTGCCCATCCCTGAAGGCAGCAGCCTGATCAACACCGGCACGCAAGCCATCGACGCCGGCAATCGCCCGGCAATCGCCACGTGGTGGGCGCCGAGGTCGGGAGACCCGACCCCCGACAACCGCCGGCAGTACATGTACGTGGGTCACAACGGCGACGAGTGGTTCACATCGCAGATTACCCACCGCCGCACGGACGGCGTCGCGACCGTCGTGCCGGAGTCGCAGCTCGGCCGCAACCACATGGGCCGGCCTCAAGTCTTCTTTGACGACTACAACCGCGCATACGTCATCTACAAGGACGACGACAATGGTGGGGGCGTGACCGTTGCCGTCTCTCAGGCCGAGTCTCGCGACGACTGGGAGTTCCATCGCCTCACCACCGAATCGCTCGGACGTACTGAGCCGACCGTTGATCGCACGCTGTGGCAGACGCAGAGGCAGGCGCACATTCTCGTGCAGCGGATGGATGGCGACTCAACCAACGGCGGCAGCCCAATCTCAGTCCTTGAGTGGGACGCCGTGACGGCGATGGGACGTGTCGTCAAGTGGTCCGGCGACGAGCACTCGACGTGGGACACCACAGCCGCGAACTTCTCTCATCTTGGCGACCCCGGCACGTTCAATAGCTACGACAACGTCACCTTCGACGACACGCCGAGCGTCCGTACGGTCCAGTTTGGTGGTCAGGTCGAGGCGGCCAAGGTCGTCGTCGATACCGATTCCACCTACACCTTCACGGGCGCCGGGGCGTTGACCGCCGGCAGCTTGTCGGTCGTGGGCGGAGGGCAACTAAACCTCGAGACGTCCGGCAACCGCTACGCTGGACAAACCCGGGTCGCGAACGCCACGCTCAACATCTCGGGCGACGCCAACCAGATGACCGGCGCGGTAGTGGTGGCCGACCGCGGCGTTGTGGTCATGGCAGCCTCCGACGCCGCGACCATGGCAAGCCCCTTCGAGGTTTGGCCGACTGGCGTGCTTCAGATCGGCGTCACCGGCGCCGCGGGAAACGTCTTTCCGGACAACCCTTCAGCGATCGTCAACGATGGAAGGATCAGCGTTCTCGTCGACGAAACGCTCCGCAACGTCAGTGGCATCGGCGCCATCGAGGTTGCCGCGGGGACGACCACGCTGGCCAATAATGCGGGGTTCACCGGCACGGTTCGAATCCTTCCAAACGCCACCGCCCGCGCCGACTCCGTCGATGGACTGGGCGGCCCGCAGGCCAGCGTTGCCCTCGTGGCGGGCGGGCGGCTGCACGTTGCTGAGGGGCTTGCCGTGTCTCACGCCGTGTCCTTCGATGGACAAGGACACGGTACTATTGATGTTTCACCTGGCTCGTCGATGACCATACCAGCGCCCGTCAGCGGCGATGGCGGATTTATCAAGAGTGGCGCTGGTGTGCTCGAACTCCGCCGCGCCGGCTCCTACGCGGGTCAGACGGTCGTCCGGGACGGTCAGTTGATTCTCGATGAAGGCGCCGGGGTCGGGGAGACGCACGTGGAGTCCGGCGGAACGCTCAGGGCGCGTGGCACGCTCTCTGGTGGTCTCACGCTGCAAGGTGGCACGCTGGCCATCAACAGCGGTCCGTCGGCGCCGCTCGGCGTTCTCTACAGCGAAGACTTCGCCGGCGCCGGTGCGTTGCTCAATGAAGCCCTGCCGGATGTCTCGTTCGATTCGTCTCGCTGGGTAGCGGCGCCCACGTTCCTCGACAACGGCGAGAGCCTCGGAGATGCCCCGGGCGGGTCGGCCACGCTCGCCTTTACGCCGAGTGATGGCGGCGTGTATGTGCTGGAAGCGTCGATTGACGCGATCGTCGGCGACACCGATTGGTTCGCCCTTGGCTTCGTTAACGGACAGTCGCCGGTCAACAGCGCCAACTCGCGCTTCATTACCGGCGACGTCGAGGGCCTGGCATGGGCCATGTACCGAGGCGCCCAAGGCGGTTCGAGCAATCAGACTTTCTTGGGTGACACGAGCCTGTCGAGCCCGGGAACGCATGATGGGTCTCCGTGGCTGGTGGGCGCCGGCGAGTCCGGCGGCGACGTCGACATCCGGATCACCCTCGACACCACCGCCGGGGCCGGCGCGTGGACCGCAACCATGGAGGCCGACACCGGCGATGGATTCCGGTTGATCCGTGCGGAGGAAGTTCTGAACGACGAGTCCATCAACGCGGTGGGGATCGCCAACTCCAACACGCGTGACATCACCGGCACGCTCACGTCATTCTCGCTTCGCGAGCTCGTCACGCCTCCGACTCCGATCGAGCAGCGGACCCTGACCGTCGCCGGCGACGCGACGCTGGACGTTGACTCGACAGTGAAGATGGAGATCGCCGCGCCGGGTGACCACGACGTGCTGAGCGTTACCGGCACGCTTGTCGCAGGGGGAACCTTGGAGATCACGCTCCCCTCGGGCGGCGCCAGCCTGCATGCCGGTGATTCCTTCGACCTGATCGACTTCGCCGCTCGCACCGGGGCTTTCGACCGATTGATCCTGCCGTCTCTTGCCCCCGGCTTGACTTGGGACAACGGTCAGCTGCTGACCCACGGGGTCCTCAGCATCGGCGTTGGGCTCTCGGGCGACTTCAATGGCGATATGGCTGTCGATGCCGCCGACTATAGCGTGTGGCGTGACAATCTCGGCGCGACCGGAGTGGGCGTTGCGGGGGACGCTAACCGCGACATGCGTGTCGACAGACTCGATTACGCGATTTGGCGCGACCAGTTCGGAGCAACGAGTGCAAGCTCAGAGGCTGTTGTGGCGCCGGTGGCCCCGGAACCGACGACTGCGGTCCTAGTGCTCCCACCCGCCGTGTGGATGACCAGCCGTCAGCGGTAACCTACTCAGGATTGGAACTCTGCTGAGCTGCCAAACGCTTTGCCAGCGCGAGGGTGTCGGCGTTCCCGCCGGTGTTGATGACCTGCCGGGCGGCGAGGGCGGCCGCGGCGGGATTGGAGTCGGCGACTTGCTCGGCGATCTTGATGACGGATGCACTGGCGTCGGTCCCCAGTCGGCTGTCGGGCAGTTCACCAGTGGCAAGTTGCAGAGCCTGGACGGTGGGCGCCCGTTCCAGTACCTGCAAGGCGAGTACCCGCTCCTCGCGGCGGCTGGCGGCTGCCAAGGCTTTTTCGACCATGGCCACTCGCTGCTCGGGGTCTCTTGCGAACTGCCTGGCGATCCGCAGATAGCCCCGCAGGCACCTAACCGCGTACGGGTGTTCCGAGCCTGCCAGGCGGAGCAGCAACGGGGCCGCATCGGCGTTGGGCCAGTTGCCAAGGACGCGTGTCGCCTCGTTCTGCGAATCGCGATCGTCGCTCTCAGACGCGCTGCCCACCGCCTTTAGCGCGGTCTCGCCACCCAAGACTGCGAGCACGTCCAACAGACCGCCGAGACGGCTGCCTCGTGCGGCCGCAGCGTTCGCGGCCACGCTTGCGGCCATCGCTTCACGGTCGGTCACACGCGACGCGGCAGCCAGTGCGGCTTCGGTCGCCAGCTTGCGTTCCTTCGCTGATTCCGCCGTCAGCATCAAGTCGACGAGGCTCGGTAGCGTATCGCCCACCGCTAGCCGGCGAGCCGCAGTTAGCAGGGCCACTCGGACTTCCGGCTGGTCGGCGACCTCGATCGCAGCAACGACGTCGCCGGCGCCCTCGGTGATGCGTCGCTGACCGATCAGATTGGCGGCGAACGCCATCGCATCGCCCCGCCCGTCCTGTAGCATCGTCACGATCATGGGATTGACACTAGCGTCGTCGATCTCCGCGAGGGCCATCCTAGCGGTCTCGCCTGTGGGGCCTTCCCGCTGCGCGAGCGGCATCAGCACCTTCGCGTCGGCGGCGTCGCCGAGGGCGCCAAGTGTCTTGATCGCTTCGGTTTGCACCAGCCCGTCACCCGACTCGGCAGCAACTCTGGCCGCCGCGAGGGCGGCGGGACCGCCGATCGATCGCAGACCGGCGAGCAGCCTGGCGTGTCTGAATGGCAGGGCGCGATCAATGGCGCTCACGAGCAGCGCGTCGCCACCCGGGACACCGCCCTGGACGGCCGCCTGAAGCCCGACCGAGAACCGCCACTCTTCTTCGCTGGCCAGCAGTTCGCGGGCGAGTGTCTCGGCCTCAGCTGGCTCCGCTATGCCGATCCTTGTGACGATGGCAGAAGCACGCACCGCCTGCGGCGCCGTGGGGGAGTCGAGACTCCGCACAAGTCGCATCGCCGCGGCTGCTTGCCCCTGCCCGGCGATGGTCTCGGCGCACGCGAGGACCGCGTCCGCCCAGCGGATCTGGGTAGCGGCGTCGACTTGTTCGAGCAGCAGCGCCGCCCGGCTTGGCTCGACCGCGACCAGCGCGGCGACAGCCGTCGAAGCGACGCGTGGGTTGGCTGATCGGGCGAGCTCAACCAGCCGTGGCGCCGAGGCCGCGTCGCGTCGAGCGGCGACGGAGTTGATCACACCGACCAGCAAGTCGTCCTCGGCGGCGCCCAACGCCGCGCGGAGCGCCGCGGCCGCCTTCTCGTCGGCGATGTTCTGCAAAGCGTAGCGGGCGTAGTGAGAGAACTGCTCGTTGCCTAGAAGGCCAACTAGCACCGGCACAGCATCGGCCGTTCCGACGATCGCGAGCTTCTGGCATGCCGTAGCCCGATCGTTGTCCGTCGCGCTGTCGTCGTTCAGCACGTTGAGCAGTTCCGACTGCGACGCTTCTTCCGCGGGAGCGATCGTCGGTAAACCTGCGCCGAGCAGCAGCGCTAGGAAGGCGGCGCCCAAGGACTGGTGGTGCATGTTCTAAGTCGAATGGTTAAGCGTTGGTTGCGAAGCGGAACGAAGTCATGGCGGGATCAAGTGATCCGCCACGGCTCGCGAACCGCGCGGCTCAGGTATCGGTTCGCCTCGTCGTCGCTGACGAACCGGTTCGTATTGGGGTCGATGGTGAGCTTCCGGCCGAGCCGCCAGGCGATCGTCGCCGCGTGCGTGGCGATGTGGGCTTGGGCCGCGGCGTCTTCGTGCGCTGAGCACCGCCGGCGCGAGCGGACGCAGTCGAGGAACTCCCGCACGTGGTTGACCGGGTCGGTGCCACGCATCTGTGGCACGGCGAGTTCGGCGCGGAGCGATTCGGGCGAGACGGCGAACTTCCCGCTGTCGCCGGTCTCAATCCAGCCCTCGTCGCCCTCGAAGCGGACCGGGCAGGTGCCCAGCCCGATCCAGCCGGTGCCTCGGTCACGCATCACCAGCTTCAGGCCGTCTGCGTAGGTCGCCGTGACGTTGTTGCCGTGCGGTTCGTAGGTCACCGGGATGGTGTCGTCGGCGCCGGCGGCCCACTGGCAGATGTCCACGGTGTGAGAGCCCCACTCCAGGATCCCGCCGCTGTGAAGGTCGTGGTGATTCCGCCAACGCCCGGCGGCGTAGTCGGGGTGGTACGGCCGCCAGGGCGCGGGTCCGAGCCATAGGTCCCAGTCGATCTCGTCACCCGGCGGCAGCGGCTTCTCGGGGAGCCACTTGCGGTTGAACACCGGGGCGAGCGTGTGGGCGTGCATCGTGTGAATCTTCCCGAGCTTGCCGCTTCGGGCGACTTCGACCGCCATCTCGAAGTTGGGGATCGTCCGACGCTGTGTCCCGGCCTGGTAGATGCGGCCGTAACGCTTCACGGCGTCGCGGAAGGCGAGGCTCTCCTCGATGGTCATCGAGCAAGGCTTCTCGCAATAGATGTCCTTGCCGGCCCGCGCGGCGAGGATCGTGGCCATGGTGTGCCAGCGGTCGCCGGTGGCGATGAGCACCGCGTCGATGTCTTCACGGTCGAGCACTTCGCGCGGGTAGCGGACAACCTCGCAGTCACGGTTTCCGTAGTGCTCGTCAACCATGCGTTTGACCTGCGCGCCGCGGCTACGTTGAGCGTCGGCGGTGGTCAAGAAGTGGCAGTCCGTCTGCGGGAGGAAGCGGCTCAAGACCACCCTGCCGCGCGTGCCGATGCCGATGCCGCCGATGGTTGTCCGCTCGCTGGGTGGCGTCGCGCCGTCCCTGCCGAGTGCGGAGGAAGGCACGATCGTCGGCGCGCCAATGGCCGCGGCGCCGGCGGCGGCGTGCTTGATGAAGTCTCGACGCGTGGGTTGCATGCGTTCCATTCGTCGCGTTCTCGAAGTGGCGTGGTAACTGCCGGCTTATTCGTCGGCAGGGAGTGTCTTTAGCCGGATGTCCTTGAACTCAACCTTCATTGCCGGCCCGCGGTGCACCTGTAGGGCGATGAGCCCCGAGGCGGCCGCTTGCTCGGGGTCGTCGTCAATGACTACGACCGTCGGCTTGCCGTTGAGCTTTTGCTCGAGACGGTTGCCGCGGGCGACGATTTCCATCTCCTGCCATTCGCCGGGCGAAACACCGGCGACGATTTCGGCGGGGTCGCCAACCGAGCCGGTGACTTGCTTGACAACGCGTCCTTCGACCCGCCGTAGTCGCACTTGGCTCCCACGTTTGGCGACGATTCCGCGGCCGCCTTCCTCGTACAGGATGCCCATGTGGATGTTCGGGGCGTGGATGTCCGCCTGGTAGCCGCCTACAGCCCAGCCCTGCCCTCCGGCGAGCCTCTTGGAACGGTACTGAACGCCGGAGTTGCCAACCCCGCGGTCGGAGATGCGGAACTTCAGGCGGAGGACAAAATCGGCGGCGTCGCCCTCCCAGATCAAGAACTCGTTCTTCGCGATCGGACTGGCGTCGGACGTTTCGCCAACGATCGCCCCCGCCTCGACCCGCCACAACTCCGGGTTGCCGTCCCATCCGTCGAGCGACTCGCCATCGAAGAGGGAGACAAACCCACTGTCATTCGCCGCGGCGACGTTCGTGTTGGCGATAGCGACAGCCGCCATGAACGCGGCTACTGGAGCCTGCAACGCGGCGCAGAAAACGAGTGGACGGTGCATGGCGCGAACTGGTTTCTTGAGGCTACAGGGTTTCCCAGCGCCGTTCGGTGGCGCTGCGGAGGACGGCGTCGCACACGCGTTGCGTCTCGAGGGCGTCGCGGAAAGTTGGGCCGGCGGGCCGGCCGGTGGCGAGGCCTTCGAGGAAATCGGCCACTTGGTGCACGAACGAGTGCTCGTAGCCGATCTGCAAACCGGGAACCCACCACTTGTCCATGTAGGGTTGGCTGCCGTCGTGGTCCGTGACGTGGATCGACCGCCAGCCCCGCAGCCTTCCCTCATCGGCGTGGCTGAAGTACTCCAGCCGGTGCAGGTCGTGAAGGTCCCAGCGGAGCGACGCGTGCTGGCCGTTGATTTCGAGCGTGTACAACGCCTTGTGGCCGCGGGCGTAGCGGGTTGATTCGAAGAGCCCCAGCGAGCCGTTCTCAAAGTGGCAAAGGAACGCGCAGGCGTCGTCGATCGTGACCGGCTGAACGTCGCCGGTCGATTGATGCACCCGCTGCTTGACGAACGTCTCGGTCATCGCCGAGACATCGTCGATCGGCCCGTTGAGCCACATCGCCGTGTCGATGCAGTGTGCGAGCAGGTCGCCGGTCACCCCCGAGCCGGCCGCCGCCGAGTCGAGTCGCCACAGGGCGGCGCCGCCTTGGGGCAGGTCCTCGGCAATGGTCCAGTCCTGCAGGAAGTTGGCTCGGTAGTGGTAGACGCGTCCCAGCTTGCCTTCGTCGATCAGTTGCTTCGCGAGCATCACTGCCGGCACGCGGCGGTAGTTGTACCAAACCATGTTGGGCACGCCCGCGGCCTCGACGGCCTCGCACATCGCCTCACCTTCGGCGGCGTTCATCGCCAGCGGCTTCTCGCACAGCACCGCCTTACCGGCGGCCGCCGCGGCAGACGTTATTTCGGCGTGCAGATTATTCGGGACGCAGATGTCTACCGCGTCGATGTCGTCGCGCCCAATCAGTCTACGCCAGTCGGTCTCGGTCGAGGCGTACCCCCACTTGTCAGCGAACGCCTGGGTGACGGCCGCGTCGCGGGAGCAAACCGCTGCAAGACGCGGCTTGATCGGCGTATCGAAAAAGTTTGCCACCCGGTTGTAGGCGTTCGAGTGCGCTCGGCCCATGAACCCACAACCAATCAGCCCGATGCGAAGCGCCTCCGTCATGCGATCACCTCCGGAGCCGTTTCGACGGACTGCGAATCGCGGACCGGAAGCATCACGTCGAGCACCGCCTCCCAGGTTGCCGGGTCACGCAGCCGCTGGTTCGGGAACATGCAGCCGTCCCAGCAAAGATGCTGGATGACGCGGTCGGCGTGGCCTTCGAGCCAGTACGTGG